>CAJBFN010000001.1 GCA_903952435.1 uncultured bacterium
CGCTATGTGGGTATTGTTATTTTTGATTAGCTTATTATTGGGTTTAAAAAGTAGGCGTAGAATGTGGCTACTTGGCGTTACCTTTATTGTGGCATCTGCCTTCGTTTATTTCTTGTTCATGGCGGCTTGGCTGCAACTAATTCTATTTCTTGGATTTATTGTATGGGTAAGAACATTGATTGGTTTGCTCGCCGTTACTGCTGGTGGTTTTAATTTAAAAAGCTATATAAAAGAGAAGAACGACAGCGGCTGCAAGGTTACTGGAGGCGAGAAGCGTCAACTTGTTTTTGCAAAAATGAAAGCGATTGCTCAACAAAATAGTTTATGGCTCGCGCTCGGAGGAATTATATTACTGGCATTTGCAGTTAATTTGGTTGAACTTGTTTGTTCGGCTGGCTTCCCGGCAGTATTCACGCAAGTTTTGTCACTTAGCGACCTGGCGAGTTGGCAATACTACGGCTATATCTTGCTTTATATATTCTTCTTTATGATAGATGACATAATTATCTTTGCGATTGCTATGTTTACATTAAAAGCTACTGGTATATCTACAAAATATGGCAAATGGTCAAAGCTAATTGGCGGAGTGCTAATGTTGATTTTGGGTATTTTATTGATATTCAAACCCGAATGGTTGATGTTTGGTTAAAGGCTAAAAAAGACTTTTATTAATCTATAAATTAAGCTATCATACAACGAGTCGCAAATTTGATGGTAATATTCTATGCCAAGTTCGAGCCCAGTCGTCGGAGCCAAGCTGAGCAGTAAAAAATGGTGACCAGGTTCCATGACCAGTCCCCCTAATTAACTCCTTAGCTAGACGAAGAACAATGTCAGACTTAACAACTGACAAAAAGGTTAGAACCGCCAGAAATGGCGGTTCTTTCTATTTTATCTCTGTCGGTTGGTTCTAAAGTCGACCAACCCTGTATATGGCGGCTGGACAGTCGGAAAGTCGACCGGGTTCCGTGACCGATTAGTGCTTGATTATCATGTATAATGTGGGCATGACTGCAAATTATAGGAGTTACGGCAAATACTTAGATAAGTCGATCGATGCAATACATTCTGGGATAGAGTATGTTAATTCTATAAATAATCCTTACAGCAAGGAAAGCGGTATTATTTTGATGTCAAATGCCTGGGAATTGCTAGCGAAAGCCTTGCTTATAAAGCACTCCGGAGACAATACAATATACGAAAAAGGCTCCAAAAAAGAGAGAACTATTAGTGCGGAGCGCGCTATCCATAAACTTCAAACATTAGGTTTTATAACAGACCTACAGGAGAAACCGCTACAGCAGCTCATATCTATACGCAATGAGGCCTCTCATCAAACATTGCCAGATATGGACGAGCCAATATTATTCCATTTGGAATATTATGCCGTTAGATACTTTAAGGAGGTTTTAGACGCTAACTTTAAGCAATATTCGGGGAAGTTAAACAAACAGTTCTTATCCGTATCGTTTGATGGCGTAACCACTTACTCCGACAGCGTTAAAAAACTAATAGCTAGAGTGAGAAAAAATAAGGGATCCGATGCTAAAAGAGCTGCATATTTACTCGAAAGAGGAATTAGCTTTGACGGAGGCGAATATATGAAGCAGTCCGATTTTGACAAAATATTCAAAAACACTTCACGTCCCATGCGTGGTGCTCTAAAACTTGGAGATTACAATAGAAAAGCAGACATGATAGTTGTTGTGCCTATACAGGCACCAACTGGAACAAGAGCTGATATAACTCTTACAAAATCTAAGGGTTCAACTATAACGACCAATATCATTAAACATGCAACTGACGACGACTATCCTTATTTAACAAAAGATTTATCAATGCGACTTGGTCAGTCAAGACATAATACTCTCCAAGCAATCACCGCTTTAGGAATGAAAAATAATCCTCAATTCCATCAGTCAGTTAGATCTAGTAGTAGCTCTTCTGTGCAGAAATATTCAGATATAGCGTTAAATAGGCTAAAAGAGCATTTCACCGACTAGACCATTGTTATTCTGCTATTGGTAATGGATATTCTTGTGATTATGCCTTTAGCGAAATTTGTCATTTCATTCTCGTCGCCTTTGGTTAATATATATCTCGAATATTCAATTAATGGTTTATCGAGTTTTTGCTCAATTTTATAATAACCTAAAAGATTTTGGGTTATTGAATAATGCTTTTCGATTTTAGCTCTAAGCTTGTCGTTAATATTGATTTTTTTGTGGTTTTTTTCGATGAATTCAAGGAGTAGTATTCGAAGATTGTCTTGGTTGACGTATGGCTCGTTGCATTTAGGATCAACCTTATGATTGCAGTTATAATAAACATGTCTTTTGTATTCGCCAGTTTTTAGTGTTTTAATTTTTTCTTGAGCTGTAAATTCGCCGCCGCATTTCCCACATTTTAATAAGCCCTTAAATGCGAATGATTTAGATCCCCATTGGCCTTTATATACACCTCTAGATTGTTGAACTTGATCAAATAGTTCTTTGGATATTAATGGTTTATGGGCGCCTTTGTACCATACGTTACCCGGGCCTTCGGGATACTGGAAAGTACCATAATAGAACGGGTTTATTAGCATTGCTAGAATACTACTTAAAGGAACTGTTTTTCCATTTCTAGTAGTAATGTCTTTTTCATCCAGCCACTGTTTTAATCGTCTGCCGCTCCAACCTTGGGATGCTTTATAAAACATTTCGGTTATTATTTCCGAACGTTCGGGGTCGGGAATAATATCATTGACTCCGCCAAATGCTCTATTAATATAGCCAAGTGGAGCAGTACCTGGCCGCCAACCCATTTCACATTTGGATCTAATTCCTCGTTTCACATTGATGCTTTTATTATCATTTTCAAGTTTAGCTTGAGAGCAGAGGATCATTAGCAAAAACTTCTCGTTTGGATTATTTGTAAATGTTTGAGAGTATGTGTGAATATGTAATAGCTTACCTTGGTCCATTAAATCAACGATAGAGCCTAAGTCGCCGGCATTCCTAGAAAGACGATCGGGAGCCCATGTTAAAACTGCATTATATTGGTCGTTGCGTATTCCTTTAAGTAGTTGATTGTATACGGGTCTTTGACCGGACTCTTTCGCTGAATGACTTTCCTGTAATTCACAAACTATATTAAGACCTTTATTCTCAGCCATTGATCTCATTTCAGTTAATTGTGAATCAATCGACATCGCCTGACGCTCGTCAGATTCGCTCGATTTTCGAGCGTACAAGCAGTATCTTAATTGACTATCATGTTTGTCCAGCATGGCTAACAACAACAGTACCGCAAAGAATTTATAAGTCTAGCAAAAATATTCATATCATTGGATAATTAGATTAAATGTCAGAAGAAAAAATAATAATAGATTTAAAGGCCTTAAAATCTCAAAGACACATAGTCTTGTCCGCTTTAAATAAACAAATTGAAGAAATAAAAATACTCATAGAGATAAAAGATGGGAATGTAAAAAAAATAAGTGACGACATATACGAATTATCTATTCCATCAGTAGGGATTCCAGGGGAGGCCATTTTAGACTACGTAACACTCGGCGATATATCGGGCGAATCTAAGCCTAAAATGGTGGATTTGATAGACTTCAATAATAGTGAAGAGTTCTATAAAGGATCGAGAAATAATAAAGGGTATAAGATAATATCGGATGAGTTTTCAGATGATCGAAATAGAAACCTGTATAAAGGATTCCAAGCTATAGAATCTAAATGGCGAACTCTTATATTGTCTGCTTATAGTGACCGAAAAGAGAATATTCCAAAATCAAAATACCACAACAAGAAATCGTCGGATCATGTGATTTCTACTTACGGATTAACTGATTTTTTTGAATTATTTTTATATCAACCCGCATCAGAAAATTATATGCGCAAAGTATGGAAGTCGAGCATTAAAACTGAAGATGATGTAATTCGTATTTCGAATCTAAACCAGATGGATGAATTGAATTTCGGTCTCAATAAAGAAGAACTTGAGATTATAAGAAAAAGAAGAAATCAGTGCATGCACTTTAGGGTTATCACTCGACGTGAATATGAAGAAGTCGTTCCAATAATAAATAAATATCTTAAGAGGGATGAATGGAGCCGTTTCGTAATTAACTTTAAATCCGCTACAGATGATCTTATGAAAAAGTTAATCCCGGACATACGTAGTATTACAAGCTCCATGACTTCATTGATTAGGAGCCAAGTGCCATCAATAAATAATACGGCTAGTATTTTGAAGAGTTTTGTCGAATCTTATATGAGCCAATACGAATTTGGGTCTGTGAATGATGAAAAAGAGGCGAGTCGATTGGATGACTCGCCTCGCAAGTAGGTTAAAATTTATTTTAGAATTTCACAGTTACGGTCTTGCTAAATATACTACCTGATCCGAATACTAATTTAAGACCACTATCGTCTTGTGGAACTTCATAGGCTAATTTACCAGTGACTTTGCCGCCTGGGGCTAGAGTACCTGTATTAAGGCGACCTTCTGTTATTGCCATTATGGCTTCGTTATGTTTGACACCGTTAGTATCTTGTAATTGGAAGTTGAAGGTGCTGTACATTAAGTCGGATTTACTATTATTTTGAATATTTACAGTTACGAGGACGAATTCATTTCCACTTTCAGGTTGTGAAAATTGGTTTCCTGTTTGGTAGTTGCGTTCAACATTAGTCACTGTTAATTGGCGACTATCGATATTGATTGTTTCGCCAACCGCGAATTCAGTCTTTTCTTCTGTTTTTTGCGTTGAGGTTCCGGTTGATGTCGAAGAATTGCTGCTTGTATTATCGGTTTTTGACCCGCCAGCACCTGCGATTCCGCCTAGTATGACGATGGCGATAATTACAGTTAATACCTTATGTTTCTTAAACCAATTTGGCTTTTTTGCTTCTTGCGACATTTTGACCTCCTAGATCATTATTTTTTATTAATCCAGGAGGCTATATAACAAAAGTGACAGCCACGCTGGACTGTCTAGGAACCAAGTAAACGCTTTCGCGCCTGCTCTTTTTTACGTAGCTGCCACTTTTATGGCACGATACGTAAATATATACGTTTTAACGTTTACTTTGGTCCTAGACAGTTTTTATTATACCGCTACTCTTGATTAAAGCCTAGTCGCTATAAGTTATCTCATCTTTTTCATCGGGCATTGGTGGTCGATCTACATCTTTGATTGATATCCCTTCTAATTCCATGAGTTTTTTAGTGATATTTTTGTACATATCGGAACCTATTACTTTTTGGGCTTCTTTTTCTATCTCTTGTTGATTTAGTTTTCGATTATCAATATTATTACTTTCTTGTTTTATAAAGCTACTACCCAATGCAAAATCTTTAAGAACCTTTATTGGTAGTGCATTAAATAGAGCATTACGTATCGTTGTGAGTGTATTATAGTCTTTACTATACTTATCTTTAATCATATCAACCTGTTTCCAGTAATCTCTTGCATATGAATTTCTATAGCGATCGTCGTTATTGCGTAAGTAGAATTCAGCTGCACGTTGACTGCCGCTTTGAATGTTTTTTATAATCGTTGATTCAGCAAAATCGACCATATTTGACCTGCCGATCTCTATTGCTTCTTCAGCTTGAAACCGAAACTCAATGTCAGTGTTCAGCCACCGATAATATGTACTTCTGGGTATTTTTGCTTTTGCACAAGCGCTTGAAACTAGGCCGGTTTTCTCAAGTTCCTCAAGGATGATTTTGATAGTCTTTTTAGTTTTTCGCATCCTCATTTACCTTTGATATTAATTCTCGTTTTAGGCCAGTTTCTTTTTCCCAGCGTCGTAGCGCTACTTCGGAATAGACTGGAGATTTCTCCATAATGTAACAACGTCGTCCGAGTCGGGTTGAGGCGATGAGCGTCGATCCCGATCCGCAGAATGGCTCGACTACTAAATCGCCACGCTTCGTTAAGACTTTAATATAAGGAATTAGAATGGGGAGTGGTTTTGTTCCGAAGATTATTCCTTGACCTGAATTTTGTTCATCATCGGCATTATATTCGATAAAGTCGGTTGGCTGAAATAGTTTATCCTTTTCATATCCTTCCCATTGCGGTTTACCAGAAATGGCGTAGAGGGCGGTATTGAATTGTTCTTGCAAGCCATCTGGTTCTTCGTCATGGTTGTATTCAACCATACCACTCGCACCGACCATGGCAATGTCGTATTTACTAAAGAACTTATATTTAGCTGCAAAGTTTTGGTGGCGATTAGGTAAATGCCAAATAATCATATTTTTGACCTTCCAGTATTTTTCCATTTCGTTCCATATAGTCCGCATATTCTTCCAGTTCTCATAGCAAATAATAGAGAAGTTATCGTTTGCGTATTTAGCTATATTTGCCATCCATAGTTCTGTAAAATCGTCTGGAATCACTTCGGTCTCTAGATAACGACGGTTTCGTTTATTTCCGAACCCAGTAACTGGTTTTCCGCCTCTCTGCGCATGAACGTAATCAAGAATGTAAGGTGGATCAGTCATGCACATATCTGCCTTTTCGCTGTTCATTAATCGATCGAAATCGGATTCAATTGTTGAATCTCCGCACATCAGTCGTGAATCGCCCAGCTTATAGATGTCGCCTTTTTGAACGTTAATATTTTCGATATCAAGTTTTTTCAATTCCTTTTGTAGATCGAAAGTATCCTCTGTGATTACTCGTTTATCTAGGAATATGTCGTCTAGTTCGGTACTCGAGAATCCAACATCACCAAGAATATCTTGGTCGAATTCTTTAAGTAGGCCATAATCCCATTCACCAAGGTTCTTATTTAATCTAAGATTTAATTCACGCTCCTTGGCTTCGTCTGGGATGTCTACATATACAACTGGAACTTCTGTAATTTCCAGATCTTTAGCGACCTTAAGCCGGAAATGACCACCGATCACGATATTTTTACGGTTTTCTGCACCATTAACTAGGATTGGATCGATAAGTCCGAATCTCTGAATACTTTCTTTGAGTTGTTCTGTTGCGGCTTCGCTCCATTTGCGCGGGTTATATAAACTAGGCTGAAGCTCACTAGTTTTTACTTGAACAATTTTTAGGTCATCTTTAATAAACGCCATATAGGTATCCTTTTTAATCATTATTAATAAACTCGATTTGTGCGAGTATTTTTTTGAATTAATGATGTCTAAAGCGACAAGAGATAACGGGCGAGTAAGCCTCCACTAGTTATTGCAAGATAAGCTCAAGAGCATCACTAATAACAGTGGTTATATTATTTAATCTCTGTCATTATATTTGCCTCTTGCAGCCTTCGGGCATTGCGTCGTAACTATGTTACTCGCGCCTCGTTTCACAATTATCTTCTGCTACTGGGCCGATAATCGGGTGGGTTATATTCGTGATTATAGCTCCACTTTCGCACAATTTTTACAAAGTTCACGTATGCGTTGTGCCTATATTATAACATGAAATAAGCTTATTTAATTAATGAAGGCGTTTTACTATGAGACTTTCTTTATCATCTATATACTTAGGAATTATTTTTCCTGTCCAGTTTAGATTCTTACCAGTTGGTCTTTTGTAGAATTCCATACCGCAAGTCATGCATTTATATTTTGGATCATGGTCTGTTACGCAGCAACCACCCAGAGTTATGGTGCCGCGATCGAATTGCTTTTCGAGCTTTTCGTCAAATATTACGAGGCCGTAGAGAATGTTGGCTATTTTCGTTGAGTCGCATTTTGAGCATCTTGATTTTGGTTTATTCGATTTTATGGTTTTGCGCCATAGCTCAAAATCTGCAATCTCTTCGTTCGTAAGCAATCTCTTTAACTCCCAGGTTAAGGCTGGGCGATGCGCATATGATTTCATGATTTCGAGCGTTAGGTCTTTTGCTTGTTTTGAGTAGCCATCAACTATAAGAGACTCGAGTCTTTTTCGAATATCCGAATAGAAGAAGTGCCCGCCGCCAGCTTCGGCGATGCCGAAAAGTTCTTTGCGAACCATAACTGTTAATTTATTTGGTAGTCCATAAGCCGATCTCATAATATTATTTTACCGCTGAAGTAGTAAATAAGGAATTTTTAATGGTTATAGATTTGCATTATAAGTGCAAATAGCATAAACAGTATCATGGATTAATCTGTTATTTATTTTATTAAATTATGTATATTAACAGTAATAACTATGCTATAATGGGATTTAGATATGAGATATATAGGGAACAAACAGAGGTTAATAAATACTATACATTTATTTATGAAAGAGAATAATATTAGTGGTGGTGTTTTTTGTGATTTATTTGCAGGGACTGGAGTTGTAGGTGACTATTTTAAGGGCGATTATCGTGTAATCGCTAATGACTTTATGCACTATTCATATGTCTTCAATCAAGGAAAACTATTAAATAAACAACTACCAAGTTTTAGTATTTTTAAGAAAAAATACCATACGGATCCATTCTCTCATCTTAATAGTAAGGTATATAAATACAACTCTAGCTACTATATTACAAACGAGTACTCACCGAGGAATAATCGTCAGTTTTTTACAGAAGAGAATGCAATAAAAATTGATGGCATTAGGCAATCTATTGAGAAACTTTTCCTAGATAAATATATTTTAGAGAACGAATATTTTTATCTTTTAGCGTCTCTGCTTGAAAGTGTAATGGGCGTGTCTAATACGTCTGGAACATACGAGGCATTCTTAAAAGACTGGGATAAGAGGTCCTTTAAGCCATTTATGTTAGTTCCATTGGGGATGTTTGATTATAAAAGTATTAGTACTGTAAATAAAGTTTTCTGCAAAGATTCAAATGAACTCCTACGTTCCATAGAAGGTGATGTGCTTTATATCGATACACCCTATACAGTAACCGAATATTCGTCAGCTTATCATTTATTGGAGACTATCTCTAAGTATGATTACCCAGAAATACATGGTAAAACCGGCAGAAGGGTCCATAATGACAAGAAGTCGGATTATACGAAGAAAAGGAAAGCTATTTTTGCCTTCGAAGACATGTTTAGACAGGCGAATTTTAAGGATATTATTATTAGTTATAGTACCCAATCGATTGTTCCTTTAGAGGATCTCGTCCAGACGGCGCGCAGGTTTGCCATTAATCATGAAGTTTTCGTTAAGAAGATACCGTATAGGGAGTATAAAAACCTTAATGCAAGTCAAAAGGGCGATGATTTACATGAGGTGCTTATATACTTCAAGAAGGACCTATCGCTTAATAAATCACCACTTAACTATTCTGGCAGTAAAAATAATATACTAACAGATATAATCAATCTATTGCCGCAGCATGTTGGGACTTTTGTAGATGTGATGGGTGGAGCGTTTAATGTCGGGGCTAATGTAGTGGCTACAGATAGGGTGGTTTTTAATGACTATAATAAATATGTATATGAGATTGTTAAGTTAATCAGTGAAACTAACCGAGAAGAGCTTGTTCAATCTTGTGAGGCTATTATTAGTAGGTTTAATTTACGAAAGAGTGAAAAGGATGGGTATTTAGAGTTTAGAAATTACTACAACACAATAGATAACTCAGCCCTTAATCTTTTTGTTCTATCAATGTTTTGTTTTCAGAATCAAATACGCTTTAATTCTTCTCAAAAATTTAATACGCCAATTGGTAATTGCGCTTATAATCAAACGATAAGTGATCGTATTATAAATTTTATACCTAAATCGAATATGGTTGAATTTACTAATAAAGATTTTAGAGATTTAGACTATGGTTCGTATAAAGATGCTGTCTTTTACTTCGACCCACCATATTTTATAACTAATGCGACCTATAATGATGGTAAGCGTGGGCTTCAGGGTTGGGATAAGGATCTTGAAGCAGATTTACTCAATTTGTTGGATAGACTAGACAGCAATAACCAGAAGTTTATGTTGGCAAATGTAGTTGAGCACAAAGGTAAAATAAACCATTTATTAATGGAGTGGATAAAACAACGACAAACGCGATATAATATAACATATATCGACCATCCAACGCGAAAAGAAGTTGTAATTAGAAATTATTCGCTTGAGATGACGAATAATAAGGAGACAACTTGCAAGAACAAAGACTTGTTATACCACATGAATTATTCGAACGGTTTAATTCCGACCAAAACAGTTTACGCATATTAAATCTTTACGGTTTTTCTGATGCAGACGCTTTCTTTAATGGTGTCGTCAAAATTTTAAACACCGAAGAGAATATGAGTTTAACTGGCTATGATTTAAATGCCGAACGAGCACAGTATGGTATTTATAACGCCACTGTGACGGGTGATACTAAATATAAAGCAGTCACGGTGTCTTTTTCTACGTTAGCTTCTAAGCAAGGTAATACGATAATTAATCAACAATTGCTTCCAATGGTTGCTAGGCGTATCGAAGAGGATCCTGGATTTCTTGTGGACGATGGATATAAAAAGATATTTATATTGAGTTCATATTTACGAGAGAATGGCGTTGAGGGTGGTAGGGATATAAACCGTGTATTGGATGATAATAATTCACTTTCTTTACAGATTAAATGTCTAAATACGATGAACTTTAGTGTGCATAGCATTATCCCTGTTGATGGTCTTGATATCCACGCCCGTTATGAAAATATCGAACAATTGTCTAGTGATGCAGAGCGCATTAATGCCTCAAATGCGGGGAATGTTCAGGTCAAGACTGTAGAATTCGATGCAACAAGAAACTTAGTGATCGGTAATGCTCCGAAGCTTGAAGGTAATGCTAGTAAGTTCTTTGCGATTAGAATGTATGCAGCTCTAATGCTTAATAAAGATAAACGATATCAATATGATTTAAGTAGGGTTGATGATGCCGATACCCAAATAGCCACCCTTAAACATTTTGCTGATTACATAAATAGCAACTCACTAAATTATATTGGTGGTAAGAAGGAGGCTCGGATCATGAATAGTAATACGGCGCTAAATACGATTTTGTATGGGCCTCCAGGCACTGGTAAAACATGGAATGCTATTAATGTCTATGCAAAAAATCTGCTTGAATCTCAAGTCGGACAGGAGTTATCTGCTGAAGAAGTTTTGGCGGATTCATTGAAAGAACTTACTTGGTGGCAGGTTATTTCTCTTGCGTTATATTCTTCAGGGCGAGCATTAAGAGTAAAGGAGATTCTTAGCCAACCATTATTGCAGGCATATACGAGGTATGTAAGGCAACAGTCGACAGAGAGAAGTGGATATAGCACGGTGATGACATGCCTTATAGAGCGATCAAATAATTCACAATCTAATTATAGAATAGCTGGGCAAGAGTATTTCGTAAAGAATGACGATCTGTCTTGGGCTCTTACTGACCTTGGGCGTTCGTTTGTGGAAGACGAATTGTCTCATATCCCAACAACTGCAGAAGCTCGTGAATCAAGCGACTGGTCAAGGTATTATAGGGTTGTTACATTTCACCAGTCATATTCTTATGAAGAGTTTGTTGAGGGTATAAGGCCGAAGATGGATAGCGAGGACGGATCTATTTCGTATGAGATTAAATCTGGAATATTTAAAGAACTCTGTGTAACTGCGGGTAATGACCCGGAGAATAAGTATCTTATTATTATTGATGAAATTAATCGTGGTAATATAGCAAAAATATTTGGTGAGCTTATTACGCTTATTGAAGAAGATAAACGAGATACTATGTCGGTCGTATTGCCGTATTCTCAGGAGAAATTTACTATCCCTAAGAACCTATATGTCCTAGGTACGATGAACACGGCAGATCGCTCTATTGCGTTGCTAGACATAGCACTTCGTCGCCGTTTTGAATTTGATGAGCTTATGCCTCTTTATAATATTCCAGAAATTAATCGCGAAGTGGCTGGTGTCCATATTGGCAAATTACTTAAGTCGCTAAATGATAAAATAGCAGTCTTAATTGATCGCGATCATCAGATTGGCCATAGCTATTTTATGAAAATAGGTAATGAACAGAGCCTTTATTCGGTATGGTATAAGAAGGTGTTACCACTTATTCAGGAATATTTTTATAATGATTGGGAGCAACTTGAAATATTGCTTGGATCTAATTTTGTAGAATCTCGACAAGTAGCATTCCAGGGTAGCGCAGATATTGATGACTCAACGCTTTATAGTTTTAAACAATTTAGTCCATCAGAATTACCAAACGCGCTGAAGGCGCTTATAGCTAATGAAGAAGAATCGTCAGATATTAACTCTATACGAGTATGATAGATTAGACTTTAAGTCTTCTATCTCTCATCAAACTTCTGCGACTCTTAATAAGGTCATGGAGGGCTTATCGAAGCATGTTAAAGGTAGGGTCCTTGAGCGCGTATTAAATAGTCGCAATGAAACGGTTGGCATTAGGGCATTTCAATATGTAGGCGTTATCCGCATAGATGATTCTTTGACTATAGAGATATTGCCAAAAATGTATAGGCAAGCTGATGCTCAAATAGACAATGAAAAATCAATAAATATCGATAACCTATTTTTCATGTTAGATTACTGTGGTCAGGTCAATATACCTCATTCAGACTCAACACAACTTCATAAAACAAAAGGAAGTTTTTTTGAGACCCTTATTTATTTATTTGCATCGGACCTTCTGAATTGCATACAAAATGCAGCACACCATGAATATGTTGCGAAAGAAGATAATTTGCCATACCTAAGAGGTAAACTCTTGCTTAATAAGCATATTACTTTAAATAGTATTAACAAGAGTAGGTTTTATTTGCAGAGCGATATGTTTACTGCGGATAACGATTTAAATCGAATATTTAAGTATGTATCCAAGATGTTGCTTGGGGCAACAAAGAATAGTCGTAACAAGAATATTCTATTGCAGATTCTATCAATATTTGATGAGGTTACTGATACGAGAATCACATCACAAAACGCCGAGAGAATCACTCTAACTCGCCTTAATATTAGATTCGAACAATCATTGAAATTATCCAAGCTCTTCTTAGCCAGTCAATCTGTTCAACTAAGTGCTAGTAATTATGATAGTTTTACATTCTTGATAGATATGAACCGATTATTTGAAGAATTTATATCATCGGCATTGCGCAAAATCTTGAAACGGTCAAAAAATACTGAAATTACAATTAAAAAACAAGGACCTATTAAGACTTTTGTGGAATATACTCAATATGATCAAAAGGGTATATTCAGAATGAAACCGGATATAACTATTTTAAGATCTAAAGTTGTGAGCGCTATTATTGACACAAAATATAAAATACTTCAGGATGATAGAAAACTTGGGGTTTCGCAGCCTGACCTGTACCAGATGTATGCTTATGCAAATAAATATAAAACGTCTGATATCACGCTTTTATATCCCGAAAAGCCGAATGATTTTGATTTTTTAAGAGAGACTGATTTCTATATCGACGAGAGTTGTACTGTAAAAGTACGCACGATTAATCTTGGTTATCGTTTGTCATTTGATCGAGCAAGATCAGTCGAAAAAAGACTATATGAGTTGATTATGGCTAATGTCGAAGTTCCGCTAGGTTTGTAATTGATCCGCTAAAGCTTTTTTATTTTCAACAATTTATATAATATGGCATTGTTCTGTGTAATCTAAGGTATAGCTATATGAATTTTTTCGCGTTACTCACTACTATTACATATTGAAGCCAGTTTTATCTTAAGGGTTAGGCGGCTTAGATGTGATTTTATATTAAAAAAATATATAAATCAGACTTTTATTATTCCGAAAACTCAAGAGATCGTCGTGCGCCACTGATTAATTCGTCATATGTAATTACTTCAATACGTGACAAATGACTATTATATGTGCGTAAGGTTTCGTGTATTTCTTCTGGTGTATAGTCGGTAACAAAGTCTGTATGGCCAACTACTATTGTAGCTGAGGCTCGTCGCACATCAACTTTAAGGTCTGCCAAAATTTGCGCTCTTTGTTCGTCTAAGCCAACTAAATAGTTCATGGCTTGTGATACAGCTTGATTTATATCGTCACCTACAATTAAATGATTACGATGTTTAACTATCAGCTTAGGAATATTAGCTTGCTTAAGCTCGACTATATGTAATGACCCGTCACTTCTGATTAATGGTATATCCATTTGATCTAGGACTACTAAAGAACGTCTATTAGCTGTATCTATATATCTACCGCCAAACATCCACCATTGTTTTTCTAGAACTTTTTGTAAACCCGATTCTGTACTAGTAGGTTCTTTAGCGACTATTTCAAGATTATCGATTGCTTGTTTTTGCCTGTGTTGGTTGACTGAATTTGCTAGTAATTGTGATGCATTGCTTTTAAATATTTCGTTAGCATCAGGGTTGTCGGCGAGAGCTTGTATTAATTGTTCTGTTGACTCTAAGGACATTTTTCCAGTGATAATTTTTTGAGCAAGAGAATCTACGCTTGGATCACCAGATAGAAGTTGGTATCTTCCATTATCAGGAAATTTGTCGTTTAGTACGTCTTGAAGTAACGATATGTCAGAAAAACTTCCGTTCCAACACTGTAGAGCATGATCGAAATACCAACTACGATCAAACTTACTTCTCATATAGGTGGCAACCTTTACGCTAGTTGGAGTATCTTTTGGTTCGGTCGCTTCTTCGCCATGGTAGAACAAAATTACCTGGTGTAGTTTTGAGCCATCAGGTGATGGTCTGGTTATGCTTTCAGTTTTTAATAAACCAGGTTTATTAAACCCATCTGTTTTGACTTTATAGTTCAATGGGGTAGGTTGCTTAATTTGATCATCAGGAGTCATATTATTGGATAATCCTTGGTGATAATTATGCTATTAAATAGACGACTACGCAAACTTAAGCGATATTAGCGCATTGAAGTTAAATTATTATCCATCTCAATTAAAACGTTAAAATATTTGACCAGTCTCGCTTTTTCTTCGTGATTAAGTGTGATTTCTGGACACTTATTATAGCTATTGAGTCGTGTCCTATTTGTAGTGTTTAACTCTGGTGAATCGTTCGAGACCGGCATGGGGAGCCAAATAAAGACACCCGTTAGGGTGTTTTTATTTGGCTCATTCCTCCTGGATTAGAACCAGAAAATCGCCAGTAAAGCTAGGTGATGTCCAGTCTTTATACCACTAATAATGAAATAATATTAACTTCGCAGTTGTATAATATATGTGATCATGAATGTCAAAAATGAAGATCTATCTGATTCGGATATATTAGCCAAGGTAATTGAGGGCGATACTAATATGTTTGGATTAGTCATGGAGAGATATGAGGCAAAATTGATGCGCTATGCTTCATTTTTACTAAAAGACTATGACATTGCGTCTGACGTAGTCCAAGAAACATTCATTAAGGTTTATGTAAATCTGCGGAGCTTCAATCTATCCAAGCCATTTTCTCCATGGATATATCGGATTTTACATAACGGAGCTATGAATGCCATTAAATCGGGCAAGAAGATTTGCTCTTTAGGTGTAATTGACGAAATTGGCGATAGTTTTATAGAAAAGTTTGATACCGATAAAGTCATAGATAAAAAAATGTTGGACAAAAAAGTTAGATTTTGTCTAGGTAAAATCAGTATTAAATATCAAGAAGTATTGGGTCTCAGTTTTTTTGAAAACCTAAAATATGAAGAAATTAGCGATATATTACACATACCGACTTCGACAGTTGGCGTTAGGATTCGTCGGGCCAAGGAAGCATTAAAAAAGATTTGTCAGCAAGAAGGAGTTGATTATGAATAAAAAGACGACTAGAAACAATACAAACATAGAAGAAAAAGTTATGTCGCAGATTGGTAGCGGCAAAGTGCATATGCAATCTAGATCGTATTATATCGTGATGAGTATTGTTGGCATCGCAGCAATCATTGGAGCGGTTATGTCGGCAGCATACTTTATTAGCGTGGCATCATTGTTTATTCGGCTGCAGGTAGCACAGGGCCCAGCTTATGGTATTCAACGCACGTTAGATTCATTATTGAGTGATTTCCCTTGGATGGCTGTGTTGCTGGGTTTATTTTCTATCGTGGCAGTTATTTTTATGATCGCAAAATCAGGTAAGATGTATAAAATCCGTTTGGCATATTTGGTGCCAATTGTCATAATAGTGATATTAACACTTGGCTTTGCCTTTTCTTACAGCTCACTACCAAATTTTGGCAATAGAGGACAAAACAGTGAGATTCAACCAGCCAGGGGCTATCAGCATAATAGGTAAATGAAATAATATCAGTTGCTCGTTTGTATTACATATGCCGGAAGGAGGCAACAACAATGAAAAAAATATTAACATTAGGTTTAGGAACGGCAGTTGTAGTAGCTGCAGGGATCATAGCGATTCCAGCATTTGCTCAAGCACAAATGAACGGTACAAATGGTAATGGTGGGTCTTATGGCTACCAGCAAAATATCACAGCCAAAGCGGGGATATTGGGGTTGACAGAAGACGAGTTAAAATCTCAGCTCGAGACTAAGACAATGCTTCAAATAGCAGCAGATAAAGGTATTAGCGAGGATGATTTTCACGCATCAATGCAAAAATCTGCGCAAGAGCGTTGGGCATCAAAAGGTTTAACGCAAGCCGAAATGGATAGTCGATTGCAAAATATGAAAGAACGCCAAGCGTCCGATCATGAGGGCAATAGCGCTAACCGTGGTGGCATGCGAAACAATCGTCATAATCAATAGTAAATCGAATAGAATAATAGGGGCCTAACCAGCCCCTATATTTTTATGAATGAGCGGAAAAGGCGAGCAAAGTGAGACGATGCCTAGTCTCGCCATTTTTTAGTTAGTAAAAAGTGTCGTATCGGTGTTATGATTCTAGTATAATTAACGCAGTATTGTGCAAACTTGAGTAATAATGATAAAAAAATATGACCTTATAGTAATTGGCGGTGGCGCATCAGGGATGATTGCAGCTGGACGTGCCGGTGAACGCGGACTTCGCGTTCTTTTGCTTGAGAAAAATAAACAGCTTGGTAATAAAATACTTATAACTGGCAATGGCCGCTGTAATATATTGAATGCTATAGAAGATGAGCATACGCTTTTGGAAAAATATGGTAGCTCGAAACAGTTTTTATATTCGCTTTTTGCTCAGTTTGGAGAAAAAGACGCATTTAATTTCTTTGATTCACAAGGGTTGCCTTTAGTAGTCGAGAAGTATAATCGAGTATTTCCAAAATCGCAAGACGCGTTTGATGTCGTGAGGTTTTTGGCCGATTATATGCATCGAGGTAATGTAGAAGTGCGAACTGGATGTGTTGTTTCGGGCGTGAATATTAAAGATGGTAATATTGAATCTATTTTATGTGGAGAAGAAGAGCTGACGGCGACGGAATATATTCTTGCTACCGGCGGTGTATCACATCCAGAAACTGGCTCGACAGGTGATGGTTATAAATGGCTAAAGCAGCTAGGGCACACAGTCGTAAGTCCAACTCCGAGCCTAGTGCCTATTGCGGTTAAAGAGCGTTGGGTTAAGGAATTGTCGGGTGTGTCGCTAGAAGACATGAAGATAACTTTTTTTGTTGATGGCAAAAAAGAATTTAAATTGAATGGCAAGTTATTATTCACTCATTTTGGTATTTCTGGCCCCTTAATTCTTAATAGCGCCTCTAAGGTTTCAAAACTATTACCTACGGGAATCGTTACTGCCGAGATCGATATGTTTCCAAAAACAGATTCTGGAGATCTAGAGCGTCAAATAATTAGCATTTTTGATGTGAATAAAAACAAAACGTTAAAGAATATTGTTAGTGATTTAGTGTCGGCTGGGATGTCTAAGGGGATATTAATATTACTTTCTAAATATATGGATATGGAAACAAAAGTTCATTCGGTGACGAAAGAGAATCGAAAAAAGATAGTTAATCTATTTAAGGCGCTGCCAGTAACGATCACGGGCCTAATGGGATTGAATCGAGCTATAGTTGCCGATGGTGGCTTGCCGCTAGCTGAAGTAGATATGAAAACCATGCGATCAAAGAAGGTGAGCAATCTTTTTGTTACTGGTGACTTGTTGCATATCAATAGGCCATCTGGCGGATTTTCGTTGCAATTATGTTGGTCTACTGGTTACGTGGCTGGATCTAGTGCCGGTGAAAGAAATTAATTACAGGATAGTCTTAATAATTTATATGACTCTTCTTATTTAAAAGTATATAATTCTATAAGAAGGAGAGTATGATGCCTATTGTATTTAAAGAATTAGACGGAACAGGGTATGAGAAGTTTGCATCCAGTCATGAAATGGCTAATTTTTTGCAATCATCTTATTCTGGTAATCGTCGTCGTATTGATGGCTGGAATATGCATCTTGTCGGTATGGTTGATGATGGTAGGATAGTTTCATCGGCGCTTCTTTCTTCTAGAAAGACTTTTTTTGGATTTTATGATTTTGAATGTCAACAGGGCCCACTTGTTGATTATGATGACGCCGATTTGACTAGTTTATTTTTGGACAACATATTGTCTTATGTAAAAAACAAAAATGGCCTTGGAATTAAAATCAATCCAAAGCTGCCTATGAATCATCGTGATATGAACGGATCTATTATTGACGATGGCTATGACGGACATAAGTACATAGATTTAATTACAAGATCAGGCTTTTTAAATATAGACATTGATAATGATCCAAAATTACTAAGATGGTACTTTAAAAAAGATATGAGCGGCATTCATAACGACAAAGATCTTTTTGACAGCGTGAGCGTTAAAACTCGTCAGGATATGCAACGATCGGAAAAAATGGGGGTTGAGGTATCGCCTATAGATGTAAAAGATATAGATATATTTATTAAATTGATGGATGAAACTGGTGCTCGTCGTAATTTTGAGGTCAGAAGTAAAAGTTACTATACAAGCCTGTTGGAGTATTTTGGCAAGTCGCGCTCGATGTGTTTAATAGCCAAGCTAAATGTTTCGAAATATATCACATATCTAAATAGCAGAATCGATTTTGAAAATCATGAGATGAATCTAGCTATAAATAAGGTTGATAACGGTCCCAAATTAAAACTGCAAATAGATGCACATAAAAGTCAAATTGCTGAATTAAGAGAAAAAATAAAAGAGATGAGCGAAAAGAAATCCGATAAGCCTATAATAATGGCCGGGGCTGTTTTTATTAACTATGGATCTGAATTAGTATATCTATCAAGCGGCGTGTATGTTGAATATAGTAAATTTTGTCCAACTTACGCTATACAGCTTTATGCCATGAGGTATGCGATAAAACATAAATTACCGATCTATAATTTTTATGGGACCAAGAGCTCACTTAGCGGTCACCCCGAAATGGACGGTATTTATAACTTTAAAAAGGGATTTAATGGATATCTAGAAGAGCAAATAGGGTATTTTTATAAAAATATCAGACCGGTTGCCAGTTTTATAATTTCCATGCTTAGAAAAATTCGAAAGATTTTAGGTTAGATTTAATTTTAAAATTTAGCTTTTTTGAGTTATTATAAATAGACTTATGCATCATCATTTAACTTTACGCGCAAAAATTATTATCATGATTTCAGTTATGGCCAGTATGTTTCTGGTTGCCCTGGATCAGATGGTTATATCAACATCACTAGGTAAAATTGTCGAAGAATTTAACGCCTTCTCGTTGCTTGGTTGGGTAATTACTGCCTATATGATAACCACCACTATAATGGTGCCGATTGCTGGTAAATTGTCAGATATGTTTGGCCGTCGAATTATATTGTTGATTGGTGTCGGGATATTTACGCTTGGCTCGTTTGCTGGTGGTATGAGTGCTGACATTAATCAGTTGATTGCTTTTAGGGCCTTACAGGGTATTGGTGGCGGTATTATTACGGCTAACGCCTTTTCTATTATTGGTGACCTGTTTGCGGCCCGTGAGCGTGGCAAATGGCAAGGTATGATTGGTGCTGTTTTTGGATTATCGTCACTGGCAGGTCCGTTAATTGGTGGGTATTTAACTGAACCGCACAATATTTTAGGTCTAATAACTAACTGGCGCTGGACATTATTGGTAAATGTTCCTATTGGTATTGCTGCATTTATAATTATTGCAATTTATTGTCCGACCTTAAAACATGACAGAAAGCCGGTTGTAGATTACGCCGGAGCGGCGCTGTTGGCAACTGGACTGGCATTATTGATCTTGGCAATTGATAATACTGAAACTATCTTAGCTGATGTTATTAGCTATACTGGTCTTTCGGTCGGTTGGTTACAGGCAATTATGTTTGTGATGATAGGTATGATTTTGATTGCATTTATTGCGGTTGAAAAACGAGCCGCCGAGCCAATTGTACCGGCTTATTTCTTTAGAAATCGTAACTTTGTTTTGATAATTACGATTGCAACACTATTTGGGTCGGCATTTTTGGGCTCGATATTATATCTAACGCAATTTAACCAGCAGGTATTTGGTGCAACGCCGACTCAATCTGGCCTAATGTTGTTGCCAATGGTTGGCGGTATGACACTAACTAGCGTCGGCGTCGGTCAGCTGATTGCTAAAACCGGTAGGTACAAGATATTCATGTTGATCGGCTTTATTGTTTCTACGGTTGCGGTATTTTTATTGACAACGCTTAATCCAACTTCGTCGTATATTTACGAAGCGTTTATTATCGCCTTTATAGGTATTGGAATGGGCGTTGGTATGCCGGTAATTAGTTTGGCGGTTCAAAATGAGTTTGAACAACGTGATCTTGGTGCGGCGACAAGTAATAGCCAGTTATTTAGGAGTATCGGCTCGACTGTTGGCGTAGCTATATTTGGAGCAATCTTAACGGCTGGCATCGCATCTAGCTTGGGTGATATGAGTAACAATTCGTATATTCAAAAACTAAGTCAAAGCCCAGCAGCTTCGAAATTTGGTGACTTAAATAAACCCGATACGCTATTGATGCTAAATACGCCAAGCGTAAAACAGGCAATAGCTGATCAAACAAATATTGCTGCCGATAAGCTACCGCCAGCGATTGGATTAAAAATGAAAGATCAAATAAAATTTCAACAGGCAGATTTTGCGAGCGTTATCGTAAAAGCCTATAGCGACAGTATGCATAAGATATTTGTGATTGCTGCAGTTTTGATGGCTGTAGCTACTACCTTGGTTTTGTTCTTGAAAGAAAGAGTTTTAAAAAGCGCTAAGCCGACCGTCACCCCTGGCGAAATTTAATTTAATAAAATACTTGCGCTTATATAAAAAGTGTCCTATAGTATTAATCACTAGCATTATTTATAATGCCTGTCTTGACTTGTTGTCGTCAACTTGGTAATATTAACGATGTGTCTCACGCCAAAACTAATATTTAAAGGTCGAAGCGTGTGAGGCTGTACATAGTACAAGGAGTGAAATAAATCACATGCCAATAGCAATCGAATTTGTGCCATCAAGGCGCAAAAAGATCGCAGTGGATGTGGTGCCTGCCGAATGGCAACTGTATTTGCAACAGTAAGAGTCGTTTGACTCACAAAATCCGTCCCCAAGCTTGTCGAGGGGATAACAAAAAAAATGAAAACACCCCAAGGCACCGGGGTGTTTTCGATTATTTATAATCTTTTATTGCTTTGCTAATTCGGCGTCAATTGCTGCCTTGAATTTAGTATCGTTGCCCCAAATAGGTTCATTATTTGGGTTGTTAATGTCGCCGTTTAGACTCGTGCCGTTCAGATAGAAGCTAGGGGTGCTTTTAACACCGGCTTTATCTCCCAGTGATTTATCATAGTTAATCTTATCACTAATAGCTTGCGATGCGATATCTGTGTTAAATTTATTTACATCCAGGCCAAGATCTTTGGCGTAATTTGCAAAGAAACTGGTGCGTTCGCTGTCTGATAGGCTAGACCAGGCTGACTGATTTTCATAGATTTTATTATGCATTTCCCAATATTTGCCTTGTAAGCCAGCAGCTTCAGTGGCACCAGCCGCCGCCTTAGCATTAGCGTGGATTGTAGTTAGTGGGAAATTACGGAAAACGAACCTGATTTTATCTTTATAATCTTCCAGTATAGCTTTAAGCTTTGGATGTTCACTGGCGCATCCAGGACATTGATAATCGGCATATTCAATCAATGTTACTTTGCTATCGACTTTGCCATAGATATAGTCGCCAATATTGCCATTTTTGTCATTGCCTGTTTGTATGGCGTTGATGTCGACATTTTTTAGGTCAATTTTTGATCCATTAGAAACAACAACTAGCCAACCGAGCACTCCAATGGCGACGGCTGAAAATATAATCCATTTAATTTTATTCAAAACATACCCCTTATAATTATTTACCTAATTATATCAAATATTGGCGTTAGCTGACAGCGTAGCTAGGATGATATACAATAAAAGCATAATGTTTATATTCTTATTGTCATTAATTGTTATAGTGTTTATTTTATTGCTATTTGTGGCGGCTATTAGCCCAGAGCGTAGCAAACTGAGTCTGTTTGAGTTAGAGCGTCGCGTTGCGATGGGGCATGAAACTGCTAAAAAATCATTAGAGCGACAGAAGCTTTTGGGTGATGTCTTATCGTTACAAAAAGTTATTAGCGCGCTCCTGCTGGTTGTTTTGGTGCTATTATTGAGCGCAACTTTAGGCTGGTTTATTGGTGTATTGATCTCAGTTTTTGTGGCGCTAGAATATGGTGGATTGTCGCAGGTCAGCTTTATCAAAAAAATAGCCCAAAAAATATATAACAAAATTGATGAAAAATTAATTAAGTTCATTAAAAATGCACCTTTATTAATGAGGCTTTTAAGTAGTGTACCGGTTGATAATGACGATCGTCAGATTGATTCGCGTCAAGAGCTGCAATACCTAATCGATGAATCTAAGGATATATTAACGTTTGAAGAAAAAAGTTTGATTGTTAATGGATTGTCGTTTGGTGATAAGAAAGTTAAGTCGATTATGACGCCTAGATCAGTGATTAATAGTATAAAAAATACTGAGTTTTTAGGTCCATTAACACTCGATGAGCTTCATAAGATTGGTCATAGTCGATTGCCAGTCGTAAAAGGGGATATTGACCATATTGTTGGTATTTTGAATTTGCGTAGTTTGTTGGCGCTTGATATCAAAAAATCAACCACAGCCGAAAAAGCTATGGAATCAAAAGTTTATTATATAAATGAGAATCAAGCCTTAGACAAGGCTTTGGCGGCATTTTTAAAAACTCGCCATCATTTATTTGTAGTCGTAAACGAGTTTCGCGAAACGGTCGGCTTGTTGTCGCTAGAGGATGTGATTGAAGCGCTTTTGGGTCGAAAAATTATTGATGAATTTGATACACATGATGATTTGCGAGTTGTGGCATTACGAAATTCAAGCGGAAAAAACCATCCCGAAAAATATGAAGATTTTTAGTGTTGCCTAAAGATATAGCGAGTGTAGTTTAAAAGTGTTAAAATAAAAACAAATAAGCAGACAAGCAGCAAGGAATTATGATGAACAGAGATTGGATTATAGATACCCCTAATAAAGTGGGTCAAACAGTAGAAATAAAAGGATGGGTGCAGTCGCGTCGTGATCACGGAAAATTAATTTTTATAGATGTTCGTGATCGTAGCGGCATAATTCAAGCGGTTTTTTGGGGCGGTAACTCGGATTTATTCGAGCAGGCAACGTCATTGCGCAGTGAGTTTGTAGTCAGTTTAAAGGGTAAGATTCAATCGCGTGGTGAAAAGCAGATTAACTCTGATTTGCCAACCGGTACGGTTGAGTTGGCTGTTGAAGAATTAGAAATTTTAAATGAATCCGAAACGCCTGTTTTTGAAATCGAAAAGGCATCAGAGATTAATGAAGAAATGAGGATGCAATATCGTTATTTGGATATGCGATCCGAGCGAATGCGAAATAACATCGAAAAACGCCATCAGATAGCTAAATTGATTCGTGATGAATTGGATGAACAAAAGTTTTGGGAAATCGAAACCCCATATTTAACAAAAGGAACACCAGAAGGAGCGCGCGAATTTATTGTTCCAGCCCGTTTGCAGCCTGGTAAGTTTTTTGTATTACCTCAATCACCACAGCAATTCAAGCAATTATTAATGGTTGGTGGTGTTGAGCGTTATTTCCAGTTGGCACGTTGTTTTAGGGATGAGGATACTCGCGGTGATCGTCAGGCCGAGTTTACTCAGGTAGATATGGAAATGAGTTTTGTCGAACAAGAAGATATATTGCAATTAAATGAAGCTTTGTTGATAAAAATAGTTAAAACTCTTTATCCTGAAAAACGCATTCAACAAGTTCCTTTTCCTAGAATAAGTTATGCTGATGCTATGGAAAAATATGGCAAAGATAGTCCGGATATTCGTGAGGATAAGAATGATAAGAATTTACTAGCTTTTTGTTGGATAGTCGATTTTCCAATGTTTGAAAAAACAGATAATGGCGGTTGGACGTTTACTCACAACCCATTTAGCACTGTAATCCCCGAACATCGCCAATGGTTATCTGAAAAGAAGAATATAGATCAAATTACCGCTGCTCAATACGATATAGTTTTGAACGGTTATGAGATCGGTGGTGGCAGTATTCGTAATCATCGTCCAGCTGATCTGCGTTCAGTTTTGGAAATTATGGGTCACAGCTCCGAAAAAATTAATAGTGATTTTGGTCATATGTTGAGAGCGTTCAAATTTGGCGCTCCTCCGCATGGTGGTATTGCTTGGGGGTTGGAAAGATTGGTTATGCTTTTGCAAAACGAGCCAAGTATTCGTGACGTAATGGCTTTTCCAAAAACTGGTGACAGCCGAGATATATTAATGGAAGCTCCGTCTGTGTTGTCGGATAAAGCTATTAAAGATGCGGGGATAAAATTATAAAAATGAAAATTTATCCTAAGGCACTAATTGTATGTTTGATTACGGCAATTACTGTCAGCGGATTTATTTTTATGAGAGTTTCTGCGCAATCGGCTAATCAACAGCAAATTACGCAGATTAAAGTTAATTGTTTGTCGATTAAAAATACGCTGAATCAATTATTGATCAGTGATGCATTACTTCGTGTAAATATGGGTCAGCGCTACGAATTAGTTTCGACTAAATTGATGGATAGATTTAACATCCGGGTTTCTAGTAACGGTTTTAATATTGATAATCTTTCAGCGGCGTCTAACAGCTACAGGACTCAACTTGAAAAATTTAGGGCTGACTATATAGTTTATGAAGAAAATCTGGCATCAACTGTAAGAATAGACTGCATCAATCAACCTGGCGAGTTTTATGATTCGCTTGTATCAACCAGGGCTAAGCGCGGCCAGGTTTATAATGATGTTACCGGTCTGGATTACAAGATTAGTCAATACAGATCAGCTGTCTCGGATTTTGAATCAAAAAATTTATCGGCTGGGGGTAAATAATGAAAGAGAAAGATTTAGTTGTTGATATTAAGGCGCCTTTTTGGGGCGAGCATCGTTTTTTGGCGATGATTATTGCCTCAATTTTGATATCTGGTGGTTTGGTTGGAATTAGTTTGTATCTTTATGGTACTAGTGGCGCTGCTCAACTTGATCTGAGTCGACCTGGCTATGTTGATATTCGCGATAAAACGATTGATAGCAGCAGCGAGTTTAAAAATTATTCTACAACTGGCCCGATTGACCAATCGGCAATTGACGAGTTTAAAGATTTGTATGATGAGCAGGCTGATAAAATAAAACTTGCTGCCGCTTTTAAGAGTGACCCACTAAATCCTGATTCTTTTGGAATTAATTTGCCAATTGCTCAGTAGATTTTAGTTTTTCTCTTACCCATGTATCTATATTACTAGCACCCATACAAAGCACCATGCGGTTATTTTGCCTGGCTTGTTGAATGGTTT
This sequence comes from uncultured bacterium, assembly GCA_903952435.1. Taxonomy (GTDB): domain Bacteria; phylum Patescibacteriota; class Saccharimonadia; order Saccharimonadales; family Saccharimonadaceae; genus UBA1547. The sequence continues at coordinate 25,799 of CAJBFN010000001.1, forward strand.
GCCATAATTTATCATCCAGTTCGGCTATGTGGACGCTGACTTGGTTGGTGATATTTCTAGTTAATTCTTCAGGTGAAAGAATCGCCAGACTGTGATCATCACGATTGCCAGCTGGTATGAATGTTGGTAACCAATAAATATCTTTGGCTAGCTCAAATTGATTTGTGTATTGATCTTTTATGGCGTGTTGTCGAACATTTTGGTGTGGTTGGTAAACTAAAATTATATCATCATATAATTCATGAGCCATTTGTAAGGTCGCGGCTATCTCTACTGGATGATGGCCGTAGTCACTGTATAAATTATCGGCTAGCTTTTCAAAGCGGCGACTTACGCCAGGAAAATCACTTAATATATCGTCTGTGGGCTGATTTATTTCAAGTTCTAGTATCGCTTTTTGAACTAATGAGGCGTTACGGCGATTATGTTCTCCGGCTAATTTTAGACTTTCGTTAATATCGGAATCATGCAATGTAGTTATGTTGTCTATATTGGCAAACAATTCATTGTGTTGATCTTGCCAGGTGATAACTTTTTGACTTTGCTGGGCAAACTTGGTAAACGAATCCAGATAATCTTTCTCGGTCGGATAGGTATCGGGATGATCATAATCTATGGTGGTTATGAGTGATAAAAATGGTTGAAAATTTAAAAAGTTTCGATCAAATTCGTCGCATTCATAGATAAAGTATTTACTTTTGGGGTCGAATTTTCCACTTGGCCCAAAGCTGAATGTTGTGCCGACGGAATAACTTATTGGTATATCTAGTTTCTGCATTGCCCAGACCATCATGCCGGCCGTCGTCGTCTTGCCGTGAGTGCCAGCGATAGCGATTAATTTTAAGTTTTTATCTTTGATAATAAAAGACAATAATTCGTCGCGTTTTGCACATTTTATACCAAGATTCTTGGCTAAGACCAGTTCGGGATGATCTTGGGGTAGAGCGGCGGTATAAATAAACCAGTCGATTGGCTTTAGCTTATGTTGTTCGTTTAAAAAACTACCATCTTGTCCAACATTCACTTTAACGCGTCGATTAATAAGTTCTGCAGTTGTGGTTGTTTCGACTAGGTCCGAACCCAAGACATCATAGCCAGCGTCAAGCGCGATTTCAGCTAATGGTCCAATTCCAACGCCCCCTATGCCAGAAAAATATATATTCATGTAAATCATTATAACACTTCATATTTAATCTGTTTTGTGTTGTAATAGATTCTAGCATAACCAAGATAAAAATATGTTTAAATCATTTATGTATAAAATTTTAGAGCGTCGCCATTTTTGGCGTTATGCGTCATTTAGCGAAATCGCTGAGCTCTATATGTCTCGAACTGTTCGTACGGTTGCGCTTAGCTTAGTCTCTGGCTTTACTTCAGTCTATATGTATGAGAATGGCTATAGTTTGATTTTTATTATGGGTTTCTTTTGTTGTTACTATTTAATAAAGATTCCAATTTCTTTTTTCGCTGGTCATATTGTCGCTAAATTTGGCCCAAAACACGGCATTCTTACTAGCGACTTACTTTATGCGCCGGCTATGTTTGCGCTTGGGTTTATGTCGATGTTTGGCATCTACAGCATCATTATATGGGGCATTTTATTGGCTTTTTCGGCTTCAATCTATCAAATAAGTTACATGGTTGATTTTTCAAAGGTTAAAAATGTTGAACATGCCGGTAAAGAGTTGGCAATTATGAATATCTTGGAAAAGATTGCTATTGGCCTTAGCCCTATTATTGGCGGACTTATTGCCTTATTCTTTGGCCTTCAGCCAGTTATATGGATATCAGCGCTAATGTTTATCGCTTCGGCTTTGCCGTTGTTTAAATCAATCGAACCAACTAGGTTGCGACAAAAGATAAAATTTGAAGGTTTTCCATGGATGGCAAATATAAGAGGAATTATTGCCAATACTGGTGTTGGCTTTGATTATGTCACAACTGGCGTGGCTTGGCATCTATTTATAATTATTGTTATTTTTCCTGGTGCTGGTTGGGAGATTTATGTCGAGCTTGGTGCACTTTCTTCGGTTACTATAATTACGGCGATTCTTGCATCTTATGCCTATGGTAGATTGATTGATAGCAGCAAAGGCGGCGATTTGTTAAAGTTTAGTGTTATCGCAAATGCTTTGGTACACGCCTTTCGTCCTTTTGCTGGTGCTCCTGCGGCGATTGTGGCGACCAATATAGCCAATGAGGCGGCCACCATGGGCTACAATATGTCATTTACGAGGGGTGTATTTGATACGGCCGACCTTTCGGGTCATCGTATTTTATATTTATGTGTTTGTGATGCTGTAGCAAATTTTGGGGCTGCTTTAGCGTCCGGGATACTTTTAATTTGTGTGATTATGGTTGGCGACGTTTCAGGATTGAATATATTCTTTTTTATAGCCGCTGGCTTTGTTCTTTTGATTGGCTCGGCTCGCTTTGACATCTATAAAAAATAACAGCGTGCTATACTAGATTTAATAATATAGGTGGGCTAAAAGTGACGGATGATAAATTGAATAAACAAAATCTTAGGCGCCTGAAAAAGGTTAAAACCTGGCAATTGGTTTCCATTTTGTTGCTTATGGGGTTTATAGCGGCTACTTTTTTAAGGCTTAATAATATTGGTATGACCCAGCGATTTGACGCAGTTAAGGCTGCGGATAAGGTAGGGGACAACCAAATTATACAAGATAGGTTGTATGACCTACAACGCTTTATCTCCGATCATATGAACACTAATATGAGTAATGGTATTTACCTCGAGGACTCTTATCAGCGAGATTATAAAAAGGCATATAATTTAGCATCCTTGGACGGTAATCCAAACGGTAATATTTATAAAAAAGTCCAAGATGTTTGTGCGCCGCAATTTAGTGGTTGGTCTACGGCTTATGTTCAATGTGTCACTGATGAACTGGCAAAATATCCATCAGCTAATAGCCTTGCAGAGTCGGTAAAATTACCCAAAGCCGAACTCTATCATTACTCTTTTGCTTCGCCAGTTTGGTCGGCAGATTTTGCCGGTTGGTCGATTTTAATTTGTATCATTTTAACCATAATGATAGTTGTTCGTCTTATCTTTGTTGCTATTTTAAAATGGCTGATTCATCGTCACAAGATGATTTAACTGTTGACACTGTGGTCGACACCGTGTAATCTAGTCTCGTATAGCATTAACAGGAGGTATAGGGATATGGCTTACAAGCACATAAACTCAAAAGGTATTACTTATTATTTGCACAGCACAGAAGTTACACTTCGTGGTGGCAAACAACAGACAATCTACTTTTTTGCAAAAGTAGAGAAAAATGCGAAGGGTCAACCAGTTGATCTACCAGCAGACCGAATTGTTAAAGAAAATCCACGAAACGGTTTCTTAACTGTTTCAAAGAAAAAATAGTTTTAAAATAGTATTGCACCATAAGCGCGTTTAGCTGTATAGTTAAATCAAACAAACAGGTGCCAGAAATCCCCGCCTTCAAGCGGGGGTTTTTGTTTGAGTTGACTATATATCTTGATTGTCGTATAAATAGAGTATGAACGAAAAAGAATTTCAGGTTGGTTCAGAAAATAGAACTGATAATTATGAAAACTTTCCCCCATATGCTTACGATGATAAAGATGACGACCGTGGTTTGGGTATAAACTATGGTTCGGAAGAGGAAAAATACAATGCGTCTGGCGGCCAAGGACATAAAGATCTAGAGTCTATAGACAAGCCACTTGACCCATACGCAATACCTGACGATGAAGGTTCTCTAGACCCTCGAAAAGAAGAACGAGAATATGATAATCTTAGTTTAGCCAAAACTCCTAAAGCTGAGAGTCTAGCAACGGAAGAAAAAAAATTTTACAGCATAACAAATAAAGAAGTCGAACGGATATGTGACACAACAGGTCAATCTAGAGGTACTGTACTTTTAGAGCGACATTTAACAGAAGAAGACGTTAATCCGTCTGAATAATAATTGATTATAAAATAAAATAACCCTTCGGTTGTATCCGGGGTTATTTTATTTGGTGGGGGCGGTTGGAATCGAACCGACTACCAAGACGTTATGAGCATCCTGCTCTAACCGATGAGCTACGCCCCCAGACTTTGATATTATAGCGTATTATCATCTGTTGGGCTATATATTTTTGAAAAAATCAGAAATATATAACATTAGGTCGACTCGAAATAATAAATAGATTTAATATTTGCTCATCTCGCTAATGTTATAATATTTTTATAATATTATGAAAAAAATAAACATTCGTCGCATAATTTATCATATTCGTCACGATTATTTAACGTTAAGTAACGCTATAATCTTTGTCGCGGCGATTATTGCGATTGGTTGGGTTTGGGGATCGCTTGAGGTTATGCAAAAGAATTATAAGTTACAAAAAGAACTTGACGATAAATCGAGGCAATTAATTGTTGCCCAACTAGACGTTGCTAATGCCCAATTAGAGCAGCGGTACTTTAAAACCGATGAATATAAGGAATTGTCGGTAAGGCAGCATCTAGGGCTTGTTACGCCGGGCGAGAGTGTATTAATCCTGCCGCCAAATAGCGAAGCGGCTAAAAATATTGATAAAAAGGTTGCGGCCAGTAGTGGCCAAATTAACTCAAACTCGTCAGTTGATAGTAATTTTACCCAATGGATGAATTTTTTGTTTGGCGGTAACAGTAAATCTATTTCTGATCGTTAGACTTGCCAAAAATAAACTCATCTGTTAATCTATTATATGTATCGCGGGGTGGAGCAGTCTGGTTAGCTCGGATGGCTCATAACCATCAGGTCGTTGGTTCAAATCCAACCCCCGCAACCAAATAAAAAATACTTATCGGCTGATAAGTATTTTTTATTTGTTTTAACTAGGGTTTGGATTTGAATCAACGACTTATTTTTAACTCAATTTTCCAGCAGCAACCCGGATAGCCTCACTCCAGCTCAAAAAGGCGTGTGGTGTTTGGGCAATGTCATTTGAGGTTAGCTTACATTTCACGGCCAGGGCTAGTTCGTGAATTAATTCACCAGCAGCTGGTGCTAAGATTGTAGCGCCTAAAATTGTACCTTTTTTATCAGTAATTATTTTTACAAAACCATCACGAAAATCGGCGGTGTTGCTGCGAGCGATAATATTCAGTGGAACGATTGCTTTGTTGATCGCGCGATTATGTCGTTCACAATCATCTTCAGATACGCCAACCGTCGCAACTGCGGGGTGGGTGAATATGACACGCGGATTTACGGTGTAATCCATTGCGATTTTATTGTGCTTAAAAATGTTATTTACGGCGACTTGACTTTCTGACATGGCGGTGTGAGTATGACTACCATTGCCAAGTACTTCGCCAGTTGCAAAGATATGTTTTATATTTGTCTGCAAAAATTCATTAACCTTGATGCCTCGGCCTGTAAATTTAACGCCGGCGTTTTCAAGGCCCAAATCAACGGCAGGGGATTTATCGTCGGCAATTAATATCTCATCAACCCGGACTGATTTTTCGGTGCCGGCGCGCGATATTATAACTTTTTTTGTTAAACCTTCCTTGATAACTGCAACAACATTGGAGTGGGCTAGGGTAGTGATGCCTTTTTGATCAGCCAGAGTTTTTTCAAGCAACTCGCCCACTTCCCTATCGTAATTAGGTAATAAACGGCTAGATTTTTCAATAATATAAACTTTTGTGCCAAAAATCGCCATAAGTTGAGCAATCTCAACGGCCGTGTCATTACCACCAATAATTAATAAATTTTTTGGTGGCCTGATTGTTTCTAATATGGTTCGTGGAGTTAGGTAATTAATAGTTTCTAGCCCTGGAATTTCTGGAATAGCCCACTTTGAACCAGTAGCGACTAGAAAGTTCTCGGCCGATAAGTGTCGACGGTTGATGCTAATTTCGTTTGGTGAAATAAAACGAGCTAGGCCGACAAAGGTATTGATGCCTTGAGCCTCGTAATATTTACGATTTCCAGCGGCGCCAGTACGTTTGACGGCGAGGTCTTTCCAGGCACTGATTGAGGGGTAATTATACCCAAGTGTTGATGATCGCAGGCCAAATTTTGCACCGTGCCGGGCTTCGTCAAAAAGAGTGGCCACGTGTAAAAGTGCCTTAGTTGGAACATCGCCCCAATTTGGCGATTCGCCGCCAAAAGTATCGACTTCGATAATTGCGACTCGTTTACCATCCCGTGCCGCAATAGTGGCCGCAATACTACCACCAGCGCCACTACCAATAACAATCAAGTCGTAGTCGAATTCGTATTTTTTAGCCATTTGCTTTTATGCTCCCTTTTAGATAATTATATTATGTTGTTCGTATAAATAAGCCGCCTCGGGTTGGAATCTTTTTAGGCGCTTAGCAGTAATTATACGAATATCCTGGCTAGTTACCTCGTCTTTATTTTGTAGCCAAGCGACGACCTCATCGCAAACACTGTGGGCGGTGGTTTCAGCTTGACCGCGAGGAGTCCGGACGCTTAGGCAAACAGCAACGATGCTTTTATGTAACTTTTGACGTTCAAAAGGTTCCGAATTTCTATTGCCATGTTTTATGACATCTGCAGCTTGACTCATAGTAAGCCTCCAGAAACGTCGCTGGTTATAGTAATTACATAAATAAATATACTTAATACAATCAAGCCAGCGCCGGCTATAAATTGTAAAAAGTATTTATTGTCCTCGCGCCATTTTTGGATTCGGCCTAAAGTATGACCACCGCCAATTAGTATCCAAATTATAACCAGTGAAGACATCGAAACGGCGGTGTATATTAGGGCACCGACTAGTTGCAGGTTAAGAGGCAGCTGGGCAATGGCTAGTGAGCCGATAATTAAAGGGGCGATTATGAATAATATTTCACCCAGAACACTAAACATACCAAGGCTAAAAGCTTCAGATTTAGATTTAGTGCTTTTGGTTCGGTTTGTTAGATATCTTGCTGCTTCTCTTGGGACCCAAAGAGCAGTCCCTTTTTCGCGTCGATAATAAAACATCCAGATCGAAGCAGCAACACCAATTAAAAGGCCGCAACTGCCAGCCCAGACAATTTGTGGTGTGCCAAAGCTAAAAATATTAAAAGATATAAAAGCCATCGATGATGTAAGTAATAAAATCATTAGACAAACTCCAAGTACGAAGCTGGTCGTTAACCCAAGTAACCTGTTGTGAGAATGTTCTGACCCAATGGCGTGGCCGCTAAGCAAAGTCAAAACACTGACACTTAACTGAAAACTACTGTGTATCAGCGCGGCGAAAATGATAATTGCGAGAGAAATCGGAAGGCTCATGATTTTTGTGTTTTTATATTTCCTCAATCTAATTTATACCATAAGCAACACCGTATCGTCAAAGAAAAATGACTAATTTTATAGAAAAGTATTGCATTCTTGTAACGTTTATGCTTTAATAGATTTATCAAACAATAAAAAACAAAAAAAGGAAAATAAAAAAATGAGTCCCGAAACAAACAATATAGAAACCTGGAACCAACCACGAACTACAGAACAATTACTTGGTTTTATAGCTCGCCGTGAAGCTGAAATATTTTCTACTGAAGCTTAAATAAATATTTCTAAAAATAAAAAATAACCTTAAAATAAGAGGTTATTTTTATTTGCAAGGACGGTGCTTGCAAATCAACTTTTTATTATATAATAACTATTTATCAGCCAAACTGGTTTTAATCTCGTTTAGCGATTTTTTATAATCTTTGTAGTCATCTAGAAAATCTGCATATATCGGTGCTGATCCAAACAGATCAATTATTCTTTGTGGTCGCATCCAATCCGACTCTCCGATCCCAAAATAAGCGTGCACGCTGGAGTATTTATAAGCTTGCCAGTCGCCCGGGTTAAGGTGTATGTAGCGACTGATGTGCATTAGATAAGCATCGTTGTCGATTAAAGATGCTTTAAATCTAGTCTCGAATAGCGGTCCTGACGTTTTGTATTTTTTATTAAAATATCGACTGTAACTGCTCATTACGCAGCGCATTAATTTTGTCATAGTGCCTTGATTTATTTGGTAAATCAGCAGATGAAAATGGTTTGGCATTAGGCAATAGCTAAGTAATTCTAGGCCGCTATGTAAATTTGGATATTCGCGGCCCGATTCGTCCTGTTCGGGTTTTTCTGACAGGTATCGTTTTAGTAATTTTAAAAATACATGGTAGTCATAATCTTCGCGAAAGATTGGTTTGCGATTGTGTCCACGAGCGTAGATGTGGTAATAACAATCTTCAACGTCTGTTTTTAGAACATTTTTACAGGGCATGTTTACATATTATGCAATAAAAAGCTGATTTGCAAGCACCGTCCTTGTAAGGTTTAAATTCAATTCGTGGTAACGACCAAAATAATAACCCCATCTTTCGATGAGGCGATTATTTTGGTAGTAGCGACAAGAATTGAACTTGTGACCTCGAGCTTATGAGTCTCGCGCTCTAACCAACTGAGCTACGCTACCATATCATTCGACATGGCAAGCCATAAGGCGTCACCGTGCGACTGTGATATTGTAACAAAAATTAAAGTGTTTTTCTAGAGGCACAACGGGCTGTATAATAAATACACGATGAATAAATATATTGTGGCGGTTAGTGGTGGTATCGATTCAGTGGTGATGTTGGATATTTTGGCGCGCCAAAAAGACTATGAACTAATTGTGGCTCATTTTGATCATGGTATTCGTGATGACTCGCATCTGGACGCGGAGTTTGTTGAAGGTCTGGCAAAAAAATATGGTTTGAAATTTGAGTCAAAGCGTGAAGAATTGGGGCAAAAGGCAAGTGAAGAACTGGCCCGAGATCGACGCTATAAGTTTTTGCGCGAAATAGCAGGCAAGTATAGCGCTAAAATTGTGACGGCTCATCATATCGATGATGTAGTTGAGACGATTGCGATTAATTTGTTGCGTGGAACTGGCTGGAGGGGATTGGCGGTTTTGGATTCGGATATCACTCGCCCACTCACAGACAAGACAAAATCTGACCTGATCGAATATGCCAAAATTAATAATTTAAGTTGGCGCGAAGATTCGACAAATTTAGGTGATAAATATTTACGCAACCAAGTCCGTAAAAAACTAGCTAAATTAAATGATGATTTTAAGTTTCAATTATTAGGGTTATGGGCCGAGCAGAAAGCATTGAAAAATAAGATTAATGAAGAAGTTTCAAATTTAATTGGTGATGGTCCGGGCTATTCAAGATATTTTTTAACTCATGTTGGTGATAAGGTTGCAGTTGAGCTTTTGCGACATATAACGAGCGCAAAGTTGACTCGCCCACAAATAATTAAATTACTTCATGCTATAAAAACGATTGCCGCGGGCAAAACATATAGCGCCGGTGGTGTAAAAGTTAGTTTCACCTCTCGTAATTTTACGGTAGAACTGCTAAAGTAAATATAGAAATTAAAACTGTTGATGAACGCGAAAGGAAAATGTAATTCTTCATGGCAATTAAACCACCAAAATCTGTAAACTTTAATAAAAAACCCGGTAATTGGATTCGTCTAGGAGCTTTTTGGATAATTATTGCACTGCTTGTCTTTGCAGGTATCGCCTTTTTATCGCCTAGCGAAAATCTAAAAGATATAGCCTTATCGGATGTTATTAGTCGCGCCAATAACGGCCAAATAACTAAACTAGAAGTCCAAGGTAATGAAATTAAAGTTACGCCAAAAGGTAGCGATAAGCCAACTGAAAAATCAGTCAAACAAGATGGCAGCAGTATTCAAGAGCAAGGCCTAAAAACTGATGCGCCAGTTGAGCTGACGATTGTGCCACCATCAACTACTGGTTCGACAATCTGGGGATTGGCTTCGATAATTATTCCGATAATTGTAATTGCAGCAATATTTTTCTTTATGATGCGACAAGCTCAGGGTCAAAATAACCAGGCGATGGGTTTTGGTAAGTCAAAAGCTAAACTTTACGGTGCTGATAAAAAGAAAATTGCTTTTGCTGATGTAGCTGGTAGTGAGTCTGCTAAGCAAGATTTGGAAGAAGTCGTCGACTTTTTGAAACATCCTAAAAAATATGAGGCTTTGGGTGCACGGATTCCAAAAGGTGTTTTGTTGGTTGGTAATCCTGGTACTGGTAAAACATTACTAGCTAGGGCGGTTGCTGGCGAGGCTAATGTCCCCTTCTTTTCAATTTCTGGTTCAGAATTTGTTGAGATGTTTGTTGGTGTTGGTGCGAGTCGAGTTCGTGATTTATTTAGTAAGGCTAAAAAGAATGCCCCATCCATAATTTTTATAGATGAGATTGATGCTGTTGGCCGTCGTCGTGGTAGCGGCATGGGTGGCGGACATGACGAGCGAGAGCAAACTTTAAATCAGATACTGGTTGAGATGGATGGTTTTGAAAATGATACAAATGTTATTGTTTTAGCTGCAACTAACAGGGTCGATGTACTTGACCCGGCATTACTGCGACCAGGTCGTTTTGACAGGCGAACTAATATTATGTTGCCAGAACGTAAAGACCGCGAAGCTATTTTGAAAGTTCACTTTAAAAATAAGCCAGTTGATGAAACTGTAAACCTAGATAAGCTAGCCGCCAAAACCGCCGGATCATCTGGTGCTGATTTAGCGAATATTGCTAACGAGGCAGCGATTGTTGCCGCTAAGCGAAACGCCAAAAAAATTAGCAACGTTGATTTGACTTCGGCATTTGAGAAAATTGCGATTGGTCCAGAGCGTAAAGCTCGAATTATGAATGACAAAGAAAAACAAATGACAGCTTATCACGAGGCTGGACATGCGATTGTGGGCCACTTGATGCCAGATAGTGACCCAGTTCATAAAGTTACAATTATTCCGCGTGGCGCTACTGGCGGTGTGACTTGGTTTTTGCCACCCGAAGACAAAAACTACACTAGTGTGATTGAATTTAAAGATGTTTTGGCTAGGGCTCTTGGTGGCCGTATTGCTGAAAAATTAGTTTATGGGGCTGATTATGTTACAACCGGTGCTGGGTCTGACCTTCGACATGCTACCGAAATTGCCAGACAAATGGTTATTGAAGAAGGTATGGGCACAGGTTTACGTGACCAGGTATTTCATGAGGATAATGGTGGCATGATGTTTGACCGTATGACACACGAACGACCATACAGCGATGACACCGCCAAGGAAATCGACAAGGAAGTTGCCGAGTTAATAAAAGAGGCTGCCATCAGGGCTGAAGTTGTTATTACTAAAAATCGTGCCGGTTTAGATAAGTTAGCAGAGGCTTTATTAAAAGAAGAAACCTTGGAAGAAGATAAAGTTAACGAGATACTAAAGGATGCAAAATTGCCAAAGGAGGCTAGGCTTTATTAGCCTTAAAATAAATCAATGGGGCCATTTAAAAGTCTTGCTGCTAGAGCTAACATGAAAATGCCGCTAAAGTTGGCAGCTACTTTGTTGGCAAGCTCGACCCTGGTTTCCAGCGTCCTTGGATTACTTCGCGATCGTCAGCTAAACAGTTTATATTACAGCACTTACCCACAAGGAATTGATGCTTATACGGTTGCATTCACTGTGCCTGATTTCATGTTTTTTATCTTAGTTTCAGGCGCTTTAAGCGTCACCTTTATACCAGTTTTTAGCCAACGATTAGCTGATAATAATAAAAAATCAGCTTGGGAATTATCTACTAGCGTCCTTAACTTAATGGCAATTGTTACACTGGCTGCTAGCATATTGATAATTATCTTCGCTGAACCTTTAGTCCATTATGTTGTAGGCCCGGGTCTTAGTGAATCTAGTAGGGCCCTAGCGGTAAGTATGATGAGGGTGATTGCGATTAACCCATTCCTGTTTGCAATTGCGACAGTTATATCTAGTATGCAACAGGCGGTTGGGCGATTTACTTTCTTTGCGATGGCGCCGGCAGTTTATAATATCGGAATTATAACTGGTGCTGTCTTTTTTATAAATGGCATAAATATATTTGGTTGGCAAATTTTTGATGGTGGAATTATGGGTGTTGCATTGGGCGTTGTACTTGGATCAGTTATGCAATTAGCAATAAGTTGCATTGGTTTGTTTGGTATGGGTTTTGATTATAATTTTAAAATTTATTGGAAAAATTTAGGTTTCAAAAAAGTTTTATCGCTGTTGCCAGCCAGATCAATTGACCAAGGAATGGATTATATAAATGGTATGGTCGAAACTAATCTTGCATCAAGAATGGCAGCCGGCACGATTCGTGCATACCAGCAAGCTTCAATTTTATCTTTTATGCCGGTTAGTTTAGTTGGTGTGGCAATTAGCACAGCGGCATTTCCAAAGATGGCAGAGCGCTTAAGTGAAGGTCGACCGGATTTATTTAGGTCGGAACTTCAAGCAGTCTTGAGGGTTATTATTTGGCTATCACTACCGATAACAGTTATTACTTATTTTGGACGCGGTTATTTAATTAACTTTATTAAGAACGGCGGCGATCCGTATATGGCTAGTATTTTGGCTATTTTAGCGGCCAGTATTTTGTTTCGCTCGGTTTATCACATTTCGGCACGCAGTTTTTATGCTCAGCAAAATACTAAAACGCCGCTTTATATCTCATTTGTTGCGATTGGCTTAAATATAATCTTGGCGATTTGGTTCACGATGGGTCTAGATATGGGTGTTTATGGTTTGGCCTGGGCAACCGTAATCGTAGCGGTAGTTGAAGTCGTAATACTATTTGTGATGATGTCAAAGAGCATTAGAGGCTTATTTAGTAAATCGTTTATTAGCTCGATAATAAGAATGATAGTGGCCTCAATTATTATGGGGGTAATAACTTACATCTCTATAACTATTTGGCCGCTAGAAGCTAGCGATAAGAGCTTTCTTGCGACCATTCCTAAATTCTGTTTAATATTATTAATTAGCGGCGTTGCCTATGTTGCTCTTTCAAAATTGCTAAAGTTATCCGAAGTTGACCCTATTATTAATAAGGCTAAGAAAATACTGTTTGGCAGATTCAAAAAAGTATGACTATAGATAAAATTCGAAATTTTTGCATAATCGCTCATATCGATCATGGCAAATCGACACTAGCTGATCGTATGTTGGAGTTGACTGGTACTGTTCAGAAGCGCGACATGAAATCCCAGCTGCTGGATAGTATGGATTTGGAGCGTGAAAAGGGAATTACTATCAAATTAGCACCTGTCAGGATGGTTTATAAGGGCTATGATTTAAATCTGATTGATACGCCCGGTCATGTTGATTTTAGTTATGAAGTTAGTCGATCCTTACAAGCCTGCGAAGGTGCGATTTTGGTGGTTGACGCTAGTCAGGGTATTCAGGCTCAGACGCTAGCTAATGTGTATTTGGCGATGAATGCTGATTTAAAAATAATCCCAGTATTAAACAAGATTGATCTACCAGCCGCCGATGTAACGCGTGTTAGTGCGGAAATAATTAATTTATTAGGTTGTGACGAGTCTGACATTTTAAAAATTAGTGCCAAGACTGGGATGGGCGTGACTGAAGTCTTGGATGCAGTAATCGAACGAATTGGGCCGCCAATGGGTGATGAAAATGCACCTTCACGAGCTTTAATTTTTGATAGTTATTATGATGATTATCGTGGCGTTATACTTTATACTCGCATGGTTGATGGGTCGATAAAAAAAGGCGATGTTATCGAAATGATGGCTACAAATGCCAATGGAATTGCGCTTGAGGTTGGGGTATTGCAGCCAACTATGAAGCCTGGGATTGATTTAGCAACGGGCGAGATCGGCTATATTGTAACCAACCTTCGTACGACTCGTGATGCTCGGGTTGGCGACACAGTGACCACCAGGCGATCACATACCGATTCCCAACTACCTGGTTATAAATTAGTAAAACCGTTTGTTTATGCTGGTTTTTTTCCGGTCAGCAACGACGACTACAGTGACTTAAAAGATGCGATTGAAAAATTAAGTCTTAGTGATTCGGCCTTACAGTTTGAGCCAGAAAATTCACCAGTGCTTGGTTTTGGCGTTCGGATTGGCTTCCTTGGGTTGCTGCATATGGATATTATTCGTGAGCGTTTAGAGCGCGAATACGACTTAGATTTGATTGTCACTAACCCATCGACTGACTATCACGTCTCTTTGGCTAATGGTGAGTTTTTGGATATTAAAAGTGCCAGTGATTTGCCTGACGCTAGCCGAATAAAGGAGATTGCCGAACCGTGGATAAAAGGCGAAATTGTCGTTCCAAAAAATTATATCGGTTCGGTTTTGCAATTGATTATTAATAAAAGGGGAATTCAAAATAATCTTAGCTATATTGATGAAAGGGCTTTGATTAGTTTTGAAGCACCACTCGCCAATCTTTTGACTGATTTTTATGACCAATTAAAATCAATAACTAGCGGGTATGGATCGTTTAATTACGAATTAGATGATTATCGAGTTGAGGATTTAGTACGGGTTGATTTTTATGTAGCTGGTAATATTGTCGATTCGCTAAGCGTCATGGCTCATCGCAGCGAAGCTCAAGATCTTGGCCGTCGTATTGTTGATAAATTAAAAGAAGTAATCCCCCGTCAAAATTTTCAAGTTGCGTTACAGGCGGCAATTGGTGGAAAGTTTATTGCCCGCGCTGATTTGTCGGCTTATCGCAAAGACGTAACTGGCTATTTGTATGGCGGTGACGTTAGTCGCAAGAAAAAATTATTAGCCAAACAGGCTAAAGGTAAAAAGCGGATGAAGCGCTTTGGTAAGGTTGATATTCCGTCAGAAGCTTTTACTGTTATGCTAAAACGCGATTAGATTGGGGACGAATGTCAGAGATTAAACGGACGCGGTTGCTGAGTGTGATTTGCTTTGGTTTAATATAAACCCATTTGGCTGGCATTATTTTTTTCGGTGCAGATTTTGATGGAGCAATATCCATAAAAGTGCGTTTTGGTGTGGCAATAACGGAGGCGGGAGTTTTCTCGACTGATTTAACCTCGGCCATCTCGGCGACTAATTCGTTAAATGATGGCATTAATTCAGGCATAAAATCAGTAGTAGCGGCGGAGTTTACAAATGCCTTGCGGGCGACAGAACGGGCTTTGCGATTAGCTCTGGCGTGAGTTTTTATTAGTACTATTACGATGGATAGGTTGTATAGCACAATTATAGGCACGGCGATTAATATGCTAGTCACTAGGTCATAGGTGAATGGCGCTAACAGCGCAATAATTAAACTACCCAGTACAACCCATTTTTCCATTTTGAATAATCTCTTTGGTTTTAGCGGCTTGACGCTGTCAATGAATGTTATTAAAAGTGGTAGTTGGAATATAATTACGAATGTAATAATTATATTGGTTACGAAAGTTAGGTAGCTGTCGGCAGATATTAGGGCGCTGACATCATCGGTTTGAAATCCCGCAAAGAACTCTAGCGTCCCAGGCAGTATGCAAGTAAATGCAAATACCGCGCCTGCGATTGCTAGTATGGATGATAATATGGTCGTTAAATAAATATGTTTGCGTGGTATGCTCTTTTCGAACGCGGGCTGAATAAACATAATAAGGTTATAAATAATAACTGGAATTGTAATAGTTAGCGCGCCCATGAAGCAAATTTTCATGACAAACGCAAAACTGCCAGCCGGGTTACTGTAATAAAGTGGTGCTCCAAGTGGCGATCGTAATAAGGTTAGGATTGGTTCGTAAAAAAAATAAACTATAATACCCACAATTACTAATGTAGCGGCCGAAACAAACAATCTCATCGCTAATTCGCGAATATGATCGTTTAGTTTTGTCGCTGATTGCGATTTTTGAGCTGAACGCCTCACCTTACCGCCCTTTGTCGTTTATTTTTTATCTGTTTTTTTGTCGTCTGACTTTTCTTCGTCTTTGCTAAAACCTTTTCGCAGTTCTTTGCCGGCTTCACCTATGCCTCGTGCTAATTCTGGTAGTTTTTTGCCACCTACAAAAATCAGTGTAATTACTAACGCAATTATTATAATAAGCTCAATTTTGCCTAGTCCCATATTTTGCACTCCCTCTTTACTTGTATAACTTTAAATATAAACGAAATGAGATGATTATACAAGTTTTTATCACCAGTGTTATACCGCCTCAGGCAAAGTTTGATTTATTAACCCTTATAGCTTATGATTATTATAAGTTTTCGGTTTAATATCGAAATGGAGCAGGGACGTGATTAATAAAGATATATTCAAAGCCATAGGCAACAAAGAAATGGATCGAAAAGGTTTCTTGAAATACAGCGGCCTGGTTTTGCTTAGTATAGTCGGTCTAAAAGCCTTTGTTTCTTTATTGAGCCAATCTGATAATCGAATAATTAATACCCTAGTGTCTAAAAAAGAAGCAACCCGTGGCTTTGGCAATGGGAAATATGGGGCTTAGCTAATGACAGATCAACGACTCCCAATTGTAGGTAGTGATGACGGTGCGTGGGGCGACCTGCTTAATAAATATCTAACCAAAGAGCATTACGATACTGGCTTTGATAATGTCGCTAATGGTGGTCATAAAACTATTACCGTTCAGCCCGGCACAACTAGTGCTGGCACCGCACCGATAAAACTAACTTCTGGCCCTTTGATGAATACTGCCGAAGTCGGGGCAATTGAATTTAATACGGATGCTTATTATGGAACAATTACTACAGGGGCAGCAAGAAAGCAATTTGCCTTTACTGCAGATGTTCTAAAGATAGATCAAACAAACCCACAGACGATAATAAATGGCACACCTATTTTATCTGACGGAGTTAAAGTTGAGTCGCCAACAAATACAGTTATTTCAGCAACTAAAACTCTTGAAACTTTTGATTATGTTCAACATTTTCTTCAGCCATCGACTTACACTAATGATACTGTATTTGTTAAACCTGGTTATTATTCAGTTACAGGCGATGTATTAAACACAGTCGGTGATTTTCTATATCTTGGTAAGGACACTATATTCACTGATATTTATTTTGGGTTTGGTACGATTTTGTCTGTTGGAACTGATAGAACTTGGGAATATTGGAACGGAACTGCGTGGACTAGTGTAGCTGTAACTGATGGAACTAACCAATGGCAGAACGATGGAATAGTTAACTTTACTGCCCCTGGCGATTGGGCAACCACTACTGTAAATGCAATTGCCAATTTATATTGGTTAAGAGTAGGTACTTTAAGTGGAACATTCACGATAGAGCCAACACTTAAAATGTGTGTCCCTTCTGCAGCCATACCAGCATCAACACTAGAAGTATATTCTGGCGATACGGGAGTTCCTGATGTTATTGTTGATAAAAAGGGCAATGTAGGAATTGGATTTCTAGACCCTGGTTCTTATAAATTAAGAGTGAACGGTTCGATAGCTGGCACTTCTTTTTCAGGTGGTAATATATCTGGTGCAAGCGGAGCATTTAGTTCAGCAATTACAAATACACTGTCAACAACTGGTCAAACTCATGTCGGTGGCAATATTCTAAATGGTCCAGCCGCAACTTTATTGTTACCTAGTCAAAATTCTCCAGTTAACAGAATGTCGGCTCAAGCTTGGAATGGTTATATTACTAAGATTAATGCAATGGATATTTATGTTAATCCAGATTCAGAAGTAATCACTAAGGCTAGAATGGCGTTCAAGAATACAACCACTAACGGCTATCCAGATGCTTCTGAGCTTATGAATATAACATCGGATGGTACTCTTAATGTTATCGGATTGGCTCAACCTCGTAATAATGTCTTTGATAACATACAATATTATGTTAGTTCAGTTTATACAGATATAACTGCTTTAGTCTCCAATTTCGGAAATATTACTGGAGATGTATTAAACGCTACAAATGATATTATCTATTTTGGTAAAAGAAATCTATTCTCACAAATTCAAATAGTTATTGGAACTGCCAAAAGTACTGGTGGAACATTTGTTTGGGAGTATTGGAATGGCACGGCTTGGGTAGCGCTTACTGTAACAGATGGAACGGTCAATGGCACACTTGGACCACTATCACAAAGCGGAAACGTAGATATTACCATTCCTGGAGACTGGGTTCAGTCATATGTCGGATCTGGCACGGCTTCTATAGGTCCACTTTACTATTGCAGATTAAAAGTTACCGGTGGCGCATTTACGACCGAACCTACTCTTCAACTAGCCTTACCAAATACAAGTTTATTATTAACTGGTGAAATATTTAACGATACTACATTTGATACAGGCCTTACTAAATGGGCAGTAACTGGTGGCTGGGCTTATACAACTGGTAGCTACACATTCACTTGGGTTTCTAGCACGACAACTGGAACATTAAAACAAGCTGTTGCTGATTTTAAGAATCCTGCAAAACCAAATACTTGGTATAGATTTAGATACCAAGTTGGCGTTGTTGGCCCTACAGGTACATCTGCCTGGATTGGTTCTGAATTTGCCGATGGCAATACATATTTTCAGGTTTCATCGACAACTGAAATAGACTGTTTCTTCAAGACTAACTCCAACCCTGGTGACTTCATAATATATACAACTGCTACTGCCGACTCAGGGTTGGTTCTAAATGGCGTATCTTTAACTGAGTTAAAAGATGGCAATATCGCGAACACAGGTCTTTATACTGGTGGCGGTCCAAAGGGTTTGAAGGTAGATTATCTGGGTAATGTAGGTATAGGAATGACTACACCTACAGCTAAACTTCACTTAGAGGCAGGAACGGCAACCGCTGGCACAGCCCCATTGAAATTCACAAGTGGGACACTATTGAACACACCAGAAGCTGGGACTTTAGAATATTTAACTAATCAGTTTTATATAAGAGGAACGGATGGGTTATCTGTAGCAGGAAATACGGGAATTGGGACAACAAGTCCGTTAGGAAAACTTAATATTTTCTCTGAAACTGATTCTAATAATGCAAGCAATGTTATCGACTATGCCTTACTTATTTCGTCATTAGATGGAACGACTGGCAAAGAAGTCGGTATAGCTTTTAGGCGTTTTTCTACTCAAGCAGATAGGAAACCAATGGCTGCAATAACTTTAAGGAATACTGCAACTGCACTAGGAAGTTTACATTTTAAAACTGCACCAGCAAGTAACGGCGACTTAGTTGAGAGGTTGTCAATTACAAGTGGCGGTGCTGTTGGGGTTGGTGAAACTTCACCTGGAGCTAAATTAGATATAAAAGGTGATGGAACAACGACAGGTATCGCTTTAAGAACTAAGGATAGCGGTGGAAGTGTTGGTCTTACAGTGCTAGACAGTGGAAAATTAGGAGTTAGATTTGCAGCACCAGTTGCCTTAGTTCAAATAGATACACTTTTAGACACTTGGTATGCGAATGATGGCTCAAAACCAACTTGGCTACTATCATATAGTGGAACACAAGTCCTAAATATGTTTATGGGAACAAGTTATGAAATGAACTTCTCTAATCCATATGCAGGAGCAAGTAATGGTGGTCTTCATTTTCAGACAGGTGGACTTGGAACAACCTATGAACGATTAACTATTCTTAAAGATGGCAAAGTTGGCATCGGGACAACATCACCAGGCTATATTTTTCATGTAGTTGGTTTATCTTATTTTAGTGGGCAAACGGATGTTAATAATGCACTAAGAGCGGCTAGTGTTAGGTCGACAACGTATGAGGGTGGAAGCGTAGGAACTGGTTTAGACCGTGAAGTAACTTGGTTAAATTCGACTACTTTGATTGGCACAACTAATAAAACGGCAATATCATTTAAGCCAAAATTAAATACTACCGCCTTAACCACAAAGGCGTTCAGTATTGAGCCAACCTACAATCCTGGTGCGGGTGCTACTACTTCAAACATTGATTTCTTTATCAATAGGACCGAAACAACAATAGGTAGTGGTGAACAAATATTAATGGATTTACAGGTTAATACAGTTAGTAAGTTTAAGGTAATGTCTAATGGTAACGTTGGTATCGGAACAGTATCACCAACTGCCCTAATTCACTTAGCAGCAGGAACAGCAACCGCTGGTACAGCACCATTGAAATTCACAAGTGGAACTTTACTAACTAATCCTGAATTAGGGACATTTGAATATGTTGATGATGGGACGACTGGTCATTTGTATTTTACCTTAAATATTGGTTCAGTAGTGACGAGAGTTCAGATTGTTTAAAAAACCTTAATAGCCATTATCATACCGGTTTGAATGGTATAATTTAGAATCAGGAGGATAGAATGAGACAAATATCAGAAGAGTTATTACAAAAAATAGCGAGCGCGCTAACCCAAATGACGGGTTTAAGTTATGTGCAGGTACAGGGTCTGTTGAACGAACTAAGCAGTTTACCAGAAGTAAAATCGGAAGTTCCTAAAGAAATTAAAAAGTAGAGATTAGCCAGTCACACCTATGCTTAAATTAATCAATGGCTATGAAATTGCATAAATATTTATGTCGATGTTTATCATCTGGGGTTGAGTCTTTTTTTATTGTAGCTCTATTGTTAGCTGTGTGTATGTGCTTATTGCCAAATAGAACATTAGCTATAAACGATGGATCAGTAGAAAAAGGATTAACCCTTTCTCCACTGCGAAGTGAACTTGAAATTGCGCCAGGTACATCACTTGACGGGCAAATAATGGTCACTAATTCAACCGATAAACCGATGGCTGTTAGCTTTAGCGCCGAGGAATTTAGTGTTATTAATCAGCAATACGATTATGCTTTTACTGAAGATTCAGATACGGCCAAATGGATCTCGTTTAACCCTGCACAAACCGATTTAACGGCTGGACAAAACAAAGTAATATCATTCAGAGTTGGTGCTCCACTATCGGCCGAGCCAGGCGGGCGATATCTTAGCTTATTCGCCAGTACGAATGTAAAAACATCAGACGGTGGTTTTAATTCGCGCCAGCGCGTCGCATCACTTTTATATATCACAGTTGCTGGTAGCGTGACGCGTAATGGTAATTTAATATCGCTAACATCGCCTTGGGCAGTTGGTGGCGAAAGTATGTGGAGTATGACGCTACAAAATACTGGCACAACACATTTCCGCAGTCGTTATAGTA
This sequence comes from uncultured bacterium, assembly GCA_903952435.1. GTDB lineage: Bacteria > Patescibacteriota > Saccharimonadia > Saccharimonadales > Saccharimonadaceae > UBA1547. The sequence goes on from CAJBFN010000001.1 coordinate 46,783, forward strand.
CTGTTGTTAAAAATGTATTAGGTGACGGTGAAGTCGCGAATGCATCGTGGGATACGCTAATATTACCAGGCACAGTTAGGGCTGTATCGGATAAACTACCGTTGCCACAGTTTCCAGGTATATACAAAATTGTCTATACGATTGGACTGGGCGATAAACCAGCGGTGGTAGAAACCAGATGGCTAATTTATATGCCACTATGGGCAATTATTATTACTTTGGTTGCTGTTATATCTATAATTTCAGTGTTATTTAGAAGAATAAAAACAAAAAAGCATTAGTCGGTTTGAGGAACGGCCGTATAAACAACATTAGCTACATAACTATCAGCCGGCTTGGCCATATCAAGTTTTACGCCGTAGGTTATAGTTGTTATGTCGCCACTTGAAGTCGGTATAGTGATTGAACGAATTAGAGTATCAGATAATGATAAACCGACAAAATTTGTCGATGCATCAGTGTTATATCCCCAAGTATTAACCGTTAGTGCTGCGGGTGAATTATTAGATGAAGCGGGCAGCAGTGATCCCAAACTATTCATATTGGTATCGTTTAAGGCACGAATGTATAACTTATAACCCTTTACATCTGTTGATGTAACCGTAACAACACTATTGCTAGTAGCTAAAGCGCCACTGGTTGTTGGTGTGATAGGTATGGCTACATTACCACTAGTGGTAATTGATAATGATGTTTGATCGCCGTATGGTACATTCTCGTTATAAATACCTTTACCATATGGTTGAGCATAACTTGACGACGACATTAGTAGGCTAATGGCGATAGTTATAGCAGTGATCATCATTATTATCTTTCTCATGCTTATGTTATTATAGCATTAAGATATTCAAAATTTTTCAGGGGTGAAATCGTGGTAAAGTCGAGGCAGTTAGCTAGGAGGATCACATATATATTATTAGCAGCTTCGCTACTATTAGTTTATTTGCCAAACATTGTTTCAGCCTCTCAAATTACCGCTCGAACTGTTACTATTGGTAGTTCTGCGGCGGGTGTTAGCACGACTTATTTATTTAATTTTACAGTTCCGTCTGCCACAGTTATCCAATCAGCTGGTTTTGCTGCCTGTACGACGGCTAGTGGTGTCTGTACGTCAGTACCTGGTTTCTCTGCAAGTTCATCGACCTTAACTTCTCAACCTATTAATTTAGGTGATGCGGCGGGTTGGTTGGTCGACACGGCCATGCCTGACGAATTAAGATTGAGCAAATCGGGCAACATTGCAGCTCCAACCGGCAACCAAACGGTCGGTTTTTCGGGCGTTGTTAACCCTAGTGCGACTAATTCGACATTTTTCTTGCGCATGAGCACATATTCTGATGATTCTTGGGTTAATTTGATAGATACAGGCGTTGTTGCCGCTTCAACGGCCGGTCAAATCACTGTTACGGCTACAGTTGCAGAAACTTTAACTTTTACAATGGCTAGTGCGACTGTTGCACTCGGCGCATTATCAACTAGTTCAACGGGCGCGGCTACTTCATCTATGACCGTAGCAACCAATGCAGCATCTGGCTATTCGATATCGTACTCTGGTAATACTCTAACTTCTGGATTAGATACTATCGCTGCTCTTAATTCGCCAGTAGCTTCTTCAATGAATAGTAAGCAATTTGGTATTAATTTAATGGCCAATACAACTCCAGCTATAGGTTCTAATGTTTCCGGATCGGGATCTGGTGCCCCGGCGGCTAATTATAATACGGCCGATTTATTTAAATTTCATTCAGGTGATACGATAGCCTCATCTTTAGTTCCGACTAATAGTAATACCTATACGGTTAGTTATATTGCGAATATAGATGGAGTTACTGCGCCTGGAGCTTATTCAACAACTTTGACTTATGTGGCAACGACTAATTTTTGATGAGAATATTAATTAAGTTATTTAAGATTTTACCTGGGGCACTAACTTTAATCTTTATATTTAGTGTTTTAATAACTAATTCTGCCATGGCTGAATCGATTATCGCCAATGCGGCACAGGGCATTGAAATTAGCCCAGCTTTGGTTGAGTTAAATGCGGCCAAGGGCAATACTTACAATATAGTTTTAAATATTAAGAATATAACCGCTTCAACTTTAAGTTATACATCATCAACGGACGATTTTGCGGCGGCTGATGAATCTGGATCTCCAAAAATTGTTTTGGATGGCCAATTGCCGACGACTGCGTCTGTAAAAACTTGGGTAAATATGGATGCTGGATTTACATTACAGCCAAGACAAACAAAAACAATAACTGCTAGTATATTGGTGCCGGCCGATGCTGAACCGGGCGGTCATTATGGTATTTTGCGTTTTTCTGGCGTGGCTTCAACCATGGAGGATAGTGGCGTCAGTTTGTCGACTAGTGCTGGAGTTTTGGTGCTGATTAGGGTTGCGGGTGATATAACCGAAAAAGCGTCTTTGACTTCATTTTATAGTGCTCAAAATGACAAACAAAGTTGGTTTTTTGAAAATGGCCCAATTGATTTCGTGACTCGTATTCAAAATGAAGGCAATGTACATGTCAAGCCGGCTGGTAATATTGAGGTAAGAGATGTATTTAATAATTTAGTTTCAATGGTTCCGGTTAACGAAGAGAAATCTAATATTTTGCCTAACAGTATTCGTAAGTTTAGCGGGCAGTTCGGCCAAAACTGGCTGTTTGGTCATTATACGGCAAGTCTTGCTTTGGGATATGGCACGACTGGTCAAGCTATAACTGCCACAACCAGCTTTTGGGTCATACCTTATAAATTAATATTGGTTGGTCTGTTTGCCTTGGCTACTATAATATTTGTTCTAGTCAGATTAATAAAAGTGTATAATGGATACATAATTAAAAAAGCAAAAAATGAAGAAGATAATAAAAACAAAAATGAACCTGACCAAAAAAGCTAAGATTGAATTATTTCAACCTAATAGCTCGCTTATAAATCATCTTAGGCTGATTAAATCTAGGCATGCTGGAAAATTAGTCCATCATCGCCATACGTCTCATTTGTCGCTGGTTATCCTGTTGATTTTTATTGGTATTTTTATGTATTTTTATGGCTATTTTTCGAATACAGAGTCATTCGCGATTAGCGACCAATCGTCTGTTTTGGTTACGGCAACTGTTCCTGGGGAGATAACTAGCTCAAATACTAATCAAGGAGATCTTAATAAGATAACAGAAACTGTGGCAAATCCAGTTACATGGTTTGAAGCACCAGTACCGATGTATATTTTAGTTTTTGTATTGACATTAGGGTTCTGGATAGGCGACTTATTCGACCGTGAATTCGGCCTCGGTAAAACCCAAAAAAGATAAGAACGATACCTTTAGGGGCTATCCTTATAGCATTTAATTGACTATATGCTGATTATATGCTATAATCTTATAATTACCTTATTAGGTATGTATTTTGAAAAATTGGAGTTGAGAATGAATGCTACGTATCTTTTTATCACTAGGAGCCACTGTTTTAGTGGTTTGGCTATGTCAAATTATTGAATCTATTGTTTCAAGAGAATCAGCTAAATGCACTAGCTATGGTCATTTCAGGGCGCTTGCCGGGGGTCCCAGTATTTATATGTACCAGAATTTGATATATATAATTTACTCTACGGTCAGTTTTTTAATTTTTATAGTTAATTCTTTGTTTGCTGATTATTTAATAACAATGGTCGTTTGGTGCGGCTTATGGTTGGTGCCGTTTCTCTTGGCATCAATATCATTAAGTAATAGAGATGACGGGTTAGATACTTTTATGAGAGAACTCTTTAAGAAATTAAAGATGCTTATTATTAGCATGTTGTTATTGTGCCCTATTTTTATTGTAATTCAAACTTTTAAGGCTGGGCCAATTGTAGTATTTAATTCGATTTTTGCATGGTTTATTTCTATAGTTGTTATATTAATATCTATATGGATATTTCTTGGCGGATTGAAAAGACTTATGTATAAGATTAAGAAAAATTAAAAGATAAGTTAATTTTCAAAAGGTTATTATCTACGCCGACATAACTCCACATTGTTCAAGATTAGGCGGCATTAAATGCCGCCTTTTTTATTTGCAAAATAAACTGATGCATCATTATCTTGGCACTCGTTGACAGTGAGTGCTAGGTGAGGCTATAATATTTTTTATGACAGAGCGTCAAGTTAAGATTCTGGCGGCTATTATTGAGCAGCATGCTGAGATTGCTGCGCCTGTGGGCAGTGTTATGCTGGCTAATCTTTTTGGTGTGTCTAGTGCTACAATTCGCAGTGAAATGGTTCAGTTAGAGGAAATGGGTTTAATTACTCAGCCTCACACAAGTGCTGGTCGTATACCTACAGACGCTGGCTATCGTTTATATGTAAACATGCTAAATGATGCCGAAAATGTTAACGAAATACCAAAACTTGATCGCGGTGCGAGAATGATTGAGTCTAGGGTTGATACTCATAGCTCACACGCTGATCGGGCTATTCGTGGTGCGGTTGATTCGCTTGTCGAGCTGACTCATAATCTTGGAATTGCCACAATTGGCGACGAGCTATATATGAGCGGAATTAGCAATTTGTTTTCACAGCCAGAATTTAGTAGCACCGACCATGTTCAATCGGTCGCTAGGTTGTTAGATAATCTAGAGCCATGGCTGCGCGAGGCCTCGCCAAATGAACCTTTGAACGTTTTTATTGGCGCTGAGAATCCAATTGGTCGCAACAGTGGCGTAAGCCTAATTATTAGCCGTTATCGTTCACCATATAGCGATCGAAGTTATATTGGAGTTTTGGGATCGACTCGTCAAAATTATAGTAAAGTAATGCGCTTGGTTCGTCATGCTGGTATGATGTTAGAAAATAGATTATAGGGGATAAAATATGACAAAAGAATTAAAAAAATCTAAAAAAGAACTAGAATTTGAGCAAAAAATAGGTGAACTGACCAATGATTTGCAGCGCACGCGAGCTGATTTTGAAAATTATCGCAAGCGAGTCGATGCTGAAAAGGACATGGCTCGCGAAGCTGGCCAGATAAATACAATCTTAAAATTATTACCAGTCATTGATAATATCGAACGTGCAATCGCCTATTTGCCTGAAGATTTAAAGGATAATGCTTGGGCGCAAAGCGTGGCTGGATTGGTTAAGAATCTAGAAAAATCTTTGGATGGCATGAGCCTAAAACGAATTGAAGCCACGCCAGGCACTGAATTTAATCCAGACTTGCATGATGCGGTTCAGGTTGACGAAGACGCAGCCGGCGAACATGAAATTATTGCCGAAGAATTACAACCGGGTTATTTATTAAACGACCGTCCAATTCGCCATGCTATGGTTAAAGTTACGCGCCAGTAGCACTTGCGTGTTATTATATCTGTATATATAAATAAAAATAAAACCCTCCGTCGCTAAAGCTTTGGAGGGCAAGGGGTAATTAAATATGTCCGATTCATTAATACTTGTTGTAAATCCAGGCAGCGCTAGCCGAAAGTATGCTTTATTCGCTGATGGTCTAAAAAAAGCTAATGTCCATTTTGAATTTGTCGATGGCTCAGTTGTCGGTACGGTCGAGGCGGATGGTAAAAAGCAATCTGTTAAATATTATGATCAGACGCTTGAGAATGCCTGTAGTTATGTTTTGCCATTATTGCATCAATACCGAGTTATAGAGCCTTCGGAAAAATTGCAGGCAATTGGCGTGCGAGTTGTTGCGCCCAGTGATAATTTTGCCAAAGATATGATCTTGGATGATAGTGTTATTGAAGAATTGAAAAGTTTACAGCAAAAAGCTCCAATTCACATAACAACTGTTTTGGCCGAAATTCAAAAACTAAAAGAAAGTTTTGCCGGTATCCCATTGATTGCAATTTCAGATAGTGCTTTTCATTCTACGAAACCAGTTTGGGCATCTCATTATGGTATAAGCACCGAACTGGCTGAAAAGTTTGGCATTAAGCGATATGGTTATCATGGTATTTCAGTCGGTTCGGTTGTCAGGCGCCTGGCCGAATCTAATAATCTAAAGCCAAAAACAATCGTTTGTCATATAGGTAGTGGCAGTAGTATTACTGCTCTTTTGGATGGTCATAGTATCGAGACAACTATGGGATATTCGCCACTTGAGGGTCTGATGATGTCAACTCGCAGTGGTAGTATCGATGTTGCGGCGGCGCTGGCAATTATGCGCGAACTGAAACTTAGTGACATTGAATTAGAGCAATACTTAAATAAAAAAAGCGGTCTGTTGGGCGTAAGCGGTGGGTCGGATGATATTCGCCAATTATTAGTCGCTGAAGAACAAGGTGATAAAAACTCTAAATTAGCCTTGCAAATATTTGTTTATAAAATTCAGCAGGCGATTGGCCAAATGGCAGCCAGTCTTGGCGGCGTGGATTGTTTAGTTTTTACGGCTACAATTAGTGAACGATCATTTGTGATTCGTGATCGAATATTAAAGAATTTAGGTTATTTAGGTTTTGAAATTGATAAAAATATTAACGAGAAAACATTCGAGCCAAAAGAAGTTGCTAATATTGCATCTCAAAACAGCAAGCCTGTCTTAGTAGCTGCTACTGATGAATCGGCCGAAATCGCTAGACGAACCGAAGAAAATATAAATCGATAAAATAATCTTAATTAGCACTCTTGACATACGAGTGCTAGTTTATTTATAATTTAGATATTGGCAATCTAGGCAATAGAGTGCTAAAATTATAACTAGATTATTAAAAGGAGGAAATATAATGGGTAAAATTATTGGAATCGACCTTGGTACAACTAACAGCGCCGTGGCCTATATGGCCGCTGGTAAATCTGATGTTATCGCCAATGCCGAAGGTAACCGCACCACTCCTAGTGTTGTGGCCATCAATAAAAATAAAGAGCGTCTAGTTGGGCAAGTTGCTCAGCGTCAACGCGTCACGAACGCTAAAAACACTATTTACGGTGTAAAGCGTTTAATCGGTCGCAAATTTAGCGATAGCGAAGTCCAAAAAGATTTGGATATTATGCCATACGAAATCGTCAAAAAAGGTGATGGCGTAGCAGTAAAGATGGGTGACAAAGATTATTCACCAGAAGAAGTGTCAGCGATGATCCTTTCGAAGCTTAAGGCTGACGCCGAGGCTTTCCTAGGCGAAAAAGTTACCGAAGCGGTCATTACTGTTCCGGCTTACTTTAATGATGCTCAGCGCCAAGCAACTAAGGATGCAGGTAAAATCGCAGGGTTAGAGGTAAAGCGAATTATTAACGAGCCAACCGCGGCTGCACTTGCCTATGGCCTAGACAGTAAAAAAGAAGAAAAAATCGCCGTATTCGACCTTGGTGGCGGTACATTTGACGTTTCAATTTTGGAACTTGGCGATGGTGTGTTTGAGGTTAAATCAACTAACGGTGATACGCACCTTGGTGGCGAAGACTTTGACAACCGAATTGTTAACCATTTCCTAGAAGTTTTCAAAAATAACGAAGGTGTTGACCTAAAGGGCGACAAAGCTGCAATGCAACGCCTAAAAGACGAGGCAGAAAAGGCTAAAAAAGAGCTTTCAACGACTAATGAAACCGAAATTAATCTGCCATTCCTAACGGCTGACGCTGACGGTCCAAAACATTTTGAATATAAATTAACTCGTGCCAAATTAGAGGAGCTAATCGCCGATTTGATTAATCGTTTAGCCGATCCAGTAAACAAGGCGCTTAAAGACGCTGGTCTAAAAGCTAGCGATATTGACGAAGTCGTTTTGGTCGGTGGTATGACCCGAATGCCAATTGTGGTTGAAAAAGTTAAAGAATTATTTGGCAAAGAACCTCTAAAAGGTGTCAACCCAGACGAAGTTGTTGCATTAGGTGCTGCAATCCAGGGCGGTGTTTTGGCCGGTGACGTTAAGGACGTTTTATTACTAGACGTTACTCCGTTATCGCTTGGAATTGAAACGATGGGCGGTGTTGCGACGAAGTTGATTGAACGAAATACAACAGTTCCAACTAGTAAATCTGAAACATTCTCTACTGCCGCTGACAATCAGCCACAGGTCGAAATTCATGTTACTCAGGGTGAACGAGAAATGGCCGCTGACAACAAATCTTTAGGCCGATTTAGCCTAGATGGAATTGCGCCTGCGCCTCGTGGCATCCCCCAAATTGAAGTTACTTTCAATATTGATGCCAATGGTATCTTGCATGTAACTGCTAAAGATAAGGGCACTGGCAAAGAGCAAAGTATTACAATCAGCAACAGTGGTAATCTAAGCAAGGATGATATCGAAAAAGCTCAAAAAGAAGCTGAAATGCACGCAGATGAGGACAAGAAAAAACGCGAATTAATTGACGCGCGAAATCACCTTGAAAGTGCAATTTATCAGGCTGAAAAGATGCCAGATGAATTTAAAGACAAAATCAGTGATGAAGATAAAAAAGTTATAACTGACGCCGTTGAAGAGGCTAAAAAGCATCAATCTAGCGAAGACAAAGAAGAGCTAGAAGCAGCTGCCAAGGCGCTTGGCGATGCGATTATGCCAATTGGCAGCAAAATGTATCAAGCTGCAGCCGAAGAGTCTAAAAAATCTGAAGGTTCAGATGAAAAATCAGACAAAAAAGATGACGAGCCTGTCGAAGGCGAAGTTGTCGATGAAAAATAATTAGTTTCGTTAAAAAAGCTTAAGGGTCGCCCTGCGAGAGCGACCCTTTACTTATTGTCAAAAATATTATACTATCATGATATCAATTTGATTGACGCATATTAAAATTTTATATTCTCAATAATATTAAAAAGGGGTGGTGGAACAATGAGTGTGCTTATTATTAGAATCGGTGGATATCTTAATAAGCTTGTAACTGATATCGCTGGAGATTGGTTAAATCTAATGGCCCAGTTCAAAAAAGATGGTTCAAAATTATCAAATCGGATTACTGAAGCGAGACTCATATCTTGCCCAATTCCGATGATTATAATTTTGATTTGGCCATTTGATGTATTTACTCGTTGGGCAAGTTGTTGTTTGTTTTTAGTAATTGCAATAACGGATATCTTAGATGGATGGGTTGCTCGTGAGTATAATATGGTTACTGATCTTGGCAAGGCCTTAGATCCATGTGTTGATAAAGTGTTAGTGTTGATGATGCTAATACCTTTATGGACAATATATCCAACCATGCACTATTTAATGTTAATAACGTTCTTTAGTGAGCTAATGGTGTCATTCATGGTCTTTAGGGCTAAACATAATGGAGTAAAGGTCGCAGCTAGTGCGTTTGGGAAATTCAGAATGGTCGTGCAATGTATCGTTATAGTTCTACTGCTGATGCCAATATGGGCTAATAGTGATTGGTGTTATGTAGCTATGTTAGCATCAACTGTAGTGAGTCTATTATCATTGATATCTTACGGGGTAATTTTTTATCGAGAATATGTCGCAAATCAAATTGAAAGCCAGGATTAGTCCTGGCTTTTTCTATTAATATTTGTTAGCACTCTTGAAATACGAGTGCTAGTTTTATATAATATTTACAGATGAGTAAACGTGATTATTATGAGATTTTAGGTGTTTCCAAAAATGCCTCTGACGATGAAATTAAAAAGGCCTATCGTAAGGCTGCTGTTAAATATCATCCTGACAAAGAAGGTGGGGATGAATCTAAATTTAAAGAAGTGGGCGAGGCCTATGAGGTTTTAAAAGACAGCTCGAAACGACAGCGATATGATCAATTTGGTCATGCTGGAGTTGGCGGTAATAGTGGTGGCGGCAATCCATTTGGCGGGTTTAATGGACAAAATGTAAATTTTGATTTTGGCGATGGTGGATTTGGTGATATATTCAGCCAGTTTTTTGGTGGCGGTGGTGGCCGACAACGCGGTCCACAACGCGGCCGTGATGTTGAGGTCACTTTACAGTTATCTTTTGAAGAAGCGGTTTTTGGTGTTGAAGAAAAAATTGCGATTGATATGGACGATGCTTGCTCGCATTGTCACGGTTCAACTGTCGAGCCGGGTTATGATTTAAAAACTTGTCCGACTTGTCATGGTGCAGGTCAAGTAAATAGAGTTATGAATACTATTTTTGGGCCGATTCAGCAAAATACGGCTTGTGAAGATTGTAGCGGCCGCGGTAAAGTTCCTGAAAAAATCTGTACTGTCTGTCGAGGCAAAGGTGTTCAGCGAGCCAAGCGAACCATAAAATTGAAAGTCCCAGCTGGTATTGATGATGGTGCAACAATTCGTCTGCACGAACATGGCGAGGCGATCGGCAACGGCCAAAAAGGCGATTTGTATGTCCATATTCAAGTTCGGGCTCATAAAAATTTTACGCGCGAAGGCGATATTATCTTGTCCGAACAGCATATAGGTATGGTTGAAGCGGCGCTTGGTACCGAGGTTGATGTTGTGACGGTTGATGGCAAGGTCCGTATGAAAGTTCCAGCTGGCACTCAGTCGGGCACTGATTTTAAACTATCAAATCGCGGCGTACCGCATATGAAAAGCGAAAAACGTGGCCCGCATATCGTCAGTATTATTGTTGATACTCCAACCCGCCTATCGCGCAAACAACGGCAGATATTAGAAAATTTTTAGCATAGTCTTAATGTTATAATTAAACAATAATGATTTTTGGTGCTGAAAAAAATGAAAGGATTGAATCTCTGGATTCTTTATATGACGAGTTGTTGGATATCGAACCAAAGCTGGTTACAAATTCTGTGCCTGAAAAGTCTAGTGGTATACAGCAAAAATCCGAATTTTTATCCGGTACAATAAGAAATCCTGATCATGTTTATGATAAATTAAATAATTATGATGAAGTTTTGGCTATCGAAAGATTTAAACAGATTAGGTCAAAAATATTAAATAATCCAGGTATTAGTGAAAAACAACTGCCTGTTTATGAAGATTTTATAGATAATTATATTCAAAAAGCCAATCTGTTGGCGGCTGAGCGTGATTTTAAGAATTGTGAAGACCCAAACAAAAAGGCTAAAATAGCCGAAAAGTACATGGCTATTAATATTGAACTTTATGGTAGGCCTGAGGAGTTTACTTATCGATCATTGCTAGAAGAGAAGCTCCAGGCTTTATATGAAAAGCCAATGGTTGGGGAGGCTCTAAGAGTAAGACATGAATTATTTAATATGACTAATTTTTGCTATTCAAAGGAATGGTCTCGTGATAGATTTAAACCTTCACAAGAGACTGTTGATTGGATGCATGATGTAGTTTTGGATTTGTATGGCGTTATGTTGTCGCATGTCCCAGATAAAAAAACATTTACGGTTATTGAGTTGAAGGTTATTTTTGAGGAGATAATCGAATCTGAGTTTGGTGAAGCTGCTGATGGTTGGCGCGTTGACATAGAGAATGCCAAAGCTATAGATGTCAAGAATTCTGAAAAAAGAATCGTAATACCAGAAAATCGTGCTGACCTGTCTCAAGCTGAGGTTAAAAGATTGATAGTCCATGAATTAGGCGTGCATCTTTTTCGTAGCATCACGGGCGAAGAGCTAGATTTGCGTCCATTAAGGAATGGTATAAATGATTATTATTCATCCGAAGAGGGGATAGCTAAAGCCTTAGAGCAAGGCTTGATGGGAAAATATAAAGAATCTGGTGTAGAACATTACATAACTGCAGGGTTGTCCTATTTCGATAAGAAAGACTTTAGGGATATTTTTGAAACTAAATGGAGGCTTGATGCTTTGTCAAAAGTTGATGAAATGGGCGAGCTTTCTGAAAATATGGTTAAAAAAGCCAAAGACAAAGCTTATAGTGAAACTATGAGGATATTGCGTGGCACTGATGAACTACCTTGGTTTAAGGATTTGGCTTATTACAATGGTGCTGCAAAAATATGGGAGTATTTTGAGTCTATAATCTATGATGATATAAAATTCACTTTTGTTTTAATGGGCAAAGCGGATCCTTCAAATCCAAAACATGAGCGCATAATGTATGAGGCTAAAAATAAGTTCGAGAGTGCTATTTAATATTGACCAAAACGTTAAAAAATGTTATTATACGTGCCGTTAAGCAAGCTAGAAAAATATGAATGAATATAAAGACATTTTTGGTATTTGTGAGCGAGTTAGTATGCCGGAATTTGGTATTTTTGATGTTGTCGCTAAGGTTGATACTGGTGCTTACTCTGGTGCCTTGCATTGCTCAAAAATTGAAGAAATTACTAATGAGAACGGTAAGAAGATTTTGCGCTTTACGCCTTCAGATAACCATGCCCAGGCTGTTGAATCTGGCAAGTTCGTTAGCTCGTACGTAAGAAGCTCTACTGGACATCGCGTAAAGCGCTATCTATTTGATGCAGATATTGTTATAAAGGGAATATCGTATAAAATACGAATCGGTTTGTCAGATAGGTCTGATATGAATTATGAGATATTAATTGGCCGACGGTTCTTGGTTGAAAATAACATTTTAGTTGATTCTAGAATAAATCAGGAATTAGATATAGATAAGGAGAAAAAATCATGAAAATAGCGATTTTATCAAATGGTCCAGGAAATTATTCGACAAAGCGTCTTAAGGAAGAGGCTATTTTGCGCGGCCATAAGGTTAAAGTCATTAAATATAAAGAATGTTACGCTTCTATCGAGCAAAATCATCCAACCGTTAGCTACCACGGTAAAGATTTGACTGAATTTGATGCTGTTATCCCTAGGATTGCTTCATATATGACAAAATATGGAACGGCTATTGTTAGACAACTAGAAATGCAAGGTGTATATACAGCTTCTAGTTCTATAGCTATTACTAGATCTCGCGATAAGCTTCGTAGTATGCAATTATTAGCAAAATCTGGTATTGGGATACCAAAAACAGTCGTATCTCGTAATACTGCCGATATCGACGACCTCTTAGAACAACTTGGCGGTATGCCTGTTATTATCAAGTTAGCTCGTGGTACTCATGGCAATGGTGTTGTTTTGGCTGAAACTAAAAAAGCTGCAAAGTCAGTTTTACAGGCATTTTATCTAACTAATGATGACGGCACGAACATTTTGTTGCAAGAATTTATTAAAGAGTCGGCTGGTACTGATATCCGTGCTTTTGTAGTTGGTAGTCGTGTTGTCGCTAGTATGAAACGTCAAAGTTTGGATGATGATTTTAGATCTAATCTACATAAAGGCGGCGAAGGTACGATAATTAAATTAACTGATGAAGAAAAGAAGGTTGCCGTCAAGGCCGCTAAGGCTATGGGCTTGAATATTGCTGGTGTCGATATGATGCGTAGCGATCGTGGTCCGTTGATCCTGGAAGTTAACGCCAGTCCTGGATTTGGAATCGAAAAAGTTACTGGCCGAAACGTAGCTGGTGCAATAATCGAGTATGTTGAGCAAAACGCCAAGCGCAACAACAAAAAAGACAAAGTCGGTGCTTAAACATTAGTGTTATAATAGCTTTGTGGAAATTATAATAATTTGCATAATTATTGCTGCTGTCCTGTTTGTCGGGGCATTTATAACCAAGCGTCGATTTGGGTTATTGGGGTTGGCTTTGGCCGCTGGGTCGCTGCTAAGCGGCATCTGGGGTTATGATATAGTTTTGGCAGCTAATGGCTTTGGCATGCCCGCTACGCCATTGTCAACGGCGATTGTTATGGCAGTGATTGTTATGCTGCCTGCGGCTGTTTTATTGTTTCACGGATATTCTTATAAAAACCAAATTGCAAGAGTTTTTGGTGCCGCAATGTTTACGATTTTGGCGTTGGCTTTTTTGATTGATCCACTGGGTCGTATATTAATGCCAGTTGGCTTTGGCGCAGATGTTTATAGCTGGTTAGTTAATCATAAAACACTTATAATTGGCGCCGGTTTGATATTAGCGGTGCTAGATTTGTTTTTGACAAAGCCAGCGGGACTGAACGAAAAAAAATCAAAACATTGACGAATTACCTCTATTAATGTATATTTGTCAGATATGAGGCCGTAGCTCAGTTGGTTAGAGCACCTGCCTTTTAAGCAGGGTGTCGTGAGTTCAAGTCTCACCGGCCTCACCAAATAAAAATATCTATCCCTTGGGATGGATATTTTTATTTGACGTGCCGTTGCGCATTGAACTCACTATTATATTTTGCAAAGCAAAATATAATAGTGAGGTCGCGTAATGCAGCGAAATAAAATGTGTTTACATATTTTATGAGCAAATGGAGAAGGCCGGAGGCCGATAGTCTCACCGGCCTAACCGATTTTATGCTAAGCTATAATCATGAACAGATTTGTAATATTTATTGATGGCAATATGAACGCCGGTAAATCGACAGTCGCAAAACTTTTAGCTAAACAAATTGATAGACCCGCAGTGGTCGAAATCGATGAGTTAAGACATTTTGTAAGTTGGATGGATGTTCGTGACACTATTCGTTTGAATTGGGAGAACGCCCTATTATTGGTTAAAAATTTCATCAAAAATGATTTTAACGTAATCGTTCCTTACCCAATATCAATTGATAATTATAATTTTATAATTAGTCAGCTGGGTGATATCGACGCAAAGTTATATTTTGTTACTTTAAATCCTCCAACTAAAGTTTTGTTAAAAAACCGAGGCACTAGAAGGTTGTCGGGCCGTGAAAAAATAAGAATAGGTGAGTTAGATCAAAATGGCATTGCAAAGCAAAAATATGGGATTATGATTGACAATTCAAGACAAAAAATACAAGAAACCGTCGATGAAATATTAGAATATATCAAAACTAATTAAAGATTGATTACTTGATTAAGATGTGTGGATAGGGTTAATCTATTTTTTGCTATACTAACTTCATGAATTGGTGGGTGCTAAAGCGTAAAATTCACACATCGTGGCTAGTCGCAATTGCCTGTGGCGGAATATTCATCGGCGTTTTTGCGGCTCAGTATGTAAAAAGTGAATGGTCTAACTCATTCTTGAATTTAATCATTGCCGCGTTAATTATAATTATCATTTTTTGGCGTCGATACGTTTATTTAATTCTAGTTTTAATTATTGGTGGTATGCTGTTGGGGTTGTGGCGTGGATCTTTGTCACAAAATGAGTTGGCAAAATTTCAGCCATTCTATGGTAAAAATATCTCAATTATTGGAATGGTCAAGGATGATATCGATACTGGTTCATCGGGTCAAATTGTTATTAGGTTGGATGGCGTATCAATCGATAAAATAAAGCTGCCAGGGGTTTTGTATATTACGTCCGCTACTGAAGTTGAAATTAAAAGAGGTGATGAATTGCAGATTAGCGGATTGCTAAAAGAGGGTTTTGGGAATTTTTCAGGCACCATGTATCGTGTCAGTATAGATAAAATTATTCATCCTCAACCTGGTGACATCGCGCGGCAAATTCGTGATTGGTTTGCTGATTCAATTCGGCGAGTAATTCCAGCGCCCGAATCAAGTTTGGGGATTGGTTTTTTAGTTGGTCAGCGTCGGGCTTTGCCGGCAGATTTAGTTTTAGCTTTGCAAATGGTCGGTCTGACTCATGTTGTCGTGGCTAGCGGCTATAATTTAACGATACTAGTTAGATTGGCTAGGCGTTTGTTTAAAAAGATATCAAAATATTTGTCGGCATTGTCAGCCAGTTTAATGATATTTAGTTTTATAGCGATAACGGGCTTAAGCCCAAGTATGTCTAGGGCTGGATTGGTTTCAGCGCTTAGCTTATTGGCTTGGTATTATGGACGAAAATTTCACCCGATAGTTTTATTGTTAATCGCTGTTGCGGCGACTGTTTTAATTAACCCAAGTTACGCCTGGGGTGATTTAGGCTGGCAATTATCATTTATGTCTTTTGCCGGCGTAATGATTTTAGCGCCACTTGCCTGTCATTATTTTTTTGGTGATGAAAAACCTAAGTTTATCGCTCAGATTTTAATCGAAACCATGTCGGCATTTATAATGACAGCGCCGATTTTGATTATGGCTTTTGGGCAGCTATCAAATGTTTCGCTATTTGCTAATTTATTGGTTTTGCCTTTAGTACCACTGGCGATGTTGCTGACATTTATCGCTGGAATTTTCAGTTTGATTTTGCCTTTCATAGGTTGGATTATCGCTGCGCCTGCAACATGGCTGCTGAAATACATGATTGGTGTGGCCGATTATTTAGCCGCTTTGCCATGGGCGGTTAGTAAAATTGATATGCAGTGGTGGGGTATTGGGCTTATTTATCTGGCAATATCGGCGGCTTGTTTTTATATGTGGCGGGTGACTAAATATAATTTGCGCGAAGTTAACATTGTTGAATAATTTCTAGTTTAGTTCGTATTCTTGACTATCAATTATTTAAGATAGGGCTTCGCTCCGGGTTCGACAAGAGCCCCGAGCGCCAGCGTCAAACTCGGGCTGCAGATTATCTTAAATAATTATAGTCGCGACTACTCTAGTGCGTCTCTATAGGTTATAATATATTTCGATATGTCAGGACACAGTAAATGGTCAACAATTAAACGCGAAAAAGGCCTCAAGGATGCTAAACGGGGTGCTGTTTTTACTAAGCTTGGAAATTTAATTGCGATTGCGGCGCGCGGCGGCATTGACCCGACCATTAATTCGACACTTTATATGGCGATTGAAAAAGCTAAACAGGCAAATATGCCGGCAGCTAATATTCAGCGGGCGATTGATCGGATTGCTGATAAAAATGCGGCTGTTATGGAAGAGACAGCTTACGAGGCGATGGGGCCTGGGGGTGTCGGTTTGATTATTGAGACTGCGACCGATAATAAAAATCGAACATTTCCTGAAGTTAAAAACGCCTTATCAAAAAATGGCGGCCGAATTGCTGATGCTGGCAGTGTGATGTTTCAGTTTACTCGCAAGGGCGTAATTAATGTTGCGGCAACTGGCGAGGATGCACTGCTAGCGATTTTGGATGCTGGTGCAGAGGATGCTGTCGAAGAAGAGGGCGATATTATTGTTTATACCGAACAAAAAGATTTAGCAAAAGTTCGTAGGGCGATTGTTGATGCTGGCTTGACCGTTACTGGCGCTGAATTGCAGTATGTCCCAAATCATTCGGTTGAAGTTAGTGATCCTGAAATAGCTGCAAAAGTTATTAAACTACTGGACGCGCTAGATGATTTGGATGATGTGGTAAATGTTCATAATAATGCTGACATTACGGCCGAAATATCTTAACATATAACTAGTTTGTAATTTATTCAAAAATTGTTTATATTTAATTTATGCATAAGCTTTATTTAGCTTTGTTAGTCTTTTTTATATTTTTTACGGCGGTTATTTTTGGGCAGGATGCTGGGGCAACTAATGCCGGGGTTGCTATTTATCAGGTCCAGGCTGGTGATGCATCTAATACGACTGAAAACGGCTTTATTACTACTCCGGCTACTAGGGAATTTATATCTATTTATAATAATACCGATCAAGAGGTTGATATAACTGATTGGTGTTTGCTTAATAAATCAGATAAATCAATAATTTGTTTTAATACACCTGCGTTAAATATATATTTTCACATACCTGGCTATTCTTATGTAACAATTTCTTCTGATAATTTTGCTTCGGATCATAAATATGAGCCAGATTTCGATTATTTAACAACCAATACCGTTTCTGGATCAATCGTAGCTAGTAGCGATACTATAAAATTAGTTGACGCAAACGGGACTTCGATAGATGAAATATCATGGTCATCTAGTTTATCTGGCGGCTCTTTATATCAGCGCAACAAAGAACCTTTGCCGTCACAAAAATTAATCGATACAGATTCTTTGACCGATTTTACAAAAATCTCATTATTAGTTATTCCGGTAAACCATACATTACAGGAATTTGAAGTCTTTGATGCTTGTAAGAATATTAGCGGCATTCAGCTTACGGTACCATATGGTTATGAAGTTGATAATTTAGGTAATTGCATCTTGCCGCTAGCTGATATTTGTTCAAATTTAGCTGGTTTACAAATAGCTTTGCCGGTTGGATATTTATTGGACGAAAACGGCGACTGTCAACATGATGTGTGTTTAAATATAGACGGTTTGCAGTTAGTGACTCCAGATGGAATGGTTAGTGACGATGATGGTAAATGTTATACAAGACCTTTGCCGTTACGAATCACGGAAATTTTGCCAAATCCGTCGGGTAGCGATATAGGCAATGAATTTATTGAAATTTATAATCCAAATTCTGTTGATATTGATCTGGTGGTTTATGGTTTTTATGTTGGTGGTGACTATGACCATAAATATACTTTTGCAGTAGGCGCCCATATTGGCCCTGGTCAATATTTAGCTTTTTACAATGATGATATTAAATTTACGCTAGTAAATACGGCTAGCTCTGTCCGGCTGGTAGCTTTGAGCAATTTATTGATAGATGAGACTATTGCCTATGAAGATGCTGGCGACGGTACGACCTGGGCTTTGATTGATAAGACTTGGCAATGGACTAATCAGCTGACACCGAATAAAATTAATTTGCCATCTTTGATCGAGGCCAAGGTCGATGTGATTATTCCAACCTTGACATTAGTTCCGTGTAAAGATGGCCAGTATCGCAGCGAGGAGACTCATCGCTGTCGCAATATAATTAGCGACGTGGCGGATTTGGTGCCTTGTGCTGAGGGCCAAGAGCGCAATCCGGCGACCAATCGTTGTCGCTCAATTGCGACGGCTGTTTTGGGCGATAGTACTTTAAAGCCTTGCGACCCAGGTCAAGAAAGAAATCCTGAAACTAATCGTTGTCGAAATATTATCGCCACTATGCCGACGGCTGATTATGCGCCCGAACAAGTTAATGTTAAAAACGAAGATTACACCAGCTGGTATATAATGGGTGGCCTAGGATTAGTCGCTGTTGGTTATGCTGTTTGGGAGTGGCGGGTTGATTTTAGCCGATTGTTTAAAAAATTATTTAAAATCAAATAGTCTATACTAAAGATATGCGAATAATCGGAATTGATCCTGGCACTGGAATTTTAGGCTTTGGTGTAATTGAAATAACAAACGGCAAAATAAAAATGATTGATGCCGGCGTGATTACAACGCCCGCTCATACACCACTGGATGAGAGGCTGGAAGATATCTTCGACGGTTTGACTGAAATTATTAAATCCACAAAACCTGATGCTATGTCGATTGAAAAATTATTCTTTGCTCAAAATGTAACTACGGCAATGAGCGTGTCGCATGCTAGGGGCGTGGCGATGTTGGCAGGACGAAAAGGTGGATTGCCAATTCATGAATATACGCCACTGCAGATTAAGCAAACCGTTACTGGCTATGGCAAGGCTGATAAAAAGCAGATTCAGGAAATGGTGCGAGTTCAACTTGGATTAAAAGAAGTCCCAAAACCAGATGACTGCGCTGATGCCCTAGCAGCTGCAATAACTTATTATTGTATGTCCCGCGTAGAATAGATATTCTTCACAAAGCTGGCGATTGATGCAATTTGGTGTCATAATGGGGTTATATGATAGCGCATGTTTTTGGGGTAGTGGTTGAAAAATTTGGATCATCTGTAATTGTTGATGTTAATGGCGTTGGCTATGAAGTTAATGTCGCTTTGGGCGACTTTGACGATACTGTACTTGATTCGAAAATTAAATTTTATACCTATCATCATATCCGCGAGCAATCCCAAGAATTATTTGGCTTTTCAAGTTTGATCGCCAAGAAGCTATTTGAACTGCTAATAACCGTTCAGGGTGTTGGTCCAAAAGCTGCGCTAGCGATTTTATCGCTAGGTGATAGCGAAACAGTTCGAAATTCAATCGCGATTGGCGACGCGGTATTTATTGCCAAGGCTAGTGGTGTTGGTAAAAAAACGGCCGAGCGGGTTGTAGTAGATTTGTCGGATAAAGTTGGCCACGCAACGCGTATAAATAATACTGTGATACAAAGTGCAATTTTAAGTAATGATGAAGCATTGGAGGCTTTGATGACCTTGGGTTATAACATAAGTGACGCCACTAAAGCCCTGGAGGGTATTTCACTCGACCTGCCTACTGCCGAGCGTGTAACTAGGGCGCTGAAAGGTGTAAAATAATGGCAATTGAGCGAATTACTGATGCGACCATGCACGATGATGATACGACAGAGCAACAAATTGAAGTTACTTTGCGACCAAAAACTTTCGATGATTATATCGGTCAGGATAGATTAAAAAATAACCTAAAACTGGCGATTGATGCTGCTAAAAAGCGTGGCGAGCCAGTTGATCACGTTTTGTTGTATGGCCCGCCTGGATTAGGTAAGACTACTATGGCGACAGTGATTGCTAACGAAATGGGTACAAATATCCGCATTACGGCTGGTCCAGCGATTGAACGAGCCGGTGATTTAGCTAGTATTTTAACTAATTTAAAAGATGGCGATATTTTATTTATTGACGAAATCCATCGATTGGGCCGGGCAGTCGAAGAGGTATTATATAGTGCCATGGAAGATTTTAAATTGGACATTATGATTGGCAAGGGCCCAGCCGCGCGTAGCGTACGTTTAGACCTGCCAAAATTTACGATTATTGGTGCGACAACCAGAACTGGGGCGTTAGCGGCGCCGCTGCGAGACAGATTTGGTTTAATTCATCGTTTAGAATTCTATACCAATGATGAGATTGCAAAGATTATTAATCGAGCTGCAAAAATATTGGAAAGTAAAATTAGTGATAGCGCGTCTGCGATGCTTTCGACTAGGGCCAGATTGACTCCGAGAATTGCTAATCGGTTGTTGAAACGAGTTCGTGACTATGCCGATGTTAATGGTGATGGAATTATTGATGAAAAAACTGCCAAATTAGCCTTGGAATTATTAGAAATCGATGAGCTAGGACTGGATCCGGGAGATCGAAATTTGCTGGTTAGTATTATTAATAACTATGGTATTAATCCGGTTGGTCTGAATACCATTGCAGCGCTGACTGGTGATGAGGCGACTACGATTGAAGATTTTTATGAACCATATTTATTGCAAATTGGCTTTATCGAGCGGACGCCAAGGGGACGCCGAGTCACCGCTAAAGCTTATAAACATCTAGGTAAAAATTACCAAAAAGACGAAAGTCAGCAGATTTTGGTATAATATAACCATGGACGAGTTAGACAAGCCAGTAGATTACAGCCAACCAGTCGCCTATGATACGAATGGCCAGCCTTTATATGCTCATCCGCCAGTTGCTGAAAATTTGCATAATGATAATCGACCAGAAAAAGTAGTCATAAGTGATGCCGATAAAATAAAGCATATGAAATCCAAGAAAGTTTTTCCGGAACTTAACTTAAGCGAAGGCGATTATGTTATAACATCAGTCAGGCGACATCTAATTGGTATGTTGGCGCCTGTTGCTGTTGGGGTTTTGTTGATATCTTTGTCGTTTGTCGCTTTATTTAACTATGATATCGTACTTAGAATATTCCAAGTTACTAGCCCGGTGATTGATCAGTCGGCAGTTTTTTGGACAGTTATATTATTTACGGTTTTTGTGATGACTGCCGAATATGTGATTTATTATGTCTATGCTAGTAATAAATTCTTTCTTACGAACGACAGTATTGTTCAGCAAGTTCAAACCGGTCTTTTTTCTAATAGTGAGCATATTATAAATCTAGGCAATATCAAAGATACTAGTTACTCTCAAACTGGAATCGTACAACAGTTATTTAATTACGGTGTGATACGGTTAAGTACTGAGGGTGACGAAACTGAATATAAATTTACCTATGTGGCTAATCCAAAAAGGTATGTCGAGATAATAGATAACGCAATTGAAAATTACAAAAACTGTCAAAGAGATTGTTAGTTATTTCGGCTAGTTTTTGCAAAATCTGCTTCGTTTTCAAGACTGGATTTTAAAGTATAACTTTTGCATTTTTGGTCAACGCAATTAGTTGGTTCGTATGTATAAAGACTGCCAGTCTCACCGATTTTTACGCCGTTACTGTCGATAAATAAGTCAGGATCGACTGATTTTAGATTATCACTGCTAATTGTTTGCGGATAATATTTGTTTGTGGCATAAAAAACCTCTTCCAAGCTGTAATACATAGCATTAATGGATGTTTTTCTTTTATCGTCTCGAGATATCACTGATAGATCATTTTTTTGAATAAAAAATAACACACTGGCTGTGCCAAGTAACACAGCAATAAATGATATTTCAATAACCGTAAAGCCTTTGGACTGTTTTTTCATATTGTTTCCATTATACACGGGTTAGTGTAAAGATTATAGATTGTGGCCTATGAAATGAATGTCTATTTCTAAGGTCGGACCTTGAAAATGATTGGTTTCATAATCGTTGATATGGCAAGCTCTTATTTGCTTGTATTGTAGTATCAAAGTATAATTAGAATAGATTTAAGAGAGAGGGGTTATATGTCAGCAAAAAAATCACCTAAACCTGAAATGGCTGAAAAGTCGGTTGCATCTGAGGGTAAACTAAAAGCGCTAGGTTTGGCGCAAGAACAGATAAATAAACAATTTGGTGATGGGGCTATACGTAGGTTAGGCGATACAAAGACTGTAGATGTTGAGTTGTTTAGTAGCGGCTCATTGTCGATTGACTTGGCGCTAGGAGGTGGCTTTCCAAAGGGTAGGATTTTGGAAATTTTTGGGCCAGAATCGTCTGGTAAAACTACTTTAGCGCTTCATGCAATTGCCGAGATTCAAAAACATGGCGGTGCAGCGGCTTTTATTGATGCCGAGCATGCTCTTGATCCAGCCTATGCTAAAAAATTAGGCGTAGATGTCGATAATTTACTTGTTTCTCAGCCAGATAATGGCGAGCAAGCATTGGAAATTTGCGAAACACTAGTTAGATCAAACGCTGTTGATATTGTGGTTGTTGACTCGGTTGCGGCACTTGTTCCGCAGGCTGAAATTGATGGCGATATGGGTGATAGCCACATGGGGCTGCAGGCTAGATTGATGAGTCAGGCTTTGCGTAAGCTAACTGGTATTATTAATAAATCACACACCACGGTTATATTTATTAATCAGATTCGTATGAAGATTGGCGTTATGTTTGGTAACCCTGAAACTACAACTGGCGGTAACGCTTTGAAGTTTTATGCTTCAATTCGCGTAGATATTAGAAGGACTGGTCAAATAAAATCCGGTGAGGATATTGTCGGTAACAGAACTAAGGTTAAGGTTGTTAAAAATAAAATTGCTCCACCATTTAGGGTTGCAGAATTTGACATAATGTATGGCGAAGGCATTAGTCGCACAGGTGATGTCTTGGATTTGGCGGTTTTACATAATATTGTAGGTAAATCTGGCGCTTGGTTTGATTATAATGAGGCCAAGATTGGTCAAGGCCGTGAAGCTACAAAAGAATATCTAAAAAAGAATCCTGAAATCTTGGATGAGATTGACAAGAAAGTTCGTGACAAGGTAGTCGAAGAAGCTTTGTAATATATTAGATGAAAATAACGAGCATATCGCCCCAAATTAAAGATAATAATAGGGTTAATATATCAGTTGACGGCAAATACAGGTTTAGCTTGGATATTTTTCAATTGGTCGATTTAGGTATTAAGATTGGTGGTGAATTTGATGAGGCCGAGTTATTGGTATTAGAGCAAGAAAGCCAATTTGGTAAGTTGTATGGGCGAGCCTTAGAATATTGCCTGATGCGCCTACACAGCGCCAAAGAGGTAAAAGATTATTTGTATCGCAAAACCAGGCCGTTTAAAAATAAATTGGGCGAGCTGCAACCGGGGGTATCTTTTGAGATAACAACTAGGGTTTTTGATAGGCTGGTTGAAAAAGGTTATATAGACGATGAAAAGTTTGCAAAATATTGGGCTGAAAATAGGTGTGTTGCTAAGGGTGTAAGCTTTAAAAAATTAAAAAGTGAGCTTTTTTCAAAGGGTATAAATTCGTCAATCATTAATCAGGTTTTAGATAAAACCGAGCGTGATGATAAAACTGAATTGCAGAAAATTATAATAAAAAAACGATCACATTATCAGGACGATAAAAAGTTTGTATCATATTTGGCTAGATTGGGCTTTAATTATGATGATATAAAACAAGCGCTATCAATTAATGAAGATTTTTAATTGTCGCGATTATTTACAGTTTCGGTTGATCTGAATGGATTCATGTAGCTAAGTTTGCCTGGTTTAACCATTGGCTCTAATTTTTTGGCAGCTGATTTTACGATTATTTCACGGTCATTTATCTCGACAATCTGAGAGCGGTGTATTAATAGGCCAGCGTCAGATAAGCTTTTTATTAATCCTTGAGCAATATTTAATTGTTGGATGATAAAACTATCAGAGTCGATATTATAACTTTCGACTTTACCTAATTTATTCTTTTTCTCGTCGATTACATTTAGACCAACCAGTTCAAAGCCTAGATTATAAATTGCCTTAATTTTAATTACATCATCAAGACCTATAAATTCATCGCTACTATCTATGATCATTCCTATATTGCTGATTTCGCGTATATCGGCAATCCTTAAAAAAGATGGATTATCAGTTAGTAGTGGACCTTCAATCTCATATGCCACGATTTTTAAGTTGGAAGGATCGATAATAGGAGTCTTGGTTATGGCAAGTCTAGTGCCAGTTTGTAGGCCCATTATTGGCATTCCGATTAATCTTGCTCCGATTAATAACATATATTTATAGTATAAGCATTTTTAATCATTACTGCCAATTATTCTGTAAAATTCCAGAAAGGATTGATTCTGCCTGATGGTAATTGAATATCGTTTTGGTTCTCGGTGCTGGGCTTTAATGCTGAAAGTTTTGACTTTGTAGATGCGTCAAATGATGTTTGATTTGGGCTTATTTCGACACTGTTAATGTTGCTGCTAGCTGTTTGGCTTAAAGTTTGATTGATTGATATGACGCAAAAAGCCAAAAGCCCGATTATCACAACTAAAAAAATGATAGTATTAAATTTTAAGAATATATTTTTAAATGAGTGCAGCCACATAATTATTTTACATAAACCTCCATAGTTATTGGTCTTACGGCTACGTCGCCTATATTGGCGTTAGTATTGTTTAGCTCCAGACTGGTTATTTGTATCTTTGGAGCGTTAGTTTCGACTGATTTTAAAAACTTCATTAGACTAGTAAAACGCAATGGGCTGCCAAGGGTGACAATTACTTTTTCTGACTTTACAGCGCCATTTTTGTAGATTGAAGTTAATGTGTTATTTTGTACGCTTATGTCGGTTATATCAATGCCGGCGCTGGCAGCATAACTATTTAGGTCATTTTTTATCGAACTCTGTAAAGTGGCAGCGTTATAAATTAAACTACTAGCTTTGTCGGCCAGTTTTTTTGTTTCGGCATCGCTAATTGAAGATATCTCGGGGCTGTTTGTGACAAGGTCGGCTTTTTGGCTAGCTACCGAATTAGCTTCGATTACAAGCTGACTTATCATATCTTGGGCTCGATAGAATCCAAAACCACTAACCGCTAATAGTATAAAAATTATTACAAGCAACATGTTTCTTAAAAATTTAGGCTTTATTTCTTCACTTTTCATATGTCGGTTTTCCTTATTTGTAATTTATACCGAACAATATAGCCAGATTGATCGGCTGTTTGGGTGATTTTGTCTGGGTTGCTGTTTATTGTAAGTAAGTTTCGGACTATTAGGTTATTGGTTATCATCGGTATCATCATATTTGAATTTGACTTTATTTCAACTTCAAATGGCTGATTCAATATGTCTTGGTTTAATGCCAGTACGCTCATACTGGCGCCGTTAGGAAAGCTTGCTCCTATATCCATAATTAACTTACTGTAAGATAACTGACGGCTAAAAATAGTCTGGGTGTTGGCTATGACTGTGCCTATATCGTCAGTGCTGCTGCTTGTTTCGCCAGTTTTTATACTATTTTCGTCTGCTTGTTTTTTTGAGTTAAGCGATAGATATGTTGAGGCGCAGAATATAGCCAAAAAGATAATAGCTATGCTAAGAAATATAATTAATTTTACCAGCACCACATTTATTCTGGCGGCATCAATATTATCTTTATCTTTATCTGGCAACAGATTAATCATTAGATATTTCCTTTGGCGGTACAATAGCTAGTCCTGCCACAGTTATATACCTAGGTTTAAGTTGGCGGGCTGGTTCGGGTAATTTACCAAAATCAAGTTTTTGCCAAGGGCTAGCGACTCTTGCTGGCATGACTAGGCTATCGGTAAAAAACTCACCTATACCTGGCATATTACTACCGCTTCCGACAACCAGAAGTTGTTCTAGCTTGCGATCATCGCTGATTCGTTCATTGTAATATCTGATAACTTTTCTGGTTTCGGTTAGAAGTTTTTTTAGCGTTTCTTCTGTGGCTTTTTTGATTTTTTCTTGTCTTGGGCTAGCGCTTAGTCCGTTAAAAACTTTAAGTTGGTGAGCATTTTCGACTGTTATACCGAGCTTTCTGGCGATATCTAAAGTTAATGTATTACCACCAACTGATATGCCGCTAGTAACGCGTATTCGAGAGTTATCAACTACGGCTATGTCGGTATTTTCTGGGCCGATATCGACAATTACGGTTGGTAAATTACCTTCTTCGGTTTTAGTTAATAATCTCGATACGGATATAATGCTTGGCTCTATAAAGACAACCTCAAGCCCGGCTTCTTCTGCCGCCTTGGTGCACTTATCTACAATAACTCTTGGTATAGCGCTCATTAGAACTGTTATTTCTTTTGCGCCTCTTTCGATTATTTCGTAATCTAAATAAAGTGTTGATGTCGGTATAGGTATATATTGATCAGCTTCTAGAGTTACGGCATCTTTTAGTGACTTTTCGACGCTAATTGGTAGATTAAATGTTCTTGAATAGCTACGGGCTGTCGGTATTGCTATCGCTACACTATTGCTCGGTAATTCTCCAACGATAGAATTTTTTAGTAAATCCTTTATATTCTCGGCTAGGAAGTTACTGGTGCCTTCTAAAGATTCTTTCATTTTTGCTGGGTCTAAATCTAGTGAACCATAGCCAATAACTAGCCACTTTTTTGTGTCAATCGCCATAATCTTGATACCAGTACTGCTGACGTCAAGGCCTATAATTGGTTTGTCTTTATAAAATAATCTCGTCATGGTGCCCACTAGTAATTCTAACACTTATTATAGCACGAGCACGTTTGGTTTTAGGCTTATTTAACGCTTTGAGCAAGGCCTGCAATCGGCAACATAACACTAGCGGCAATAAGCCCGACCATGCCGCCCATTATGACTATCATGATGGGCTCGATGATTGAACTTAATCCTTGAATCGCGGTGTCAACTTCTTCTTCGTAAAATTCAGCGACTTTGACTAAGATTTTGTCGGTCTGGCCGGTTTCTTCACCGACTGAAAGCATCTGAGATACTATTGGCGGGAAAATTGGGTTGGCCTCTATGATTGATGATAATGATTTGCCATTTTTAACTTCCTCTTCAGCCTTCATTAAAGCGTCTTCATAAATAACATTTCCAACAGCTCTAGATGTTACGGCTAGGGCCTCTAGAACGGCCACACCAGCCTCAATAAGAGCAGAAAAAGTTCTAGCAAAACGAGCTGTTATGACTTTTATAACAATGACCTTAAGGATCGGCGTTTTTAGAATTATGTAGTGTAGCTGGTGTCTGCCAAATGCGGTTTTTGAATAGACCATAATGCCATAAATTAATGCGGCTAGGCCGATTATTACAAAATACCAATAATTGATTATAAACTTACTTGTTTCTAGCATGAATATGGTTATTTCTGGTAATTTGGCATCTGGTCCGCCGAGGTCTGTCATGACCGTTCCTAGTTGCGGAACAATAAATATCATTAGTCCAAAAAATGCTAGGACGGTTATGGAAAGCAACACCATCGGATATATCATGGCACTTTTAATTTTTTTCTTAATTGCCATGCTTTTTTCTTGTTGCAAGGCTAGGCGTTTTAGAATCTCCTCCATAATACCAGCTGCCTCGCCAGCTCTAACCATATTCACATAAATATCATTAAATACATTTGGGTATTTTCCCATGGCATCACCAAGCGTGGCGCCAGCTTCGATATCGGTAATTATATTTTTTATTATTTTTTTTAGATTAGGGCTTTCGGTTATGTGGTCAGACAGGGCAGTTAAAGCTCGTAAAAGTGGAACTCCGGCACCGACCATGGCGCTTAATTGGCGGGTAAACATGGTCAGATGATCAGACTTTACTTTTCCAACCGAAAATAAATTATCCATCTGTATGCCGAATGAAATCTTTTTTGACTCTTTAATACTAACAGGTCGTAAGCCTTGTCTGGCTAATTCTTGGATTACGCTGTTGCGATCGGGTTGTTCAATGATGCCATTGACCGGTTCGCCTTTCTGATTTATTGATACATATGAGAATTTTGGCATAATATTTATTCCTTGGTTGCCCTTATAATCTCTTCAATAGTAGTTTCGCCTCGGAGGGCCTTTATTAGTCCATCAGCTTGCATTGTTATCATACCCTCAGCTACCGCTTGCTCCTGTATTTGGTTGCTAGTGGCGTTGTTCATGATTAATTTTTGGATATTTACTGAATTATGTAAAACTTCATAAATACCGACTCGGCTAAGGTAGCCAGCGGTTGCTCCGTTTATATTGTCGTCTTTATCAGCCAACCATAGGTTTTTTATACCATTCTCATCTGTGCCTAAAGGTGTATCGCCACCAATACCTTCAGCTGCGGCTTGTTTTTCTAGTTCGTGGATATAGCTAAAATTCTGCCCAGGCTTTAACTTGAATAATTTCACTATCATTTGCTTTTCTTGTTCAGTTGGCTGATATAATTTTCGGGTTTTTTTGTTTAGGCACCTTACTAGCCTTTGCCCAACTACTACCCGTATAGTGCTGGCAATTAGAAATGGCTCAATCCCCATGTCAAGCAATCGAGGCAAACAGGTTGCGGCATCATTGGTGTGTAGTGTGGAGAATACTAGGTGGCCAGTTAGAGCGGCCTGGACGCTTAAATCGGCTGTTTCGCTGTCTCGAACCTCTCCAACCATTATTATGTTTGGATCTTGACGCAGTAGTGAACGTAGGCCGTTCGCAAATGTCATACCAGCTTTATCGTTAGTTTGGGTTTGGTTAACGCCGGGTATTCGATATTCAACTGGGTCTTCGATGGTTGATATATTTACGCTTGGAGTGTTAAGGCTTGATAATATGCTAAATAAACTTGTAGATTTACCGCTGCCGGTAGGGCCAGTAACTAAGACCATTCCATTTGGGCTAGTTATAGCTTCTTTTAGGAGCTTGAGTGGTTGTCCCCATGGACCTAAAGATTCTAGCCTAACCGCCTGGTTAGATTCGTCTAAAATACGCATAACCAGCTTTTCGCCATCAGCGACGGGCAAAGTGCTGACGCGCAAGGCATATTGCTTGCCGGCAACATTGATTTTAAAACGACCATCTTGAGGTATTCGATGTTCGTCAATTTTCAAATTACTTAAGATTTTTATACGACTAATTAATGCGCTTAGCACATTCTTGGGCAGTCTATTTACCTCTTTTAATATGCCGTCGATGCGATATCTTATTTGGACAAAGTTTTCACGAGGTTCGATATGGATATCACTAGTATTTGATCTGATGGCATATTCCAGTAAAATATTTACAGTTTTGGCGATTGGGGATTTTTCATCAATATCAGCAGTTGATACTTTTTCATTTTGAGAATTATCAGGCTGGATAGCTATATCCATAACTTTATCTAGTTCATCGTTAACGTTGCTATGGTAAGCCTCTAGGGCTGCTACTATATTTTGACTAGTGGCAATATATATTTTTGTATTGGCGCCAATTTCTTTTTCTAGAAAATTTACGGCCTGAATATCATCTGGATCATCCATAGCAAGATGGTTTGTACCATCTGGGTCGATTTTGAAAAGGACGGCCCGGTATTGTCTGGCGACTTGCTCTGGTATTTTATTTAGAACGTCAACTGGTATTTCGCGCGGAGTTAATTCAATATATGGTATCTGTAGATACTGTGCAAAGGCTTTTGTCAAAGTTGTTTCATCGGTTATCTTTTTTTTCAAAACAACTTCTTGAATTGACGATTTTAAATCAATAGCCTCTTGCTTTAGAGCATCAATTTGCTCCGCGGCGATAAGACCACTACTGGTTAAGATTTTTTCGATTGTTGTGTCTGAGATGCGCATAATGCTTACGTTCTATTGTAATCTACAGATTAAAAAAACACCAGGTGTTATAATAAATGAAATGTTTTTAAATATAATTGATGAAAATGAAATGAAGCTTTTTGGCAACAAGCTCGGCTTGTTATTGTCTGGTGGCGAGGTCGTCGAACTAATCGGTGATGTCGGTTCTGGAAAGACAACTTTAACCAAGGGGATTGCTGTTGGCCTTGGTGTGTCGGATTATGTTCAAAGTCCAAGTTTTACGATTAGTCGTGTTTACGACTGTCGAGATAATCTAAAATTAGCGCACTATGATTTTTACAGGCTTGATGATGTTGGCTTGATGCAGGATGAATTAAACGAGACTATGTCAGATAATGGGATAATTACGATTATTGAGTGGGCTGGACTGGTTGCTGGAGTTTTGCCGGTTGATAGGTTATCTATAAAAATCAATCCATTAACCGAAAACTCAAGGCAGCTTGAAATCATTGCCGGTGGTCTAAAAAGTCAGAAAGTCTTAGACGGGTTAAATTTATGATTTTACTTTTAGATACCAGCTCACCAATATGTTATTTGACTGTTATTAACGGTGATCAAAAAAATAATTATCAATGGCAGTCTGATAGGTCACTGGCAAAAGGGTTATTATCTTTTCTGAAAGAAAAATTAGAGGCTGACAATAAAACTTGGTCTGACATCTCTGGGATTGGAATTTATAAAGGCCCTGGTAGTTTTACGGGTTTAAGGATTGGTATTACAGTTATGAATACAATTGCCGATGCTAGTAATATCCCAATTGTCGGTTGTCTTGGTGACAATTGGCAAGATGAAGCTGTTTCTGAATTAAAATCTGGCGCTAATGACAAAATAGTTCTTCCTTTTTATGGCAGTGAAGCCCGCATTACTCAGGCCAGAAAATAAATAACTTGCAAGCAGCATTGAAAAAAAGGTATTATATAGTTAGTCTATTTTAAGACTTTGAATAATTTTTGAAACTAACGCTGAACATTACTGATTTTTGATAATAATTTAATAATAAATAAAAACACCAGGATTTCGGCGAGGAAAGGACAAATATGATAGAGATTATTATCGCTATAGTTGCGGCTTTTGCTGGAATTGGCGGAACAATCGTGTATGAAAAGCAAAGGCAAGCTACAGGTAAGGCTAAAGCCGACAAAGAGGTCGCAAATGCCAAAACTAAAGCCGGAGATATTATATTAAAGGCTAAAGACGAAATCGTCGAGATGGAAAATGAACGACGCAAAGAGTGGAAACGTGTCGAGACTCGTTTGGTTGAGCGTGAAACATCGCTTGATAAAAAACTTGATGATTTAGATAAACGATCTGAAAAACTACGCGCTCAAGAACGTGATGTTGAAAGCTTGAAAAATGAAATTCGTGATATTCGCACCAAGCAACAGGATAAGTTAGAAAAAATTGCTAAACTCAGTAAAAAAGAAGCGGCCGATAAGTTACTAGAAATGACTGAGCGTGATATTAAGCAAGATATGGTTGGTCTTGTTAATAAACTGCAAAATGACGCCAAAGAGGATGCTGAAGAAATTGCTCAAACGATTCTAGTTACGGCCATGGAGCGAATGTCATCTGAAGTCACTGCCGAACGTACTGTTACGGCAATTAAATTAGTTGACGAAGAGATGAAAGGTCGCATTATTGGTAAAGAAGGTCGTAATATTCAATCCTTGCAACGAGCCACTGGTGTTGACATTTTGGTTGATGATACGCCAGGTATGATTGTGCTGAGTTCGTTTGACCCAGTCCGTCGCCAAATTGCTCGAATGAGCTTGGAATTATTAATGAAAGATGGCCGTATCCATCCAGGCCGAATTGAAGAAGTTGTTGCCAAAGCTGAAGTTGAAATTAATAAGGAAGTAAATCGTGCCGGTGAAGATGCGGCTCGCGAACTTGGTATTGTTGGTATTCCAAAAGAGATTTTGCGACTGCTTGGTGAATTAAAATATCGCACTAGCTATGGTCAAAATGTTTTAATGCACAGTGTCGAGATGGCCCATATGGCTGGACTAATTGCCGAAGAAATCGGTGCCGATGTTCGCGTTACTAAGACCGCCACATTGCTTCATGATATAGGCAAAGCTGTAACCCACAAGATGGAAGGTAAGCACCATCACATTGCTGGTGAATTGGCTCGTAAATATGGCATGACCGAAGATGTGGCCCATGCTATCGAAGCTCACCATGATGATGTAGAAGCTACAACACCTGAAGCATTGATAGTTCGTATTTGTGACGGTTTGTCGACAACTCGTCCTGGAGCTCGCAATATTAGTTCGGAAAACTTTGCCGAAAGAATGCGCGATCTTGAGAATATTGCGCTTGGCTTTAATGGTATCGACAAAGCCTATGCGATTAGTGCTGGCCGTGAAGTTCGCGTTATCGTTAGCCCTAAGGCAATTGATGATTTATCGGCTATAAAACTAGCGCGTGACATCGCCGTCAAGATTGAAAGCACAATGCAGTATCCAGGCACAATCAAGGTCAATGTGATTCGTGAAACTAGAGCGATTGAATTTGCTAAATAGTTTTAACTTTTAATATCTAAAATTAATATAATATTTTTTGTGGGTTTATTAGTGTTAAAATGTATAAATGAATACTAATCAAATGCGCGGTCTTTCTGAAAAAGAAGTAAAAATAAGGCAAGATAAGTTTGGTTTTAACGAGCTTCCAGATAAACATAAAAAAAATTTCTTGAAGTTTGTTATTGGGTTATTAACCGAGCCTATAATCTTTTTGTTAATCGTAACGGTCGTTATTTATTTTTTTCTTGGTGACAAAAATGAAGCTTTGCTGCTTTTGACTTCATTTGTTGGAATTATCGGAATAGAGATTTATCAAGAATTAAAAACCGAAAAGTCTTTAGCTGCTCTTAGGAGTCTGTCTAACCCAACGTCGGTTGTTATGCGCGATGGGGCTAGATTAACTATTCCTAGTCGCGAAGTTGTCGTTGGGGATATTATATTTTTATCCGAAGGCAGCAGAATTTCGGCTGATGCTAAATTATTATCAGTTGATAATTTAGAGGTTGACGAGTCGTTACTTACTGGCGAATCGGCTCCAGTAATGAAGCATACTCGAAGTACAAAAGATAACAATGGTAATTTTGTTTTTTCTGGCACTTTGGCAGTTAAGGGGCACGCGACGGCTGAAGTGGTTGGTATAGGTATTGACACCGAGATAGGTGAAATAGGTAAGTCGCTTAATTCAATTGAGACCGAAAAGACTTTATTGCAGAAAGAAGTTAATAAGGTCGTAAAATTTGTTGCTGTTTTGGCGGCTTCGGCGTCACTAATTTTAACGGCTGTTTATTGGCTTGGTAGCGGTGACTTGACCAGGGGCTTTTTGGCTGGCTTGACACTTGCTATCGCCATACTGCCAGAAGAATTTCCGGTTGTCTTGACTATATTTCTGACGCTTGGGGCTTGGCGGCTTGCAAAAAATAATATATTAGCGCGTCGATCGCATACAATCGAAACACTTGGCAGCGCAAATGTTCTTTGTGTTGATAAAACCGGCACCCTAACTGAAAATAAAATGCAGATTGAAAGTATTATTGATGCTGACGGTAATGCTCATATTGATGATTTTGACTATGCGGCTGATGTCGTAGAATATGGCGTTTTGGCGTCTCAAAAAGATCCATTTGATCCGATGGAAGAAGCGTTTATTATTGCCGGCAAGAAAGTTTTTCGTGATATTGATGATATTTACAAAAATCAGCAAATTATAAAAGAATATCCGTTAGAAGATAGTTCGCTTTCGGTTGTTTATGTTTGGGGTGATGGTGGTATAGTAAAAGCGGTTGCTTTAAAGGGCGCCCCAGAGACTGTTTTTAATTTATGTCATCTTGATGATGATAAAAAAACTAGGTTTGAAAAAGATGTTAAAAAATTAGCAAGTAAGGGGCTTCGGGTGATTGCGGTAGCCAAGGGAAAGATTAGGGCCGATATTCCTGCTGACCGCCATGATTTTAAGTTTGAGTTTCTTGGACTTGTTGGCTTGGTTGACCCAGTAAGGCCTGAAGTGGTGCCGGCGATTAGGATGTGCAAAGAAGCCGGTATTAGAGTTATTATGTTGACCGGTGACTATCCAGAGACTGCGGTAAGAGTTGCTAAGAACATCGGACTAGATTGGCATAATGCAATAACTGGCGAAGAGTTTGAAAAATTAAGTGAATCCGAAAGAGCTGAATCAATTAAAAATATATCTGTTTTCAGTCGTGTCAGGCCGGCTAATAAACTAACGATAATCAAAGCTCTAAAAGCTAACGGCGATATTGTGTCTATGACTGGTGATGGTGTTAATGATGCGCCGGCGCTTAAGGCGGCGCACGTAGGTATCGCTATGGGTAAAAATGGTACGGATGTGGCCAGGGAGGCCGCCAGTATAGTCTTGCTGGATGATAATTTTGCCTCTATTGTGCACGGCGTAAAAATCGGTCGTCGAATTTATGATAATTTGCAAAAAGCTATGTCTTATATTATTTCTGTCCATATTCCAATTGCCCTATTGTCACTTTTGCCGGTTATATTTAAGTGGCCGATAGTTTTGATTCCGGCACACATTGTATTTTTGGAGTTTGTGATTGATCCAAGCTGCACGATTATATTCGAGAACGAAAAAGAAGGTAAGGGTATTATGAGCCGCCCACCTCGTAAGCTATCGGCGCCAATTTTTAATAAAAAGATGATAATGGGTAGTTTGTTGCAGGGCTTGGTTGTGGCGGTGATTGTAGTTGCGTCCTTTAAAATATTGCTTGATATGGGCTGGAGTGAAGATAAGTCTCGCAGTATGACATTTTTGATTTTGGTGGTCTCAAACCTGTTCCTTGTGTTTGGCATAGCTGGCAAGCAGGCGATTGCGGACATAATCCATTTTGAAAATAAGGCGATGTTATTGATATTGCTAATGACGTCAATATCTTTGGCATTAGTGCTTTGCGTGCCTTTCTTGAGAGATTTATTCCATTTCGCGCCACTAGCTTTAAATGAAGCCTCTGTCGGCGTTTTGATTGGGGTTTTGTATATATTAGGTATATTGCCTATGAAGAGGCTGGCTAGTAGGATTTTTTAAGGCTTTTGATTAATCTAGTTCTTTTAATACATCGCGCAAATCGTTTGTGATATGGTCGGCTTTTTGAGTTGGTTCGTGTTTGCGATGGGGGTGTTTGTAGAAGTAGTTAATGGCGCCGATTTCGCGACCAAAGGCTAGGTCGCTTTCAAAATCACCAACCACTACGATTTTTTCAAAGTTTTTGTATTTCAAAAAGTATTTTACAGCATCTAATTTAGAATTATGATTTTGATGTGCGTTAACGCCAATTATTTCATCTTGTTTAAAAAAATCATTTACACCGATAGCGCCTAAAAACCAAATCAAGTCATTTTGTCTGGTGTTAGAAACTACAATTTGTTGGCTTCCGGATTTAGAAATTTTTGAGAGTACTTCAATTACATGATTATTTGGCTTGATGTGTTTAGCTAATATCCCTAAATCATTTTCAGCATACCGAAAGCAGGCGGCTTGCAATTCAATGCATTTTTCCTTTGTTAAATTTGGTAGTAGCTTTTCAAAATACTGATACCATTTTAAACCGTAAAATCTTTCGTTGTCCTTTTTGGTGAATCTTTCATTAAAGCCAGAGTCCTTAAGGACTTGGTTGGATATCTCAATAACGGCATTTTCGTTGCCTTTTTCAAGCACACCATGGAAGTCCCAGATGAATAAAATCATATATTTAGGATATCATAAAATAAGGTAATGACATTGCCTTGCTTTGCTCGTCTCCTACGCTTGCTCATAAAAATATGTAAACACATTTTTATTTCACTGCGCTGCGCCAAACTTCGACCTACAAATTTTGCTGGGGCAAAATTTGGGTCGAAGGTTTGAGGTATTTAAACCCAAGGTCCAAATAAAAAATACCATTCAGCCGAATGGTATTTTTTATTTGGTCGGGGTGAAAGGACTCAAACCTTCGACCTCACGGTCCCAAACCGCGCGCGCTATCAACTGCGCCACACCCCGATGGTGTTTACTTGATGAATTATACCGCACTTAAGAGATGATTTCTAGCCCTAAATAGTGGTATAGTATTAAATAACTATGTTTAATAAATTTTTATTGAAAAAAAGAAATATATTTGGTTTAGAGATTAAGGATTGGGCGTTGCTGGTAATTGGCTTATCGGTTTTTGTTGGTATATCGCTTTGGACAATTACAAAATCATCAATCTGGTTTGATGAGGCTTTTGGTGCTTATATGATTCGCTTTAATTTTTGGGAGATTGCCAGATATA
This sequence comes from uncultured bacterium, assembly GCA_903952435.1. Classification (GTDB taxonomy): domain Bacteria; phylum Patescibacteriota; class Saccharimonadia; order Saccharimonadales; family Saccharimonadaceae; genus UBA1547. The sequence goes on from CAJBFN010000001.1 coordinate 83,177, forward strand.
CCGGCACTGACGTTCATCCGCCTCTTTATTATTGGCTATTAAAATGTTGGGGTATGATGTTTGGGAATACTGAGCTAGCACTTCGGTCTATGAGTGTATTTTTTGGCGGAATTGCTATAATCTTTGGATATTTGTTAACAAACAAATTATTTAACAAAAATGCGGCTCGGATTAGTTTAATATTCATGTCGTTATCGCCAATGCTGGTTCGTTACGCTCAAGAAATGCGTATGTATACATTAGTGGCTGCAATCGCCCTAGCCGCGACTTATGTTTTGGTTATTGCGTTGGAATCAAAGAAAAAGCTACCATGGGCTATATACGGAATTTTGGTTGCGCTTGGTATGTGGACGCATTATTTTTCGGCAATTGTTTGGATTGCGCATTGGATTTGGAGAGCCGATAATGTGCGTCGCATTTCCCGTAAGGGTAAATTTATAAAAGAGTTCTTCTCGAAACAATGGATAATGGCTTATGTGACTGCAATTTGTGTATACGCGGCTTGGATACCGGTGTTCCTCATTCAATCACAGGTTGTTCAATATTTTGGTTTTTGGATACCAGCTGTAACTCCCGACACATTGATCAATTTCTTGACCAATACTATTTACTATCAGGATGTCAGTCAGGTTAATGGCTGGTTTGCTTTATGCTTGGTTGGCATTATTGCTTTATTATCTTGGTTGTCTTCAAAAATTTATAAATCACAAAATGATAAACAAAAACAAAGTTATAGATTAATTATGGCATTAGCGTTTGTGCCGTCGATTATTATATTTCTTCTTTCGATGCCGCCACTTCGATCGATGTTTGTTGATCGTTATCTTGTGCCTTCGGTACTTTTTATCGCAATTTTTATTGGCGTAACTTTATCACTTGGGTCTGATTTTATAAAATCAAAATGGCGGATTTTGGCAATAGTCTTAGTGGCCTTTTTTATGATGGTTGGTGTCGGCAACGTTTGGTATTACGGTAATTACAGTAAAACCTCAAATGCTTCTAATAATACCAAGGATATTTTTAATGAAGTAGTGGCCAAGTCTGAGGTTGGCCAACCAATAATCGCTGACTCGCCGTGGTTGTTCTATGAAGCTTCATTTTACAGTACCGACCAGCATCCAGTTTATTTTATAGATGCTAATACTTCATATGGTTTTGGCTCGCTTGATATGTTGAAATATAACGACCGGTCAAAAATCAAAAACATAAAACAATTCACTAACGACCATCCAATTGTCTGGTATATGGGCTTGCCAAGAGGTGGTGATTTTAGTGCACCATATTCGGACTGGCAGGTTGTTCAAACAATTGAAACTCACGATACAATTAACGGCAAGCCGTCCTACAAGGCTATTCAGTATAAAGTTTCAAATTAATTTATCTTGGTCGTTTGATTGCGCTTTTGCGAGCTAATTCGGTTAAACTATCGTCAATTTGTTTTTTATCAAATTTGCCATATTTTTTTATTACGGCTTGTTCGATTAAAAAGTCGGCTATTTTAGGATTTTTAGGCAACAATGAACCGTGCAAATAAGTCCCGATTACATTACTATATCTAGCACCTTCGGTTCCTTCGACCATATTATTGCCAGCACCTAATCTGACTTGCCCCAGTGGAATTACACCTTTGCCCAAGAAAGTCTGGCCGCTGTGGTTTTCGTAGCCAATAATATAGCCAAAGTCTTCGCTGTTGGTGATTATGTTGCCGATTAATCTCTCGGGTTTGCCATAGGTTTCAATATCTAGTATGTCAATGCCTTCGATTTTTTCGCCTTCTGCTGTTTTGAAGAATTTTCCAAACAATTGGTACAGTCCGCAAATAACTAACATTGGCGTGCCACTATCGGCTAATTTCTGTAATTTTGGCCCAATTTTCAGCAAATCTTTTTGGATTTTATTTTGGCCGCTGTCTTGTCCGCCACCACCAACGATGATATCCGCTTCTATTGGAAATTTATCGCCTGGATTATACTCTATGATTTCTGGCTTATAGCCATATCGTTCGAGTCGTTTTTGCAAGACCAATATATTACCACGATCGCCGTAAATATTCATATCGTGTGAGTATAAATGTAAAATCTTAATAATTTTTTCTTTCATCGTATTGCCTTCGCATTAGTTATTCGAGATAGAGATTTTCGAATCGTAATCATTGCAGTATAGGTGCAATAAATTCGTTTTGAGCTTTTTGGATATTTTTTTATAAAGTTATTTAAGGCTTTTTTCAGATCTGGATCAACATTTTTAAACGGTACGTCGTCATAATTTAGTCGTAAGGCCATATCATATGCGCGAGTTCCGGAAATTTCAGCTACTCCTGTGTTGTTCAGGCTGGAAAAATCTACATCCCATAACCATGACATATCTCGGCCATCAGCGTATTCGTCGTTAATTGCTATCATAGTGGCATATTTATATGGGCTGAATGATTTTAGCCCTAGCCTAAATCCTGATGGGTTTTTAACTAAAACTAAATCAATTGGATGGCCGTTTAGGACTAGCCTTTCGCCACGACCGAAAGCTGGTTCGATTTTTGATAAATCTTTAATTAACCTTGTTTGGTTGGTTTTGTTGCCTAATATTGTCATTACAGTAGTCAGCGCGGCTGCTGCATTCAGGGCATTATAAACGCCGGTTAACATCAAATTAGTCTCTACTTTTTGGTTATTTATAACAAACGAAGCGCTCTTTGGCTCAACTTTTTTTAGGACGACGGTGGCTTTTATATTATTATTTTTTTGTGATGCGTTATGATGCAGGTTGTCATCACCGGGAAACATTCCTAAAAGCTTTTGGTCTGCACCAAAGAAACTAGTCTTTTGGCCGTCTAGCGACATGGCGATTTGGGCTATCTTTTCATCATCGCGATTTAATATTACCGTATCAGTTGTTTTGTTGGCGACATGTCGTAAAAGTTTAGCGGTATAATCTATTTCGCCAAATCTATCTAGTTGGTCGCGCATAACATTTAGTATTAGACTGTATTTTGGTGGTATTTTGTCGACAAAATGCACAGCGTGAGCTTCGTCAAGTTCAAGCACGGCGATGTCGGCGCTTAGGTTGCCTTTTATATCAATTTCGCCAAGTAGGGCAGCAGCTATCCCGCGGCTAAAATTGCTGCCAGTTCGATTGGTGAATACTTTTAGCCCCTGTCCTTGTAGTAGTTCGACAATTATCTTAGTTGTAGTTGTTTTACCGTTTGTGCCACTAACAACGACAACGCCAAATGGTAATGACTTTAGGTAATGGCTGACAAAATCTGGGTCGATTCGCTCGACTATTAATCCTGGCAAGGCAGAGCCGCCGCCGCGTAATCTGGCAACATGTTTAATTGTTTTACCTAAAATAGTAACGAAGGCCTTTGGCATATGGTCTATTATAGCGTAACCGGTTATAATAAAGACATGTTTTTGGTGGGTATATTGTCTTGGTGGTATAAGGATGGAATTTTAAATCGGATTCGAATTGCTCAAAATCGTCTTGTTATGTCAGCTGATTTATTCTCAATCAAGCTATTGATTAGGACTTTATTTAACCCATTTCGTCAGATTTCAGCTGACACTTCAGGGTCATCTTTCCCTGAAAAATTTAGAGCTTTTTTTGATAGGTTATTGTCGCGCGTAATTGGCGCAGTTGCGCGTTCATTTATGGTTATATTTGGTTCGATAGTTATATTTTTACAGGTTATATTTGAGTTTTCCTTTATGATATTTTGGTTATTAATGCCTATTTTGCCAATATTGGGGGCGATTTTAATGGCCCTAGATTGGAAGATTTAATGGCGGATTTAAAAATAAATTATCAAAGTTTGCGCAGTGAAAAAGCACGCATTAGTGCTAGATTTAATGATATTTGGAGCGGTATTTTAATTGCTTTTGCTATTTTATTTGTTTTATCTGGTGTCGGCCTAATTTTTATTAAGATGCCAATTGGTTGGTTTTTGCTTGGTCTAGTTGCATGGCCAATTATGATGATTAATTGGTATGACGGAGATTTGAAACACTTAGCTATTTCAAATAACTTTAAAAATATGGATGATATTATTTCGGCTGAAGTTTTAGGTCGCCTGTCGTCAAATTTAACTCCAAAAATATTGGCTGGTATTTTAAGCGATTTGCCTGGTGGGCATTTTTTTGCAGTTCGTTTTGGAATAGGTTCAAGCTTTTTGCAGGATTTATCATCTGATAATGTGTCGGATATTTCGGCTATTTGGCAAGAAGCCATTAATCTACAAGAGGCTACTGGCAGTAAAAATATATCAGCTGTAGTTTTAATTGTCGCCTTGATAAATTGTAATCCAAGCAGCCAAAACTTGATTAGCCGTTTGCAATTGAGTTTGGAAGATTTGGTTGACGGTATAAAATGGTTTAATCACCTTCGCGCCATAGTTGAAGAGACTCGTAAGCCAAAGCTAACTGGAGGTATCGCCAGAGATTGGTCTTTTGGTTGGACGCCACTACTTAATCGATTCGGCCAAAACGCCAGTCAGAAAATTGACAGTGTATCTCTGCTGACTTTGCCATCTCATGATCAAGCGATTGATAAAATTATGAATATTTTTGATAAGAATGGTCGCCAAAATGTAGTTTTAGTCGGCCCATCGGGAGTTGGAAAAACCAGGATTGTTCACTCTTTTGCGTCAAAATTGGTTGATGGTAAATCCAATGTTCCGCGTAGCCTTAAATACAATCAAGTTTTTATTTTAGATGCCTCGTCATTGATTGCGGCGGCACCTGAAAGGGGTGGACTTGAAAAGCTAATACCTCAACTTATAAACGAAGCATTGAAGGCAAAAAATATGATTATATGTCTGGATAACGCTCATCTTTTCTTTGAGGAGGGTATTGGTTCGGTTGATATTTCTAATGTTATATTACCGATTATCGAATCAAGTCGGTTGCGTATAATATTGGCGGTTGACGAGCAAAGGTTTTTACAGATTAGTATGCGTCATCCCGAAGTTGCCAACGCATTAAATCAAATAGTTATTGAGCCGTCCAGTCGAGACGAGACGATTGCAATTATGCAAGATAGGTCAGTTTTAATAGAGTATCAGAATAACGCAATTTATATGTATCAGGCACTTATCGAGGCTTATCGATTGGGCGATAGATATGTTTTTGATTTATCTATGCCGGGTAAGGCTTTGAAATTGATGGAGGCGGCTGCAAATTACAATAATGATGGAGTTGTCAGTGCTGAATCTGTTCGTCAGTCAATTCAAAAAACTCTTGGTATAAAGATTAGCGTCGCTAGTGAAGAAAATGATCGTAAAAAATTATTGAATCTAGAAGATCTGATCCATCGGCGCATGATTAATCAAACTAGGGCTGTCGGCGTTGTAAGTGACGCTTTGAGGCGCGCCAGGGCGGGTGTTCGCAATCAAGATCGACCAATCGGCACATTCTTATTCTTGGGCCCAACGGGCGTAGGTAAAACAGAGTTGGCAAAATCTTTGGCTGAAGTTTATTTTGGTGGCGAAGGGCGAATGATTAGGCTGGATATGAATGAATATGTCGAGGCTGGCGATGTGGCGCGGTTGGTGGCTGATGGGGCGGATAATCCGAACAGTTTAACGACTCAGGTTATGAAACAGCCCTTTAGCGTTGTTCTGCTAGATGAAATAGAAAAAGCCCATCCAAATGTATTGTCGGCTTTACTGCAATTATTAGATGAGGGCGTTTTAAGGGACATAAAGAATCGTGAAGTTAGTTTTCGTGATGCGATTTTAATTGCCACCAGCAACGCTGGTGCTGATAAGATTCGCGAGCATATCGAGCGGGGGATTGATATTATTCAATACGAACCGCAATTTATTGATGAGCTGATTAGTAGCAATCAATTTAGGCCAGAGTTTTTAAATCGTTTTGATGAAATTGTTATTTTTAGGCCACTTAACAAACCTGAGTTATTACAGGTTGTGGATTTGATGATTAAGAGTGTCAATAAAACCTTGGCTTTGCAAAAGGTTAGTGTTAATGTTGCACCTGACGCCAAAGGATATCTGGTCGAGCATGGTTACGACCCAAGACTCGGCGCTCGTCCAATGCGTCGAGTTGTACAAAAGGCAGTTGAAAACACTGTTGCTAAACAAATGTTATCTGGCAATGTCGAGCCGGGTAGTATGATTGAAATTAGTTTAGAGCAAGTTCAGCAAATATTAGGATCGGTTTCTAAATCTATTTTAGAACCAGGTGCCACCATAGATCAAAGCGCCGATAATAACTAAAGTGTTAAATATGAAATATAGGCCTTGATAAACTAATACAACCTTTTCTTTATTAACGATCGAATACCAAATCCAGATTACGGTTAGTACATTGAAACCAATCCAAGTCGTTAGTGATATGTCGGCCGCATTTTGGTTTTTGAATATTATATAAGCTTGAGGCAATGTAAATAAGGGTTCAATTATTGCAGCCGCTAGGATGATTTTGTTGACGAAAAACGTGCGCTGGTTTTTATGTTTATGCTTTGGCATATGAATATAATAGCAGAAAAATATTGTTAGTGGGTTGTAGATTTGCAAGCATCCTCCGCTTGTTTGCGAAAAAAACATTTGGGTTGTTAGGCGGTCCGATCCATCCGGATTACCAAAATAAAATAACCATCTTTCGATGGCTATTTTATTTTGGTACCCCGGGTTGGAATCGGACCAACGACCTTAGGCTTAGAAGTCCTCTGCTCTATCCACTGAGCTACCGGGGCATAGCTGATATTATATCAGATTGAACTGGCGTCAAGAATAGGAGTATAATTAAATTAAAGGGGATTTAAAAAATGAAGTTAAAGTATAAAATTTATTTTTCAATCGCAATTTTATTAACCGTAACTAGTTGGCTTATAGCATTATATTTTTGGGATAAGTTACCATCTATAATTCCTGTCCATTTTGGTATATCTGGCCAGGCAGACAGTTGGGCCGATAAGTCATTTTGGTATGCGTTCCTGTTGCCTATGTTGCAAACTTTTATGACTGGATTATTTATATTTTTGTACTATAAGCCTCAATATACCAATATGCCATCAACCATGTGGTTGACCATGCTTGATAAAAAACACCGCGATCGTGCCTTTGATTTAATTCGCAGTATGATGGCTGGAACTATTATTATAGTTGGGCTTTTATTTACTTATATGTCTTATGGTATGAATAACTCTGCGCTTAATACCGCTGTTGGATTATTGCCATGGGTAATGATTACATTCCTGATTATTCTGTTTTCATGGATTGGATATTGGTATGTCAAAATATATAAAGAAACAGGACTATCGGTAAAAGACTTTAATAAAAAGGAGAAAAAATAAAATGGCAAATATAACTGATAATGGCCCAGCGCCGTTGGTCGCTAATATCGAGCAAGATACAATTGAAAATACTAATTATCGAACAACACTTTGGACTGGCGCTAATTTACAAATTACATTGATGTCAATCGAGGTTGGTAGTGATATCGGTTTGGAAGTTCATGATACCCATGATCAATTTTTGCGTATCGAACAAGGTACAGCCAAGGTTTCAATGGGTCCAAGCGCCGAACAATTACAAACCTGGCAGGCAAGTGCCAGTGACGCTGTTGTCGTACCGGCTGGAACATGGCACAATCTTGAAAGTGTTGGTGACGTGCCTTTGAAGGTTTATTCAATCTACGCTCCGTCTCAACATCTACATGGCACGGTCCATGTCACACAAGAGGAGGGCGAAGCGGCCGAAGCCGCACAGCAGTAGTAAAATAAAAAAACCGTATCAGCCGATACGGTTTTTAATTGGTGCGGGCGAAGAGAAGGCGGTCATTATGCTTCCTACTTCCGCTTGCTTATAAAATAAGTAAACTGATTTTGTTGCACTGCGCTTCACGAACTCTCATCTGGTTCGCTTTGCTCGCTGATGAGAGTTCAAATCTCAACACATGCCAATTAAAAAATCGTACTCAAGGTACGATATTTTAATTGGTGCGGGCGGAGAGAATCGAACTCTCATCGTTTGCTTGGAAGGCAGACATATTAGCCTTTATACGACGCCCGCGTATTTTTATATTATAACAATAATTAACATATTTTCATAATAGTTTTTATCTGTTACAATAACAAAGTCAATATAATATATGGCGAATGTAGCTCATCTGGTTAGAGCGTCGGGTTGTGGTTCCGAAGGTAGTGGGTTCGATCCCCATCATTCGCCCCAAAATATTAAAATCAGGCTTAATGCCTGGTTTTATTATTTTGAAGCAATTGATTTGGGGATCGACCCACGAAGTAGTGGGTGAGAACTGCCAGTGGCAGTTCGCAAGGCCGGAAGCTAGATGGCGACTTGTCGCCACCAACTGAGGCGGGGTCGCGAAAAATTCAGGATGAATTTTATCGTGACCGATCCCCATCATTCGCCCCATTAAACCAAAATTAAAAACAGCTTATGTATAAAATATATTTAAAATGATACAATGATTACATCTATAAAAAAGAAGGGTTTTAATAATGGAAAAACAATTTCTTAACGAAAATAAATATCAAAAAGCTAAAAAAGGTTTAATTGTAGTTGCGGTTACAATTATGGTTACGGCTGTCACTATTAGCGGTGTTTTTTTATTGTATCCTGGGTTTAGTAAATTAAGCGAAGCTAATAATAGAACCGACCTTGATGTAAAATATGAGGCTTTGGCTGCGCCCATACAATCGCAAATTACAACCTTAAGCAGACAAAATTCCCAAGTATTTATGTCGGAGGGATTTAGCGCAAACTACTATACGTTAAAAGACCAAGAGACGGCCTTGCAGAGCCAATTAAGCAAGATAAATAAACAGAAGTCTGATGAATTCATGTCGCAGGGTGAGGCTGCGCCATATATTGCCGGGGGTGTAATGTTGATATTGTTAGGTTTTGGTGTAGGGGCACAACTATTATTATTGGCCTTTGGTCGCAATATATTTGCTTTTGGCGCTCAAAGCACCGTTCCTGTCGCCAAGGAAGTTATTGAAGATGTTGCGCCAACAATCGGTAAGGCCTATGGCGACGCCGCCAAAGCCGCTGCCCCTGGTCTTGGTGAAGCTATCGGTACATTTATAAAAGGCGCTTCGCCTGCAATAGGCGATGCCTCAAAAAATATGGGCCCTGCGTTCGGCTCAATAGCCAAAGAAGTTTCTAAAGGTATAAAAGAAGGCCTTAGTGACGACAAAAAACGTAAAGAATAGAAATTAGATTTTATAAATCACAAAAGAAGGTCCGCACAGGATCTTCTTTTGTAGTAAAATTAAAAGCAATATGGCCATAAGTAAGCGTTTAATCAAAATCAACGAAAGACCTTTTCATACCAGTGCTTATGCTCAAACGGTAAATGCTGGTCGGGTTGGGGCCACATCGACCGTGTCTTTTGAAAGGCGTCAGCAAATCGAACAAAATCGTCAAAAAGTAGGTGGATATAGGCACTCATCACTAGGCAGAACGGTTAGTGAATTTAAACCAAAAACAATTACAAACTTAACAGTTTCCATTCCTACAACACCAGCTGAAGCATCAAAACCATATAATCCTTACGGATAATTAAATCTCGCGCAAAGTTTCTATTTCGGCGCCAAGCATATTTAGGCGGTTGGCAAAATCTTCATAACCACGATTAATCGAATAAACATCGCGCAGTGTTGAAACTCCAGGTGTTGCTAACATCGCTAGTAATATAACAACTGATGGTCGAAGGGCTGGTGGAGCGATAATATCGGCTGGCTTCCATTTTGTTGGCCCTTTGATATATACACGGTGTGGATCAACTAGCTCGATATTAGCATTTAATTTAGTTAATTCCGTAAAGTAAATCGCGCGGGTTTCATATGACCAGTCGTGTAGTAATGTCCGGCCTTTGGCTACTGTGGCAATTAGGCCTAACAGTGGTAAATTATCCATATTAACACCAGGGAATGGCATGCTGTGTAATTTATCTTTTGGTGCAACTAGTTTAGATTCTAATAATTTAATATTTACTAGTCGAGTTTCGTCGTTTTTAGCTTTATATTCGTCGCTAATTTCGTATTGTAACCCCATGCCTTTTAATATTGCCATCTCGATTTCAATAAATTCGATTGGGGCGCGCTTGATAGTTATTTCGGAATTAGTCACAATCCCCGCAGCTACCAGGCTCATAGCCTCGATTGGGTCTTCGCTGACATAATATTCGACATTGCGATTTATTGTGCTAAGGCCGCGAATTTGAAGTGTTGTTGTGCCAATACCATCAATCTTGACGCCTAATTTTTGCAAATAAAAACATAAATCCTGAACCATATAATTTGGACTGGCATTACGTATCATTATTTCGCCATCATAAAGAGCTGCGGCCATAATTACATTCTCAGTTGCGGTATCACTGCGCTCAGTTAATAGAATAGTTTTATCTATGGTCTTTTTACTAACGACAACCTTGTATGAATCGTTAGTAGCGGTTACTTGCAGACCAAATGGGGCAAGGCCGGCCATATGAGGTTCGATTGTGCGGTTTCCTAATTTGCATCCACCAGCAAATGGTAATTCAAAGTTTTTGTATTGTTGCATTAATGGACCAAGCAACATAATGACCGATCGGGTTCGTTTGGCGGCTTCAGCATTGATATCAGCAAGTTTTAGGCGGGCTGGCGGTGTAATTTCAAGATCGTTACGATCGTTTAGCCAGCGGACTTTAACGCCGATACTTTGTAAAACTTCAATTATACGATTAACTTCTTCGATACGGGCAACGTGTCGCAGGGTAGTAGTACCGTGATTAAGTAAGCTAGCACATAACAATCCGACAGCAGCGTTTTTACTGGTTTTGACTTCTATTTCGCCTGATAGTTTTTTGCCACCGTTAATTCGGAAATTAATTTTGCCAGGTTTATTTAAACTGACAATTTCACTTGACAAAACATCGCTGATGCGGGCCAACATCTCAAGGCTGATATTTTGTCCACCTTTTTCGATGCGATTTATAGCGCTTTGGCTGGTCTTTAGGGCTTCAGCTAATTGACTTTGTGTTAATCCTCGTGCCTGTCTTGTCTCTTGAATGAGCATTCCAATTTTAATCTTATAGTCTTCATTTGTCATATTACTTATGATATACCTGTGGTGATATAAAATCAACAGATGTTATAATGTAATCAATGATGAAAGATAAATTAGTAGCCGATTTAATTGTGGCCGAAGAAAAACGCCAAAAAAGCGTTATTAACTTAATTGCTAGTGAAAATATTGCCAGTGATGATGTTCGCGAAGCTTTAGGTAGTGTTTTTACTAATAAATACGCCGAAGGTTATCCTGGTATGCGCTATTACGGAGGTCAAGAGTTTACAGACAAGCTAGAACAGTTAGCGATTGATCGCGCCAAAAAGCTATTTCGTGCTGATCATGCCAATGTGCAACCACATTCTGGTGCGCCGGCTAACGATGCTGTTTATAGTGCCTGGCTAGAACCTGGCGACACAGTGCTGGCAATGCGTTTAGATCATGGTGGCCATTTAACACACGGTGCAAAAAATACTAGAACTGCCAAGTTATATAATTTTGTTCATTATGGAATTAAAGATGTCGAAACGGGCGAGATTGATTACGAACAGATGCGTGAGCTAGCCTTAAAACATCGTCCAAAAATTATTATTGCTGGTTTTAGTTCATATCCACGCAGTTTAGATTATGCTAAATTCGTTGAAATTGGTAATGAAGTTGGTGCACTATTAATGGCAGATATGGCACATATGGCCGGGCTAATTGCTGGTGGTGTAGCTGATAATCCATTAGACTTTGGCTTTCATGTTATGACGATGACGACACATAAGACTTTACGTGGTCCAAGAAGCGGTATGATATTGTCCATGGGCAAGGTTGGTAGTCCGCTAAAAGCACCAGAAAAAACAATTGAAAATATCCCGACATTAATCGATCGGTCTGTTTTTCCTGGAATTCAAGGTGGCCCACATATGAATGTGATTGCTGCCAAGGCAGTTTGTTTATATGAAGCTGCGCAGCCAAGTTTTAGAAAATATATTAAAGATGTGGTTGAAAGTGCTAAATTATTAGCCGAAGAATTAAAAAAACAAGGCTTTGTCGTAGTAACCGGCGGCACGGATAATCATATTGTGCTGGTTGATGTTTACAAAACCTGCGGAATTGACGGCAAAGAAGCACAAGAACGTCTAGAGAAGTCGGGCATAATAGTTAATGCTAATGCTGTGCCGAATGATCCATTGCCGCCTTATAGGCCCAGTGGGATAAGATTAGGGTTGCCATTCTTAATTAGCTCTTATGATTATAAATATATCAGCACAAGTTTGTGTCAAGTTCTTAGTATGATAAATGATATATTAATAAGCAAATAGTACATAAACAAAAAGTTAATCTATAAACATAACTTTTTGTTAGTTCATAGATTAACTTCTGTAAATTTATTTCAGTACAAACTTGAAATATCGTATTTATTTTAAATTGATCTTTTATGAGGCGGTGTAGAAACAGTTTACTGCCGTAGGGGTTCCTGATACTAAGACTGTACCTGAAACTGTCCCTGTTGATAATATTGCCTGGGCTGGTGTTGTATCATAGTCCCAATAACCGACTTTCACTCCTGTCGCATTTGTAGCTGTTGTTAGGGCCAATGTTGTCGCCGTTGAGCATATTTGATAAGAAACTTTGTTTGGTGTTATATTTGTTGCGTTTAATGCTGCTGCACCATTGCCTATGGTTATTCCAGAAAGAGCTGCAGAGGAAGTACCAGCTGCTATAGCGCTTGCAAGGGTTAGCGGATATGAATTCGATGGACTATCTGCTACATAAATATCCACCTTACTTATTACATTATTAGCAGTCGATTTTGCACTTGAGCCGTTTGCTCTTTGAGTTACTCCAGTATAAGAAACAACTGAAATTGCAGCCAAAATACCGATGACTACGATAACAACCAAAAGCTCTACGATTGTAAAACCTCTGCTTTTAGATTTAATATTTAAATTTGTCATTTTGCCCCCTATTAGATTTTGTTAATGTTAATGACTTAAATATACTATAACGCTTATGTAAATACAAGTTTTTTGGGTTGATATTGTATTAATTAATTGGCGTTAATTGCACTAATTGTGCCGGATTTGGTAATGCTTCGACCAGCAACTGTCGATGTGGCTTTGATAGTGACGGTTATTGCTCCGGGTTTAATTGATCCGGCGAATTCATCATACACAATGTTAAACCCATCAGAGTCCAGGCCTTCAATAAGTTTTTCGTCGTTGGTTTTACAAAATAGATCTATCGACCCAATACTGCAACTTGGTATCTGCCAGGGCGTGCCACAACCAACAGAATTATAATCTGCCGGCATTATAACTCGTCGCCATAATGTATTAATGTTATTAATACTCCTGACAAAATAGACAATATTCAGTGTTAGTGGTATGTTTTGATATTTTTCGGTACTGTTGCATAGGTTAGGTGTGTCTTTTTTATATATAATACTTCTAGTTGGCGATAACGGGCTGTCGCTTGTTGCATAGGATTCGACTATTAATGGGCTAAAAGGTAATATTGGTGTTGTAAATTTCGTGCTATCGTTTAGGCGACCTTGTGGTGTTGAAATATCAAAACTATTGGTACTGAGATATCCTTTGCTAATTCTAAAATCCGCCTCAATTCGGTTCAAAGTATCTTGAATATTATAAGCCAAGACATTTGCAGCACGGCCGGCCATTACATCACCAGTCATTGTGACGATTGCGTATATAAATGTGCCAATGACTAATATAACCACAGGTGCAACAACCGCCATCTCGACAAGTGTAAAACCTTTTTGTATATGATTTTTATTTTTTGTTGACATATGTTGCATCTGTTATCTGTTGTTGAGGATTGTTATATGTAACAGTAATACTTAACTTTGATATGCTTTTTGTATAATCTGATGCGGATGAATAAGGGCACGTAAAAGAAGGTGTTATAGTTACGTTCGATAAACCGTCGATTGCTGGCGTTACTGGGTTTGTAAGTATCGTAGGGTTGGTAGCGCAGTTTATAGCGTTGTCATTCTTATATTTATCCTTGTATTGTTGAAGATATTGATATGCTACATTAACCGCCTTTGCTCTGGCGCTGGCTTCACCGTTATTCTTAATAATCATGGCATACAGTTGGTATCCTGACATCAAAAAAGCTGCCGCAACAAATAGGGTGACTAAAAGTTCTACTGTCGTAAAGCCTGATTGTTTATTTATTTTTTTCATTGGTGCCTGCTCGATACTTTAAATGCAGTAGTGCCATTAATGATAGTTTCGGTTTTATAATATATATTGAATTTTCTGCATTCTTGCGTTGGCGTTGTCCGGTTACCGCTATCGTCACATAATGAACCGTCGCTTTGAAGTGGTTGATATACGTATTTATTTATATCGGTAGCGATGCTGGACTCAGTAGTGTTATTCGACGTTGCGGCAATTAAGGATAATGTATCAGTTGTTGACGGGGCTTGTAGGGCCTTTGTATCTGTATCTTTAATAATATTAGTAGGATCTGGTAATAAATCTGCCGTTGATGGGTATTGACCAGTCTTTTGGCTGTTGTCTTTTGAAGTATAGCCGGAATTGTAAAATGACTCTAGTGCTGTCGCGATTGTCTCGACATCACTTTTTCGTTCGGCATCACGAGCATTAGCTTGTGAGCTGTTCAGATTAACAACTCCAAGGACTAATAATATCCCCATGATTGTGATAACAATTATCAACTCAACGATAGTAAAGCCGCGTTTAACCATATTATTAGCATAAGGTTTTTAGGGTTAAATCGCAAGTTATTGAATTTCGTTTGGCTCTTGTTCAATCTCGACACGGAATATATCGCGTATTTTGCGAATTATTTGGTTTTTGGCTATTTCCAAGTCATTATATGAAGTTGCCGATTCGTTAACTAGAACAAGCGCATTTTTGTCATAAACTCGGATACCGTTGATTAATTGGCCTTTAAATCCAGCTTGTTCAATCAGCCAGCCGGTTGGAATTTTGAATTTGCCATCGCCCATATCATATGTTGGTATATCTGGATATTTATTCTTAATCTCGTCCAGCTGCCATTTTTCGGCAATGGCATTTTTGAAAAATGACCCGCTATTTGCCATAATTTTAGGATCAGGCAGTTTAGAGGCGCGGATTTTTATAACTGCGTCACGAATGGTTTGCTGAGTGTAGATTTTGATATTATTTTCGTCCAGATATTTTTGTAAAGAATCATAAAAGGGCGGTGTAGGTTGGTTTTTAGATAATTTTAAGGTAATCGAGGTTATAATATAGCGGCCCTTGTCTAGACTGTTAAATATGCTTTTGCGATAACTAAAATTGCAATCTTCGTGGGTCAGGTTTACGAATTCTTCATTTTCAGTATCGTAGGCTTCAAGCGATATTAAAGTGTCGGCAATTTCTTGGCCATAGGCTCCAATATTCTGAACCGGGGCAGCGCCAATAGTGCCCGGTATTGCCGACATAGCTTCGATACCACTAAGGCTCATATCAACGGTTCGTTTTACGACCGAGTCCCAATCTTCGCCAGCGCCAATTTTAATAGTGGTTGAATTTATGTCGTCGGCCATCTTTTCAAAACCTGGTATTTTAATCTTTAAAATTATGCCGTTATAGCCTTCATCGCGAGCGATTAAATTACTGCCGCCGCCCATTATAAAAATAGGTAAGTTTTGAGCTTTTGCGTTTTGGAAGATTTTTGCGATATCCTCGGTTTTAAATATATCAGTCATAAATCTAGCTTTACCACCTAGCCGCATAGTCGTGAAGTTTTTAATTGGAATGTTTGTGTGAATTTCCATATATAATTATTATATCCTAAATTATAAAATAAGCTTAAGCTAAACTTTAGAAGGACGGACCTTCTAAAATGATCTTTTGTGTTATAGTATATTTTTTGTCGTGTTGTAATAACAGTGGTAAAGATATATAATCGGTTAGTAAATGTACGCACCCGTAGCTCAGCTGGATAGAGTATTTGGCTTCGAACCAAAGGGTCGGCGGTTCGAATCCGTCCGGGTGTACCAAAATAAATTGACGAGTGAAAACTCGTCTATTTATTTTGGTAAATCCGCAGAGGATTTGAACCGCCGATTGGGTTTTGTTTACAAAATCCAAGGTCGACGGTTCGGCGTAGCGATTGAAGCGAAAAAGTGTTTACATTTTTTCGTGAATGAGCGAAGAAGGCTTTAGCCGCTATCCGTTCGGAATAAAACCTGATAACATAACTAGTATGTCTATCTTAAACGCAATAATTATGGGTTTGGTGCAGGGTATAACGGAATTTTTACCAATTAGTAGTTCGGGTCATTTGGTTATCTTTAGTAAAATTTTAGATCTTGGCAATGTTTTTATTTTTGATGTTCTACTTAATTTTGGATCGTTACTGGCGCTGATTATTTATTATCGCAAGCGAATTTTGTCAATTATTGTCAGGATTTTTAGTGGCAAAGAGTGGCTGTTAGTTGCCAAGGTTGTGGCCGCCACTATTCCAGCGGTTTTGATTGGTTTGGTCTTTAATGACCAAATTGAAAAATTAAACAGTTTGATATGGGTCGTGATTACTACTTTAATGTTGGTTGGCATTTTAATGATTGTCGCTGGTAATGCTAAAAAAGGCGCTGATGATCGAGAGATTGAAAAATCTGTTGGTTGGAGATTGGCGGTAAAAACTGGGCTTGCTCAGGCTTTAGCTTTAATCCCTGGTGTATCTAGGTCTGGAATTACGATTTTAACTGGACTGCGTAATAATCTAAGCGCTGCCAGAGCGGCTGAGTTTAGTTTTTTGTTGGCCATTCCGATAATTGCCGGTGCTAGCTTTAAGATGCTAGTTTCTACAGAGGGGATTGATTTTATAAAAAATAATATGGCAGCTTTTGTGGTTGGCAACATTGTTTCGTTTGTTTCGGGGATCTTAGCGATTGGTTTTTTGATTAATCTAATCTCAAAGCGCGGACTTAAAGATTTTGGCTGGTATAGGGTTGGGTTGGCGTCGCTGCTGATTGTTTTGTGTTTGTTTGGGGCTTTTTAATTGTAATTAAGTTCCAATCTAATTTCGGCTAAATCAAAATACCCATCTTAAGATGAGTATTTTAATTTGGTGGGTCAGGTGGGACTCGAACCCACGACATTCTGCTTAAGAGGCAGACGCTCTAACCAGCTGAGCTACTGACCCATTCAACAACCATTGATTGTACACTATTACCCCTGTTGGCACAATATATAAAGGACTATTGACTTTTAATAATTACTAGACCTGAGCCGATTCTGTCTCCGGCTGTATTGGATTGATTATCGCCACCATTAAACGAACCGCCACCGCCACCATTTCCGGAAGAAGACGAAAGCCAACCACCAGCACCACCACCAGAATAACCTCCACCACCGCCTCCGCCAGCATATGCACCGCCACCTCCGCCAAAACCACCATCAATAGTCGGAGTAAGGCGGTCGCTCCTATATCCAACTCCGCCCTCGCCGTTATTACTGAACGATTTTCCACCTTTACCATAGTTAGTAGAATCTATTCCATTTGTCAGCCATCCGCCTCCTCCTCCAGAATAAGTACTGGTGCCGCCTCCTGCACCACTAATTCCTCCGGCAACAAAAGATGGGCCTGGTCCTTTGGTTCCTGATCCGCCGTCAGTCCCGGATTGACCATTTGCGGCTGGAGTAGTCACATATTGACCAGCTCCACCTCCGCCGCCAGCAGCAATAAGCAATGTGCCGTCTTCTTTATTAGTTATGAAAGTTCCACCGCCTCCACCGCCGGCACGGAAATTATTTGCATAATCGTAGCCTGGCTGGCCTACTAAAATACTAATTACCTGACCAGCCGTAAGGTTAAATGTACCTTTAATCCATGCACCCTTGCCTCCTGGATTAATAGTATTAGTGGATAAAAGGTAGCTATAACCACCTTGTGCACCATACGCATCTATCACGTAACTTCCAGTTATGGGCACAGTCCAGGTTTGGATAGTCCCGGTTGAGCCAGTAGATGTGGCATTGAATGTTTGATTAACTTCAGATGTTGGTATGGCGTTTTTGTCGGTAATATACTTTTCAATACCATTAGCATTAGATTCGGTTAATGTAAAAGATGGTGGGTTTGTATTAGCTTTATAGGTAAATGTATTGTCGTTACTAGCCTTTAGACATATTTCAGTTGGACTAGTCGTGGGGCATTTATTGGCTGTTGGATAAGCTCCGTTTTCTATTTTATACATTTCTAATTGTTTTGATGCATTACTTAGATCTGATTGTAATGATGCCACTACGGCTTTAGATGTTATTCCGTTGTAAGATATTGTAGAGATAGCTGCTAATATGCCAATCACAACGATTACCACTAATAACTCAACAATCGTGAAAGCGGGAGAGTAAGATATATTTCTTGGGCATGCTTTAAATGCCACATAGTTTTTCATCTTATGCATACCTTAATTATAACATAAGCATAATTAATGGCGAGATAACATAATTTTATTATTACGCCTAGAATATTAGTTGGAAATAGTCTAGCTGGTTAATAATAGGCTATAATAAAAAATATATGATTTATTTTATTCGTCATGGGGAAAGTCAAGCAAATGCAGATAATATTTTTGGCGGTCCAGACTCGCCGTTAACCGATAAAGGTAGATTACAGGTCAGGGCAGCTGGTGAAAAATTAAAGGCCGAGGGTATTATTATTGATCGAATCACAGCGTCGACTTACAGACGGTCGATTGATACCGCTAGGATAATTGCTGAAGTTATTGGTTTTGATCAGGCGCAAATTAAATATGACTATCGTTTAGTTGAATATGATTGCGGCAAGGCAATTGGTCGGTCAATTGACAGTATGACTCAGGCTGAAATGATAAAAGGTCCAGGCGCTGAAGATCCAGAAAAATTCCGTGCTCGCGTATTAAAAGCTTTTGCTGAAATTGAATCTTTACCAAGTAATATTTTAGTTGTAAGCCATGCAGGTGTTGGTTGTATGATGCAAACAATAAAGCTAGGTTTGCCGCCTGAAAAATTTATCGAAATTCAAGATTATCCTAACGGTGAAGTTATTCAGCTAGAAGTTAAAATTTAACTTCTTTTGCTCCATTGCCAATCATCGATTTCTGGCATATCTAAACCGTGCTCTTTTATGTATTCGGTATTAATGTTGATCTTTTGTTGATATTTTTCGATAATCTTTTGGCCTTCTTCGTAATCTATTTGGCCAATTTTCATTAGGTTTTCAAAGATTGCCATTACTAAATGGTATCGGCTAGTTTTGTTTCGAACGTGCATATCAAAAGGAGTGGTTGTACTGCCACATTCAATATAGCCACGAATATCAAAGCGGGTTGCGTTTGTAGCATAGTTAAATAAAATTGACTTCATTGTTTCTGGATAGCCGTGGAAGTTAATAATAACTGGCTTGTCTGTTGTAAATTGGTGATTAAATTCAGCTTCGTCAATATAATTTTTGCCTTGGCCAAAACCGCGTGCAGTTAATGAGCTGACATTTACAAATCGTAGTCTTATGTTTGGCATTTCTGTTTTAGCCAGGTCGATTGCCGCCAAAGTTTCTTTGGTCGGATAATCGCCGATGCCAGCTAGGACTACGTCTGGATTATCATCACTAGCAAAGTCCCAAGTCATTAACCCTGTTTGCATTTGGCGCCTGGCAAGTTGCGGTGTTAGCCATTGAGGCTCAATTGTTTTTCCAGCTACAACAACATTAATTTGTTTAGTCGAGCTGAGCATTCGCTCAATCGCGACGAGCGTGCTATTAACATCGGCAGGAAAATAAACGTCAACAAAATCACCATGTCGTTGCAAAACGCCATCTATAAAACCAGGGTTTTGGTGGCTAAAACCGTTGTGATCTTGGCGCCAGCCAGAACTTGTTAAAATATAGTTAAATGACGGGAAAGTGCCGCGCCATGGAAAATCAAAAGTATGCTTTAGAAATTTCGCATATTGATCCATCATACTAGCGACAACCTGGATAAAGGCTTCGTAACTGGCAAAAACAGCGTGTCGGCCAGTCAAAACGTAGCCTTGAGTTAAGCCTTGAAGATTATGCTCGGATAACATTTCCATCGCTCGTCCGTCAGATGACATATCTTTATCCCAGGCTTCGTGCGGCCAGTTCCAAGCCCTAGTTGTATTTTTAAAGATGGCGTCTAGCTTGTTCGAATAAGTTTCATCTGGTGACATAAAGCGGAAATTACGGTTTTGTTCGTTCATTTTGAAAACCTCGGCCAGATATAGTCCGGTTTGAATCATACTACTAGACCCAGTTACGCCTGGCTGTTCGGCATTTTGAGTAAATTGTTCAATAGCTGGTAAGTTTAATGGTTTATAAACTGCGTCACCACCATGAGCGTGTGGAGTCATACCCATACGCTGAGCTTTTTCGGGTACTAGATTGTTAATAAAATCGCCAAAGCCTTTTTCACGATCAAACAACTCGTTAAATTTGTATGATTTTAGCCAATCTTCTAATAATTTCAACTGTTCTGGGTCGGTTTTTGCTTCCATTAAAACAACTTGATGTGATAGGCAATTACCTTCAACTTTTTGACCCTTTAATTCCTTAACTCCGCCCCAGCCCTTTAATGTCCTCATAATAATCATTGGCATTCGTGGCGCAACTAATTCTTCGGTTGATTTTTTAATAGCCCAAATTGTTTGATGAGCCCAATCTAAAGTTTCCTCCATTTGCTGATCGAGGTTATCGCCGCTGACTATTCGTGGTTCGTAGCCGTAACCCCAGAATAATGCCTTTAATTCGTCATCACTCATACGTCCAAAGACAGTCGGTGCTGAAATTTTGTAGCCATTTAAGTGTAATATCGGCAAAACTGTGCCGTTAGTTTTTGGATCGACTAACTTATTTAAATGCCAGCTGGCAGATGCTGGTCCGGTTTCGGCCTCGCCATCTCCGACTAGACATGCAACTATCATATTTGGATTATCTAGGGCTGCGCCGTAAGCATTAGATAAAGAATAGCCTAGCTCGCCACCCTCTAGGATTACGCCAGGCGTACCTGGGTTAGAATGACTAGGAAAGCCATAGGGCCAGCTGAAGTTTTTGCAAATATATTCGATACCTTCGTAGGTATGAGTGGCTTTTGGGTAAAAATTACCCAAACTACCTTCAACAAAAAGGTTAGCTTGTAATGATGGGAAGGCGTGTCCTGGCCCTAAAACAAACATCATTTCTTGACCATATTTCTTGATTAGATTATTAAGGTGAACGTATGCCAAGTTCACGCCTGGTCCAGATCCCCAGTGGCCCAATAGTCTTGGTTTAATGTCATCAGCCGTTAATGGTCGCTCTAATAAAAAGTTATCTTGCAAAAAAATTTGCGCAACTGTTAAATAATCTGTGACGCGTCTAAACTTCCCAAAATCTTCCAAATTGTTATTCATACTTATGCTTATTTTATATCAGGTATCGGTGTTTGTAAAACTATAAATTATGAGGTTGTTCTGTTATCTGTTAAGATATAAAACATGAGATTATTGAATGGAGCCGAGCTGGCCGATTACATAAAAGAGCGCCAGCTAAAGCAATCTAGGAACTTGATACAGGAATACAAGATTATTCCACGGCTAGCTATTATTAGGACTGGCCAAAATACAGTGACTGATACATATTTACGATTAAAAACCAGTTATGGCGAAGATATTAATGTTGAGGTTGGTGTATATGAATCAGCTGACGAAGATTTAATGGCGCTAATTAAGAAATTAAATGATGACGTCAACACGCACGGCATTATCATACAATTGCCGCTAGAGAACGCCGATCAAACTGATGCGGCAGTTAATGCTGTGGCACCAGAAAAAGATGTCGATGGCCTTGGTTTGATTGCTGATTTTACTCCAGCTACAGCTATGGCAATTGACTGGTTGTTGGTTGGCTATAATGTTGATTTGGTTGGCAAAAAAATTGCAATTGTTGGTAATGGTCGTTTGGTCGGTGCGCCACTGGCTAAATTATGGCAGGGTATTGGTCGCGATGTTTCAGTTTATGATGATACAACTATCGACCTTGCGGATAAACTAAAAATTGCCGATATCATAGTTTCAGCGACTGGCATGCCTGGTTTGATAAAATCTAATATGATTCGACAAAAAGCAGTTGTAGTTGATGCCGGTACAGCGTCTGAAAACGGCAAAATCGTTGGTGATGTTGCCGATGAAGTTCGCGATCGCCAAGATTTAACAATTACGCCAATTCGTGGAGGCGTTGGCCCACTAACAATTGCTGCATTATTTGATAATTTGATAACCGCCGCTCGAAAAAGTATCGAGAAAAAAGTATCTAAATAAGTTTAGCGTCTAAATTATCAATATTTATATATTCAACCAAAAAATTAATTTCCTCTGGTAATTCGGCGGAAATAAACTCTTTTAATATATAAATCTTCTTTTTGTTGAAATATTGAGCGCAAGCAATCTCTTTCAGCGCACCCCAAGCATAGCCAACACAAACAAAAATTTCGCATTGTCTATTGAATTCATCAGCTTGTTTATCCCAATCTTTACAATTAATAACTTCGCCAATTTCAGCGTTAAGATAGTTATTATAATCTTTTTCTTCGGTCGGGATGACTAACGATATTTTTTTGCCACCAAACTCCATAAATTTATTGCCAAAATACTCTAACAGAGAATCTTTATCTGGGGTCAAGATTATTTTATTACCACTGTCGGCTATAATTTGCGCAACTTTATCTAATAGTATTTTTCGTTCATTAATATCACCAGAATAAATTTTATTTGGCCCAATTACGCCTATCTTCATATTTTAATCATAGCATTTGCTATAATCATATCAATGAAACAGATAACTTTAGTTACAAGCAATAGTAGAAAATTAGGAGAAGCGCAATTAGCGCTTAAAGATTTTGGCATAACCGTCCATAACAAACAATTTGATATCGATGAAATTCAGGCTCGTGATCCAATAGTTATAGCTAGGCATAAAGCTAAAGAAGCTTTCAAAATAGCCAAGGAGCCTATAGTGGTAACCGATACCTCGTGGGATATCCCAGCGCTAAATGGTTTTCCAGGTGGATACATGAAGGATGTAGCCGACTGGCTGACGACTGATGATTTTATTAATTTATTAAGAATCCATAAAGATAAAAGTATTAGTTTTACCGAAACAATTGCATATCAGGATGACAAGCAGAATAAGGTTTTTAGCCAGAAATTTATTGGAAAGTTAGCTAGTAAACCGCGCGGAACTGGTAATTCTATCGAGCAATTGGCCGAATTTGATGGTTTTACGATTGGCGAGCGCCAACAACAGGGAAGATTCAGCCATGATCCAAAAGATTATGTTTGGTATAAATTTGCTCAGTGGTTTGTTGATTTAAATTAAGCTATTTTAAGTGTTTCTTTAACTTGTTGCACAACTTGTCGAGGGGTCAGGTTGGCTTTCACAATATAGCTATTAACACCTAGTGATTTCAATGATTTTGGTGCTTCTTCTAGGCCGACATTTGTCAGTATAATTACAGGTACTGTTTTGCCCCAGTTGGCTTTTCGGATGATAGTCAATGCTTCTTCACCGTCCATTACTGGCATTTGTAAATCAAGTAATACGATATCGGGGCTAAAAGATTCAACCAAGGCGACACCTTCTTCGCCATTGTGGGCTAATTGCACATCAAACCCGTCAGATTCAAATTTCATTCGATACATTTGGCTGATAACTGGATCGTCTTCGATGATAGCAATCTTTGTCATAATTTTATAATACAACTTTATATCAAATTGCTCAAGTAGCTAATGGTTTTTATGTTTATAATATAAAAACCCAAATTACAAGCACCGTCCTTGCAATCCCAACAGAGATAAATAACCTAAAAACATTTTTATACTGCTATAATTTACTTATGAATAAAAAAGCATTAGATCACTCAGTTAAATATATTAATTCATGGTTAGATCTTAGGTATGAAAATAATGATCTGCCAGGGTTTGTGGTCGCTATTTCCTATAAAGGAAAGATTCTTTTAAATAAAGCTTACGGATACGCGGATATTGATAAAAAAGTTAAATTAACACCAAATCATATCTTTAGAGTTGCTTCACACTCGAAAACTTTCACAGCGACAGCTCTTATGCAATTGCAAGAACAAGGTAAGCTAAAAATTGATGACTATGCAGTGACTTATTTGCCTTGGTTAAAAGATCATAAGGACAAGAAGTGGCAAAATGTTACCATTCGTCAGTTAATGTCTCATGGAGCTGGAATTATTAGAGATGGCCAAAATAGTAGTTTTTGGCAATTAGAGCGCCCATTTCCTAATGCCAAGCAATTAAAAGAAGAGATTTTACAATCAGACCTAGTTATCGATAATAATACAAAACTAAAGTACTCAAACTTTGGCTATTCGTTACTTGGTTTATTAATTGAAAGTATTTCTGGTAAGACATACAACAATTATGTATTAGAAAATATTAGTGAACCACTAGGACTCAAGAATACTGGACCAGATTATAAATCTGAAATTGCGGATAAATTGGCGGTTGGCTACACTCGCAAGATTAATGGTTATCGTTTGCCGATTGATAATATCGAGACAAAAGCAATGTCAGCGGCAACAGGCTTTTATTCCACATCAGAAGACTTGTGTAATTACTTTACGGCTCAATTTGTGGGTTCGGAAAAACTTATCAATGATGAGTCAAAAAAAGAAATGCAAAGAACACATTGGCGCGCTACTAAACCGTTCCAGAACTTTCAAGAAGATTACGGACTTGGTATTGAAATTGAATATATTAATAATAGAAGAACTATTAGTCATGGAGGCGGTTTTCCAGGTTTCGCCACGAAAAGCATAGGAGACCCTAAAGATCAGCTAGTAGTCGTCGTGCTAACTAACTGTCACGATGGTTTATCGTCGATGATTGCAAGAAACATTTTTCCAATAATCGATTATTTTCTAAATAATACTTCGACGGTTAAGCCAAAACATAATCTAAGTATTCTTGAAGGTCGCTATGTTGGGCGTTTAGGTTTTATCACCGACATAATCGTGACTGGCGATAAAATTGTTTCAAATTCTCCAAATAATTGGCAACCAATGCAAAATTTAGAGAGTTTAGAATATATTGACGATACGACATTCAAGATTGTTGATGCAGACAGTTTCAGTAATGAAGGAGAGAAAGTGATCTTTAAGGTAATAGGCAGCAAAGTCGAGTCGATCGATTATAGTGGAGTTATTATAAAACCCGAGAATATTTGGCGAAAAGACATAAAGGGACAAGAACGTATAAAATTGCTTGAACCAAAGCTAGATATGTAATCACGCTAAAACGGTGCGTGAATAAGAACGATGCCTATTGTACCTATACAACATGGCGGGTATGGGATTTGAGTGTATAATCAAACTATATAAAAAGGATATAAATGAAGCCAGATTTACTAGATAGTTTTGAATTCCGCGGGGAGCATATTGATGTTGAGTGGTTTGATGTGTTGTCGAAGGATAAAATTCCTAATTTACCATGGCAACAAGTTTATGTGATTGGTGATTTATCCGGCAAGGTGCCTATTGTCACTTACGAAAATGATAATGATAATTTACCTGGCGGTAAGACCGAGCCGGGCGAAACGCCTGATCAAACTATCAGGCGCGAGATACAAGAAGAGCTAAATTGTAATGTTATATCCTGGGAGCCATTGGGTTATCAGCGCTGTTCAACTAAGGGTAAGAATGAGGTCTATCAATTAAGAGCTTTTGCGCGATTAGAAAAAATTGGCGAATTTGAATCCGATCCCGACGGAAGTGTAATCGGATATTACACAATTGACTTAGGTGATTTAGATAAGGCAATTCAATGGGGATTAGTAGGCGAACGTTTGCAAAATATCGCAAAAAAGCATTTTTAGATATATTTTCTGGATTATCTTATCATGAAATATAGATATAAAATATTATCTCGACCACTTTTGTTATAATGATTTTATGGATGACAATATTGCAGGATTCTTTTTGGATGGTTGGTGTGTTTTTGATAATTTTGCGCCATTTCAGGTTGAGTGGAGGGGTAAATTATATCCAACGTCCGAACATGCATTTCAAGCTGCTCATTTTATTGAAGCATATCCAGAATTAGCCGAAAAAGTCAGACTGTGCCGGTCGCCTCGTCAAGCGTCTGATTTTGCTAATGAAAATTCTAATTTTGATGATCCGCAGTGGAAGCAAAAAAGAGTTAGCACTATGGAAGAGATTGTGAAGTGTAAATTTGATCAACATCTTTTTATAGCTGAAACTCTGAAATTATCTGGCAACAAAATAATAGTCGAAATGAATGATAATGATTCATTTTGGGGTTGGGGCCCAGATCACAACGGTAATAATGAACTTGGTAAGATTTGGATGAAGTTAAGAGATACGATGATATGGAGCAATTAAAAAAAGAAATGGAAAATACTATATCACCCGTAGGTTGTGAAGCAGCCGCTAGTGAATTAGGATGTAACGTCTCTGATATTCAGGTCGTTGGAGTCGATGACGGTTACTCGCGTAATCGTCGATCTTTGGTGGGGTATGCGGATAAATGGATTTTTGCCAAAGAGGTTGACCATGATTTACTGCCAGGCGACGGCGTAGAGGAGATGAGATGGTTGCACAAAGATTTCGAGTGTACTAATGCTTTAAGGCAAACAGTCCCTGAGATTGTGCCCGAATGGGAAAAATTAACAGCAAATAATCACGTGCTTCTGATGCCGAGCTATAGGGTTGATGATGGATGGCTATGGTCTTTGCCGTTGAAGGCAGACGATCAATCTTTGTATATCCAAGCAGTGGTTGACGCTACAAAAAAGCTCGAGACTGTCAATTTTGATCAAAATGCCATAGATAATCTAAATTTAAGTCCATATTTTAGAGATAAACTCGCCCTGGATGATGGACTTGTTTTAATCCTGAAAAATGAAGATATTCGAAATCAACTCCAAGATAAATATACTGCGATGGAGCAGGATGATTCACTTATAAGTTTGCGCCATGCAATTCGTAAAATGCGCGACTTACTGAAGGACGAAGCGGCGCTTGATGATCTATCAAAAAAAGCAGCCTCACTTATCAACCAGCCAAATAATTGTTTTGGGCACTGCGATGTTCGTAGCGATAATATTACCTTTAATCCGCTGACTGGTCAAGTAAAGTTTGTTGATTGGAACTGGGCGTCTTTTGCCACTTCGGGATTTGGTGCGACGGAGTTTTTGATTGATATAGCAAGGCGCGGTGTTAATGTTGAGCCTTGGCTTGATAGTCTAAATATAGAAATGCTTGCCGCAACTGTGGGATTTTACGCAAAACGATGCCTTGAAGACCCACTTGCGCCAGGTAATACATTGCGCGATATGCAGGCTCAATCAGCTGCTGTTGCATTAGATTTGTACGATATGGCCGTTAGCGCTAATAGATAATAAAGGCCATACTATAATTAATATGCTAAAAATATACAAAAGCAAAAAGTCATTCGGCAAGTTATTTATCAATACTAAAAAAGAATTAGAAAATATATTAGGCGATGATTGCATAATCGAGCATGTTGGCAGCACGGCAATACCTGGTGTTGATGGCAAGGGTATTATTGATGTCTTGATAGGTTTTGATAATGAAGAGCAAATTATTAAGGCGGCCGATAAATTATTACGTCATGGTTATTTTTCTGCAAGAAAAAAATTAGAAGGTCGGAAGGATCGCGTATTTATGTCGTCCAGTAATGACGATACTACTATCGGTGACGTGCATTTACATATGGTTTTAAAAAATAGCGCAGATTTTATCGATTTTATTAAAGTTAGAGATTTTCTTCGCCAAAATCCAGATGAAGCTGAAAAATACTCTGAATTAAAATATAAAATTGCAAAAGATGCTGGTTTTGACAGGGAAGAATATAAAAAACAGAAGAGTAAATTTATCGAAGAAATATTAAGGAAATAGTTTAATTTTATAGGTATAGCATAAAAACTTGAATTGCAAGCACTGTCCTTGTTCTAAGGTGATATAATTCTTATATGATTATCCCAGATAAGTTAAAACTTGGTGACGAGATACGTGTGATTGCCCCTGCAAGATCAATGGGTATTTTAAGTGACGAATTAAAAGATATTGCCAATAAGCGTCTTTCGGAATTAGGTTATAAAGTTAGTTTTGGCAAAAATGTCGATGTTATGGACGATTTTAAATCTTCGAGCGTAGATTCCAGAGTTGCGGATTTGCACGATGCTTTTTCGGATAAGAATGTTAAGGGCATTCTTACGGTTATTGGGGGCTTTAATAGTAACCAGATGCTTGATTATATTGACTGGGATTTAATAAAAAATAATCCAAAAATATTTTGTGGCTTCTCGGACATTACAATTTTAAATAATGCTTTTTATGCAAAGACTGGCCTAGTTTCTTATTCTGGACCTCATTATTCAACTTTTGGTCAGAAATTATATTTTGGCTATACTCTGGATTATTTTAAAAAATGTTGTGTTGATAGTGCGCCTTTCATCATTGAAGCTTCTTCTGAATGGAGCGATGACCCATGGTATAAAGATCAGGATAGTAGGCAACCAGCAAAAAATAATGGCTTTCTAGTGATTAATGAAGGTAAGGCAGAGGGTATTGTGATCGGGGCTAATTTATGCACTTTTAATCTATTACAAGGCACACCGTATATGCCGAGCCTAACTGATACGATTCTATTTATTGAAGACGATGCCCATGCTGACGGAACGGACGTCATGGAGTTTGACAGGAACTTACAATCAATAATACAGCTTCCAGATTTCAAAAATGTAAAAGGTATTGTTATTGGCAGATTTCAAAAAGCTGCAAATATGACAAATGATTTATTAACTAAAATTATTAAAACCAAAAAAGAACTCAATAATATCCCTATTATTGCAGGTGTTGATTTTGGCCATACGGACCCCAAGGTAACTTTACCTATAGGAGGCAAAGTTAAGATGGATACCGATAGTAAATCGTTATTGACGATAATAGAACACTAGACTAAATAACCACTATCCTTGTTAAGATTATTTAATTATAGATGTCTATACCTTAGTAACAATTTCTAGCGCAATTTGAAATAGTTTTGCTGAATTTCGTTCGTTCTCTTGCGGGTTTTTGCCGTCGATGTTATCATCGGTGATTAAAAAGCTAGCAAAACTTATACTGCGAAACTGTGCAACAGCTAGCAGTGATGCCAGCTCCATATCAACAGCTACGCATCCATTATTCTTCATTGTCTGTAATTTTCCAGCCGTTTCTCGATACACGGCATCGGTTGTCCAGACTTTGCCGTTTAGAAAAGGTATGCTATTTTCAGAAAATAATTTCTTCATTATATTTATTGAATTATCATTCTGGGCAACTTCATCGCTTGGTGATAAATAATGATAGCTTACGCCCTCTTCGCGAAATGCAGAATTTGGAATAATAATAGTATTTTTGTTAATTTCTCTGTTTATTGCACCGCATGTGCCAAACGCGACAATTTTGTTTATACCGCTTGCAATTAGTAGCTCCATGTCTGCAGCCGACATAGACGCACCGCCAGCTCCACTGGCTGGTGATACCAACAATATATTTTCTTGTTCA
The DNA here is from genome assembly GCA_903952435.1 of uncultured bacterium. Taxonomy (GTDB): domain Bacteria; phylum Patescibacteriota; class Saccharimonadia; order Saccharimonadales; family Saccharimonadaceae; genus UBA1547. The sequence continues at coordinate 112,807 of CAJBFN010000001.1, forward strand.
TGCTGATACATAAGAAAATTATTAAAAACTCTTCCACTGGCATTTTTAGCTGGAAAAACTTCAATATTACCTTGTTCGCTTACATAATTTTCCCAAACTTCATCATCAAAAATCATTAAAGCTTTTTTGGGGCCGCCGAGAAGGTTAAGATTAGGCGGGTTAAATAAGGCATTTTTATCTGGGTCAAAGTTAATCATTTTTTATCCTTTTTGATTATAAAATTAATTATAACATCATGCACGTCTTATAATATTTGGCATAAGGTTAATTTGGGCTTTAGTTTATCTACGGCTTTGTTATAGTTATAGCTATGAACGATATAATTTCAAAGGCCGGTAGCCTAAAAATAAAACTAACCAAACCAGATGTTAATCGTGATGCGCCTTTTGCCTTGGGTTGGTTCGAATCTATTCACGGAAAGCAAACATTATTACTTATGGGTAATGCTGAAAACGAAATAAAACCACCCACTCTTGAAGGTGAAAAGAAAACACTTCAAAAATTTATCGAATTAGAAAAATCTAATGAACAGCTGACTTGGATGATTCAGGCTGATAATAAGACAATCGGAGCTGTATGGATTGAGCTGAAGGATACTGAGTTTGTTAAGTCACCAGCCGTTCATATGATGATAGGTGATCCAGAATATCGAGGTCAGGGTATTGGTAGGGCTATTATGTTCGAGATGATTAAATATGCAAAAGAAAAATTAAAATCTAGTGTTATATACTCTCGTCATCTCGTAAGTAATAAACCGGTCACAGCATTGCTAGACTCTTTTAGTTTTATTAATGACGGTAAAAGTTATATTGATAGTAATAATCTTGAATGGCAAAATATTAAATTGACATTTGATATATAGCAATTCGGCATTTAATAGCGTAAATGTTATAATAATAAAATATGAAGTGTAACCTCTGTAACTTTTTGGATTCTAATGGCCTTATAGAACAATGGCCATCAAAAAGGGCTAATCAGTTGGAAATTATAAAGTATCTTGCAGATAAATTCCCTATTGGATCAACATATTCCGACAAAGAAATAAATCAAAAACTTAAGGATCTGCATACTTTTGGCGATTGGGCTATACTTCGTCGCGAATTGTGCGATCTTGGGTATTTTGAACGAGATAGAAATGGCACAATCTATATCAGAGTTGAAAGAGTATAATAAATGTCTCCAGAAAAAATTGTTTATTATAATAAAGATCACGCAAACCACAAAGGTTGGATTGATAATGAAGGTAAGCCCTGGGATGTCCCCGAAAGACTTTTTAAGGTAGTTGACGCACTATTAAGTGATGACAGCCTAAATATTGATTGGATGGTTTCGCCAGAGTTTCATAAAGAGACAATGGATCTTATATCAAAAGTACATTCAGTTGATATGATAAAGGCTATTAGCGACGCAAGCAAGAACGCCACATTGAACATCCCAGGTAAAACTTTCTACGATAAAGATGCTGAAGCTAATACATCTCTAATTTACCCAGGGACTTTTGAGCAAGCTATTATGTCCGTCGAATGTGCGGTATCTGCCGCCGACTCATTGATAAATGGCGAGACAAATCTTGCTATTACTGTCAGTAGGCCACCGGGACATCATGCTGGTAGGGAATTTTATCATGGGTTCTGTTATCTTAATAATGCCGCTGTCGCTGCCGAGGCTATGAAGAATAACAACAAGAAAGTCGCCATACTGGATATAGATGTTCACCATGGTGATGGCACTCAGGATATTTTTTTAAATGACCCAAATGTCATGTATGTATCTTTGCATGCTGACCCGAATTTAGTTATGCCAGGTACTGGATACAGCCATGAAATAGGTGTCGGCGAGGGTCTTGAAAGAACTGTTAATTTACCATTCCCAATAGGCATCGAGGCAAATGAATATATGAATCTATTAATAAACGCTCAAGAAAAAATAAAAGGGTTTGGCGCAGATTACTTAATCATCGAAGCGGGATTTGATGGTCATAAAAATGAATATCCTAATCTTCCACCTATTACGCAACTTGGAGATTCTGAATATAGAGAAATAGGGAGACATATTGGCGAACTTAATTTACCAAGCTTAGTTGTATTTAGTGGTGGCTACAACCAAGACGTTACCGCTCCTGCTTTTGTTTCTTACATAAAAGGCATGGAAGACTCATTACTTATAGATAGGCCGATAGTCCATACGACCGACGAATTAATACCCTAACCAAAAGACTTACCAAAATGATTGATATTTATATAGTAGAAAGAGCTAAATTAAAAAACGATTCTCGTAAAGTTATTCGTCGTATAGTTGAATGTATTCTAAGTTCACGCTTAAACTCAACCAGTCTTATAGGCATGTCATTCGATGAATATGGTAAACCATATATCAAGAAAAACTATAGAACAAATTTTAATTATTCTCATTCCAAAAACATAGTAGCTATTTCTGTTGTTGCAGATACGGAAGATATTGGCATTGATACGGAACCGTTAGACAGGAGCGTTGAGATAAGTAAAATTGCACATAGTGCTTTTTCTGAAAGAGAGCTGTTAAAAATACCTAATGATAGATTTGTAAACGCTTGGTGTTTAAAAGAAGCGTCGGTGAAAATGGTAGGAAAAGGATTTAGAGAGGCGGATCCGTCAGAGTTTTCCATTGAACAAAATCAAAATAAATTTCTTTTACTGCAGGGATTAAGACAAATCGCCTGCGGTTACACGGAGACATGTATTTATCGTGAAGATGTTATCACGATATGTTCATCGAGTAAAATAGAAGGGATAAATATAATTTTATATAACATAGCTGATACAATATATTAACAAGAGAGTTGACTTTATGAGTAAAGATTTTTACGTACTTGGCTATAGTGGTTTAGATGGCTATCTAAAATATAAGAATAGCAATATTATTAGCCTTTCAGATAGAGAGTCGCTCGTAAGTCAAGGAATGGATGCAGCTGCTGCGCTTTTGAAAAATGGCCAAATAATTGCCGCCTCAGCAGAAGAACGTTTTGGTACTATAAAACATACAGGTAACTTTCCGATGCATGCTATTAACGCTTGTTTAAATAAGGCGGGTATTAAGATATCTGATATTAGTTGCTTTGCTCATAATTTTAATTATGAACCATATAAAGAACTATTTTTTCTGAATGATTATTCTAAAAATTTATTTGATTCAATACTCAGCGATAAGGCCCAGATCGATTTATTTAAATTAAATTACAATATAGATGTTAATGATAAATTCTTCGGCTTCGACCACCATATGTGCCATGCCGCATATGCGTTTGAAACAAGTGGGTATGAAGCGTCGCTAGTTATCATCGCAGATGGTTTAGGCGAATTTAATAGTATAAGCGTTTATAGTGGTGATAAAATTCAAGGCTTAAAACTGCTAAAAACATATGGGCCATCAAGTTCACTGGGAATTTTATATTCTGCTGCAACCGATTATCTAGGGTTTCTTACAAACTCAGATGAGTATAAGATAATGGGCTTAGCTGCGTATGGAAACAAGACTGTATATAAAAAGCTTTTTGACGAGATTGTTGTGCTTTCTGATAATGGTAGAATTGAAATAAAAAATTTAGTTCCACAAAAAATCAATAAACCAGAAGAACGAGAGACCTATGTGTATTTTAAGAGTTGGCTATCTCAATATATATTTAAAGAAAGAGACCCAAACGCTCCAGTCGAGCAGAAGCACAAAGACTTCGCGGCAGCCTTGCAAGAAAAAATCAATGAAGCAGTTCTGCATTTAGTTCGTCATTGGAGCCATACAACTGGTTTAAATAGTTTATGCATGGCTGGAGGTGTTGCGTTAAATTGTGTCGCAAATGAGCGCATTGCAAAATCAGGTTTGGTAAAAAGATTTTATGTAGCTCCAGCATCATCAGATGACGGGACTTCACTTGGTGCAGCTCTAATAGCTATGCGAAATCGTGGGATATCTTTGAGTAAAAAACATTTTCTTGACATGCCTTTTTATGGCCCATCTATCGCAGAAGGTATCATAGATTATAGACTGCCAACTGAATTATCTGTTGAAAAACTTAAAGACGGCAAACTTATAGAAATCGTTGCTGATGCACTTGTGGATAATAAAATAGTTGCGTGGGCACAGGGGAATATGGAATTTGGGCCACGAGCTCTAGGGCATAGAAGCATATTAGCGATTCCATGTGATGCTAAAATGCGCGAAAGATTAAATATAGTCACAAAACAACGAGAAAGCTTTAGACCGTTTGCGCCAATCGTGAAAAAAGAATCTATAAATAAATATTTTGAAACATATGATGGCGTTGTATATAAACATATGTTAGTAAATACCAAAGTACGAGAGAAATATCGTTCTAAACTCCAAGCCGTGATCCACATCGATGGTACTTCTAGAGCACAAGCAGTTGATAAAAAAGACTTACCATTATTATGGAAGCTTCTCGATGAAATCGAGCGACGAACTACAATTCCAGTACTTCTCAATACATCATTTAATTTAAAATCTATGCCAATCGTATGTTATAAAAAGGATGCAATAGAATCGTATTTAAATTCAGATATTGATTTGCTAGTTATTAACAACGAAGTAATACGTAAGAGGCAAAAAAAGTGATAGCAAAACAATTACAAATAATCGTTAATTCAAATCCCAATAAAATATCCATAGATGATTGCAATGGAGGAGAGATTAGCTATAGGCAATTATGGGAATTAGTTTGTACTTTTTCTGCAGCAATAGATGATTTTGCTCAAGACGATAAATATATTGGCTTAATAGCCGACCAAGATGCATACGCCGTTATCGCTCTAGTTTCGACGATATTAAATGGTAGGACTATTATTCCTATAGATCCTAGGCTAAGCGCATTAGAGATTGAAGAAATATTGTCACCTTTTACTTGCAAGATTATATGCCGAAATATAGACACCCGTATTTTTAGTAAGCGCTTTGTCGCTTTAGAATGTGAAGATCTGATATCTAGAGAGTCTACTAACTATTGCTTTAAAGATGAAGATACCGATGCATATATTATCCATACATCGGGTACTACTGGCAAACCAAAACCAGTTCTTGCCAAGCAGGGAGCCTTGTTGCATGTTGTGACTGAGTTAATTTCAAGATATTATATTGACAATAATTCCAATGTTCTGCAATTCGCTTATATGAGCTTTGACTCGTCTTTAGCAGAAATCTTTAGTACATTTCTTTCTGGTGGCACCTTGATAATTCCAGGCTGCCAATTGAGAAATGATGCATATAGCGTTCTTGAGACTTTACTAATGCGTAAAGCTATATCTGTAGCAACGTTACCTCCGTCATTTGCCCTGGGCTGTAAGACTACCGCGCTATCAAATTTAGATACATTGATTTTAGCTGGTGAAGAATGCCCTATAAATCTAGCAAATAGTTTATATAAAAAAGTAAAGCACCTAATAAACGCCTATGGACCCACTGAGTCAATTATATGTGCGACTACCTATGAGATAAAGTCCCTACAAAATATTTGCAGAGTTCCAATTGGTACGCCTCTAAACGGCATGCGAATCGAGATCGCTAATATAAAAGAAAATTGTAGCGATACGCCAGGATCCGGTGAGATGTTATTATTCAGTGACTATTTAGCACAAGGTTATCCAGGTCACAAGAGAGAAACATCAGAAAAATTCAAAGTCAATCCAAAAACGAATGCTATTTACTATACAACCGGAGATATTGGCCACATAAATGATGATGGCAACTACGAGTTTTTGGGAAGAATAGATAATCAGATAAAAATCAATGGCCAACGGATTGAGCTAGAAAGTATTGAATCTAACATTAAAAGAATCACCGGCATTACCGAGCTGATTGTAATTTATGACGGCCATCTATATTGCGCATACAAAAATAATGGAGCAGCCCAATCCTTTGATATTAGGGGTTCATTGTCTGGTAAAATGTCTCTTCATACAATTCCAAATGTATTTATTTTGGTTGATTCAATCCTGCTTGATGGTAATGGTAAAATAAATCGTCGCGATATGCTTAATAAAATAAAAGAACAATTGCGTAGTACAAAAACTATAAATAAAACCGATAATAATTTTTGTAATGAAATGATTATTCTCTGGGAAGCAACAATATCTGCATCTAATTCAATGATTAACGATAATTCAGACTTCTTTGAAGTTGGCGGTGATTCGTTATCTGCTCTAAGACTCGTCAAGGCTATAAACGACAAATATTTAATAAATATTAAATTAGCAGAAATCCTACAGGGCACCGTAACCCCTTTAAAAATGAGTTCAATAGTAGAGAATAAGCTTATCTTGACGAGAACATTGAATGATAACTAATTTAACACCAATAGAACAAGCATTCTGGTATCAACACAAGCTTAACCCTAAAAGTGACAGCAATAACATAGTGCATAAGATTATGTTTAGTCGGCCGTTATCTAAGGTTGATCTTGATTGTTGCCTTGAGAATATGTGCAATAAATATCCCATTCTGAAATCTAGATTTATTGACATAGACGGGACGCCCGTAAGAAAAGCTATTGGGCGCGGTTACGATATCGAGATATCAGCCGACCCGTTATCATCTATAGACAAAGCCCAAAAACAATTTGATCTTGAAAATGATAATTTGTTACGCTGCGTGCTACTCGATAGTAAAGTATTGTATGTGACAGTACCTCATATAATATTTGACGAAATTTCTTGGAATATATTCGTTAAAGATCTTTGCAAATACATCAAAGGAGATAATAATAAAACATTTGAAATCACCAAAGATACTAATTATATTCCATCAGATTTAAATACGGACATACGAATATATTGGAAGAACGAGTTAATAGGCGCCAGTGATCGAGTTGGTTTGATGAGCAATAATAGAATAATCTCAGATGGTGACAAGGACCTCTCGTTTTTCAAGCACAAGATAGATAAAGAGACGAGCAGGAAGTTAAAACAGCTTGCGATTTCACTACATTCATCGATGAATAGTATGTTGATGACGCTGTTTTGTGTCACTTTAAATAAAACCACCTCAGACAATGACATAGTAATTGGAACGCCCGTTACAATTCGAGACGAACAATCAGAAGATCAAATAGGTTGCTATATAAATGTATTACCTTGTAGATTTATTATTAAAAATGAAGATCAAATAAATAATTTTATAAGTAAGAAATCAATGGACATGTGGAGTCATCTAGACATGCGCAACTTCTCACTACCAGAACTTTTGCGCGACCTGAAACTTGATCAAAATGACGAACTTAGGGGTTTGTATAATGTGATATTTGAGTATGTCCCACAAAAACTAGAGCAAGATAAATTAATCGTTTCTGATGATATCCTACCTAATTTAGCCGTTAAATTAGACTTAATGGTAAGCCTTTTTGAATCATTAAACGGTACAGATATTTACGTCGAATATCGTAATACTCAATATTCCAAAGAATATATTGAAAATATTATTAAACGATTTATTAACGTCTGCGATCACACGATAACTAATCCTGACTCAAAAATTAAGGACATATCAATATTATTTAGAGGCGAGGATAAAACTCTAATTGAGATAGGATGTGGCGATAAACGAGTCATTAAAGCCCCATATATTTGGAATAGATTCCAGACTAATGCATTTGCTAACCACGATAGTATTGCAGTAAAAAGTAATTACAAAACGTTAACTTATTCTGAGCTTGAATATCTTTCTGCATCTTATGCAGATAAACTAGAAGAGTTAGGTGCTAGCGAAGGTTCGATTATTGGAGTATATATGAATCGTTCGGTTGAATATGTCGCAACCATGCTAGCCATCTGGTCGCTTGGAGCCATTTATGTACCGCTCGATATTAATCAGCCAAGCGAGCGCATAACAAGTATGATTACCCAAGCCAATATAGGTTTTATTGTAACCAATTCGGATAATCGAAAAAGTATTAATGTATCTGTTCCATTTTATATTATAGATAGTCCACTAACGTTAGAATTGAAAAAAAATAGGAAAATCACGCGGAAGTATGAACCAACAGCAAATGACGTCGCATATATAATCTTTACTTCAGGGTCTACTGGATTACCGAAGGGGGTTATGATAAAACACCAAGGATTTATGAATCATCTAGAGATAATGATCCATGAACTAGGCCTCAATAAATCCAGTGTTGTCGCTCAGACGGCCGAGGTATCATTCGATATATCAGTATGGCAACTAATATGCCCACTTCTTACTGGCGGTGCAGTGCGTATATGCAATAAGGATGACGTAACTAGTGTCCAAAAAATATACAATATTATTAATAAAGATAGAATATCCGTATTAGAAATAGTCCCATCGTTATTGTCTGTTTATCTCGAAGCTGAACAATCCAATTTGGTAGATAGAAAATGCTTAAAAAACACAATAATTATCACTACTGGCGAGGCTATTAGCCCTTCAATTGTAAAGCAATGGTTTAATATCTATCAAAATAAACCTCTCTTAAACGCATACGGCCCAGCTGAGGCGTCTGATGATACCCATTTTTACCATATTAAGACAGATTCTAGCATTGAACAGACTATACCGATTGGACACCCGTTATTTAACATTGAAACCTACATCCTTAATAATGATATGCAATTATGCCCGATTGGGATAATAGGGGAAATACATATTGGCGGAATCGCTGTTGCTGATGGATATATTAACGACAAAAAACTTACAGATAAGGTTTTTATAGATAATCCTTTTTTAAATAACAAGAGCAAAATGTACAAAACTGGTGATTATGGAATGTGGCGCAATGACGGCGCACTAAACTTTTTAGGCAGGAAGGACTATCAGGTAAAGATAAACGGACAACGGCTTGAACTTGGTGAAATAGAAAACAAGATTCTTAATCTTGATTATGTAAAAGATGCAGCGGTTATATTTGAAGACACGCCTAGCGGTAAGCGTCTTCGAGGATATGTTACCTTCAAAGACAAAGCCCATGGCAATGATGATATAAAACGAGATCTTGAAAACAAACTACCTAGTTTCATGATTCCAAGAAGCATAGAAATAATTGATAATATCCCAAGAAATTCTAACGGAAAACTTGATCGAAAATATTTAGAGAGTTTAAGAGATACGGTAGTAAAAGACGAATGCCTTTATCAAATCAATAACACGACGCTCAATAATATTATAAGAATATGGTCAGACAATATTGGGCGTTCAATTAAACCAGACACAAATTATTTTGATGCTGGCGGCGATTCTCTACTTAGTGTAAAAATAGTTAATAACCTGAACAAAGCAGGAGTCCCCGTAAGTGTTAGGGATATATTAATGTATCAGACACCAGAAGAACTGGCAGCCACCGTTGAAGATAGGCAACTGGAGCAATTTAATCCCAATATGAAGCTTAGCGGTGATACGCCCATACAGCTTGATTATCTAGAAGAATCAGGTAAGTATAGAGAATATGGAGAGATTCAGGCAGCTTTATTACGTTTTAGGATTAATAAAAAAGATATCAATTTTGAAAATGTTATCTCAAGAATGTTACAAACGCATTCGTCCCTTAATCCGAAGGATCTTAAGAACATACTCAAAAGAGATGACAGTCTGGCTATATTATCAGTAGAGCAGATTGAGAATATGGTTGAATTAATGCGTAAAGATGTCAATATTGAGCATCGACCAGCTACCTTGCGTTGGACTATATCGGATGGGATTATATATTTATTAATAGTAACACATCATTTTGTGATAGATTATTATTCATGGAAAATCATATATGATGATATCTCATTATTATTAAACGGCATAACTCCAGAAATACATAATGATCAAATTATTAAGATATGGCTTGGAAATCGACTAAATAATTTGAGCGTGAGGAACCAAAGTAGTGATGAGTTTAAAAATAACTCAAATACAAATATCATTCACACTAAAAATAAACAGCTGATATTAGCGAGTGATACTAAAATTATTTATCACAATTTTTCTGTAGGCTATGACATAGAACTGCTATTATCAGAGAATGATATGGATATTAATAGTTTCGTCTGTTATTCAATAGCTAAAGCATATATCCAGATAACTGGTGATTCTATGTTCGAATACAATATTGAGGCCTCAATTCGACAACTCGATAAGTCTAATATACTAAGTAAAGAGATCGGATGGATGACTTATAAATACCCCAGAGTAATTAATCATAACGACAGTGCTGCGGAAGTTTATAATGACCTGTCTAATAGTATAAATAGCGGAGTAGATTATGGGCTAATGAAATACAATATTGACTATGACGAAAGCCCAAGAATAACCAACCCATTATGGACTATCAATTACATAGGAAAAACACTAAACGAGAATGATGATCTTAAAATTATAAAAACAAAATCCTATAAGGAAGTACCTTATATTGAACTAGACATTATCAATAGTGGGGATCATATTACCTTTGAATGTATGACAAATACCAATCTAAGCGATAGATTTTTTGGTGATTTATGGGAAAAAATGGATAATATCATGCATACTATTTTGAACGACCTACGCACGCCCAATATAGCTATAAATCTAAGTAGCAATCGCGAAAAGAATATTTTAGATAGGATCAAAAATGGATAACAATATAAACATAGAAAAAGTACTGCCAATATTGCCAGTACAGAGTGGCATGATAGCTGATAGCGCAGCTGGCACCGACGGCTATTACATTGAGCAGATTTGCATACAATTAAAACCAAGTATAAACGACAAAATATTATTATCGCGTATTAAGAGAATCGTTGAATCAAATGAAATCCTTAGAACAGTTTTTGACTGGTCGGAAGACAACGCAATACAGGTCATTATATCAGGGATAGAGCCTATCACAGCCATAATGTCCATAAATTCAGATATAGAACTAGACGCTATATTAAATAAAGAAAGACAAACTTTAAAACCGATTAATATAGCTCCGCCGATCCGCTTTGCTATTGTTCATAATAAGGCAATCCAATATTTAGTCGTTACTTATCACCATGTACTTTTAGATGGCCCTAGTGTAAACAGTCTACTTGATATTCTATGCACAGATGGCGGTTACTCAAAGAACTCAACAGAACAATATATTAAATGGCAAAATGATAACACGTCGAGGCAACAACACATAGGAACATGGCAGGGATTATTAGACGGATTAATACCAGAGGACGGAATATTACCGATATCTCGTGACAATAAGGGTAAGTTAGCTATATCAAAAATTATGGTAGATATTGATTTTCGAGATAAATTGATTAAAAAAACAAAATCAATGAGCCTTACTCCAGCAGTTTGCATGCAAGTTCTCTGGGGGCAATGGTTAGCTTCTTATTTTTCCAAAAATAAGTTACTGTATGGGCTAGTAGTTAGTACTCGCATCAATGGGATCAACGATCGGGCAATTGGCCCGTATATAGCGACTATACCATGTCTTGATAAATTAATGATCGGTAGTAGTTTTGTCGAAGTTAGTAAAAAGAAGCAAGAAGATGTTCTTGCAATCGATATAGCTAAACATATTTCACTAAGGAATATTACACAAAATGTATCGCCATATACTGGACTATTTGATGCAATTCTTAACATAACGACACATCCCGTAGTAAGCAAAAAATATTATGAGGTAATAAATACTTATGAGAATACAGGATATAAGCTTAGCGCTGATATTATAATTACCGACAATATCGAAATATTGTTTTCTTCATCTTGTCTAAAGAATAATCAGCTTAATGATGCTATACGGTCATTTTCGGAATATTGTTCTGTGCAGATAGAACAAGAAAATATAATCGACATAGATCAAAAATATAAGATACATAAAATTAATCATATAAATGATAAAAAAACCATTAAAGATATCGACGTATTAGTTGCCCAATCTATTAATATAGAGCCAAAAGTTGTCGATATGGAGATGTCATTCATCGAAAATGGCGGCGACTCAATAAATGCCCTTCGTCTGGTAAATTTATTACAAGCAAGAGACATAGCCTGTTCTGTTGGTGATATCCTAAGAGCTAAGTCACTAAATAACATAACTGATAAAAATGCTGATAATGTTGGCATTCAGACACAGAAAAAAAATAACAGCAAAGTAGAATACGAGGTAGACGTATTAAATATTCCATTTTCAACACAGCGTATAATCGACGCTTACAAAACGGGTTACGGACAGGACTATCACGAACAAACTGCGTTTAAGCTTGCATCCGACCTTGATGTTAACATAATGAAGCTGGCATTATATGAACTTGGCATGGAAATACCAACTTTACGCTTGAAGTACTCAGAAGGGCATATAAACAAACAGAAACTAACCAATAAGCCCCGCATAAGCCTAAAGAATATTAAAAGAAATACAACTTTTGATGATTTTATCAAAAGAGTCTCCGATGATGATATGAAGCATGAAATTAATATTAACCATGGAGATTTATTTAGAGTAGTAATGCAATCATATAAAAATGGCTATTACTTCCTCATAGGTTTTTCAGCACTGGTAACCGACGGATGGTCTTTTTCAAAATTATTATCGAGGTTATTCGAAATTTATGGAGATATATCAAAAAATTGCCATACACGTCGTGTGGATGTATCTTATATTAATTACTGTAAACAATATCAAACCGACAACACTCAAATAGAGCAAGATCTACCTATAAAAAAATTATCATATTCATTTGATGTATCTCAAAAAAAATATTATATAAATAAGGCACAAACTAATAAGATAATTAGTAACTGTAAATCTAAGAATCTAACTATTAATGATTATTTATTAAAACAAGCCATATCTATTCTTACCGGTCGAGATTTTTCAAATCTTGAAATTTATGAAAATGGTCGCAACAATTTCAGTCTTTATGATTCTGTGGGGCCGTATAGTCATTTATTAACAAAAACAATAAATAACGTAATATCAAATAGGGCATATTTTGTTTTTGAGAATTACCCAAAAGATGATGAAAATCGCTTAAGAAATAATATGATAGAGAATTTTAAAGAAAACGGCAATTGGCGACGCACATTATTGCCACCAGCTACAATATTAGGCTTATCGTTTGAAACAACAGAAGACGAGATTATTGTGCTAATCGCGGCTCGTAGAGGAAGTGACATTAAAATTAATGATTACTGGGAGGACTTAATTAATATTATAAATAAGGAGGATAAATATGGATTTTGAGATAATAGAAGATAATGAGTCGGTCGTTAGATCATACTCAAGATCGTTTCCCGTAGTGTTCACACATTCTACTGGATCTTTGATTTTTGACAAAAACGATAATGAGTATATAGATTTCTTTTCAGGAGCTGGCGGCCTTAATTATGGTCATAATAGCCCAACAATTAAACAGTCAATGGTTGACTACATAAACAAAGATGGCATCATACATGGTCTAGATATGGCGACCGAAGCAAAGATAGATTTTATATCTACTTTTCAAAAGCATATCCTTAAACCAAGAAATCTTGACTATAAGATACAATTCACAAGCCCAGCTGGAGCTAGCGCGGTTGAGGCTGCCTTAAAACTGGCAAGGCTCGTAAAAAAGAAACCAAACATAATAGCCTTCACTCATTCATTTCATGGTGTCAGTCTCGGCGCGTTGGCCGTAACCTCAAATTCATGGTTCAGAAGTGCCGCCGGCACTGAATTAAGTAATGTGACTTATATCCCTTATGACGGCTATATTGATAACTTTGATTCTTTAGATTTATTCGAGAAAATGCTAGATGATCCAAGCGGAGGTATTGATCAATCCGCCGCAGTTATAGTTGAAACTATACAGGGTGAGGGCGGAGTCAATATTGCAAGTATTGGATGGCTACGAAAGCTAAGAAAAATTACTCTAGATCGTAAAATACTCCTAATTATTGATGATATTCAAGCAGGCTGTGGCCGTAGTGGCGATTTTTTTAGCTTCGAACAATCCGGTATAAATCCAGACCTAGTCGTCCTATCAAAATCAATTTCAGCATCAGGGCTTCCGATGTCTTTATTGCTCATCAAGCCAGAGTATGACATATGGAAGCCAGGCCAACACAGTGGAACATTCAGGGGAAATAACTTGGCTTTTGTTTCTGCGGCAAAAGCTATCACCGAATTTTGGACGAACGATAAACTATCGCTAGAAGTAAGACGCAAAGAAAAGATAATTGACGAACAACTTAATAAGATTGCTAAAATGTACCCAGAAAAAATAGCCGCGGTTCGCGGTAGAGGCATGTTTTATGGCCTGGCCTTTAAAGAATATGAGGATGCTAAAAAAGTCGCCAATATATCATTTTCTAATCACCTAATAATTGAGACTTGTGGCAGCCAAGACGAAGTACTAAAACTTATGCCAGCGCTTACAATTGATGATGATTTATTAATAAACGGGCTAGATATCCTTGCTAATAGTATTGCCGGGCTTTAATATATAAACAATAACATACAGGAGAAAATGCGTAATGATCACTATATATGACGACCTAAAACATTCAAATGAAGTTAAAAGTTTATTGATAGACTTTCAAAAATATTTGCACAGTATTGATACTACAAATGAGATAAAAGAATTAAAAAATGAAGAAGATGCAAAAAGGTATCTAACAAAGATGTCATCTGACTGCAAAGAGATGAACGGAAAAATGTTAGTATCAATCGAAAATGAAAAAATAGTTGGATTTATCCAGGGTGTTGTTATTACGAAAGACGATCCTGAAGATATTATGTACGCCACAACTCATGATGCATCAAAACAAGGATGGATTGGCGTTTTGTATATAACTCCAGAAATGCGCGGCAAAGGACTAGGTACAGAGCTAATAGATAGTATTAAATCATACTTTATCGAACAAGGCTGTAAAACTATGCGATTATTAGTAGCGTCTGATAATAAGCCTACTATAAAAACTTATCATAATTATGGGTTTATCGATGGCGACGTCGAGATGTCTTTAAAGATATCTTGAATTGGTTGAATTTGGGTTAAAAAAGCTACCTAGCCATATGTTATAAATTAAGCATTGCACCTTGCGATGTGGAGATTATTTGAGGGGATAATTATAACTAATTAACTAATTATTAAATTATACTTATTATCATGAAATACGATTATAAAATCATTTACGATATCAAAAAGGATATGTGGAACTGGCGCGGGTCACTAGAGGATCATCTGACTGATGATTGGTGTTTGAGCAATATTAAAAAATATGGCAACAAAATTGATCAAAAGATTGCTGATCAAATTTTGTGTCTAAATAAATCAGAGACCGAAGCTATCTTGCGGCCATATTTACTGTCGCTTAAAAATAATCCAAATAGTAAGCTCAACAAATTTATTAAATTGGCCGAGGACGAATTTGCGGACAAATATGTTGACGCGTGCAAGGCGCTCGAGCGTGTTACGAAACGCCCGATGATGTCAGATGAATTTATTTTTTACGTTACGACATTCCCGCGTATGACTGTATTTTTTGATGAGCACATAATTTTTATGTATGATTCGATAGAAGGGGTTTGGGGTATGCCGATAGATGGCTTTTTGCACGAAGCGCTGCACTTCCAGTTTTATTATTATTGGAGATTGGATAAAAAGTCGCCAGTTTCAAAACTTAGCGAAGATGAATTTTTCTATCTGAAAGAATCTTTGACAGTGATATTGAATGAAGAACTAAGACCAATAATAACTTTGCCAGATTGTAGTTATTCGTCGATGCAGCCATTCCGTGATATCTTGCACGAGCATTGGCGAAAACATCATGATTTTGATAGGTTGATTGAGCTTGGATTAGAAAAATTGCCTGATTATATATCGTAGGCTGGTTATTATATCTTGTGATGTGGCAGGAAGGGGATTTGATGGGGGGGTGATATATATCTGTATATAAATTAATCTACAGCCACTATTCTTTTGACTGTTGATTATATTATTTATTAACCATCTCTTTTATAATATTGATGCCTTTTTTTATATCCTCCATTGGGCCGCCGAAAGCGATTCTGAAATAGGAATTATGTTGCGAAAAGGCTCTTCCTGGTAAAATTATTAGTCCATGTGTAATAGCTTCATTTATGAACTCTATGTCATCTTTGTATTGTGCGGGAACTTTTAGAAACAAATAGAAGGCGCCTTGTGCTCCATGTATTTCGAAAAAGGGTGATAACTCTTTGATTATAAAATCTTTTTTTTGTTTATATCTAGTTGTCATTTCTTTAGGATTGCAATTTAGTGCCGCCAGGCTGGCTATTTGGCTAATTGAATTTGTTGAAAAAACGGTATATTGTAATAATTCGTTTATCGCATTTATTATTTCTTTTGGACCGGTCACATATCCTATCCTCCAACCCGTCATCGCATAAGCTTTTGAGAATCCGTTAAGTGTTAGCGTGTTTTTATATATACTTCCTATACTGAAATGTTCACTTTCATAACTAAAATGTTCATATATCTCATCTGATAATATTATAATTCCATGTTCTTCCGCTAACTTTGCTATATTTTTTAGTTCACCAGTTTCATATACGGCGCCCGTGGGATTATTGGGCGTGTTAATAAATATAATTTTAGTTTTTTTCGTTATCTTTCTTTTAACTTGTTCGGCTGTTAACTTAAAGCTTGGGGCGGTATCTATAAAAACCGGCTTAGCGCCTAACATCAATGCTATATCCCTATACGGTGGAAAAAATGGGTCCGGTATAATAATCTCATCACCAGGGTCTAAGAGCGCTAAAAATATCATTAATATTCCGGTTGTCGCTCCGGGTAATATGCTTATTTGATCTGCAGACGTAACTAAGTTGTTTTGTTTAATAAATTTATTAGCCAACGCTTCACGCAAATCCTTTATTCCATTGGATGGTGTATATCGAGTTAGATTGCTTCTTATGGCTTTTATAGCTTCTTCTTTTATGTTGTCGGGCGTATTGTCCTCTGGGAACCCAACACTTAGATCAATGGGATCTTTTATTTTATGAGCCAAACTGAACGCTTGCCTAATCGCGCTACTATCAATTTTGTCCATCCTGTTCGATATTATTTTTTTAATCATTATTATGTTAAAATTATACTATAAACAAGGTAATTAATAGAAAATGGTTTTTGAGAAATGCCTTTAGTGAAGTATAAAAAAATACAAAACACGAATGTTAATAAGGTTTTATCGAAGCTCAATAAGAGCAAAGAAGGATATTTTTCAAAGCGCGGTAATATTATGGCCTTTAGCTTATTTAAGGAAATGTCAAAGAGAGTTCCGGCATATAAAAAATTTCTTAAAAAAAATAATTTTGACCCTAATACGGTAAAGTCCATAAAAGACTTTAGTAAAATACCAACGATAGACAAAGATAATTATCTAAAAGAATACCCAAGAGAAGAGCTTTGTTGGGATGGTGATTTTAGGCACAATAGCTGGGTAATATCTACGACTTCTGGTTCAACCGGGGAGCCTTTTTATTTCCCTAGGCAAGATGAACAAGATGAGCAATATGCATTTACGGCTGAGCTATATCTCTTGAATAATTTTAATATTGATAAAAAAAGCACGCTTTATATAGTGGCTTTTCCGATGGGGGCTTGGATAGGTGGCGTGTTTACCTACGAGGCTATAAAAACTGTTGCCGAAAGTGGTAAATATAATCTAAGTATTATTACACCCGGTATTAGCAAGGTTGAAGTGATAAAGGCAGTTAAGAATTTAGGAAAAGATTTTGATCAAATAATTATTGGCTCCTATGGGCCTTTTTTAAAAGATATTATCGATGATGCATCTACTTATGGCGTAGATTGGGTTGATTATGATGTTAAATTTGTGATGTCGGCAGAAGCCATTAGCGAAGGTTTTAGAGATTATTTACAAAATAAAACTGGATTTAAAAATATCTTTTTGGACACATTGAACCATTATGGAACTGTAGATATGGGTACTATGGCTCATGAAACACCACTTGCAATTTTAGTTAGGAGGTTAGCGGTTGGCGATAAGGATATATTTAGAAGTATATTTGGCGATATAGGTAAAACGCCAACATTGGCGCAATTTATCCCAGAAATGTTTTATTTTGAGTCTGATAACGGAAGGCTATATTGCTCTGCCTATAGCGGAGTGCCATTAGTCAGATATGACCTGAAGGATAATGGTGACGTCTTTACGCTTGATAGTTTGGTTAAAAAATTAAAAGACAAAGGGTTAGATCTAAATAAATTAATAGAGAAAGAAAAATTGAAGCCGTATATCTGGAATCTTCCTTTTGTACATGTTTTTGAGCGTAATGATTTTTCTGTAAGTTTCTTCGCTTTCCAAATATATCCAGAAACAATTAAAAAAGCTTTTTTAAATGACAAGATACAAGAATTTGCGACTGGTAAGTTTTGCATGGAGGTAAATTACAATAACGACGGTCGTCAGATATTTAATATACATACTGAGCTAAGACGCAATATGGTTAAAGAAAAATCTATGGGTGATATTATAAATAAAGAAGTTTTGGCTCATTTACTTTCGGATAATTCAGAATTTAGAAAAACATATGAAATGTATGGTGATGAAATTAGCCCAAATATCATATTTTGGGAATATGAGGATGATAAATATTTTAAGGTAGGAGGAAAGCAGAAATGGGTAACGAAGTGTTAGGTGATATTAAAAACCAGTCTAGTGATTTGTTGTGGCAGGAACCTATTATTTTTAATCTGAGCGAAGATAGTGACAGGATTAGCCTTTTGGATCTGAAAAGATCAAACAAGATAATTAAGGTTATAGATAACATAAGTTTAGCTTGGGGCGAGTTATTTGATATAGAATACCCAGCTAAGAAGGACAACAAATCGGAGCTTGAGGTTGGTGAGTTCGTTAATAATAAAATAGGCGGATCTACAAAAGAATATGGCTACTGGGTATTTTTCCCTTGGTCGGGATATTTGGTGCATTTTCCAGAAAAAAATGATTTGAGAAAATTAAGAACTTCACGAAATAGAAATTTGATCAACAAAGAAGAGCAGAGTAAATTATATAAAACTAGGGTCTTAGTATTAGGACTGAGCATAGGTAGTAATGTCGTTGAAGCTTTGGTATCCCAAGGAATAGGCGGGGCTTTGGGGATTGTCGATTTAGATATTCTAGAGCCAACAAATCTTAATCGAGTGAGATCTTCTTATTTTGAGGTTGGTATACATAAAGTTGATGTCGTGGCAAAAAAGATATCAGAGATAGATCCATTTATAGAACAGATTCATTTTAGGGATGGGATAACGGAGGCTAATTATCAAGATGTGATGTCAAGGGTTAAGCCAGATGTAATTATAGACGAGATGGATGATCTCAGGATGAAGATTATGATTAGGGAATACGCTATGTCAAATAACATACCAGTAGTAATGGCAACCGATGATGGTGATGATGTGTTGGTAGATATTGAAAGGTTTGATGTTGAAGGTGTGGACGATATTTTTCATGGTATTTTGCCATTAGACATAATCTCTAGGGTTAAAAATAAGGAGATTGAGAATAGAAATAAACTTGGCCAAATAATAGGGCAATATTTTGTTGGTTTTGAGAATGTACCTCCTCGAATGATGGAGTCTTTGAAGGAGGTGGGCGTAACCTTGCCAAGTTGGCCTCAGCTTGGCGGTGCCGCTGCTATGGCGGGCATATCAGTTGCTTATGCTGTAAAGGAAATTATTATTGGCAGTGATAATAAATCGAGACGCTTTTTATGTGGCCCCGGCGTTTCTAAAGAGCTAATGTAGCGCTATGGTGGAGATTATAATCCTAGTAATCTCATTGATAATAAATGCATCAATAGGCTTTATGGTTTTGTCAAAAAAAAATAAAACCGCTACAAATGTAACATTCCTGGTGCTTATGATATCTTTGATAATTTGGACTCTATTTACTTTCTTATCCACGTCCAATTCAAGCTATTCATTATTAATGATGAGGCTTGTTATGTTTTCGGTAGTATTAGAGAACACTAGCTTTTATGTATTAACAAAAGTTTTTCCAGATAGAAAAATATATCTGACTAGGAGATTGAAGTTGGAGCTGACGTTTTCAATAGCAGTGATGGCTATAAGCCTCAGTCCGTTACTTTTTAGCGATTTTACTATTGGAGCTGATGGTTCTTTATCGCCAGTGCCTGGCCCTGGCATGGTGTTCTTCCTTCTTCATGTGGTTTGGTTTGTGGCTGGTGGATTATTATCCTTGTTTAAAAAATTTCTAAAAAAATCAGGCATAGAAAAAGCCCAAATCAAATCTTTATTAATCGGCGGTGCGATATTATATGCTTTAATACCATTATCAAATTTTATAATGCCATTAATATTTAAGATGTCTAATTTGGTTGCCTTAAGCTCTGCGTACACTACGATATTTGCGGTTATTATAGGTTATTCAATAATCAAACAAAGGCTGTTCGATGTTCGGCTGGCTATAGTTAGAACATTAACCTATGTTCTTTCTCTTGGCCTATTAGGAGGGGCGTATTATTTAATAGCCTTTGGTCTTTCTAGTGTTTTTATGAGCGATCAAGAAATTATAGGTCGAAGCCCTTTGAATATAGGGTTGGCTTTGTTGTTAGCCTTTTTCTTTCAGCCAGTTAAAAAATTCTTTGATCGAGTAACGAACCACTTTTTTTACAAAGACAACTATAACACCGACGATTTCTTTGCGAAGTTAAACAAGATACTTGGCTTTACGACGGATTTGCGAGGGCTACTAGAACGGACTGCGACTGAAATTGCTAGGACCTTGAAGGGCGAGCAGGCGATATTTTTTATCAATACCGACGAAGGTCATTTTACGACTGCTGGTACGTTAAAACATAGGCAATTGTCAAAATCTGATATTGACCAGCTTGCTGGTGTGCCGATTGGTAAAACTGGTTTGATTATCGCGTCATTGATGGACGATAATGATCCGATCAAGCGTATGATGATTAGCCACCGAATTGAATTGGCTTTGCCGTTGGTTCAGGATAATAAACCAATTGGCTACTTGTTCTTGGGCGATCATTTAACTTCAAATTATAATAACCGTGATATCAAAGTTCTAAATACTATCTCGAACGAATTAATTATCGCGATTCAAAATGCTTTGGCGGTCCAAGAAATTCGTGAATTTAACGTTACATTGCAACAGCGCATTGCTAACGCTACGCGCGAGCTGCGGGCTAGTAACGCTCAGTTGAGGCACCTAGACAAAGCAAAGGATGAATTTCTTAGTATGGCGTCACACCAGCTGCGTACGCCGCTTACTAGCGTCAAGGGCTATATATCTATGATAATGGACGGTGATGTAGGTAGGGTATCGGTTGATCAGAAAAAGCTGCTGGGCGAAGCCTTCAATAATAGCGAAAGGATGGTGGGGCTGATTAATGACTTTCTGTCGGTCTCGCGAATCCAGACTGGCAGGTTTGTGATCGACAAAGTGCCAATTGACCTATCGCTAGTGGTCGAGCAAGAGGTAGATAGCTTACGGGCTAACGCCAACGCTCGCCAGATGGAGCTTGTCTACAACAAGCCTGACGACTGCCCAATAATGGATATCGATGAGGGCAAGATACGACAAGTAATCATGAACTTCATCGACAATGCAATCTACTATTCTCACCCAAACACGAAGATTAATATAAATCTGAGTGTAACAAAGGGTGAGATTTTGTTTACAGTTAATGATACTGGTATCGGTGTGCCAAAGGCTGAACGCGACCAGTTATTTACAAAATTCTATCGCGCCAGCAACGCCAAAAAAACCCGACCAGATGGTACGGGTGTTGGTTTGTTCCTTGCCAAGAAAGTTGTTGATGGTCATGACGGCGATGTTGTATTTGATTCTGTCGAAGGTAAGGGAAGTACATTTGGATTTAAGCTACCGATCAAGCCGCTAGTTGCCGCTGGCGATACGAACGATTTGAAGAACTAAAATAACTACAGCGATTGCGATGCCAGAGGTTATTAAGATTGGTTTTAGTAACTTCTTTTTCTCAAACCAAAACTGACCGATTTTAGACCGTTGAACGGCTTCAATCCGAGTAATGATAGGTTTAGTTATGGCCGCATCGGCACCTGCGTAAATTTTGTTGCGTTTTTTCTTGTTCTTGCTCATAAATATATTTTAGCAGATATGTAGTTGTGGGATATAAATTTGACAAAAAAGTTATTGAATTTTGCTAAATAAAATATCGATAAGCTAGCGCTTGAGATGCTAGCGAATTTATCTTATTATTATGTAAACGCGTAAATCTTTTATGCACGTTTTGCCCTTTTTGAATTCGGAGAGGAGTTGGTTTAGTTGTTGGAAGATAACAATGAGCTTTACGGGCTAGAATTAATCGTAGAAGAAAAATCGCAAAAGGTTGGTTTTTCGCAAGAAGCGTTTAGTCTACAAAAAGAAAAATTAAGGCAAGTTGAGACTGATAACGCTAAACTGATAGGTAGGTTAGCTAAACGCATAGAGCGAAAGCTAAACGAGGCAAAGGGTTATGCTAGAAGGTCTAAAGTGGCAAGTAGTCGCATCAGCGCAAGACAATATTTAGGTCATGAGATTGCCTGCTATGATGAGGTTTTTTTGTTAAAGCAAGATCTAGACGATCTTATGCGCAAAGTTAGACCTTTTAAATCTCGTTATACTACTGCTTTAACTAACCTTTTGTTGGCCGAAAGGGAGCTTGAGACCGCCAAGAATGATTTGGTAGTTTATCAAGAAGAGCTCCTTGAAACCAATGAATTCAGCAACAAAAGCGTCAAGCAAGAAGACGATAATCATGATGATCAACGATTAATCTTAGCTATCGTTCGTCGTGTTATCCAAGCCTTGACGACTATTTTCCGTCGCTGGCGGTTGAAATATTAATAACCCGGCGATGAGATGAAGAAAACTAAAAAGCCCCACTGGCTAAGGTGGGGCTATTCTTTTTATTGATCTTTTCTATTGTTTATTCAAAGTTTTGCGGCGGCTAGCTAGATAGTAGCCTAATGCGGTAATAATTGCGCCGAGGCCTAGGAAGCTAGTTATGTCTTCGACCGGGCCAGTTACTGGTAATTTACCGGTTGGCGTAACGGTTTGGTAAATAACAGTAGGAGCAGGCGTTACTGGCGCTGCAGGTGTCGGCGTCGTACATGTTCTAGTTACAGTTACGTCAGCTGTATCTTGCGCTGAAGTTCCATTTATTTTTATTTGAGCCGTACTGGTAATTGTGTTTGATCCACAGTTTGGTAGATTGTCATTAGTTGCGACTTTGGCGCTATATCTGATATAAACGGTAGTATTTGGTGTATAGCTACCAATATTAACTCCATTTGATGAATTAATACCTTCGCCAATTGGCACGTTGCTTTGGTTATAGGTGCTAGTTACGGTTGTTGAATTTGGGACGTAAGTCAGGCCATTGGCAAGTAAGTCACTGACAATAATATTATTTTGTTGAGTATAGCTGTTATTAGTATAAGTGACCTGGAAATTTACAGTGTCTCCTGGGTTGACGGGTTGACTATCCGTCCAAGAATTTAGGTTTGAATTATTATTAACCTGTTTATTGATAGTGAAGTTGTTTGACTGTTGCTGCTCAGCTTGAACTGTAAATGTTACATAGCCGGCACCATAATTGTAGCTATTGTAGGATATGTTTGCACTAGGAATTACTCCGTTAAGTGAGTCGTGACCGATTGGTGCGCCAGATGTTACTATATTATCTGAAAGTGTGTGGCCATTAGTTGAGCCTCGGTTGTAGATTGTTGCCGATCCTGGAACGTAGCTTAAAGCTATGTTGCTGCCGGTGTTATTGTTGAAATAAACACTGTCAGAAACTTGTTGTGGATTAACTGCGTTATTAGCGCCGATGTATCCGGTTAATGCAACATTTGTGTTGCCGTTGTTTATCGTCGCAGGTAGGTTAGCTAAAACATAGCTGCCAGTTGCGCTTAAATTAAGATTACTGTTGGCGTCATTGTGGTAATACATATAAACGATATATTGATGACCAGGAGTGACTGATACGGAATTATTGTATGAGTAATTATAGGTGTTAGAATCGCGAATTTGCATAAAATTGCGCTCATCTACGGTTGGTACAAAACCAGTTGGGTTTTGACGAGAATTATTGTCGACGATAGAGTTAAATGTCACATAATTAGGTGGATTATTGGCATAAAGTGGCGATCGGCTTGGTCCCCATGCAAGCAATGCTCCCGGGACGATAATTGCACTGGCAATTATTACTAGTGCCATTAAGGCTGCGATTACGCTTTTTGGCGCATACTTTAGATATTTTAATTTAGAAGATAAATTTTTCACACATTCCTCCGTTGTTATAGATTCTTATGAAACTGCTCTATCGTGATTATAGAACAACATATTACCAATTGCAACAAGTTTACTGTTTAATTATGTAAAGTAAAACAACCCTCTTTTTTAAGGAGGGTTGTTTATAGTTTTGAGCGGTCAGACTCGACGGATTATTTTCGTGATAAGATTTTGCGGCTTGCAAAGTAATAGCCGGCAGATGTGGCGATTGTGCCGATTCCTAAAATAGATAGGATATCTTCACTAGCACCAGTTACTGGTAGAGTGGTAACTTCACATTGTTTTATGACTGTTATCTTTACACTATTGCTTTTTGAGCCGTTGTCGGTTCGGGCTTCGGCATAGTTATTCAGGTCATTTTGGCCACAATTTAGTAGATTAATATTGCTTGCGACCTTGGCGCTAAACTTGATATAAGCAGTAGAATTCGGAGCGTAATTACCAATATTTATTCCACCATTAACTATCTCGTCGTTAACCTTTACGCCGCTAGGGTTTAAAGAGTTGGCAAGAAATGTTGAGTCTTTAGTGTAACTAACGCCATTTGGTAGGGTATCTTTAATTACGACATCGTTTTGTTGAGTTGTGCCGGTATTTTTATAGGTTATAAGATAGTCGATATTACTGTCAGGATTTACAGTTTCGCCATTTTGCCATTCTTTTTCGCCAGTTTTGCGAACTTGTTTAGTAATAGTAAAGTTTGGCTGGTCGGCTTGAACATTAAAGGTTACATAGCCGGCATATTGGTTACAGCCGGGAACTACACCATCAAGCGCGTTATAGCCGATAATTGCACCAGATGTGACAATACTATCAGATAAAGCTTGACCGTTAGTTGCGCCAAAATTATGAATAGTGGCTGAACCTGGAACATAACGCAAAGCTATATCGCCACCAGTCGCATTATTGAAACTGATATCATCATGAACCTCATTAGGTCTGGCATTACTTGAAGTTACGTAGCTGTTGGCTATAACCCCATTACTGCCGTTGTTAACAATAGCTGGTATCTCGGCACGGACGTAGGTGTTAAGAGATTTAAGACCAAGATTTGCAGCAGCATTATTGTGGTAATACACATAAACAGTATATTGGTGACCAGCAACTAGATTAGCTTGATTGCTGTATGTAGTATTGCTATCTACAGAGTCGCGGACTAACATGAAATCTCGTTCGTCGCCCTGTGATGGGTTATCCGTAATCGAGTTAAATGTTACATATCTGGCAGGCACAGCTGTAGTAAATGTAGGTCGGTCTGGTCCCCAAGCAAATAGACTTGCGGGAATAGCAATTACTGCCGCGATTATTAAAAGGATTGCAATTGTACGTTTTGGAGCATATTTTAATATGTTTAATATTTTTTTCATATGTTCCTCGCTTTCTTTGTCTTATTAACTTATTTTGTTGAACGAAACCTTATCATTTGATAGGGCCAAATCAGATTATTACAATGTGCATGTCGAGTCATAATGACTCACTAGGAATCTTCTCAAACTGCGAGCTTTTTTAAAAGCTCAAGCAGGATTAGATTCCTAGTGATCAATAAGTGACGGCTAGAATGGATTAGCGGGATTACCGCTACTTACATCTCCGCCGTTGCCGGTGTTTGGTGCTGCCGGAGCTGGAGGGGCGGCATTATTGTTTGAGTCGCTGGCTCCTGGGGCTGTTTCGCCAGAGGATGAGCCGGGCGTATTTCCACTACTACCACCTCTACTACTGTTAGGTGCAGATGTCTGCACCGGTGCAGGAGTTGATGGCGGTTGTGTAGGGGCAGGCCTTGGATCTCTTGTGCCTGTACCGGACCCATTAGTTCCATCTTCTCCTGGATCTTTGTAATCCGTTGGACTCGAATCTTTAGGCTGTGTGTAACCTCCACCACCACCGCCACCATGATGATGTGTAGGTGTAGGTGTAGGAGTAGGAGTCGGTGTAGGTTTTGGAGTCGGGTTTATCGGTGGCGTTGGTGTTGGTGTTGGTGAAACTACCGGTATGGTCGTTTCTGGCGTTGGTATCACGGGCACTGGCACAACCGTTTGAGGGTTGGCACAGGCGCCACGAACTATCATTACCTCTCCGCTTGGAGATACGTATATAAAAAATATGTCTCCTGAATCGCCTTTTCCTTGTTCTGCCGGGATAATACCTTTCTTAAAAGCTGTATTTCCTGGATAAATAAATGGTATTCCAGGTTGCACAGCTATCCATCTGGCTGGATCTAGAACATCATCCTTTGTGGAGGATGTGGTTTCTATTCCTCGTTTCAATAATGCTTTTGCGCTTTCTTTATTAGATCTTAAAAATCCAACCATTTCGTCTGGGGTTTTAACCCCATCTAAAGTGAACGCATTAGCGCCGCCAGCTTTTGACTTGTCTTTTGACGTGTCGACATTGACGACAGTATATTGACTTTTATCCCATCCGGCGGCTTGCATAGTTTTATCGACTGTGTCGACTATGCTCGCCGTAGGTATAGGTGTTGGTGTCGGAATTGGCATTTTTTGATCTTTTTGATTTGGTAAAAATACCACTACAACCAAAAGTACCACTATACATATACCTATTACCATTTTAAACTCTGCTCTCATGAAGTTTGCAATTTTCCTAATAAAAGGAGAAATTGCATTCCTTACTTTTACAAAAAATCTTTTCATTTTCTTTTCTCCTCTCATATTTACCCGAAAATTTTCACAGTTAAACTGTGGCTATTCCCGGGGTATCGGGAGTAGCCGCTAACTAACCGTATAGATTAGCAAACGTGCTACTTCCGACAAAAAGGAAAAAAATGAAACAAATACATTGTCTTGATCAGACATGCACTGTAATAATCTGATTTGTTAACGATCCTCCGTTATTTCAGGCTCTCACACCTGACGCAACTGATATCATTAGGTTATCATAAAAGGTCGCAAATGTCAATGATTAAGCTAATGTTTTTGCTGTAAGCGCAATTAGTTATTATTTAAATCAAAAACGCCACCAAGGTGACGTTCTTAATTTGGTGATCTCACCGAGAATCGAACTCGGATTGCCAGGATGAAAACCTGGTGTCCTAACCGTTAGACGATGAGACCATAATTGAAGTTTCCAGATGATTATATCAAAAAGACTCTATCTTGGGTAGGGGTATGTTGTTATATTTTTTTCTGCTAAAATATATACAGATAAAAAGGTGGGTGATGGCTTTTCATAAAAAAACAGTTCGAGATGTGCCGGTTGATAATATGACTGTTTTAGTCAGGGTCGATTTTGACGCGCCTTTAAATGAAAATGGTGAAGTTATTGATGATTTATGGATAAAATCTAGCGTTACGACTATTGAATATTTATTAAATCGTGGCTGTAAAGTTGTAATTGTTGCCCATTATGGCAAGCCAATTGATCGTGATAAAAAATACACTTTAGAGCCAGCAGCCGCGAGGTTGGCGCAGTTATTACGTCAAGATATTAGATTTGTCAACGAAGTTATTGGTGATAAGGTGTTGCAGGCTGTAAAGCGCGCTCCCAGTAAAAGCGTCGTAGTGCTTGAAAATCTCAGATTTCATCCTGGTGAAGAAGATAATGATTATGAGTTTGCTAAACAGTTGGTTGAAAGTACTGGCGCACGTTATCTGATTCAGGATGGTTTTAATGCTGCTCACCATCGACATGCTAGCACTAGCGCGATCACGGCTTTTTTGCCGAGCGTAGCTGGTATATCACTGGAATATGATTATTTGACCATTTTGCGGGCGCTTGCTGTAACTAAGGCAGCAAATCAGATAAATTTACCAGGTGTAGAGATATTGCTGGACGCTGGCAGATAATTAGAGTAAACTATAAATAATAAACGTAAGTATTTTTATAATAGAATAACAGATGGCGGGCGACAAAAAAATTATAATCGGCAATTGGAAAATGAACCTCAATTTACACGAGGCTAGTTTGTATCTTCATAAATTATCTAATTTGATTCAAATTCGTCGTGATGTCGAGGTTGTCTTGGCGCCAACAGTTTTAACTTTGCAATCTTTAAGCTTGCAGGTTAATTTGCGACAGTTTAAGTTGGCTGCCCAGAATTTTTATTGGCGCGATCACGGCTCTTATACTGGTGAGGTTTCAGCGTCGCAACTTCGTGGTATTGTTCAATATGCTTTTATAGGTCATTCCGAGCGTCGCCATATCTTTAATGAGACTGAAAAAGATATGCGCAACAAGGTGGCAGCGGCAATTCGTAATGGTATTTGTCCGATTCTGTTTGTTGGTGAAACTGCTTGGGAAAAATCAAATAATGAAACCAGGGATGTTTTGCACGATCAATTAAATTCCGGTTTGGCGAATATTACTAGCCATGAAGTCAAAGATATAATCATCGCCTATGAACCAGTTTGGGCTATTGGTACTGGTCATAATGCATCGCCAACAGATGTAGCATTGGCTATAAAAGCAATCCGAGCTCAGATTGAACATCTTTTTGGTGAAAGACAGGCAAAGGCAATAACGGTTTTATACGGCGGCAGCGTAACACCAGACAGCTCAAATGATTATTTGGCAATTGACGGTGTTGACGGGCTAGTTATTGGTATAGACAGCTTGAACGCTTTTACATTTAGTGAGATAGTAAAGAAAGCACATAAAGGATCGGCTTTGGCCAAAATTAGGGGGTAGTAATGCAAGATCTTGACTTTGAAGAATTAGATAAGGCGGTAAATTCGTTAATGCCATCGCCCTCTGATAACAATTCTAATAAACCGGCTATATCGGTAAATTCTGATACGCCTATAGCTAGTAATCAAAATCCAACTCGATCTCAGCCGGTACTCAAAACAGCTCCTGACATGAAATCAATAGATCGACCATCGACTGGGCGATTTATGGATGTAGTGCACCCTTCATCTGATATGAGAGCATCTTTAAATGTGCCTCAAAGGTCATTGTCGCCATCTTTGGCGCCTCAACCAACTGCGCCTATCGCAAATACCCCATTAATTGAGGAAAAACCGGTTGATAAACCAGTTGTGCCTGTTTCAAATAAAGAAAATTGGGCTGGATTACCCAATTATCAGTCGTCAGCATCTAATACACCATCCGAATCTCCATTTTTACCAGATACAAAGGTTGAAAAGCGACCCTTGGGGGCTTTTTCGGATGACAATAAGTCTGATAAACCTGTCGATGAAGCAATAGTCGCCGAAGGTAAAGATGCTAATAAGGATTGGGCCGAGGCTCCTAAGATCGAAGCACCAGCCAATACCGCTAGCGAGGCTGAATCTGATATCCCAGCCGAACTTGATAGCTCAATATTAAATATTGAGGCTAACAGTTCGACCCATAAAAATGATGTCGATATGAATAATAATCCGCTTAGCTATACTTCCAGCGCTACTTCAATTAATCAACAATACAAAGAAAAATCTGGTTCAGATAAACCCGTGAATGGCTCAATTTATGATACAAGTTCATATAATACAACTACTTCTAAGTCGGTCAAGAAAAAATCAAGCTGGATGATGGTTGTTTGGATTTTAATTTTGCTAGTTGTTGGTGTTGGCGCTGGATTAGCTTTTTATACTTATATGCCTGACTTTAAAATGCCGTTTTAGTCTATAATAGATATAGTGAATAATTTACTTGATGGTTTAAACGCAGCACAAGCAGAAGCGGCGCAGACGATATCTGGGCCTTTATTGATTTTAGCAGGCGCCGGGTCGGGCAAAACTAAAACTTTGACACATTGCATCGCTTATTTGATTGCTAATGAATCAATCAAGCCTAGTGAAATTTTGGCAGTTACGTTTACTAATAAGGCGGCGCGGGAAATGCGCGAAAGGCTAGGTGCTTTATTAGGTCAGAATGCCAATAATCGTAATTTTATGCCATGGATGGGTACATTCCACGGTATTTGCGTCCGTATGTTGCGCCTTGATGGCAAAACTATAAATGTTGGCAGCAATTTTGTAATTTATGATGAAGATGACAGGCAGGGTTTAGTCAAGCAAGCTATGAAACAGTTGTCGATAGGTGATAGCGAAATCAAGGCTAAATCGGCTAGTGCGGCAATTTCTAGTGCTAAAAATGAGATGGTCGGGCCCGACGAATATGAAACGACAGCTCAATTTCCTTATCAAAAAAATATCGCCAAGATTTATAAAAGATATGAAGAGTTGCGAAAAAAAGCTGGTGCGTTAGATTTTGATGATTTGTTATTAGAGGTTGTTAGATTATTGCGTGACAACAAGGATGTGTGTAAAAAATGGCAGACTTTTTTTAAGCATATCTTGGTTGACGAGTATCAGGATACTAACGCGGCACAGTATAACATTATAAAATTGTTAGTAAATAAGGATAAAAATATATGTGTAGTTGGGGACGACTGGCAATCGATTTATTCGTGGAGGGGTGCGGATTTTACTAATATTTTGAATTTTGAGAGGGACTTTAAGGGTGCGAAAGTTATTAAACTAGAGCAAAATTATCGCAGTACTGGTAATATTTTGGATGCTGCTAGTAATGTGATTGCTAAAAATACTCAGCGAACAGATAAAAAGTTATGGACGGCCGAAGGGCCAGGGAATCCAGTTCAGGTTCATGAACTATTTGACGAGTCAGAGGAGGCGAATCTGGTGGCTAGTCGAATTTCATCTCACGTTGCCATTGGTGCTCGAAAATTTGGTGATTTTGCCGTTCTTTACCGGACAAACGCTCAAAGTTATACATTGGAAAGAGCATTTATCCAGTTACGAGTCCCCTATCAAATTATCGGGGGAGTGCGCTTTTATGATCGTAAAGAAATTAAAGATGTAATCGCTTATTTACGCTTGGTTTATCAGCCGCAGGATAGAATGAGTTTTAGCCGTATCGCTAATGTGCCTACAAGAGGAATCGGCGCTACGAGTTTAGAGAAATTCTTTTTATGGCAGGCGAGTAGCGGTATGGATATTATTGAAGCTTTAGCTAACCTGGACCAAACCAGTATTATCACAACAAAAGCAAAACAGGCTATGGCTAACTTGGGTCAAAAATTAAAGTTGGTTAGTTCGATGTTGGATACGGCTAGCCCGACTGAATTAATAGAGAAACTACTGTCATTGACAGGTTATCGCGAATATATTGCTGATGGCTCACCTCAGGCCGAAGATCGAGAGGCAAATATTGGGTCGTTGTTGTCTGATGCTCAAAATTTTGCTTCACTTCCCGACTTTTTAGAAGAAGTTGCATTAATGTCTAGTGCCGACACCAGCAGTAGCGAACAAAAAGTTACGCTGATGACCTTGCATGCCGCAAAGGGTCTAGAGTTCCCTGTTGTGTTTATTGTTGGCGTCGAAGAGGGAATTTTGCCACATGCCAGGGTTTACGAAGCGGGGATTTCAGAATTGGAAGAGGAAAGGCGGTTGATGTATGTCGGTATGACTAGAGCTCGCGAAGAATTGCATCTAACTTATACCCAAAGCCGTATGCAATTTGGCCAGCGATCATATAATCAAGTTTCACGATTTCTTGCCGAAATCGGTAATCAGGCAACTGTCACTTCCCCACCGTTAATTTCTACAACACGCGAACAAGACTTTTTTAGTGATGAGCCTTTTACTGTTGGCGAATCAGTTCGATCGGCCTCATTTGGTACTGGTAAAATTATTGATGTTGATGGTTTAGCTTTGACGATTGAGTTTGACAATGGCCAGACTAAAAAATTGAATGCTGAATACGCTAGGCTAGAGAAGATATAAAAAGGCTATTATAAAATAAAAAGTTGAATTGCAAGCACCGTCCTTGCAAGGTGGGCTTGCAAGGTGGGATGAGGCAATGAAATAGGGCGGAATTATATTCCGCCCTGATTGGGTTTTATGTTGACTATGCCTAGATATATTACGAAATCCATCTTCTTTTTGTTTCAGTCAATAACAATGTCAGGATATTTTGCTGTTTTAGTATTCTGCCAAGTATTCTACATCCAGTTATGGTTGCTGCAAAACCGATATCGTGATCTATTATCGATGTGCTATCAGATAACTCACCTTTTGTGGTTTTGTTTAATTTATAGTGACATTTTTTCATTCTTGCGCACATAAGACTGTGTGTAGGCATTGCTTTGGCGTTGCCAAAAAGAAAATCAACTCTACCGTAGTAACATGCTATGGTAATTACAACATAACTGTCGTCTGGTAGATCTAAATTATCTATCATCATTTTTTCTGATATTGTCCTTCGTGCGACATTTAGTATTGTTTCAAGTGCACTTATATTGAAGCCGCTCAATGTCAATTTTCTGTTTGTAACAAAATCGTCTGTTGGTTTTGATTTAAGCTTTAATATTTCTAGCTTCATATATCACACCTCACTGTCCAGGCTAGTCTCAATATTTAAGACCGCAGATTGACAATAAAATTTACTGTTAATCTGCGGTCTTAAAATTATGTAAAAGAACCAATTAACTTAGTTATAGCATAAATCGCGCCTGTATTAATAGAGCGATAATTATCAAAAACAATTATATTTGCTATAATTAACTCAATCTCTTGTGGGGTTAGTAATGCGAGAACTAAAGAACTAATGAATAGATTATTCAATAAATCAGCCATATCTTTTAGTGCTTTGGGCGGTGCTTTTTTGGTGGTTATATCGGCCGCCTTTTTTATCGTTTCTGGCGTTACTCATGCCGGAAGCGAAAAACCTGTTGGTAATGGGCGAATATTAACGATTTACGATCGCGGATCTGAGAAAAAAATTATCTCGCAGGCGGCAACAATTGGCGATGCGTTAAAAGAGGCAAATGTATCAATTAACGAAAAAGATGTCATCGAGCCATCGTTATCTCAAAAAATGGTCGCATCAGATTATAAGGTTAATATTTATCGCGCTAGGCCGGTAATTATAATTGACGGTACTACACGAACAAAAATCATTACAGCTTATCAAACACCGCAACAAATTGCGGCCGAAGCCGGTGTAAAGTTATTTGATGAGGATAGGGTGTCCTTGGATTTAAGTGACGACATAATCACTGATGGTGCTGGCCTAAGACTAACTATAAATCGGGCAACGTCTTTTACTTTTACGCTTTATGGTAAAGTCATGACTGCTAGGACT
Source organism: uncultured bacterium (assembly GCA_903952435.1). Classification (GTDB taxonomy): domain Bacteria; phylum Patescibacteriota; class Saccharimonadia; order Saccharimonadales; family Saccharimonadaceae; genus UBA1547. The sequence goes on from CAJBFN010000001.1 coordinate 146,167, forward strand.
TTTAGCAAGACTGTCGGTGAAATGTTGAATGAAAAAGGCATTAAATTGACGGCTAGTGATAAGATTTTACCAGAAATCGGTATGCCAATAAGCGAGGGCTTGGCGATTCGAGTTTGGCGAGAAGGCAAAGATGTTGTTAATATTGACGAGGCGATTAATTTTGATACAGATACGATTGAGGATATTGACCAGTCTGTTGGCTATAGCGCCGTTAGAGTTGCTGGTGAAAACGGAAATCGTAGCGTATCTTATGAGATAGCAATTCAAGACGGCGTTGAGGTTGGTCGCAAGGAAATTGCTAGTATCGTTACTAAGCAGCCTAAAAAACAGACCATGGTTATTGGTGTTAAAGGCAAATATACAACTCCAACAGAAAACGAAAATATTACTTGGAATTACCTGCGAGCAGCGGGTTTTAGCCGGCCTCAAACAGCTGGTATAATGGGCAACTTGCAGCAAGTGCATCAGTTTAAGACTAGTGGCGATGGTTTAGCTCAATGGGCTGGTAGTCGTAAAGCAAAGTTATATTCAAAGCCATCTCCGAACAATATTTACACTCAGTTGGATTTTTTGATGGAAGAGTTAAATGGCGACTATGGGTACGTGCAAAATAATATTAAATCTACTGATTCATTGAGCGAATCTGTTCGAATATTTCAAGACCAATTTGAGAGATGTGATCATGGCGATTCAGCAACAGGACGACCAGATTATTGCATGGAAGATAAGAGAATCTTTTACGCAGGAAACATTCTAGCGAGCCATTTGGATTAAATTTATGGCAATAAAAAATAATAAATCTTTAGGTCAACATTGGTTACGCGATCGTGATGTTTTGGCTCATATTGCCGATTGCGCTGATTTAAATAAGAACGATACTGTTTTAGAAATTGGCCCAGGGCTAGGCACTTTAACTAGTGAATTATTACGTCAGGCCGGTAGGGTTGTTGCGGTTGAATATGACGGTGAATTGGCTCGTAAATTACCCGGACAATTTCCTGGTAAGAATTTAGAAGTAATTAACGCTGATATATTAGATTTTAATCTTAATGATTTGCCGTACGGATATAAAGTTGTGGCAAATGTCCCATACTATATCACCAGTAAGATTGTGCAAATGTTGATGACGGCTGAAAATAAGCCATCAATTACTGTTTTGTTGGTTCAAAAAGAAGTGGCTGAACGTCTAGCCTCTAAACCTGGCCAAATGAGTATTTTAGCGGTTAGTGCACAGGTTTTTGCAGATGTTTCACTAGGGGATATGGTGCCAGCTAGCTTATTTACGCCGCCGCCAAAAGTCGACAGCCAAGTTGTAATATTGCAAACTCGTCAAGATTCATTTTTCGCTAGTATTAACGAAGCCGATTTTTTTAGAGTCGTCAAAGCTGGTTTTTCGGCAAAACGCAAAAAACTCCGCAGTAGTTTGTCCGGCGGATTAAAAATTACTAAATCCGAAGTCGAGGCTATTTTAGAAAAAGCCGATATAAATCCTGATATGCGCGCCGAGGCTCTTGGCTTGGACGATTGGGTAAGATTAACTAAAATTATCAGCCCAAACAACTCTCTGTTACAATAGTAGTTAATGGAAAAGAAATTATATATCGCAACCGCAATACCATATGTTAATGGCTCGCCCCATGTAGGTCACGCTATGGATTATTTATTGGCGGATATTTGGGCACGTTATCAAAAACAAAATGGTCACGAGGTTAGGTTTCAGGTTGGTACTGACGAGCATGGCAGTAAAATTGCCGCCAAGGCTGCCGAAGCGGGTATAGACCCAAAAGCTTATGTTGATAAAATTTATTTAGATTTTGAAACTTTAATTAAAAAACTGGGCGCTAGTTACACTGATTTTATTCGCACAACGGATGAAAAACATATAAAATCAGTTCAATATATCTGGCAGCAATTAAAACCATATATTTACAAAGGCAAATACGAAGGTTGGTATTGTGTTGGTTGTGAGTGTTTTGTGACCGATAAAGAGGCAACTGATAATAATGGCGTCTGTCCAGATCATAACCAGCCATATCAAAAACTTAGTGAAGAGAATTATTATCTAAAAGCCAGCGCGTTTACTGATCAAATTAGGCAAGCTTTGGAAAGTAATGCATTAGAAATTGTGCCGGAATTTCGCAAAAAAGAATTTTTAGAAATGATAAAAGACGGTTTGCAAGATGTCAGCATATCTAGGCCGAAAAAAAGTCTTGGCTGGGGAATTTCTGTACCTGATGATCCTGAACAAGTTATGTATGTTTGGATGGACGCGTTATCTAATTACATTACTGTTTTAGGCTATCCTGATGATCCAACTTGGAAAGATTATTGGCCAGCTGATTTGCAGGTTTTAGGTAAGGACATCTTGCGTTTTCATATTGGAATTTGGCCAGTAATTTTGTTAGGTCTTGGTTTGCAATTACCAAAGAGGATGTTGGTTCATGGCTTTGTTAATATTGATGGTGCTAAACAGTCAAAATCACTAGGCAACGGCGTCAACCCAATTGAAATGATTGACCAATATGGTGCTGATGCGGTTCGTTACTTCTTTTCAAAACACATCCCAACACTTAGTGATGGTGACTTTACTTGGGAAAAGTTTGAAACCGCCTATAACACCGAACTGGCTAATGATTTAGGCAATCTGGTTCAGCGAGTTGCTGGTATGGTGACGCGCTATCAATCTGGCGTAATTGGCCAAATACCTGATGTTGATCACGATACGGGTGCCTATATCGATGCTATGAATGGCTTAGAGTTTAACAAGGCGATGGAAGAAGTTTGGTTAATGGTTCGAAATGCCAATCAATATATTGAGAATGTTAAACCTTGGGAAATTGCCAAAAATGTCAGCACCGACGCCGAATCGGTCTCGCATTTATCTGAAGTTTTAGCCTATTCAACTGGGGCATTGCTGCAAATTAGTGAGCTTTTGGTTCCGTTCTTACCTGATACTGCCGAAAAAATTAAAAATATTTTCGGAACTGGCGTAGTTGTATTGCCAGAGACGGTCATATTTCCAAAAATTTATCTTCATACCGCTGATCCTCGCGCGCCAAAGGCTTAGTCTGTGTTAATTGATACGCATTGCCATATTCATTGGACGGATTATGGTTTGGACGTCAAAGAGGTTATCAAGCACGCTCACGATAATGGCGTCACAAAAATGATTTGTGTTGGCACTGACGAAGATACCTCAAAACTAGCGATTGAATTTGCTAAAAAGCATCAAGGTGTCTATTCGGCTGTCGGTATTCATCCGCATTATGCCAGCTCTGGTCTAGGTAAACTTGAGGACTTGATCAAACAAAACTTAACTTCAATTGTGGCGATTGGTGAAATAGGTCTAGATTATTATCGTAATCAAAGTCCAAAAGTTGACCAGATAAAACTTTTGCGCCAACAAATTAAACTAGCTCTAAAATATAATTTACCGATTATTTTCCATGTTCGTGAGGCGTTTGATGATTTTTGGCCGATTTTTGATGAGTTTATATCCGCCGGCCGACATATTCGCGGCGTTTTGCATAGTTTTACCGATTCGGCCGAAAACCTACAAAAAGGGCTGGATAGGGGATTATATATTGGTATCAATGGTTACAGTACATTTACAAAAGATGAAACTCAAAAAGCCATGTTTTCATCTGTTCCAGTCTCGAAAATTGTGTTCGAAACCGATGCCCCATTCTTGACTCCAGCGCCATTTCGTGGTAAGATGGTAAATGAGCCAGCATATGTGAGGAACGTTGCTGAATATCACGGGGAAATTCATAATCTTGGTTTAGATGAAATATCTGCCATTACGACTGAAAATGCTCGTGAATTATTTAATCTTTAGATAATTGATTAAAAAAGTTAAACCTAACGCTTATTGGGTTTTATGAATATTTTATGCCACAAAGTGAATATCAAATACCATCTGGTGAACATTCATTGTATATCGAACGAGATACGTCGATTGAAGTTGTTAAAAATAATGAGGTCGCTAAAGAAAATAGATATACTCCAAATCGGGTTGCTTCAGCTTTGGATGATGTCTATAATCTTTACGGTGATTTAGTTGTCGATAGGGTTGTTTCGATAGAAGATGTTAAAATATCAGCTGATTTATATACTATTGCGGAAGATTTAGCGGCTGCTCGTCTTAATCATTTAGATTCTGCCATAGCTGACTATGCTTATTTAAGAACTAGAGCTACAGAATCAATTATTCGGGTTTTGTTTAATCGAGAATTATCGTCAAAATATGACCGAATATTGACTGATCAAGAATTGAAAAACGAAGAAGGTAAAATTGGTGCAGATATTTTTGGGCCGATTAATCCAAATGAAACCAGAATTTTCTTTAATGATAATCGCGAAAGCTGGTTTTTCTATCAGGAAAAAACTGATTCTGAGGGTAAAAAGCATTCAATTACTCTACACTATGAAGTTCGATCTGACGGTATATGGAAGATTGACACTAAAGACGGTCTAAAGTGTGAATTAGTTATTGGCCAAGATTTAGAAAATTTTATTAATGCCACAAAAATTTATCATCAACGCGTGATGAATAAAATCTATAAAAATCAAATCAAACAAAACGACAAAATAGCCGCTTAATTGCTATAATAAATAAGTGATTAAGAACTTTATATATTTAGACCATGCTGCTGCCACGCCTGTGGATAGGCGAGTTTTTGATGTAATGTTGCCGTATTTTAGCGGGCTTTTTTATAATCCATCCAGTCCATATTTTCCAGCCGTGCAGGTGCGTCGAGATTATGATAATGCTAAAAAAACTTTAGCCAATTTAATTGGTGGTAAGCAAGACGAAATTATAATTACAGCTGGTGCGACAGAGTCGATTAACCTAGTTTTTAACAGCGTTTCTGGCCATGTGGTCGTTTCAAATATCGAGCATCACGCAGTTTTAAATTGTGCAAAAAAATGTCCACACACAATTGTGCTAGTTGATGGTCGAGGTATTATTCAAGTTGAAGTAATTGCTGCGGCAATTACGCCAAAAACCCAATTGATAAGTGTCGCTTTGGCTAATAACGAGCTAGGTACGATTCAGCCGGTTCGCGATATTGCCGAAATTGTCAAAAAAGAGCGAATGGACAGGCTTAAAAATGGCAACAAGATGCCAATTTATTTGCATGTTGATGCGTCGCAGGGCGTCGGCCAATTAAATGTTAATGTTGCTAGGCTTGGTGCTGATTTATTAACGTTAAATTCTGGTAAGATCTATGGCCCAAAGCAAGTTGGGTTGTTGTGGGCGGCTAGTTTTGTAAAATTAAATCCGCAAATTATTGGTGGCGGTCAAGAGAGAGGTATCCGTAGTGGCACCGAAAATGTAGCTGGTGTTATTGGTTTTGCTAAGGCCCTCGAGCTAGCGGTTGATCATCAAAGTTTCGAGCAAAAACGTCTGGCGACCTTGCGTGATTATATGCAAAATAATTTAATTAAGGCGTTTCCCGAAGCCGTAATTTCTGGTAGTCAAAAAAATCGCCTGGCTGGGCATTTGCATATTTCTTTTCCCGGCATCGATGGCGAAAGGTTGCTATTTATTTTAGAAGATCGTGGAGTATTGGTCGCTACCGGTAGCGCTTGCGCTGCTAATAAGGGCACAAAATCTCATGTTTTAGAGGCGATTAGTATTAGCGATGAAATTGCAAACGGCAGTATTAGGATTACACTGGGCTGTTTATCTAATGAAAAAAATACTCGTCAGGCTTGCAAGATTATAATTTCTGAGCTTAAAAAAGAATACGAAAGGTTGAGAAAATGATTCGACATTTAATTGTAACTGCAATTATTTTTATGGCTTTCATTTTTGGGCTTAGTTTCTATTTGCAATCAGATGATTTGGCAAAATGCGACAAGGTGCCAAGTTTGGTTGTAGGTTGTGAAGCGGTCGATGCAATCGTTGCAATTAGTGGTGGCGATACAAATGCGCGGACTCAAACAGCAATTGAATTATATAAAAATGGCTGGGCAAAAAATCTAGTTTTTTCGGGTGCGGCTCAGGACCAAAATAGTCAAAGTAATGCTGCTGCTATGAAGAGTATTGCTATAGACTCTGGCATTCCTGAATCGGTAATTCAGATTGATGAATATGCTAAAAATACTCAGGAAAATGCTCAAAATTCGCAAACTATTTTTACTAAGCTTGGCTTTAAAAAGGTGATTTTAGTAACTTCTGGTTATCATCAACGTAGGTCGGGTCTAGAATTTAGCAAGCGCACTACTAGTGTGCAGATAATCAATCATCCAGACGAAAATGATAAAGATTGGTCAGTTTGGTGGTGGTTGACACCTGGCGGTTGGTATCTAGCAGTGTCTGAAATTGTAAAAATTGGCGTATTTTATGCGACAGGAATGATTCAGTAATGGCTAAAACTAAAGTTTATGTAGGTATGAGCGGTGGCGTTGACTCTAGCTTGGCGGCTTCTTTATTAGTCGAGCAAGGCTATGATGTGACCGGCGTTTATATGAAAAACTGGTCTCAGGACCTGCCTGGCATGAAATGTCCATGGGCGGATGATTTGGCTGATGCAAAACGGGTTGCGGTTAGATTAGGAATTGACTTTAAGGTCTTTGATTTTGAAAAAGGATACAAGCAAAAAGTTGTCGATTATATGATTGATGAATATAAACTTGGTCGCACGCCAAACCCGGATATTATGTGTAATCAAGAAGTTAAATTTAAGCTATTTTTAGATGCGGCTTTGGCCGATGGCGCCGATATGATTGCGACTGGACATTATGCGATGGTCCTTAATGAAAAAACCGAAAAATTACAATCAGTTTCCTCAGAACGGCTTCGCGCCGCGTTTGATAAGGGCCCCGGCGCCTTATCAAACTCGGGCTGCAGATGTCCTGAGGAAGCCGCTTCTAATCTTTCGGCTGGCGTTTTACTACGCGCAGTTGATGATAATAAGGATCAAACTTATTTTCTTTATCGAGTTACTGGCAAGGCTCTCACAAAAACTTTATTTCCAATTGGCGAATTTACTAAACCTCAAGTGCGTAAAATGGCTGAAAATCGTAATTTAGTTACGGCGGCCAAAAAAGATTCGCAAGGCATATGTTTTGTCGGCCAAGTTGGCATTCGGGAATTCTTAAGCGGATATGTTGATTTAAAATCTGGCGATATTATAGATAAAAAAACCGGCAAAGTCTTAGGTAGGCATGATGGTGCGATATTTTACACATTGGGCCAGCGACACGGTTTGGATGTTGGTGGCGGGTTGCCTTATTATGTTGTCGGTAAAGATATGGCTAAAAATGAAGTTTATGTGGCTAGCGATCTAAATCATGATTCTTTATGGTTGGATAATGTTGATTTGGCCGAAGTGCATTGGATAAACGACAAGCCCCAGGTTGGGGATTATCAGGTGCGTCTGCGTCATCGGGCGCCGCTTGTAAATGCACAACTGACATTTTCGGGCAACGATGTTAAATTGAAGCTTGCTGACCCTCAACGGGTTATAACTCCCGGTCAATCAGTCGTGATTTATGATGATCAGATCTGTCTTGGTGGCGGTATAGTAATATAGGTATTATTGACTTTATAACTATTTTGTGCTATAATTAAATATACGAACGATTATTCGTTTAGTTTATTTAAAAAGGCGGTGAATGTTGTGGCTAGGAGCTCAGCATTAAAAAACAACAGAGATATTTTATCAAAGAATTTGGTCATTTTTGAGGATAATATTCAGATATTATCTAGTAGACTCGGAGGCGAATTGCATGATTTTGTTACGGAGATATATATTGTAAGACGTAATCTCGACAAGGTTAGGACAAACTGTGGGTTTGCGAAGGTATTTTTTGATTACTTTATTCTTTTACAGGAGTTTCATTTATTCGTAAAGGCAAATGATTGCCTGAGCTTAATTGATCAGAATTATACCGGGTATTTAGCCCTCGAAAAATTCTAACTCAAAGGATGTGAAAACATGAATAATATCTTGACTAAAGAGAATATCTGCATATTAATTTATAATGCTAGGATTACACTTCGACGTGTAAAATATTTAAATAGCTATATCAATAAGTATGCTACTAAATCTGAGGAAATTATCGACCTTACTGGCTCTAACAGGGGGCTAGCAAAGTATGATCGTAGGCTTGTCAGAATATTGAATAGCCTGATAAGAATGCTTGATTCAGATGACAATAATATTAGTAAGATTATTGGTAAATCAGATAAGATTTATGAGGTTGTGTGTGTTATGAATGAGCTTGAGGATAGAATTGAAAGCTTATCTCATTTTAGCGAAAAACCTAGACTATCTGAAAAGTTAAGAAGTGAAAAATTTTAACACTGCATTTTTAAGTTAAAAACCCCGCATATTTTGCGGGGTTTCTTTTTTTAGCAAAAATATTTTTATTTTGCTATAATCAACAGATATGAATGCACAGCAAATTCGTAATGAGTATTTGAAATTTTTTGCCGAGAGAGGGCATAAAGTCATTAAGCGTGCCAGTTTAGTGCCGCAAAATGACCCAACAACCTTATTTACTGGTAGTGGTATGCAGCCACTATTACCTTATTTGTTAGGACAATCTCATCCTGATGGTGTTCGTTTAGCTGACAGCCAGACTTGTTTTAGGGCGCAGGATGTTGATGATGTTGGTGATAATCGCCATACGACTTTTTTTGAAATGCTTGGTAACTGGAGCCTTGGCGATTACTTTAAAAAACAGCAAATTGAGTGGTTTTTTGAATTTTTGACTGAGATTGCTGGTTTGGACCCGAACAGAATTTATGTTACGGCATTTATCGGTGACGAAAAAAACGGTATCCCGCGTGATGATGAAACGGCTGATATTTGGCAGGAGGTCTTTGCTGCAAAAGGGATTGAGGCAAAAATTGTCGAAATTGGCAGTCAAGAAAATGGCGATAAACGCGGCATAAATCCAGGTGAGCGAATTTTCTTTTATGATGATAAACAAAACTGGTGGAGCCGCGGTGGCGGTATTGAGACTACTCCGATTGGCGATCCTTGTGGACCTGACAGCGAAGTATTTTATGACTTTGGTGATGAAAATCACGCCGAAGGTTTTGGTTTGGCTCATCCAGCTAGCGACAGTGGCCGCTTTGTTGAAATTGGCAACCAGGTTTTTATGCAATACAAACGTTTGGATGATGGTAGTTTCGATCCTCTGGTTAGTCAAAATGTTGATTTTGGCGGAGGACTAGAGCGAATCGCCTCAGCTGCAATTAATAGCCCGGATATCTTTAAAGTTAGCGTTTTGTGGCCAATTATTGAAAAATTGCAAACAATTAGTGGCAAAAAATATGATGATAATAAATCAAGCATGCAAATAATCTCTGACCATTTGCGTGGTGCGGTATTTTTGGCAGTTGATGGTGTGCGCCCAAGTAATAAGGAGCAAGGCTATGTTATGCGCCGATTTATTCGCCGTGCGATTCGTAAGGCTTTTGATTTAGGTGTTGAGCAAAATCTACTGGCGGAAATTATTCCCGTGATTGCCGATATTTTTAATGATGATTATCCTGAAGTTGCCGAAAAACGAGATGAAATTATTGAAGTTTTAGTTAAAGAAGAAAAAGTATTCAGACAAACTTTAAATAAGGGTCTTCGTGAATTTTCTAGGTTTGCGATAAACGGCTTAACTGGTGTCGAATTATTTACTTTATATGATACATTTGGTTTTCCGGTTGAGTTATCGGTCGAAGAAGCTCAAAAGCAAAATATTGATTTATCCAAAAATTGGCGTGATGAATTTGATGCTAAAATGGCCGAGCAACGCCAGCGCAGTCAAACTGCAACAAAAGGCGTATTCAAAGGTGGCCTTGAGGGTCAATCTGATATGCATATCAAATACCACACAACTGCGCATTTGATGGGTCAGGCTTTACGATTAGTTTTGGGTGATACGGTTGCTCAACGAGGCTGCAATATCAACGAAGAGCGATTGCGTTTTGATTTTAGCTATCCTGAAAAAGTTGCACCGGAAAAGCTACAACAAATAGAAGATATCGTAAACGAGCAAATCGACAAAGATTTAGTTGTTAGTTTTGCCGAATACCCGCTGGCTGAGGCTAGGGCAATGGGTGCATACGGCGAATTTGGTGATAAATATGGCGATAAGGTTAAGGTTTATAAAATCGCCGATAAAGATGGTAGCATCTTCAGCCTAGAAATCTGTGGCGGTCCGCATGTTAGCCGTACTGGCGAACTATCCGAGGGTAGTAAGCGATTTAAAATTACAAAAGAAGAATCTTCCAGTGCCGGTGTTCGTCGAATTAAAGCCGTCCTAGCTTAAATTATTTCATCATTTTAGTTGTTGTTGATATTTACTATAATTTATATGTGATCAAAAAAATTAAACGTGATATTACGCCTCTTTCATTATGGTTCTATATCATTACTTGGTTATTATTTGTCTATCTTTTTTTTCAAATCTTTAATTTTAAGGTAGAGCAATCTGATAATCTATTACTTCGTGGTATGTATTTTATTGAGTTCGGTGTGCATGAAGCTTCACATTTAATCGCAACAGGCTTGCCACAAATCTTAATCGCCGCTGCTGGCTTTGTTGTTGAATTATTGTTTGTAGTTTTGATTTTGGTTGCAACGTTAAAAGCCAGGTCTTACTTTGCAAGTGTATTTGTCGGTTTATGGGTTATGTTTTCGATGAATTGTATTGGTAGATATATGTCGGATGCGCGCGTCCAAATTTTACCGTTAATTGGACCAGGTAATAATCCGCAACATGATTGGCATTATATTTTTAGTTATTTTGGTTGGTTGAATTTAGATACTACCATCGGTTCTGCCACTAGATATATAGGGGATTTGATTGGTATCTTGGCGCTAGTCTTTGGTTTATGGCTGATAATTTACAAAATTCGTCAAATTAAAACTCCTTAAATTTCATATTAGATTTACTACTGTAACCATAATCATAATTGTTATATAATAAACTTAATTATGGTATTTGAAAACTTTTTAAATCGAAACAAAAATAAAGACGGTGATTATATTGTAGCGCTGGATATTGGTACTGAATTTGTTAAGGCCTTGATTGCTAAAATGGACGGTGACAAGATGGAGATTATTGGTGTTGGTCGTGCTCATCAGGAAATCAGCGATATGTATGCCGGGGCGATTGCCGATATCTCGGGCGTAGTGCGTAATTGCGAGAAGGCCTTGTCGGCAGCCGAAAAGCAAGCTGGCTTGCAAGCTAAAAAAGTTGTGATTGGTATTGCTGGTGAATTAGTCAAGGGCGTAACCGACACAATTCGCTATCGTCGGCCGCAACCCGACAAGCCGCTAAATAATTCTGAAATGGAATTTATTATCGAAAAGGTTCAAGAGCGCGCTGGGCGAAAAGCTCAAAAACAAATTGCGCTTGAAACTGGCAACGAGGATGTCGAAATCAAATTAGTAAATAGCGCGCTGGTTAGTATTCATATTGATGGTTACAAGGTTAATAATCCGATTGGCTTTCAAGGTCATGATGTTGCAGTTCAGATTTATACGGCCTTTGCGCCGATGGTACATATTGGTGCTTTAGAGCGAGTTGCAGAGGAATTATCTTTAGAATTGTTGGCAGTTGCGGCCGAGCCATTTGCGGTTAGTCGAAGTGTTTTAGGTACTGATGCTAACAGTAGTTTCACGGCAATTTTAGCTGATGTTGGTGGTGGCACGACTGATATTGCGGTTGTTAATGATGGCGGCGTCGAGGGAACAAAAATGTTTGGAATTGGTGGGCGAAGTTTTACACGCACAATTGCCAGTGAATTAGATCTATCTTATGAAGATGCCGAGAAGGTAAAATTAAACATCGATGACGAAGATGCTGATAAGAAAATAGTAAAAGATGCAAACGAGGCAATCGACAAAACTTTAGATGTTTGGATAGCTGGTGTTGAACTAGCTTTAAGCGAATTTGATGCAGCTGACCATTTGCCAAATCGTATCTTGTTGTGTGGCGGTGGTGCTAGTTTGTCAAAATTAGTTGAAATTTTACAACAGCCAGACTGGCACAAAGATTTACCATTTACAAAAAAGCCGACAGTTCATTACATAAAACCATCTGATGTGGTTGGAATAACTGATGTGACTGGCGATGTTAGCGATCATACTTTCATTACTGCCATGGGCTTACTGCGGGTTGGCTATGATACAATTATAGGCAGCAGCAGTGATACAATAAAAGAAAAACTTGATCGGATTCTTAGGATATAGAGATGCATAAAGACATAATTTACATAGACGTTGAAGACGATATTACGGCTATTATAGGCAAGATTAAAGCTAGCAAGGATAAAATTGTTGCGCTTGTTCCGCCGAAAAGGGTTGGTGTTTTGCAAAGTGCCGTTAATTTACGATTATTATCCAGGGCTGCAACTAATGCTAATAAACATTTAGTGCTAGTAACTGCAAATAAGGCCTTAATTGCCTTATCGGCTGCGTCAATGATTCCTGTTGCTAAAAACTTACAAAGCAAGCCTGAAATTATTGAAATTGACGAAACGGAAACTGATGAGGGCGAGGATATAATTGATGGTTCGCAAATGCCAGTTGGTGACTTAGCTAAAGTTGAAGATTCATCCAAAGATGACAAAGGAGTCGATTTAACAGAAGATATAGAATCAATGGATATTGATGGTGACGTCGAAAAGGTTTCAAAGGATATTTCTAAAAATAAATTACCAAAGGTAAAAGTTCCAGATTTTTCTAGTTTTCGTAAAAAGATTTTTATCGGTGGGGCAATTGTTATTGTTTTGGCCGTTTTTCTGGTTTGGGCTAATATTTATGCGCCAGCGGCTACGATTATTATCACAACCAATACATCACCAGCGCCTTTTAGTGCTACTTTAAAATTAGGCACTGTCGATGCGACTGATGTGTCAAAAGGCACGATTCAGACAGTTTCAAAACAGATTAAAAAGGATATTAATGTTCAGTTTGACGCTACTGGTCAAAAAGATTTAGGTAATAAGGCTACTGGCACAGTTTCTGTTACAAATTGCGACAGTAGTTCGCCTATAACCTTGGTGGCTGGGACGGTTTTTGTAGCTAGTTCGGGCGAAAGATATGTAAATAACGGCCAGTCTATTATTCCTGGATTTTCTGGATCTAGTAGTGTCTGTCAAAATACAGGTGCCGGCGCGGGAACTTTAGATATTGCGGTTACGGCTAGTGTGGCTGGCGAAAGCTATAATATTACCGCCAAAAGCTTCTCGATTGTTGGTGTTAGTGGTTATGTCTATGCGTCGGGTAGCGCTATGACTGGTGGTACAACTAAAATTGCAACTGTTGTAACAGCAGCAGATATTCAAAAAGCGGCACAGGCGCTAGTTGATCTTTCAAGTGATGATGTCAAGCAGCAATTAACTAATCAATTTACAAACGGCGAGATTGTCATAGCTGATAGTTTTAATATTGATCGTGCGGCTGGCGTATCAAAACCATTAGTTGATGCCGAGGCAACAGGCAAGGCGACGCTAACATCTGCAACGACTTTTACGATCTTGGCAATTTCCAAGTCCGAGATGGAACTTTATTTAAAGGCGGTGCTAGAAAAACAAGTTACTGCTAACCAAAAAATTTATGATAATGGCATTGATGGTATTAAACTTTCAGGTTATTTAAAAACTGACCAGGCTGTGACTGTAAATGTTACAACAGTTGGTAAAATTGGTCCAAATATTGATTCTGAATTAATCAAGAATCAATCAAAGGGTAAAAAATATGGTGATGTTCAGTCTGAGATAGATGCTATTCAAGGCGTCAGTAAGGTTGATATAAAATTCCCTTATTTCTGGATTAATACGGTGCCGAATGATATTAATAAAATTGAAGTCAACTTTATCTCTCAAAATGCCTAAAAAATTATCCATAATCTGTTTAGACGTCGGCGAAAAGCGTATTGGTGTAGCGGCTGGTGATAGTATGATTCGAATTGCAGTGCCGCTTGAAACAATTGAAGTCAATGGTGATGAGATATCAGTCATAAAAAGAATAATTGATGATGAGTATGCCGATATTTTAGTCGTTGGTTATCCGCGCAATCAATCGGGTGTTGCTACGGCTCAGACTAAGTTTGTCGAAGATTTTGTCGACAGGTTGTCAGATGAGATTGAAATAAAAGTTGTCTTTCAAGATGAGTCATTGACTAGCGTTATGGCCGAGCAAAGATTGATTTCATTTAAAAAACCTTATAAGAAATCAGATATTGATGCCCAGGCAGCATCAATTATTTTGCAGGATTACATCGAGGCAAATTGTGCTTAATTGGTATAGTAAGTTTAAGCCACAACCAATAAGCGGTCAAAAAAGTGGCCTAAGACATAATAAGATTTCTTCCAAAAAAGTCATAATTAAGGTTTGTATTTTTACTGGAGGATTCTTATTTCTTTCAGTTGTTGGATTAATCTTTTGGTATAACACCCAATTAAGTCCAGCTGGTAGTGATCTTGGACAATTAAAAAAGGTAGTAATTTCGGCTGGCAGTGACTCTTCCGATATTGGTCAAGAGCTAGAAAAACAATCAATAATTCGTAGTGCCTTAGTTTTTGATATTTACACTCGAATTACCAGCAAAAATAGTTTATTACAGGCCGGCACTTATCGTCTGTCGCCAGCCCAATCTATGCAACAGATTGTTGACCATCTTGTCAGGGGTAATGTTGATCAATTTAGCATTACTTTTTATCCTGGATCTACATTAACCGATACATCAAACAAGTCGTTATTAAAAAAGCAAGATGTGACGACTGTTTTGCAAAATGCTGGCTATTCAGCCTCAGAGATAGCTTCAGCCCTTAATATTTCTAATATTGGCCAATTATTTGACGGAAAACCAAGCAACTCTAATTTAGAGGGTTATGTTTATGGCGAAACCTACAGGTTTAATACCGGCGCTACGGTTGAGGATATTTTGCAAACTGTTTTTGATGAATTCTATGATGTAATCAAATCAGAAGATTTGGTTAATAAGTTTGCTGCTCACGGATTAAATCTGTATGAAGGCATAACCTTAGCTTCAATTGTTCAAAGTGAGTCTAGTAATCCAGATGACCAACGACAAATCGCTCAGGTATTTTATTCTAGATTAGCGCAAGGTATGGTTTTGGGGTCGGATGTTACTTATCAGTATGCGGCCGCCAAAGCAGGCTTAAAGGCTAGTCCAAGTCTTAATTCGCCATATAATACTCGCATAAATGCTGGTCTGCCACCGGGCCCGATATCAAATCCTGGTTTATCGGCCTTAAAGGCGGTTGCCGATCCGGCACCGGGTGATTACCTGTATTTCCTTAGCGACAGTGCTGGAAAAATATATTTTGCCAATACCGATGCTGAACATCAATCAAACATCGTAAATTATTGCAAAGAAAATTGCCTAGAGTAACGATTATCATCTTTGACGCTGCCGTTAATAATTGTTATACTTATAGCTAGCACATTTGTAATTCGTCTACTAAATACAAATGGCAGGAGAATAATAATTCGTAATCAAATATCGGGTTTTGCAAAAAGATTGGATGCTTTAAGGCAACAGTCGCAGCCCGTAAAAACGACCAGGCGTAAACTACGCTTTAAAATAAAGCCTTCATTAGTAGCTATCTATGTAGGTGTTTTTGTTTTTGTCGTTGCGATTATTTTCTTGGGTTATCAAAAGCCTATTAAAACTGTTTCTAGTAAGCTAAATACCTCAAATAGCATCAATAATATGGTATCTGTTGATGATGTCGTAGCGACTAATGTTGCTGCGGTTGTTGCTAGTTCTGCCAATCTGCCGATTGCGCCAAATATATCTAACCTTGCTATTTCAACTCAAACCCAATTCCAATTTAATAACCAGGTTAATAATTCGGCTTCGGTCAAGCCGCAAATTGTCGGCTCGGTTGTTGCTAACCGATCAATTACAACTTATACGGTAAAAGATGGCGACACGATTAACTCAATTGCGGCTAATTTCAAAATATCAAAAGACACCATAAAGTGGGCTAATGATTTAGTTTATGATAATTTATCAGCTGGTAAAGAGTTGCGTATTTTGCCAATTGACGGTACGGCCTATACGGTAAAATCTGGTGATACGGTCGATTCCTTGGCTGAAAAATATAAAGTCGACAAAACTCGGTTGGTTGTCTATAACGACCTTGACGTTAGTGGTTTGGTTGTTGGTAATGAAATTATTTTACCTAGTGGTATTTTGCCAGACACTGAAAAACCGGGCTATGTGGCGCCGGTTGTCCAGACATTCTACTATTATGCCGGTGTTGGTACTGGTTTTGGCGGTGTTACTTGGAATATTGGATACGGGACCGGGCCTTGTCCGCCATATGTTTACGGTCAATGTACTTGCTATGCTTATTCTAAGCGTATAAGTCTTGGGCTATCTGCCCCTGCTTTTATTGGTGGCGGCACATGGGGTGACGCTAGGTCTTGGGCTGAAAATGCCAGGCAGACACCTGGTTTCACTGTGGATTCTAATCCTTCCGTAGGGTCAATAATGCAAAATGGTGGTTGGCCAGGACATGTGGCAATTGTTGAGTCATTAGAAGCAAATGGAGATGTCAAAATCAGTGAAATGAATATTTCTGCTTTTGGTGGCGGATGGAATGTTGTTTCTGGTCGTATTATACCAGCCAGTAGCGTTGGTTATTATCTTTATATTCATTAGTAAGTCACATCTGTTAAACTATCTTTTTTGACAAAAATATGCTATAATGTAATTATATATGTTTGTTGATATTGCTAAAGTTTTTGTAAGTGCCGGTAAGGGCGGTAATGGCGCCGTTTCTTTTAGACGCGAGATGTATATTGCCAAGGGCGGCCCTGATGGTGGTAACGGTGGTAACGGTGGTGATGTTATCTTTGTGGCCGACAGCGGATTAAATACTCTGGTGGATTTTAGATATAAACCAGAACTTACGGCAAAGCCTGGTGAAAATGGCTCAAAACAAGATCGAACCGGTGCTGGTGGCGCATCTTTGCGAGTCAAAGTTCCAGTTGGTACAATTGTTCGTCGTGATGGAAATATCATTGCTGATCTTACGCAGTCAGGCCAAGAAGTTATAATTGCAAAAGGCGGTGAAGGTGGTGCTGGAAATGCGCGCTTTAAATCGTCAGTGCGTCAAACTCCAAGGATTGCCGAAAATGGTGATCCGGGTGATATTTTTGAGGCCGAATTAGAATTAAAATTATTAGCTGATGTTGGCTTGGTCGGCTTGCCAAATGCTGGTAAATCAACCTTTCTTTCAGTTGTCAGTAATGCTAAACCTGAAATCGCTGATTATCCATTTACGACTTTATCGCCAAATTTAGGTGTTGCTACAATTGACGGTCAAAATTTACTAATTGCTGATATTCCTGGTTTGATTGAGGGCGCTAGTGAAGGCAAAGGTCTAGGTACAGCCTTTCTGCGTCATGTCGAAAGAACTTCTGTTTTATTGCATCTTGTTGATGCCTATAGTGAAGATGTTGCAAAAACTTATAGTATGATTCGCCAAGAATTGGCTAATTATAGTGAAGATTTAACCAAGCGGCCAGAAATTGTGGCTTTGACAAAAATTGAAGGCCTTGACGATGATATTATTCAAATGCAGATTGATGAACTTCAAAAAGCCGCAAAAGGTTCGCTAGTATTCGCAATATCGGCCCCTGCTCATATTGGTTTGACAGAAGTTTTACGTGTTTTGAAAGATAAGACGCTTGAATTAAAACAATTTGAGGCCGAAGAGGTGGAAGAAGCTGAAGTTCCTACAATTACCTTGCCAGATGATAAATTGGCTGATGCTTGGAAGGTTGAAAAAATCGAAGACGAAGATAAAATTGTTTTTGTTGTTTCGGGTCAAAAAATTGAACGATTTGCTCGTCGAACCAAATTTGATAATTATGACGGCGTAAACCGCTTGCGTGATATTTTAAAGAAACTTGGCATAGCTCATGAACTTCGCCGTCAGGGCGTTGAAGGTGTTAGTGTCATCCGTATAGGCGATCACGATTTTACATTCTTGGAACAATAAAAAGCTTGTTATAACATAAAAAGTCGAATTGCAAGCACCGTCCTTGCAAGGATTGTTTGGGGGCTTGGTGTTATAATTGTGGTTAATGGCAAAAACAATGAAGACTTTCTTTTTTTATGATCTTGAGACCAGTGGATTAAATCCGCGCGAGGATCGGATTATGCAATTTGCAGGGTTACGGACGGATTTAGATTTAAATCCAATTGGCGAGCCTGTAAATATGCTGGTTAAAATGACTGATGATATTTTACCTAATCCCGAGGCATTGATGATTACAGGCATAACTCCACAGCAAACAATTGCCGATGGATACAGCGAAGCAGAATTTGCCAAGATATTGATGAACGAGGTATTTACGCCTGATACGATCGTGGTCGGTTTTAATAATGTTCGTTTTGATGATGAATTTATTAGATATTTATTTTGGCGTAATTTTTATGATCCGTACGAATGGACTTGGAAAGATGGGCGGTCGCGTTGGGATTTGTTGGATGTAGTGCGGATGACCAGAGCGCTGCGGCCAGAGAATATAAAATGGCCGGTTGATGAAAAAGGCGAGGCTTCGAATCGGCTGGAGCTAATCACAAAATTAAATGATGTCGGACATTACAAAGCACACGATGCACTAAGTGATGTTTTGGCAACAATTGATGTGGCGCGTCTAATTCGTGACAAGCAACCAAAACTATTTGATCATTTGTTAAAAATGCGCGACAAAAATGAAGTAAAAAAGTTAGTCAATTTAGATTTCAAACAGCCATTTGTTTATACTAGCGGCCGATATGATAAGGAATTTAACAAAACAACTGTTGCTTTCCCGCTGACGACTGGAAAAAATGGTAATGTGATTGTTTATGATCTGCGACGTGACCCGACGCCGTTTTTAAAGATGAATTCTAAAGATTTGACGGCTAAAATTTATGCCAGTTGGGATGACCGCCAAGCCGAAAATTTTGTAAGAATACCTATTAAAGAGCTAAATTATGGGCGGGTTCCAGCGGTTGCGCCAATAGGTGTTTTGTCTCAATCGGAAGGTTGGAAAAAAATTAAACTTGACCAGGCGACTATTGAAAAAAATCGGTCAATTTTGTTATCATCGCCAGATTTTGCCGAGAATATCAGGACGGCGGTTGAAAATAGGGCGGAATATGAAAAATCACATGATTGTGAAGCGCAGCTTTATGAAGGGTTTGTGCCGGATGTTGATAAGATGCGAATTGAAAAAGTTCGAGGTTCTAGCGCTACTGAATTAGCTGATTTTCATCCTAATTTTATTGATGAAAGGCTATCGCCACTTTTGCTGCATTATAAGGCTCGTAATTTCCCAAATAGTTTAGCTGAGGATGAAATTTTAGTTTGGGAAAAATGGCGTGCTGAACATTTAATGGCGACATTACCAATTTTTACAGAATCGTTGCAAAGAATACTACAAAAAACGAGCGACGAAAACAAGATTTTTATATTGTCCGAGCTGCATTTATGGGCCGAAAGTATTATCCCATCCGAAACTGATTTTTAAGATGATAGTAGTTGTTGCTTAATCTGTTTTTATGCTATAATTAATAGTAATTATGCTTGATAGGGTGAAACAGATTATAAGCAGATTTAAAAACGGCAGGGTTGTGTCTGTTTACAATATCCGTCGTTTCAGTTGGAATTCACAAAAATTTTCTAAAAAAATCGCAACATCAGCTGCATTTGTTGTTTTACTGGCGGTTGGTGCTATTGGTTTTAATTATATGAACACCGCTAAGGCTTATTGGCAGGATTATATTATTTGGGACAGTCAATCTGATTTTGAAACTAATCCATCGATTGCCGGCGTTACGGGTCAAACTGCTCGTACTAATATTGATACCACATCATCTCCGGGTAATATTATGCTTAGTGCTGGAAGTGCATATGGCACTATAGATTTAAAGATGAATACAGGCAGTGTTAGCGGTTTTAGGATAGACTACTTTTCTTTAAACTATAGCATGCCTAGTGGACCACTTGGATCTAGCATAAGAATACGGTTCAAGCAGGCAGCGACCGAAGCTGGTCTGGATTCAGTTGGTTTTAGTAGTTATTACGTTGTCAATCCTTATAATTCGGCGGATGCATGTGATCCATATGGTTGTATCAGTGACTTTGGTAACTATTATGGCCCGTTCTATCAATGGGTTGCTATTCAAATAGAGCTAGCTACTTATGACGGATTTGAAGGTGGACAATATGAAAGTCCAATCATCCATGATTTTAGTTTATCTTATACATCCGATTTTACTCCTCCAACTGTTCCTATTGTTACTGCCTACACCGATAATAGCCACACCACAATAATGCCAATCGATAACAGCACTTCAATGCCAACAGTTTTTTCGAATAATGATAGCCCATCATTTAAGGTCGATGGATCGGTCGATGATCAATCAGGTTTTGGCGGGGTGGCTTTTCGATTTCATAGATGGGATAATCTAGATTATGGTTATAGCGCTGGGGGTGGGATTCAGCCAATCTATTTGGATATTGGTAACTATTATCCGTTAAGCGATCCCTATTACGCCGGGGTTAATGGATCTGGTACGTATTACATGGAGATTATTGATTTAGTAGACATAATTGGTAACGTTGCTTATCCCGGCGATATTTTAAGGTATGTATATGATCCGGTTTCGCCAACAACACCTTCATCTTTGATTATTACGCCTTTGGGCTTGACATCGGTAAAGGATAATTTCCTGGTCACTTTTGATGCGAGTTTTGATCCTATATTGTCAGATGGCACTGACGGATCGGGCGTAGCCGGATATCAATATAGTATAGACAATTCTGGCGTTTGGTCTGATATTGTGACAGAGACTTCATTTAAACTGCCAGCTAATATTATTACTGATGGCACACATAAACTTTATATTAGGGCTGTTGATAGGGCTGGTAACACAAGCGATTCTATTAGCGAGAGTTATTATTATATTGGCACATCACCCAATGCTCCGTTGCCACCATCTACGCCTGCTGTTCCTGTTGACCAGGCTGTTTCGACTGAAAATTCCTTTGACTTTCACTGGCGAGCTCCTAGTTACGCAGGTTTAATAAAGGGATACAAATGGTCGGTTACTGGTTATGATGATAATAATAATCCAATACAGCCTGCTTCTTATAATAATGAGCCTGATACAGATTTTGTTTCAGTAGCCAGCGCGAAACCAACTGCGGGTATGACAAATTCAAGCTCAGATGATCCTGGTTTTTATTATAATGCGGCTACAGGGGTATATACATTACATAAAAAAGCCATAGCTAAATATCAGGGTAATAATATATTTTATGTTGTTGCTGTGGGCGCTAGCCTTGAAAAAGATATGGTCACTTATGACAGTAGCCACACCCTTGCTATATCTAATGGTCAAGGCTATAGTTTCTCGTTTATTTCAGACGCACCTAGCTCACCAAGCGATCTTCAGCTATTTGACATCTCTGATCGTGGCGCTACACCCGTTCTATATAAGGTTGCATTAAAGTGGACAGAACCTGCAGTACAAAAAAGTGATTTTGCGGGTTATTCAATTCAGCGTTCCAGCTGTATTACGGTTAATGGGCAACAGGTTGCCGGTGTGTTTAGTGAAGTTGGTTTTTCAACAAATACTTCGTTTATTGATGATGGTACTGGGGCTGCAGGGGTTTTGTCAAACTCTTGTTATTTTTATCAGATTTTATCTAAAACCACTTCTGGCGCATATTCATGGGATGGTGACCCATCTAAATCATTTGATCCAAGTTTATATAACGACATTAAGTCAATAACCCCAACTGGTCGTTATTGGGAGCCTGCAACCATTATATCTTCTCCAGAAGTTACGGTCACATCAACTGTCTCAAGGGCTTCGTTTGAGTGGAGCACTAATCGTAGTAGCTCGTCGCTAGTGGAGTTTGGTGTAGATCCTATAACCGTTCCTTGCGAAGAAGATTACGGATCTGTTCAGCCTAATGATGATTCATCTTTATATGTTAATACACATACGGCGTCTATAGATGGGTTAAAACCAGATACGATATATCATTACAGAGCTAAGTTCATTGATCAAGACGGCAATATTGGCTGCTCTACGGATCAGTCCGCTACTTTCCATACTCAGCCAGCTCCTCGTGTTGAAAATGTAACTATTCAAGATGTGCGTCTGTATACAGCTTTATTAAATTGGAACACCTCAGAACCGTCTAGATCAGATTTGCTATATGGTCAAACTTCAGATTATTCTGATGTTATTAAAAATGTTTCTGGTGGCAGTACGACCATTCATTCGATACGATTAGATAAACTTCAAGATTCTAGCACCTACCATTTTGCAGTTCGCATTACCGACATTGACGGTAACCAGATTACCTCCGACGACTACACCTTCGAAACTCAAAAATATCCAAAAATATCTAATGTAAGATTCCAACCACTTAACGATCAAGCCACCGCTGCCTTCCAAGTAACCTGGAATACCAATGTCCCAGCCACATCGGTCGTTCA
>CAJBFN010000002.1 GCA_903952435.1 uncultured bacterium
GGAGTTATAAATTATGGACCAGGAAAAGTTATCCATAATACGACATAGTTTGGCCCATATTATGGCTGCGGCAGTTCAAAGGCTTTGGCCAGAGGCTAAATTTGGTGTTGGACCGTCGGTAGAGAATGGTTTTTATTATGATATTGATCTTGGTGATGTAAAAATATCTGAAGCAGATTTTCCTAAAATTGAAAAATCAATGCGCCAGATTATCGAATACGGTGATACTTTTGAAAAAGTAGCTATGCCTATTGAAGATGCTATAAAGTGGGCAAAAGATAATAACCAGCCATATAAAGAAGAATTATTGAATGATTTAAAGCGGGCCGGAACTACTGCGGCTAAAGACATAGATGCCGATGAATTAGGTGTTGCAAGTGACGGTAATTCAGCGGTTGAAAATGTGACTTTTTATAAAAATGGTAATTTTACTGATCTCTGCCTTGGGCCACATCTAGAGAGTACCAAGGATGCCGGCGTATTTAAACTTATGCGTGTAGCTGGTGCTTATTGGCGCGGCAATGAAAAAAATCCTCAGATGCAACGTATCTATGGTGTTGCTTTTGCTGCTCAGGCCGAGCTTGATGATTACATTGAGCTTCTTGAGCAAGCAAAACTTCGCGATCATAGGAAATTAGGCAAAGAATTAGATTTATATACAGTTTCGCCACTAGTTGGGGCTGGCTTGCCACTATTTACCCCACGGGGAACTGTAATTCGCGATTTGGCGGCTCAGTATTCTAATCAACTACGTCAAAGGTACGGTTTTGAAAAGGTTTGGACGCCGCATATAACCAAAAAAGACCTTTATGAAAAGTCTGGACACTGGCAGAAGTTTGGTAGTGAGCTATTTCTTGTAACGAGCCAAGAAACTAGCGATAATTTTGTCTTAAAGCCAATGAACTGCCCTCATCATACGCAAATTTTTGCCAGTAGGTCTCGAAGCTATAAAGAGATGCCAGTCCGCTATCTTGAAACTACGACTGACTATCGTGATGAAAAAACTGGTGAGCTCGGTGGATTAAGTCGCGTCCGGTCATTAACCCAAGATGATAGTCATATTTTTTGTCGTAATGATCAGATAGAGCTAGAGATTAATAATCTACTTGCTAGTGCCAGGGAATTATATAAATCATTTGATATGAAGTTAAGGGTAAGGCTGTCTTATAGGGATAATAGCGATAGGTATTTGGGCGATGTGTCTTTATGGGATTTGGCTCAAAAACAAATAAAATCTGCAGCAATAACTAATGACTTAGAATATTTTGAGCAAGACGGCGAAGCAGCCTTTTATGGTCCAAAGATTGACTTTATGGCTACGGATGCGATAGGTCGCGAACATCAGGTTGCGACAGTTCAGCTTGATTTTGTACAACCTGGTCGTTTTGGCTTGGAATATATAGATCAAGAAGGTAATGGCCAGACTCCGGTTATGATCCACTGTGCATTACTTGGTTCGATAGAGCGCTTTATGAGTGTGTTTATTGAACATACTGCTGGTTGGTTTCCATTTTGGATAGCACCTGAGCAGATTAGGATTTTAACAATAAATGATACGGTGTCGGATTATGTAGGTGAAATTAAATCAATATTAGATGAATTAATAATAATGGAGCCCGTAAAATATAATAAAGTTCGATATGCGGTTGATGATCGCAATGAGTCATTAGGTAAAAAGATTCGTGAAGCTGCCGGTTGGAAAATACCAGTGCAATTGATTGTTGGCCAAAAAGACAAAGATGCTCGTGAAGTTAGTGTTCGGACTCAGTCAGGCGAAGAAAAAGTCAGTCTGGATAAACTATCAGATTATCTAATGAATTTGTAAATTGGCTTAAATTAAATGATAAACAAAAATAAACCCTTAGTTGTTATAGTTGGCCCGACTGCTAGCGGTAAGACTTCTTTGGCTATTGATCTTGCCAAAGAATTTGGCGGTGAGATTATATGTGCTGATTCTCGTAGCGTCTATAAGGATATGAATATAGGTACGGCTAAAGTTGCCAATGCTGAAATGAATGGCATACCTCATTGGGGTTTAGATTTAGCGTCTCCTGGTGATTATTTTAACGCCTTTGATTTTAAAAACTATGCTATTAATAAAATTGCCGAAATTAGATCTCGCGGCAATATTCCATTTTTAGTTGGCGGAACTGGCCTTTATGTTGACGCCATAATTTTTGACTATCAATTTAGTAAAGGGGTGGATGTAGACGAAAGAACAACGCTTGAAAAAATGACAATTACAGAACTGCAGGACTATTGCCGTAAGAATAATATTGAGTTACCGGAAAATAATAAAAATAAGCGACATTTAATTCGCTCAATTGAAACAAAAGATCATCCGGCAGCTAAAAAAGATAAGCCAATTAATAATACTATAATTGTAGGATTAACAACATCTAAAGATGAGCTTTTGACTAGAATTGAGTTTAGGGTTGAACAAATGTTAAAAGATGGAGTTGTGGAAGAGGCGATATTGTTGGGTAAAAAATATGGATGGTCAAGCGAAGCGTTAAAATCTGACATATATCGAGTAATAAAGTTATATATTGACGGGGTGATAAAATTTGACGAAATAAAAACAAAAACTACCATTCTTGATTGGCGATTATCGAAAAGGCAAATGACATGGTTAAGGCGTAACAAATTTATAAAATGGTTTAACATTAAACAAGCAAAAACATATATTTATTCACAACTCGCCAAGCTTGGCTAAGCGTGTTATTATTAGAGCACGAAAGTTATACGGAGTTGAATATATGATTGATGCATTATTTGGATCAAAAACTAGGGTAAAATTACTTCATCTGTTTCTTAATAATCCAGGTCAATCTTTTTTTGTTCGTGAAATAACTCGCAAAATTGATGAACAAATAAATTCAGTTCGGCGCGAACTGGCAAATATGTTAGAGGTTGGTATTATCGTCAGTGATAGCTCGAATAATAAGCTTTATTATCAAGTTAACCAGCGATATGATTATTATGTTCCTTTTAGATCTATATTTAGTGATACAAAAATAAAAAGCACCACTGCTAGCATGTCTAGCGGTAATCAAACCGAAGATTATTCATCATTATTGGGCAGATTGCATGGGGCTAGACTGGTGATAACGGCTGGAATCTTAGTCGATGGCTCAAATTCGCCAGTAGATATACTAATCGTCGGCGATGTTTCATCCGTAAAAGTTAAATTAGCTGTCAAAGAGATTGAATCGACCGAGGGTCGTGATGTTAACTATAGCGTGTTGCCTTATGATGAGTTTTATTACAGGTTAAGTGTGAAGGATAGGTTTATTACCGAAATACTTAATAGCCAGCATAAGATAATACTAGATAAAGATAAAGTTTTAATTAAGGAATAGGGGAATATAATGTTTGAACTTGAATATAAGGGTGCTAATTGTGTCATCATAACAACTAAAAAGGCTAAGATTGTTGTTGATCCAAGATTATCAATTGTTGGCATGAAAGATGTGTCAACTAAGGATGCGGTCGAATTGTGTACTGAATCAAGATTTTCGGTTAATAGTCGAGATGCTAATATAATGATCGAGGGTCCTGGCGAATATGGTGTTGCTGGTCTTGATATAAAGGGTATCGCATGCCAGCGCCATTTAGACAGTGAAAAAGATAGTAAGCAGTCTACGATTTATCGTATTGAGGCGGGCGACTTAAGGGTTGGTCTTATAGGAAATATATACGAGAAATTATCAGATGAACAGCTGGAAAAGTTAGGTGTAATTGATATTTTGATTATTCCTGTGGGTGGAAATGGCTACACGCTTGATGCCAGTGGCGCCGCAAGTTTAGTTAGGTTAATTGATCCTAAGATTGTAATACCTGTTCATTATGCGGATAGTTCAATAAAATACGAAGTTCCTCAGTCGGGTCTTGATTTGTTTTTGTCAGAAATCAGTGCTCCAGTAGAAAAAGTTTCCAAGTATAAACTAAAGCAATTGCCGATAACTCAGACCGGCTTATCTATAATTGAAGTAACTCGTAGCTAGGTTTTGTATTTGTTTAATAAAAAATGACCCCGATGGGGTCATTTTTATATTTAGCCTAGGATGCCTTTTTTCTTCAATGTGCGGATGGCTTGAGTGCTTAGGGTCATGGTTATTTTTTGACCATCAATTGCAAAAGTTTTCTTTTGCAGATTTGGTTTAAAGACTCGTTTTGTTCTACGCAAAGAGAAGCTCACATTGTGGCCAAATTGTTTACCTTTGCCTGTTAATTCACAGCGTGCTGCCATAATATACTTCCTTTATTTTTTACAATCTGTATCAGTATAGTATTTTTTACCCTTTGAGTCAAGAGCTATACGCATATACGTAAAGTTATTGAGTTGGTATAATGGATTAATAATGAGTTCGGAAATTAGCTATTTATTAATTGTTTTATTGGTTATTTTATTTTCCATGACTATACACGAGGCTATGCACGCATTTGCTAGCTATTGGCTTGGTGATGATACTGCAAAAATGCTTGGTCGCTTGACGCTTAACCCTATAAAACATATAGACCCAGTGTTGACTATATTGATGCCTATATTATTAGCGATATCTGGCGGCCCTATATTTGGAGGCGCCAAGCCAGTTTCGTTTAATCCTAATAATCTTCGTTTTGGAGAATGGGGAATGGCTATAGTGGCCCTGGCTGGTCCTATCTCTAATCTGATAATTGCATTTCTATCTTTTGGCCTATGGGCGTTATTAAAAAATTACAGTGGTTATGATATGTTAAGCGATATATTTGCTATATCTATTTCTGTTAATTTGGGATTTTTTGCATTTAATATGATTCCGATACCGCCACTTGATGGTTCTAGGGTGCTTTATGTTCTAGCGCCAGATTTTTTTAGGCGAGGTATGGACTATGTCGAAAGATTTGGCATATTAATCATATTTGCAATCATATTAGTCTCCGGATCATTTATTAGTAATCTAATATCATCTGTTGTTATGTTTTTTATAACTATTTTTGGCCATTTTTTTGGCCTTTAGAATGTTATAATAGATATGTCCCAGGAATAATCCTAGGCGTATATGATTTTCCTGAATATCATATAGATAGGGAGCTTTAATGATGCATTTCCGTGGAAATGCTTTGCGAGCACCCACCTTGCCTTTACGGTAGGGAATATCTTGCGCTAAAAGATGTTTTTGGGACATTTTTGTTGTTTTTTGATATAATAACAGAGGCAGTTTATTAGATGATCGCTTCTCGTCATCTTTTCTCGTTATACGAATAGCGTGCAAAGATGACGAGGAGAGGAAAGTCCGGACAGCGCAGAGTATAACAGTTGCTAACGGCAACCGGGGGTAACCCTAGGGAAAGTGCCACAGAAACAAAACTACCCTAAGATTTATCAAAGGGAAAAGGTGAAACGAGTGGGGTAAAAGCCCACAGCGTGTTATGGTGACATAGCAAGAAGGTAAACCCTGTTAGCTGCAAGGAGATTTGCATAAAGGACTACTCGTCCGCAGATCGATATCCGCTTGATCTTGTAGGCGACTATAAGGCTAGATAGATGATCATCCAAGACAGAACCCGGCTTATCGATAGACTGCCAAATAAAATAACCACTCTTATGGAGTGGTTATTTTATTTGGCTTTGACGGATATTATTTAGTTTTTTCAACTATTTGTGCAAAAGCTTTTGGTTCGCTAACCGCTAACTCTGAAAGCACTTTGCGATCTAGTTGTATATTTGCTTTTTTAAGACCAGATATAAGTTTACCGTAAGTAGTGCCAAGCTCGCGTGCAGCTGCGTTAATTCGGGTAATCCACAAACCTCTAAGGTCTCGCTTTTTATTACGTCGGTCACGATAAGCATATTGTAGGGCTTTTAAAACAGCTTGTTTTGCCATTCTAAAAGAGCTAGTGCGGTAGTGTTGCATACCCTTAGCCAGTTTAATCATCTTCTTGTGTTTAGCTGTAGCAGCTACGCCTCGTTTTACTCGCATATTTTCTCCTTTAGATTCCTAATGCTCTTTTTACTTTTTTTGCCATACCGCCAGTTACGATAGCTGTTGTGTTGATGGCTCGTTTTCGGCTTTTGCTCTTTTTTTGTAGCATGTGGTTGCCGAAAGCGCGTTGGCGAGTTAATTTACCAGTGCTGGTAAGTTTAATCCGCTTTGCGGTTCCTTTGTGGGTTTTCATTTTTGGCATTATTTGCTCCTTATAACTATACTTAGGTTGCGCCCAGCCATAACTGGCCTTTGCTCTAATATTGATTCTTCTTCTAGTTTTGCTGCTATTCTATTTATCATCTCATAGCCTAGATCTTGGTGGGCCATTTCTCTTCCTCGGAAGATAACAGTTATTCTTACTTTATGGCCATCTTGTAAAAATTCGCGAATTTTGCGGAGCTTAATGTCTAAGTCATTTGCTCCAATTTTGAGACCCATTCGCATCTGTTTTAGCTCAACTGTCTTGGTGTTTCTGCGGTTCTTCTGTTGCTCTTTCATCTTTTGGTACTGGTATTTACCCCAGTTGACGATTTTCGCGACAGGTGGAACTGCGTTGGGGGATATCTCAATAAGATCTAATCCTTGTTCTTCGGCAATTTTTAATGCCTCGGATAAACTCATGATCCCTAGCTGCTCTCCGCTTTGCCCAATAACGCGAAGTTCTTTTGCCCTGATCTCTTGGTTTATTCTGATTGAATTACTTATCTTGGATCTCCTTTTTATAAATCTCTTGACAATTGAGCGGTTACTCGCTAGCTATTCTACCAGATAAGGACTTGTATTTCAAGCGTTTTAATTTCTGTACTGAAGAGCCTCGCTAATGTGCTCAACCATAATCCTATCGTTACCGGCTAAGTCGGCTATAGTTTGAGCAACTTTTATGGTCTTAAAGTAGCTCCTGGCGCTTAAATTAAGACGCTCGGCCGCTTTTATTAGTAGGTTTTTTGAATCATCAGGCAAGTTAATATATTTTTTTATATCACTATTCGTTAATGAAGCGTTGTATTTTGAACTACTTTTATAACGCTTACTTTGTCTTTCTATGGCTGATTTTATTAAAGCATAAGCTGTTACGTGTTGCGAATTATTCAACGTTTCTGTAGATAATAATGATTCACTTGGTACTTTGGCGACATTAATTGTTAAATCTATTCGATCGAGAAGCGGACCGGATAATCGCTTTTGATATGCCATAATTTGAGTGTTCGTACATACGCATTCTTTTGTTTTATCACCTAAATAGCCACAAGGGCAGGGGTTCATTGTGGCAACTAACATAAAATCTGACGGATAAGTTACGTGTGCACTAGCCCTACTAATATCTATTTTTCTATCTTCAATTGGCTGCCTTAGAGACTCTAGCGTAGATCTGGTATATTCTGGTATCTCATCTAGAAATAAGACTCCGGTATGGGCTAGGCTTATTTCACCTGGCTTGGCGTGGGAACCACCTCCAATCATAGATATAGGGCTCGCTGTGTGATGTGGCGACCTAAATGGTCTATTTTTAATAACTTCGCCACTGACATTACCCGCCAGACTATGTATTTTTGTTACCGCAATTTGCTCTTCTTTTGATAATTCTGGCAACAGGTTGGCTAGGGTTTTTGCTAGCATGGTTTTGCCCGCTCCAGGAGCCCCAGAAAGCAAGATATTGTGATGGCCACTAGCTGCTATGATTAAAGCCCTCTTTGCCTGCTCCTGGCCTTTTATATCGTCCAAGGAAGGTGATATTTTGCTCAAGTCCCGCCCGATTAAAGACTCCTTTTGCTCGTAGGGCAATAATATCTTTTCTTTTTTAAGATGTAAGAACAAATCTTTTAGTGATTCTACTCCAAATATTTCTATATCATCAACTAGGCTTGCTTGGCTGGCGTTTATAGATGGCAAGTATATCTGTTTAAATCCGGCTTGTTTCGCGGTTTGAGTTATATTTATTGCGCCTTTTATTGGCCTAAGGTCGCCATTTAAAGCTAGTTCGCCCGCAAAAATAGTATCATTTACATCTATCTGGTTAAGCTGGCCGCTTACACAGAGTATCGATAATGCGATAGGCAAGTCGTAATGGGCGCCGTCTTTTGGCAGCTCCGCAGGTGCTAAATTTATTGTTATTCGTTTTTTGGGAAATTCCAGTAGTGAATTAGAGATAGCGCTTCGAACTCTCTCTTTTGCCTCATCTATGGCCTTATTGCCAAGCCCGACTATCTGTAAAGAGGGGAGGGCTTTGGTAGCGTCGCTTTCAACTTCGACGATTATTCCATCAAAACCAACCGGCGCTACTGTTATTGTTCGTGCAACCATAAGTGATATTAGTTAACCATAGCTAGTCTTTACAAGCAAATTATGGTATAATTGACCAGTGTTCCATTGGGGCTGACTATAGCTTTCGACGGAAGGACCTTAATAGATTATTTTGCAAGCCGAAGGTACTCGTTAAGTACAAATTTTAATTGCAACATTTACTGCAAAAGCAAAAAGCTTTGTAGCTAGTATCGCTAACGCTTTACAGCCACAATCTTTAGCAACAGTCTTAGCTTAATTGCTTTGACCATCCTTTCATCCAGGCGACATAGAGATGATAGGGTGTTATAAATATGCCGCTAGCTGATTAACTGGGGAGCAACATTAATTTAGTGAAACTTATTGCGCGACGAATCAGATATTTTTTGTTTGGTATCTAGTTTGATCTGTCGTAAAAAAATAAACCAGACTAAGCTTGTAGACGAATAGTCGATTACCTTTCGGACCGGGGTGCGATTCCCCGCAGCTCCACCAATTTTATGTATTAAAACACCCAATTATGGGTGTTTTTTTGTAATAAAAAACAACCGCCTGCGAGGAACGGTTGTTTATTGTGGAGTTTTTGATTTTCTGTTTATTTTTGGCTTCTGTATAATTTTTTTATTCAGGAGCTATCCCTATAATATGACGGCAAAGTGCTTGTGTCAATAACATTTTTTAAAATCTTTTATATATAAAATATAACTGTGGAAAACTTTATTTTGACTGTCTTTTGCATTGTTATTGGTATTATTAGACTTTATTTTTATCTTAGCTTGGTTGATAGTAGCAATCGGAGTATAGCCAGCATCGTCATTTAATAGTCTTATATTTGTCGTTTGTTTTTAAATAAATTAAGTCTTTTAGGCTTATTATTAAAACTTTAAACTTGTCTTAATATAACTGTGCCTAATAAGTTAATTATCTTGTTTTTTATTTTTGTGCCTGTTTGTGATTGTTGTGGCGCGTTTAGACTTTTGTTATCGAATTATTTATTGGTTTTTTTTGAAGAGTCCATTTGCTAATAGGTGATTAGGTCCAAAAAATGGCAGTGGCGGAGTGTGATTTTGGCATATATATACATTATGATGTTTAAAAAACAATATTGTATTTATGTATATTTTTTATAAACACATCTTTAATTAGTAGGTAATATTGTATTTGTAGTTAAAAATACTTATAAATACCGGTTATTTAGCGTTGACTGTAGTAAAGGCTTATGCTAATGTTTATTTAGCTTATGTTAAAAACAAAAACAAACAAAAGCGAACAAAAAAACCTTAACAATTCAAAAAAATACTGATCTGGATTTTTGACGGAAATCCGGTGACGACACCTATAACACTGTAAAATATTACTATAACTTATAGTAATAAGCACCTTAAGTTCAAGTTCGATAGGAAAAGAAAACAAAAACAAAAAGTGTTCCAAGTTGTTGGCGTCGCCGATGCTCCGCCAAATGGCGTAGAAGCGCAACAGACCATTTGCCCCGAGTTTTTCTCGGAGCGGTCAGTAAAATCCTGCAGCGGCAGGTTGCTAACTGGCTCACACGCCCAATTTTTAATTTTAAGGCGTATGCTGCAGCCTTAGCTATAAGATCTGTCGCTCAGGGTTATTTAAACTCTTAAAATTAACTGGTATAGTTATTTAGTAATGTTAAAGAAATTAATAACTACAATAACAATTATTAGCCTCTGCTTATTGATTGTTTTACTAAATAGTACCACTCCATCTTGGCCTGGACCTCTAGGTGTTTTAGCTGTATTTATTTGTGCATACTTATCGTCACTTGGGATAGTGGCTTATTTGATTTATTGGTCTAGTAGGGTATTTTCTTATTTATCAAAGCACCTTACTTCGCGTAAGCCACTATTAGCTTTAGATTTTAAAAGATCTTATTATTTTGCTACTGTCCTGGCTGTTGCGCCGGTTATATTTATAGGGTTGCAATCAGTCGGCGATATAGGGCCATATGAGTTTTTATTGGTTGCTTCTTTTGTTGCGCTGGGTGTTTTTTATATTTCAAAAAGAACAAAATAATTTTGAATATATGCTTGTGCTTTTTGTGATATAATTACAGATATGAAACCGGAGATTCCAAATCCTATTGAGCGTTTTAACGCGTCTAATCAGAATCAGTCTAGTGCTGAATTTGGTTTTAATTTACAGAAAACACCAGAAAATTCATTCAATAGTAGTCCAGAAAAAAATGAAAATATAACTAATTTTAGTCAAAATTCATCAGATGTTATTCTTACAACAGTGATACCGAAACCTGTTGTTGACGATAAAACTATTGTTCAACCTACAACACTAGACGATTCGCCAGCTATAGCAGCGGACGATGATTTAATAGAAAAAGAATGGGTTGATAAGGCTAAAAAAATAGTCTCAGAAACTAAAGATAATCCTAGAAAAAGAGAAGAAGATGTTAGCAAGCTTCAAATTGATTATTTAGCGAAGCGATATGGAAGGAAAATAGGAGTAGCAGATAATTAACATCTGAGCTCATATTAATAAAGATATGCCTTATTTAAATATGATAATAACGACACTTATAGTATTGATACTACTGATTGCTGTTTTTGTTTTTATATTTAATCAATATCAAAAGACTTTACGTGAAGCTAAAAATTATGAGCGGGGATTGAAGATGATTCCTATGTATATACATATACCGCCATCGGGCGAGGATTTGGAATCTAATGGGCGTGACGAACGAGATATAAATGAGGAAGTTCTCTCTAAGGCACAAGTAATGTATAACATTATATCTAGCACGGTCACAAAAGGATTCAAAAGCCGTATTTATGGCCAAAGACATATGTCTTTTGAAATTATCGCGCACGAAGGCTTGGTGCATTATTATGCTATCGTCCCTGCTGTTTTAACAGATGTCGTTAGGCAGGCTATCTCTGCCGCTTATCCTACTGCTAGGTTAGAAGAGGTTGAGGAAAAGAACATATTTAGCCAATCGGGTAGGATAGGCGGAACTACTGGTGGGGAATTTACTTTAAAAAAGAATTACGCATATCCTATATCCACTTATCAGGAGTCTAAGACTGATGGCGCTAGGGCGCTTTTAAATGCCTTATCTATGGCGGGCCGAGATGATGGTGTTGGTATTCAGATTATGATTAGACCAGCTTTTGACGGCTGGACTAAAAATTCTATTTTTAGTGCAGGGCAGATAAAAAAAGACAAGGGAACATCAAAGCCCAGTATTGGGGAGCTGTTTAATCCAAAAGGCGTTCTGGGCGCATTATGGAAACCACCAGAGACCAAAGAGGCTAAGCTAGAGGATAAGCAATTAACCTCACTTGAGCAGGGAATGGTTGATGCAATAGAAGAGAAAACTCGTCATCCGGGATATGAAACCTTAATAAGAGTTGTTGTGTCATCGGATACGGCTATTAAATCACAGGCTTTATTAAAGAATATCGTGGCGGCTTTTTCTTTATTCGATTCGACTACTAATAATGGCTTTAAATTTAATTCAGCAAAAGATGTTGAAGACTTGGTCACTTCTTATATTTTCCGTTTTTTTCCGCAAACAATTAATCAAAGTATATTAAATAGCGTAGAATTGGCAACAATATTTCATCTACCAAGTCAAAACAGTATTCCGACATCACAAGTTCAAAGACAGATGGCAAAGCAGGTCGATGGTCCGGTTCAGGTCATGGAAGAAGGATTTTTGCTTGGCTATAACGAATTTCGCGGTGTTAAAAAACAGATCAGATTAAGCACTAACGACAGGCGAAGGCATACTTATTTTATTGGTCAAACTGGTACGGGTAAGTCTGGATTGCTAGAGAATTTAGCTTATCAGGATATGATGGACGGTCGTGGTTTTGCTTTTATTGATCCACACGGTGATTCAGCCGAAAAGTTATTGGGTGTCGTTCCTAGAGAGCGAGTGGAAGATATTATTTATTTTAATCCTAGCGACATGGAAAACCCGGTGGGGTTAAATTTATTCGAATTTGAAACCCAGGATCAGCGTGATTTCTTGATTCAGGAAGCTATAGCTATGTTATATAGGCTATATGACCCAGGACATACTGGTATTATCGGTCCTAGATATGAACATTGGTTCCGTAATGCGGCCTTAACTATTATGAGTGACCCAAATGGATCAACCTTTATTGATGTCCCGCAGGTATTTAATGACCAGGCTTTCACGGATGAAAAGCTAAAATATGTAACCGATCGTACTGTATTGGATTTTTGGAATAAGGAAATGGCTCAAACTAGCGAGGCTAATAAGTCTGAAGTTCTAGGTTGGTTTGTGAGTAAATTCGGTGCTTTTTTGTCGAATGAGATGATGAGGAATGTACTAGGCCAGACCAAAAGTGGATTTAATTTGCGAGAAATTATGGATAAAAAGAAGATCTTAATTGTCAATTTATCCAAAGGAACAACTGGCGAGCTAAACTCTCAGTTGCTAGGTATGATATTTATAATGAAATTTCAGGCAGCGGCCATGGGTCGAGCTAGTATCTCAGAGAATGAACGTGAGGATTTTTCATTATATGTAGACGAGTTCCAGAACTTTGCGACTGATTCATTTGCAACGATTTTATCTGAAGCGCGAAAGTATCGATTAAATCTAATATTAGCAAATCAATTTATGACACAGCTAACTGATAATATACGTGAAGCTATATTAGGAAATATAGGTACGGTTATTAGTGGACGCCTTGGTATTACTGATGCGGAAATATTACAAAAGAAGTTTATGCCTACTTTTGACGCAGAAGATTTAACAAAATTACCAAATTTCCAGACAATAACGTCGGTCTTGATCCATGAAGTTCCATCGGCCGCTTTTAGTATGTCGCTTATACCTCCAATGGTAAAGCCAAATATACAATTGCAAGGTGCGATTAAAAAATTATCGGCTGCAAAATACGGTCGACCTAGATTGCAAGTTGAAAAAGAAATTTTTGAGAGGCTGGGTGCTGGTGATGCTGCTAAAAAAGCTAAAATTGAAGCTATGGCAATGTTCAAGCAACAGGGTTCTGGCAGTGGCGCTGGCGGTCAAATGAGGCCTCCTATGTCCACTAACGCTGTGACTCAGAATCCGGCTACTGCTCAGCCAGCACCAAGCTTGTCGGCTGCTGTTAATTCTTCTAATGGATCGTCTTTTTTGGATAACTGGTTAGCTAAAAGGCAACAAATTAAATCCGTAGAAGAACCATCGCCGCAGCGAATAAATTCGCCGAATCTAAGTATTGCCCAACAGTCAGACGCAATTCAGCTTCAGGCGCAATCTCAACCCCAGCAACAGCAATCGCAGCATAGGGCTGATGAGTTGCACATCCGCAAGGATGGTGCGGGTGGTGATGGTGTAGCTATAAATTTACGAGATTAATATTTTAGTTATTTTTTGCCAGTTATCATAACTCTTAAATAGTCAAAAATAACTCCAATAATCCAACCAATTGTAAACGACAATATAGATTCTGAGCCTGATAATTGGTATCCTGATGACTTCGCCATTAAATAAACTGCTAATGTGATTACGAATGCGCTAAATGAACCAAATAATATAGAATTTGGGCGGGCTATAGTGTTGCTGGCGGTATCGCTGATCTTTTCGATTACTTTATTATGAATAACTTTACTAAAGGTTCTAGCGGCCGGGCTTAGTTCTTTTTGGACTTGTTTCATTGTTTTTTTGTAGCTTTTATCAAGATGGTTTTTATTTATAGATTCAATTTTTTTGAATGGGGTAGAGTTGTTTGTAGTTTCTATGACTTTGCTCTTATTTTCTATACTTATCGCCACTTCAACTGCTTTATCTCGAGCTGATTCGGCCTTGGTTTCATTATTATCTGATAATTTTTCAGATGACTTGTCCTTGCCAATTTTTTCAAGCTGTTCTGCTGCCATATTATAAGATTCTATTTTATTTTCTGGTCCTATATTTATTATTTCAGGAGATTGGCTCATTTTAAATTCCTTGTATCATGCCTGATATTGCATCTTTTTTAATTATATTTAATTCTTTTCTCATTTGACGAGTTCTGGCGTAAAAATAAGTCGTAAGGGCGATTAGTACAGATATAAAGATTATATTTTCGGTTGGTCCAGTTACTGGCAGTTGGGTGACGGTTTGCTCGAGTATTTTTGGCGCAGGACAGTCAACTTTGATATTAGTTGAATTGCCAAAAGTATTGGTCATTATACAATCAAATGATGTGCCATTGCTTTTTCCTTTTGCCGTTGATGGAATAGGGTCTAGCAATTTGGCTATAAATGTTCTGGTTTGTTTATCGCCTGGCGACAGGTTGACATCTGGCCATGATAAAACATTAGTATTTGGATTTAATGTTCCGCCACCGGCGTCTATTAAGGTTGAATATTCTAATATGTCAGATAAATTATCTTCGAGTTTGGTTTCATATGCCACAGAACTGCCATTATTAGAAATTGATATTGTATAGTTTATTCTGTCTGAGGCTGTGGCAGTTAGGCTGGTTGCATCAACAAACCCATGAGAATTATTAATTGCTGTTTTTGAGAATATAATACCAGAAGTCGGATAGTTATTAGATGTAGGGATTGTGTCTGTGACAAGATTACCGTTGTCTTTCGTAATTGCAAACCAGCCCATTTTTTGAGAATAGCCAACCCAACCAGTAGCATCTGAATTTGCGCCAAGCCATAATTTAAGTGGGCCCGAGTAAACTGTTATTGCCTTACTATCAATTGTAGTAATACTATGCTGCCTTTCTCCGTCCGTATAGCTAAAATGCGATAAAAAGCCCCATGATATCTTTTCGTTGACTCTCCATGATGAGTAGGTTGTTGATAATATCTCTGACCTCGTTATACCGGCGTAGTTCATTACGTCTTTTAGGTTTCTAATGTTGGCGTCGTATGATTGCAAATACTCATTTAATGAACTTATTCCGCCATTAACCATATCGTTTTGGCTGGCGGCATTGGCCGATTCTGAGGGTTGAAAAACTACAAGGGCCTGAACGGCCATGGCGAGCGCCATAAAAATCAAACCGAGTCGTCTAGTGGCCTCCTCTTTTCGTAAACGTTTTGCATAAAAACCTACTTGTTCTATTAAAGCAGAGCTAAACGGCAAGTTTGACACGATTTTTTTGAACATTTTTGTTTTTTATACCTCTTATATAACACTTTAGCATAAGAAATATGTTCAATGCAATAGCTTGAGTGAACACAAATTATTCGGTATAATAGTATTATTGTAAATGGCTAGATTAGTCTGTAATGGATGAGGGAGTTGATAGTGACTAAACAAAAAACAGATAATTCATATGATGGATCGCAGATTCAAGTTCTTGAAGGCCTGGATCCTGTTCGTAAGCGCCCGGGTATGTATATTGGCAGCACTGGCTATGAGGGCGTTCATCATTTAATCAAGGAAATTGCAGATAACTGTATTGACGAGGCTATCGCTGGTTACGCGACTAGGATAAGTGTTACGTTGTTAACTGATGGCGGCGTGACTATTATTGATGATGGACGCGGTATTCCAGTAGATAAACACCCTACAACCGGTAAAAGTGCGCTTGAAACAGCCCTAACAGTGTTGCACGCTGGTGGTAAATTCGGCGGCGGCGGCTATAAAGTTTCGTCAGGTCTTCATGGTGTAGGTTCGAGTGTTGTCAACGCACTATCGACAAAATTAATTGCCGAAGTTGTTCGAGAAGGTCAGCTTTACCGTATTGAATTTGCCCAGGGTGTAACTCAGGGTTCTTTGCAAAAACTAGGCAAGACTGACAGATTAAATGGTACTTCGATAACTTTTTATCCAGATCCAACGATTTTTAAAGAGGGTGTGGAATTTGATTATAAATGGGTTGTGAACTATCTTCGGCACCAAGCTTATTTGACTAAGGGTGTTTATGTATCAGTAAAAGACGAACGAACTGACAATCGCGAATCTTTCTATTTTGAGGGTGGAATCCAAAGTTACGTTAAACATTTAAATATCGGTAAAGATGTTGTTAGTGAAAATGTTTTTTATGTTGAGAAGCAAATTGAAGATTCGATGATTGAGGTTGCGGTTCAATATAATGATACTTTTGTTGAAATCGTTAAACCTTTTGCTAATAACGTTTTGACAATTGATGGCGGTACGCATTTAGTAGGTTTCAGATCAGCTTTGACGCGCGTTATTAATGATTATGCCCGAAAAAGCGGTCTTTTGAAGGAAAAAGAAGAAAACCTGACCGGTGACGATATTCGCGAGGGCTTAACGGCTGTAATTTTGGTTAAATTGCCAGATCCCCAGTTTGAAGGCCAAACTAAAAATAAACTAGGCAACCCTGAAGTTCGTCGTTATGTCGAACAGGTGATGAACGAGTATTTCTCTTATTACCTAGATGAAAATCCTAATGTTGCAAAGCGGATTGTCGGCAAGGCATTACTTGCCGCCAGGGCTCGAAAAGCTGCCAGGGCTGCCAGGGATAACGTTATTCGCAAAGGCGCACTTGATGGTCTAGGCTTACCTGGAAAGCTAGCTGATTGTTCCAGTAAAAATCCATCTGATTCAGAATTATATATTGTAGAGGGTGATTCAGCTGGTGGTTCGGCAAAATCGGGTCGTGATAGTAAGACTCAGGCTATTTTGCCTTTGCGAGGTAAAGTTTTGAACGTTGAACGCGCAAGGCTTGATCGTATGCTTGGTAATAATGAAATTGTCAGCCTGATAAAGGCTATGGGTGTGGGCATTAGTGACCAATTTGATATTTCAGGCCTGCGGTACCACCGAATTATTATCATGACAGATGCCGACGTAGATGGTAGTCACATTGCTACACTTTTGATGACTTTCTTTTTCCGTTATATGCGCGAAGTTGTTGATGGCGGACATATTTATTTAGCAAAACCGCCACTTTTCTTGATAAGAACTGGAACTAAAAAGATGTATGCCTATAGCGACGAAGAGAGAGACAGTATAATTGACCAGTTAATCGCTGATCGTAAAGAAAAAGGCGTCAAGCAAGACCTAGAGGGTGATCGAACAAAACAAGCCGGAATTACAATGTTGCAACGATATAAAGGTTTGGGCGAAATGGATGCTGAACAATTGTGGGATACTACGATGAATCCCGAAAACCGTGTCTTGGTTCAAGTTAGAGTCGAGGACGCCGAAAAAGCTGATGCTATATTTACAAAATTAATGGGTGACCAAGTTGATTTAAGAAAAAGTTTTATACAAGGTCGTGCTAAATCGCTTAGCCTTGAGGAGTTGGATGTTTAATTATGGAAGATAAAGAAAACAATTTACCAGTAGAGGGCGAGGTCATCGTTGCCCAGACTCACTCGAGAGTTGTAGAAAACCAAACCATTGAAGACACAATGGAAGATAATTTTTTGCGTTATTCAATGAGCGTTATTATTGATCGTGCTTTGCCGGATGTTCGTGACGGGCTAAAACCTGTTCACCGTCGAATTTTGTATTCAATGGGCGAACAAGGCTTAAAGCCAGGCGGTAAATTTACAAAATCAGCTCGTATCGTCGGTGATGTAATGGGTAAATATCATCCACATGGTGATAGCTCGATTTATGATTCTATGGTGCGCCTAGCCCAAGATTGGACGATGCGCTATACGCTTGTTAATGGCCAAGGAAACTTTGGCTCGATGGATGGAG
The DNA here is from genome assembly GCA_903952435.1 of uncultured bacterium. Lineage (GTDB taxonomy): Bacteria > Patescibacteriota > Saccharimonadia > Saccharimonadales > Saccharimonadaceae > UBA1547. Next base: position 17,896 of record CAJBFN010000002.1, read on the forward strand.
ACCCAGCGGCTGCTTCTAGATATACGGAAGCTCGTTTGGACAAGGCTGGCTTTGAGATGTTAACCGACTTAGATAAAGAAACGGTTGATTTTCGTGATAACTATGACGGGTCAGAACAAGAACCAGTTGTTTTGCCGGCTAAACTGCCAAACTTATTGCTAAATGGCCAGATCGGTATTGCTGTTGGTATGGCGACCAGTATTCCACCACACAATCTAGGGGAATTAGTCGACGCTTGTGTTGTATTAATTGATAATCCAGAGGTTACGATTGATGATCTTTTGAAGCATGTTAAGGGTCCTGACTTTCCAACTGGTGCGATAGTTTACGGCGGTTCACCGATGAAACAAGCTTATCAAACCGGCCGGGGCAGTGTGGTTATTAGGGCGGTTGCTAATATTGAAGAAACCAAAAAAGGCCGAAGCCAAATTATTATAACTGAGATGCCTTTTGCTGTAAATAAAGCAACATTAATCGAAAAAATCGCTGAATTAATTAAGGATAAAAAGATAGTTTCGATTAGCGACTTGCGCGACGAGAGCGCGCGAGGTGTCGTTAGGGTTGTTATTGAGTTAAAGAAAGACAGCTATCCAAAGAAGGTATTAAACCAATTATTTAAGCTAACTTCTTTGCAAACAAGCTTCCATTACAATATGTTGGCCTTGATCGACGGAATTCAGCCACGAATATTAGGTTTGCACGAAATTCTATCTGAGTTTATTAAGCACCGTCAAATAGTTGTTAGGCGCCGAACCGAATTTGAGCTGCGAAAAGCTAAAGAGCGCGCGCATATTTTAGAGGGTTATAAAATTGCACTTGATCATATTGATGAAGTCATCAAGACTATTCGGGCTAGCCAAACTAGTGAAGAGGCCGAGGTTGCCTTGATTGATAAGTTTAAATTGTCTGTTATTCAAGCCAAGGCTATTTTGGCGATGCAGTTACGCCGTCTTACTGGCCTAGAGCGTGAAGCGATCGAAAATGAATTGAAAGAACTAATGGCTTTGATTTCTAAGTTAGAAGCTATTTTGGCTGACGAAAAAGAAATTTTGCGAATTATCAAAGAAGAATTGCTTGAAATGAAAGACAAATTTGGTGATAAAAGGCGCAGTCAGATGATTAATCACGAGTTAGGCAAATTTAGCGACGAAGAGTTAATCCCAGAAGAAGATAGCGTTATATTATTAACGGTTGAAAACTACATAAAACGAACACTCGTAAGCGAATATAGGCGACAAAATCGTGGAGGCAAGGGCAAGCGTGGTATGGCTACAAAGGCCGAGGACACAATTACGCATCTGGTACCTGCTAGTACGCATGATTATTTATTATTCTTTACAAACCGTGGCCGAATTTTTAGGCTTAAGGCCTACGAAGTGCCGGCTGCAAGTTTGGCGACAAAGGGTGTTGCAGTTGTAAACTTATTAAATCTACAACCAGAGGAAAAGATTACTTCGATTATTCGTCATGAAAAAGATGCTAGTGACGAAGGTTTCTTGTTTATGGCAACTACAAAGGGCACGATCAAAAAGACGCCATTTAAAGAGTATGCCAACATTCGAACCAATGGTTTGATTGCTATTAAGTTAGATGATGGCGATGAATTGCACTGGATTCAAAAAACAACTGGCGAAAATGACGTTATTGTATCGACATCGGCCGGTCAGGCAATTAGGTTTAACGAAAAAGACGCTCGACCAATGGGACGATCAGCTCGCGGTGTCCGCGGTGTTCGTTTACGACCTAATGATCATGTTGTAGGTATGGATATAGTTAGCAGTGACGACCAGAGACTGCTAGTTATTAGCGACAATGGCTATGGTAAAATTACCAAAGTTTCAAATTTCCCAGTCCATAAGCGCGGCGGAGTGGGCATAAAGGCTGCAATTATAACCACCAAGACTGGTCCAATCAAGACTGTCAGCAGTCTAGACCCAGAAGCAAGTGAAGTTTTGATTATTTCGACTGAAGGCCAGACGATCAGGGTTGCCTTGAAGGATATTTCGGTACTGGGCAGAACTACTCAAGGCGTTAGAATCATGAATATGCGCGATGGTGACAAAGTTGCATCACTTGGATTAATGCCAGAAAAAGACGAAGAAGCATCAGAAGAAGCAGGAGAATAGCCGCAAAAAACATACTTCACAACTAAAAAATTTATGTAGTTGTATTTTTATCAACTATTAAATTGAAATAACCCTTGACTATAAGGTAAGTTGTGAAGTATGATTGGTAACAGTCTGATTGAGCTGCTTTAGATTGGCTCAAAACAACGTGGAGTTGAAACAGATGAAAAGACCTTTAACAATTTGGTTGTGCAAATCATCGTCAGTTTATATTGAGTATGTTATTGTATCGATTTATCGATACAATTTTTAATGGAGAGTTTGATCCTGGCTCAGGATGAATGCTGGCGGCGTGCCTAACACATGCAAGTCGAGCGGTAACATGGGTAATTTATTACCTGATGACAAGCGGCGGACGGCTGAGTAACGCGTGGGAACATACCCCAAAGTGAGGGATAACCGCCCGAAAGGGTGGCTAATACCGCATATGGTCTTCGGATTAAAGGATTTATCCGCTTTGGGAATGGCCTGCGTACGATTAGATAGTTGGTGAGGTAAAGGCTTACCAAGTCTACGATCGTTAACTGGTCTGAGAGGATGACCAGTCAGACTGGAACTGAGATACGGTCCAGACTCCTACGGGAGGCAGCAGTGAGGAATCTTCCACAATGGGCGAAAGCCTGATGGAGCAACGCCGCGTGCAGGATGAAGGCCTTCGGGTCGTAAACTGCTTTTATAAGTGAAGAATATGACGGTAGCTTATGAATAAGCACCGGCTAACTACGTGCCAGCAGCCGCGGTCATACGTAGGGTGCAAGCATTATCCGGAGTGACTGGGCGTAAAGAGTTGCGTAGGTGGACAAATAAGCGAATAGTGAAATCTGGTGGCTCAACCACTCAGACTGTTATTCGAACTGTTTGTCTCGAGAGTAGCAGAGGTAACTGGAATTTCTAGTGTAGGAGTGAAATCCGTAGATATTAGAAGGAACACCAATGGCGTAGGCAGGTTACTGGGCTATTTCTGACACTAAGGCACGAAAGCGTGGGGAGCGAACCGGATTAGATACCCGGGTAGTCCACGCCGTAAACTATGGATACTAGCTGTTGGAGGTATCGACCCCTTCAGTAGCGAAGCTAACGCGTTAAGTATCCCGCCTGTGGAGTACGGTCGCAAGACTAAAACATAAAGGAATTGACGGGGACCCGCACAAGCGGTGGAGCGTGTTCTTTAATTCGAAGCTAAACGATAAACCTTACCAGGGTTTGACATCTTTGGAATTTCTGTGAAAGCAGAAAGTGTCTTCGGAAACCAAAAGACAGGTGATGCATGGCCGTCGTCAGCTCGTGTCGTGAGATGTTAGGTTAAGTCCTTCAACGAGCGCAACCCTTGTGATTAGTTGTATTTTTCTAATCAGACTGCCCCGGTAACGGGGAGGAAGGAGGGGATGATGTCAGGTCAGTATTTCCCTTACACCCTGGGCTAGAAACGCGCTACAATGGTCAGTACAATGCGCAGCGAAGTCGCGAGATGGAGCAAATCGCATCAAAACTGATCCCAGTTCGGATTGCAGGCTGAAACTCGCCTGCATGAAGTTGGAATCGCTAGTAATCGCAGATCAGCATGCTGCGGTGAATACGTTCCCGGGTCTTGTACACACCGCCCGTCAAACCATGAAAGTCACCAACACCCGAAGTCCGATTCGTCGGCCTAAGGTGGGGGGGATGATTGGGGTTAAGTCGTAACAAGGTATCCGTACCGGAAGGTGCGGATGGATTACCTCCTTTCTAGGGAGTTGTTATGCCTAGTGTTCGAGAAATCAACACTAGAAGCTAGGTCGGTCTTGTTGTTATATTGAGCTTATATAATAACGAAGTCCTTGATTTATCAGGGACAAGACAAAGTTCGAAAAAAATCTCGACTTAGATTTGACGATGATTGCACAACCAAATTGTTAATAAAAAAATAACCCCTATTTTCAAGGGGTTATTTTATTCGGGAAAAATCATTAATATCAAATTATATAGGATAAAATAGTGCAGATTAAGCGATACGATTAGCCCCAGACCGCAAATTCCAAGGCCGACCAATTTAAATCGATCGTAGCTTGCAGCGCCAGATGCTAGGTTATCGGCGATCTTTTGGTGCCATTTTACAAAAAGCACTCCGACCAGCATGATGCCCAGGCCAACAAAAAAAGAATTAAAATCAAATTGATATTCCATTAATACTATTATAACACTTGCGAATATCTGGTTTCTACGCTAAAATGTGTAAAGTTTATGACATTGGCAGTTGGGTACTAATTGGCATGTATAAACGAGTTTAAAAATATGGGGATATAGCTCAGTTGGCTAGAGCACCTGCTTTGCAAGCAGGGGGTCCAGGGTTCGAGTCCCTGTATCTCCACCATATGGGGCAGAACAGGCGAAAGTCTGAACTGCTCCACCATAAACTTAAGGGGCTATAGCTCAGTTGGTTAGAGCGCGTCACTGATAATGACGAGGTCTGTGGTTCAAGTCCCCATAGCCCCACCAAAAAATTAAAATTTTATATCAAATAACCCTTGCAAAATAGTGCAGGGGCGAGTACAATAATCAGAAGTTAGCGAATGTTCAATTGAACCTCTGGCGATACGCAGTAAAAAGTGCATCGTAAGAGGTTCTATTTATTGCAAAAATAACAACAATTATCACTTTACAGCATGCGAGACTGGGTGGTAAGATTGAAAGGCTTGAATTTAGACAGTATGCATCGCAGATGTATATTAGTGTGAACTCAAGGTGGAGATACACAAGTTTTTTAACAATTTGGATGTAAAAAAGAAAAATTTTAAGATTGACGGCAAGTAGTTGCAATAAATGGTTATTGCCAATTACTAGTTAAGTCGATGCATAAAAAGGTACTCAAGAGCACACAATGGATGCCTAGACGTATATTACCGATGAAGGACGTGGAAGACTGCGAAAAGTCTCGGGGAGCTGTCAACAAGCTTTGATCCGGGAATATCCGAATGGGGAAACCCAATACGAGTTATTTCGTATTATCTGTCTCTGAATATATAGGAGATTTGACGGGAACCAACTGAACTGAAACATCTTAGTAGGTTGAGGAATATAGAATAAATAATGATTCCGGGAGTAGTGGCGAGCGAAACTGGAACAGTCCAAACCTTTTACATTTTTGCCTGGTAATTTATTACCGCGGCAAATAAGTTTTCAGACGAATATGTATAAGGGGTTGTGAGATTACACAAGACCAGGTCAGAGTGTTAAAGCTTGCTTTAGCGGTCTGACTTGCGATCACGAACTGAAAATAGTGAGTAAGGTAAAAAATTAGAGTTGTTAGCGGAATAGTTTGAATGACTAACCAAAGGGCGTGAAAGTCGCGTATGCGAAAACAATTCTGACCTTATCTGTGTTTTCTCGAGTAGGACGGGGCACGAGAAACCCTGTTTGAATCCGGCAGGACCACCTGCCAAGGCTAAATATGATATACGATCGATAGTGAACCAGTACCGTGAGGGAAAGGTGAAAAGAACCCCGGGAGGGGAGTGAAATAGATCCTGAAATTGTGTGCTTACAACGTGTCGGAGCCTCGCAAGGGGTGACGGCGTGCTTTTTGTAGAACGATCCAGCGAGTTAATTTCTAGTGCAAGGTTAAGTCAATTGACGGAGCCACAGTGAAAGCGAGCCTGAATAGGGCGAATAAGTACTAGGTATTAGACCCGAAACCGGGTGACCTAACCATGAGCAGGTTGAAGCGACAGTAATATGTCGTGAAGGACCGAACCGCCGCACGCAGTAAAGTGCTCGGATGACTTGTGGTTAGAGGTGAAATGCCAATCGAACCCGGAGATAGCTGGTTCTCCTCGAAATAGCTTTAGGGCTAGCGTCATGTAATTAGCCAATGGGGGTAGAGCTCTGTAAAGGAATGGGGTCCGCAAGGATACCCACCCTTAACAAACTACGAATACCATTGGTGGTACCATGGCAGTCAGAACGTCGGGGCTAAGCTCGGCGCTCAAAAGGGAAACAGCCCAGACCATCGTCTAAGGTCCCTAAATATATGCTAAGTGGGAAACAAAGTGAGATTTCTTAAACAGCTAGGATGTTGGCTTAGAAGCAGCCATTCATTTAAAGAGTGCGTAACAGCTCACTAGTCAAGAGATCTTGCGTGGAAAATGTAACGGGGCTCAAGTATATTACCGAAGACATGGATGCGTATAACCTGCGGGTTATATGCGTGGTAGAGGAGCGTTCCTATCCGCAGTGAAGCTCAACTGGAAAGTTGGGTGGAGTGATAGGAAGTGAGAATGCTGGAATGAGTAACCATAAGACAGGTGAGAATCCTGTCGGCCGTAAGAGCAAGGTTTCCTGAGCCATGGTAATCATCTCAGGGTTAGTCGGGCCTAAGCCGAGGCGCATAGCGTAGGCGATGGACATCAGGTTAATATTCCTGAACCGGTTATAATTTGTATACTGTTCACGGTGAGATAGTCGAAGCGGATTCATGGTATGTATCCGTCCAACCTAGCGGGAACGCAAAGGGAGTGAAAGTTAGCCTTCGGGCTGACGATTTCGGTGAAGGCACTGGCTAGAAAAGCAGTTATACGCGTGGTTATATCCGCCCGTACCGCAAACCAACACAGGTGCTCGAGTCGAGTAGACTCAGGCTTACGAGAGAACCTTCGCTAAGGAACTCGGCAATACAGCGACCGTAACTTCGGGATAAGGTCCGCCCCCACATCATTTGATGTGAGCCGTGTTCAACTAACTTGGTGAAAGGTGGTTGAAAAATGAACATATTGAGTGCACGGTATTTTAGAAATAAAATATTCGTGTCAAAAACCTTTTTTAAAATCACAATTTTTTACTGAGATAGACAAAACATAATTAATTTAATGTTCTTTGAGCACGACCTCTCATATCTGATGATGTGGGGGCCGCAGCAAAAGAGCCCACGGAACTGTTTACCAAAAACACAGGTCTCTGCTAATTCGAAAGAAGATGTATAGGGGCTGACTCCTGCCCAGTGCTGGAAGGTTAAGGGGAGTGCTTTACGGTGCGAACTGAAGCCCCAGTGAACGGCGGCGGTAACTATAACCGTCCTAAGGTAGCGAAATTCCTTGTCAGGTAAGTTCTGACCCGCACGAATGGAGTAATCATGTGGGCACTGTCTCAGCGAAGGACTCGGTGAAAGTGCATTGGCGGTAAAGATGCCGTCTGTCCGTACCAGGACGAAAAGACCCCATGGAGCTTTACTACAGCTTTACATTGATCTGGGTTACAACATGTGTAGAATAGGTGGGAGCCTTTGAAGCAGATACGCAAGTATTTGTGGAGGCACCAAGTGAAATACCACCCTTGTTGTGACTTTGATCTTACTATTGCCATTATCTGGCAATAGGACCGTGTATGGTGGGTAGTTTAACTGGGGCGGTTGCCTCCTAAAGAGTAGCGGAGGCGTTCAAAGGTTGGCTAGCTTCGTATGGAAATCGAAGTGATAGTGTATGCGCATAAGCCAGCTTGACTGTGAGGAGTACATTCCAAGCAGATACGAAAGTAGGAGCAAGTGACCCGCTATATAGTACATTTATGTACATGAACGTGGGATCGATAGCGCACACGGATAAAAGTTACCCTGGGGATAACAGGCTTATAGCGCCCAATAGTTCACATAGACGGCGCTGTTTGGCACCTCGATGTCGGCTCATCACATCCTGGAGGGGGAGTACCTTCCAAGGGTTCGGCTGTTCGCCGATTAAAATGGTACGCGAGCTGGGTTCAGAACGTCGTGAGACAGTTCGGTTTATATCCGGTACGGACGTCAGGAAATTTGAGAAGATCTACCCTTAGTACGAGAGGACCGGGGCGGACAAACCTCTGGTGTATCGATTGTGGCTACCTGCTGCATTGTCGAGTAGCTATGTTTGGAATAGATAAGCGCTGAAAGCATATTAAGCACGAAACTAACTTCAAGATAAGATTTCCCAATGAGGACACTGAAAGATTATCAGTTTGATAGGCACAAGGTAGAAGCGCAGCAATGCGTGCAGCTGAAGTGTACTAATAGTCCCATCGCCTTTTTATGTCCTTATCATCAATGTTAATGCTTGCATTAACAGAGGTGATAGGGTAGACTTAACTAGTATTTGGTGCTAATCACCAGTAAGAAACGTCAATTTTAAAAATTTTTGCATTCAAAAAACCGTGTCCATTAGTTTTGGACATCGAATTAAGGTTTTAGGCCCACCCGCGATGACTATATGTATCTGCGAAAGCGCTTCAAGCCTTACTTCGGTGCCCATGGCGCTGGGGAAATACCTGTTCTCATTCCGAACACAGAAGTCAAGCTCAGCAGCGGCGATCATACTGCCACAAGTGGGAAAATAGCACGGTGCCGAATTATAAAAAGACCATCCGAATAGGGTGGTCTTTTTCTTTATTTACAGATATAATATTGCTTATGGTAAAGAAAATAAATACCTCAAAAAGCGACCTAAGAATGGCTGATATCTGTGGCTGGTATGGCATGTGCGCTATGATTCTTGCCTATGTTTTGGTCAGTCTGAATATTTTAAAAGCTGACGGATTGGCTTATCAGTTGCTAAATATAACCGGTGGAGCTGGTTTATTGATAGTTGCCGAATCAAAACACGTAATTCAGTCAGTTATTGCTAATTTATTCTGGGTACTAATAGGTTTAGTGATTTTGTTTCGAATTTTGTTTAACTTTTAGTCTATTTACTAAAGTCGACTTTACTTTTTTATCTATGTTTTTTCATATATCCTTGGGTTAGGGACAACTAGTAAGGTATAATCCAAGGAGTAATATGAGTTTAGAAGTTAATATCCACGACGCGCAGATGGTTATTTTGCGAGAATTATTATTTCATCCCAGCGTGGGCTTTGCTAAATTGCAAAAATTAACAGATATGAGTAGTGACCATTTTAATTTCCATCTGCAAAAATTAATAGAGTTAAAGTTAGTCGAAAAGTTATCGCGCGGTACTTATACCCTAGCTCCTCGCGGTAAAGAATACGCTAATAAATTAGACACAGATAATCATACAGTCGAAAGACAGCCAAAAACGACAGTGATATTGGTTGTTGAGCGTAAAGTTGGAAAAAAAATCGAATATTTATTCCAAGAACGTTTAAAGCATCCATATTTTGGTTTTTGGGGCCTTATTAGCGGCAAAATACGTTGGGGCGAAACCATAGTTCAGACTGCTGAGCGTGAGCTAATGGAAGAAACTGGTTTAATGGCTGATTTTAAGTTCGCTGGCATATATCATGAACTTGCTTTTCAAAAAGGGTCTAATGAACAGTTAGAAGATAAGATTTTTTTTGTGATGTACGGCACTAATGCGCAAGGAGATCTAAAAGAGGAGTTCGAAGGTGGTAAAAATAGCTGGATGTCATTTAAAGACTTTGATGTTAAGACAAATAAGTTTAAAAACATGGATATAAAGATAGGATTAGTGTCTTCAGCAGAAAAATTCATCGAAAAAGTCGTAGAATACGAAAAAGATTTATTTTAGCCTTGTATTTTGCGACTATAGCAAAAATACACAAAAAACGACCAATCTCGCAGATGTGGTCGTCTTTTTTTGTAGTCTTGCTTAAATCTAATTTGGATTCAAACAGGTGCTTATTAATATTATAGCACTAGGGTTATAATTGCAATAGTAGCATTATAATAAAAAAGTGCTTGTGTATATATTGACAAAAAGCATAAGCTATGCTAATATAACAACTATACACATATCATGTGTGGGATATAAACGAGGGTTTCTATGCTATTTATAGCGTGGAAATCTTTTTAATTTAGACACCTAAATGGTGGATAAAAAGGAGATTAAGATGGCAGGAACAAAAACTGGCGGCCAAAAGGCTGCTGCTAAAAACTTGGCACGTGATCCTTTCTTTTACGCAAAGATCGGCGCTAAGGGTGGAAAAAATGGCACAACTGGTGGTTTTGCCGCTAACCCAGAGTTAGCTCGAATAGCTGGCGCTAAAGGTGGACGTATTAGTCGCCGTAAAAAAATAGTACAATAATTTAGATTTTTATTTATACGAATCTAAAAAGCAAAAAGCGCACAAATTATGTGCGCTTTTTTGTTTGGTATCTGCGCAAAGCGCAAGTCTTAGCTTCGTTAACTTGCCAGCTATTATTACAGACCGGGCAATTATAGCCGTTTTTACTGGTCTGCAGGCCTGTTGAGTGACATTTGGGGCAAGAACTGCGTGCATGTAGCCAGTCGCGGTAACTGTCCATAGTTGATTGAACCAGGCTATCTGGTAGTTTTAATCTAAAATCTAATGCCATCTCGGCGGTTTTGTCCCAGGCTTTTCTTTCGATGGCAATTAATTCTATATCTTGGTTGTATTTTTCATGACCCAACAAGGCGTGTGATAGCTCGTGTAATAATAAAAATGATAAATCGGGTGATTTTTCGTCGTAGAATATTACATTATCAGATGAAGACCAGGCAAAATTATCGCCTGGTTCGAATTTAAACTGAGGATATTTACTTTTTAAATCCGGTAATATTGAGGTTGTCGACGGCATAATAATAGCATCCATAAATAACTGCTAGCTCGGGGTGTTTGGCTTGAATAAATTTTGGGCACGGAATGTGGTCGGGGAGTTTTTCTTTTAATATATTTTGAAGCTTTTCGCCATATTTTTTAAAATAAGTTCCCATACTGCCACCAATAATGATCACATCGGGTTGCAAAATAGGTATAACTGCCAAAAAACCACGACTGATACGATCGGCAATTTGGTTCCAGACGCGCTTATCGGTTATGTCATGGGCGTATTTGCCATAGGTTTTGTAAATTGCTTTACCAGAGGCAAAACTTTCCCATTCGCGTACAACACCGTCATATTCGACTAGGGCATGGCCAGCCTCGCTGTTGCGAAGGCTTTCGTTGATGTGCCCATCTGTTATAATGCCAGATCCGATACCGGTGCTGACCGTGACATAAAGCGACTGGTCTGGAATTTTTTTCATGATTCTAGTTTCGGCTAGGCCGGCGAGGTTGGCGTCATTTTCGACTAAAATTGGCGTATTGTCAACTAAAACTCCGCCTATAGCTTTAGCAATATCGAATTTTTCCCATTTAAGATTTGGGCACCATAATGCAACGCCATTTTTGATGATTCCAGGGGCGGCGATTATAATAGCCTTAACTTTTTTCTTGCCATAATTATCGATAAGTATTGAACGGAGTAAGATAGTATATTCGGTTGGGTCTTTTGGGGTTGGAAATTTAATTTGCTCGCCTAAAACGCCGTTTCTATCAAAACTGGCAACTAAAGTTTTTGTTCCGCCCGTATCAACTACCACTAACATAATTCTAGTTTAGCACAATTTTTTAGAGTTGCTTTTATTGTAAAAAAGATGGATAATATAGTTATATCCTATAAACAGAGGTAATTTATGAGTCAGATACGACGAACAAATCAGGGTGGTTCGATTGTATTAGTTATAATCGTAGGAGTTTTAGTGGTTTTGGGCCTAATTGGAGGTATTTATTTGCTTAAACAAAGAGGCGAGCAAGCGCGTCTTGATCAAGCTACGGCTGCCGCTAATCAACAGATTGCAGCTGAAAATGCCAAAAAGACAGCCGCTACGGTTGCCGCTAGCAATAGTGCCGCTAATGCTGCGACAAGATCTACTGCAGCTAGTGCTGCAACTGCAAATATAAGAACTGATAACGAAGAGGATTTGCCGGTTACTGGACCAGAATCTTCAGCCCTAGAGTTGATCGGTATTGGCGCTTTGACGGCATTTGTGGTTGGTTATTTACGTTCACGACGAACCTTAGCTTGTTCTCTTTGACTTATATCTTTATCTGAGGTACAATAAGCGTCAGTCTTGGGGTTTTTATTTTAAATATGCCCCGGAAAAATATTAATTAAGGAAGGAGTCTTAAAAAAGACTTATGGCAAAAGCCACTACTATGGATGAATTGCTCGCTAACGAAAGCGATAGCGTCAAGCAATTAGCACAGGGCGATTCAATCGTCGGAAAAGTTTTATCAATTCGTAAACACGAGGTTTTAGTTGACCTTGGAGCACAAGGTATCGGCCTGGTTCCTCGTCGCGAAGTTGGTTTTTATAGAAATTTAAGTATCGGTGATGAAGTATCAGCTAGCGTTGTTGACTCTGAAATGGATAACGGATATTCATTGTTGTCGCTACGCAAAGCTGCTAAAGACCGTGGTTGGGACGACGTTGTTGTCCGAATGGAATCGGGTGAAATTCTTGAAGTCACGCCTTATGATGCAAATCGCGGCGGCTTATTGGTTGAATATGACGGGGTTCGTGGTTTCTTGCCAGTATCTCAACTTTCAGCTGAACATTATCCACGAGTTGGTAGTAGCGACAAGGATGAAATTTTGCAACGATTAAACACTTTGATCGGCAAAAAATTAACTGTTCGAATTTTAGACTGCGACCGTAAGGCTAATAAGTTAATCTTTAGCGAAAAAGAGGCAATCAAAGATGGCCTTAACGCTCGCTTTGAAAAACTTACAGTTGGCGACAAGGTGCAAGGTGTCGTAACCGGTGTCGTTGATTTTGGCGTATTTGTAAATGTCGAAGGTATTGAAGGTTTGGTTCATATTAGCGAAATTAGTTGGGAGCGTGTAAACAACCCTAGTGATTACGTAAAAGTTGGCGAAACTATTGATGCAAAGATTATTGCAATCGACAAAGATCGTCTAAGCCTAAGTATTAAACAGTTATCAGAAGATCCTTGGATGACTGAAGTTGACCAGTTTAAAGCCGGCGACAAGGTTGAAGGAACTGTAACTCGAATTACGCCTTTTGGCGCATTCGTACAAATCAGCCCAGCAGTCGAAGCCTTAGTTCATGTTAGTGAATTAGGTGATGGCGACGAAGCTGATCCTGAAAAAGTCTTTACTTTGAATGAACGTAAAGAATTCGTAGTTTTGGAAGTTGAAAAAGAAAATCGTAAGATTTCTTTAAGCCTCAACAAAACTAAAAAAGCTAAAAAATAATAGCCTTTGAGCGGGCAGAAGGGAGCTTTTAGTATGGCTGATAAAGTTATTGTAATTGCAAATTCAATAACAGTAGGCGAGCTGGCTGAAAAACTCAATCTGCCCGTAACTAAGGTTATTGGTGAGTTGTTTAGGAACGGTATTGTTTCAACAATTAACCAATTGATTGATTTTGAGACAGCGACAATTATTGTTGAAGAGCTTGGCTTAGAAGATGTAGTCTTGGAAAAAAAGGAAGCAGCTATTTTAAGTGAGCGAAAAGTTCATCAACTTTCTGACAAGGCAGTAACGCGTCCGCCAATCGTAGCAGTCATGGGTCATGTTGATCACGGTAAGACTAGCTTGTTAGACGCAATTTTAAAAACTAAAGTTGCTGATGGTGAAGCTGGCGGCATTACGCAGTATATCAGCGCTTACCAGACGGTTCGTAATGGTCGCTCAATAACATTGTTGGATACGCCGGGTCATGAGGCTTTTGCGGCTTTAAGGCAGCACGGAGCAGTTTTGACGGATGTAGTTATAATCGTGGTTGCGGCTGATGATGGCGTAAAGCCTCAGACGATTGAGGCAATTAGATTTGCTAGAATGGCGAATGCTAAAATTGTCGTTGCGATTAATAAAATTGATAAGCCTGCCGCTGATGCGGCTCGCGTTAAGGCTCAACTTGCAACCGAGCATAATCTAAACCCCGAAGAGTGGGGCGGCGATGTCGTGATGGTTGAAGTTAGCGCAAAAACTGGCGAGAACATCGATAAACTACTTGATATGGTGCTGTTGGTGGCTGATGTCGAGGATTTAAGAGCGGATATTGATGTTCCAGCCCAAGGCTTGGTCATTGAATCACATATGGAAGTTGGCCGCGGGCCAGTTGTTGGTTTGTTGGTTGAACATGGTATTTTGAAGCCTGGCCATTTCTTAGTTGCCGGTACGACATTTGGGAAAGTCCGAACATTACTTGATTTTGCTGGTAAGACTCTGCGTGAAGCCGGTCCATCAACACCTGTAACCGTAACTGGTTTTAAGGAATTACCTCAATTTGGTGATGACTTTTCGATTGTAAAAAACGAAAAAGAAGCTCGTCAGGCAGCTATGATGTCTAAGATTGAACGAGAAAAAAATGCCGCTAGTACTAATATAACTGGTGCTGATTTGTTGAAAATGATGAGCCAAGATCGCGAATCACAGAATTTAAATATTATAGTCAAGGCCGATGTACAGGGATCTTTGACTTCGGTTATAAATAGCTTGAAAATTATTGATACTCAGGGAGAGATTACGCTCCGAATTATCGGCAGTGGCGTGGGTAATATATCCGAAAACGATATTCGTTTGGCCTCTGGTAATGATACGATTATTTATGGTTTTAATGTTAATATGTCCAGCGCCGTCAAGCAGTTGGCGTCGCGCGATAAGGTTAATGTAAGGGTTTTTGATGTTATCTACAAACTTCTTGATGACGCTCGCCAATCAATGGAAGAATTGCTAGCGCCGGAAGTTGTCGAGACTGAAATTGGGACTTTGAAAATTAAAGGCGTATTTAGAACTTTGAAGGACGAAATTATTGTTGGTGGTGAAGTCACTAGTGGAAAAGTTACGGCTGGGGTTTTGGCTAGAGCAAAGCGCAAAAAAGAACAATTAGCCGAACTGGAAGTTGTAAGTGTTCAGCGCCAACAACAAGAAGCTAAAGATGTTTTTGAGGGTGAAATGTGTGGTCTAAACTTAAAAACTAACAAAAAAGTATTACTTGAAGAGGGTGATACGTTGGAGTTGTTCACTCGCGAACTTGTAAAACGAACTATTAAATAATTTATAAACATATATTTTTGCTCATAATGGTAAATTTGTTCGTGGTATAATATAAAAAGCAATATAACTGGAGGCGATTGGTCGTAATATGTTTCAACTAGATGAAAATTTTTTACAAGACATTGGACTGAACGATCTGCCCGAAGATCAAAAGAAGCCATTTTTGCAACACATTTACGATGAGCTGGAACTACGTGTGGGTACAAAATTATCGGATGGTATGAGCGATACTCAGCTTCAGGAATTTGAAGCGATTATTGATCGTAAGGATGATATCGTAGTAGCTTGGTTAGATAAATACGTACCAAATTGTCATAATGAGCCTGACTTTATACGGCTGCAACAAGTTACTGACATGGATGTAAATGATCCAGCGTTGCGTTCAGAATACGCAGCTACAAAATGGCTAGAGATCAATCGTCCAGACTATAAATCAGTTGTTAATCGGGTATTGGAAGATTTGAAGCAAGAAGTTATTGCTAATCGTAGTTCGATTTTAAATTAATTTGTAACCGTTTAAAAAATCTTTGGCGCTCATTTTTTTACCACTTGGCGCTATTAATTCGTCAATAACTAAATATTTATTATCAATACACAATATGTCGATTGGTGATTGGTCTTCGTCGCCGATATGAGCCTTTGTAATTATCAATACTTTGTCTGAGATAATTAATTTTGTTTTTGGGAAATCTAAATGCGCCCTAACCAATCTTTCTGCATTTAAAGATGTTATATTTGATAAATTTAAAAAGGCATCTTGTTTATTTAGCATTGAGCAATAAACGGCATCGCTATTTTTTTGTTCTAAGGGTTTTAATTTACTATTCAATATATCTGGTAGATTTTCTACTATTAATTTAGTGCCAAGTTTTGCTAAGGTTTTATATAATTCTGGCTGAGTCTCGTCGCCATTTAATTTATATTTTGATTGACAGTATATTGGGCCAGCATCCATCGAGCTGACCAATTTAATAATTGAAATGCCGGTTTCACTGTCACCATTTGCAATTGCTGATTCTATTGGCGTCGGGCCGCGGTAGATTGGCAATAGTGACGGGTGAACGTTGATTATACCTGGGTCAAATAGATTAATTATTGAATCTGGTATGATTCGGCCATAGCTTACTAATATGCCAACTGTATCTTTGCCGATTTTTTTAATATCATTCTCAATCTCTGATAATTTTATTGGTTGCAGCACCGGTATGTTGTTTTCGATTGCTATTTTCTTGACACTTGAAATAGTTGTTTTTTGACCGCGGCCACTTTTACTATCTGGCTTTGTGACGACAGCGCTTATTTTATAGTCAGCTTGGATTAAGGCTTTTAGGGTTTCTGAGCTAAATTCATCAGTCCCAAAGAATACTATTTTGTGCGATATTTTTTTCATAATCTAAAGGTTTTAGCTCGCCTTTCTCGTCGAGTTCAAAAAATGCATCTTTTTGATCGCGAATATGATCAATAAAAACAATTCCATTAGTATGATCGACTTCATGTTGGATTAATCTAGCCAGAAAGCCGTCAGCTTTAAATCGAACTTCGTTGCCGTCAATGTCCATAGCTTGGACGCGTATCTTGCTGTGTCTAGGTACTAGCCCGTAAACGCCGGGTACACTAAGGCAGCCTTCGTAGTCGGTTTCGATTTTGCCTTCAAACTTTATGATTTTAGGGTTAATCAAAGCGGTAAAAGTGCGCATGTCTTTATCTTCAAATTCATCGCGGATAATCGTTACTTTATATGGTTGGTCGATTTGGACTGCGGCCAGAGCGGCGCTAAGTTCATGCGGTCGAGAATTTTCCCAGTCAATCGAGACTGCGACCATATCATCAACGAGTTGTTTGATTTCTGGCGTCACAAAACTAACCTTGGTCGATTTCTGCCTTAGTTTAGGGTTTGGTAATGTGATTATGGCTTCTTTTTTCATCTTTTGCTGTTGTTATTATAACAGGGGCAGCTATAACAGGCTAGTCGGATCGAGTTCATATTGCCAGTGGTTTGGCGGCAATAGTTTAATAGTTTCAATTAAATATTCTCTTTTTAGGCTTTTTAGTGTCAATTGCCATCTGTAAGTTCCACGTTGACGTTCGTAGAATGATGGCGTTGGTCCGAGTATTTGTATTGAGGGATTTATTTTATTTTTTAATTCTTTGGCTATTTTTTGGGCATTTTTTATGGCCGAGGTTTCAGTTTTATAGACGCAAGTTAATTTTAAAAGATGGGTAAATGGCGGAAATGAGTTTTTCTTGCGTTCTTTAATTGTCTGTGTATAAAAAGTTTCATAATCTTGTTTTATACCGTTAATTATACTTGGGTGGTTAGTTTGATATGACTGGACGACTACATTAGTTTCATGTCTATTACGTCCAACGCGTCCTATTACTTGAGATAGCAATTGAAATACTCGTTCGTTAGAGCTAAAATCTGGCAATGATAAGCCTGAATCGGCTTGGATGACACCAACTGTTCGTAGATTTGGTAAATCTAGACCTTTGGCGACGACTTGTGTGCCGATGGCTATATCAATTTTGCCATGATATAAATCATCATACCGGCTATTAACAGTTTCGTTGTCGCTGTTGTCAGCATCAAATCTAGCAATATTGGCGTTAGGAAATATTTTTTTAAGTTCGGACTCAATTAATTTTGTGCCAATTCCTTTATGGATTATGTCGGCGCCGTGGCATTGCTGACAAGATGTGGGTACGCCAGAGTTATGGCCACAGATATGACATAAAAGTTTGTGATTATCGGAGTGTAGTGTTAATGGCAAAAAACATTTAGGGCACTCGGCAGTCCAGCCGCAATCTTTGCATAATGTCGTACTTGTGCTGCCGCGGCGATTATGAAAGATTAAGACTTGTTTTTTAATATTTAAAGTTTTTGTAATTTCATTAATTAATCTTTTAGATAAAAATCTATGACCGGAAAAATTATCACGATTTTTCATATCTATCAAATCAATCGTCGGTAGTAAGCTGTCTTTTTGGGCCGGTTTGGTTAATTTTAATATCGGCATTTCAGATTGTTCTGCTAGGTAGCGATCGATTATGCTTGGGGTTGCGCTACCAAATATAACTTTTGCCTGATGTGCACGGCCAAGTATTGTTGCTACTCTTAGGGCTGAATATTTGGGCGACTGTTCTTGTTTATAGCTTGGTTCGTGGGCCTCATCGATTATTATTGCGCCGATATTAGCTATTGGCATAAATAGGGCTGAACGAGGCCCTATGGCTATTATTGGCTTTTTACTATTTAAAGCCTCAAGCCAAACGCTATGTTTGGCTGATTCGCTCATTCTGGAATGTGTTACCAGTAGGTTATCAAAATGATTTGAGAACTCGGCAATTAACTGTGACGTTAGTGCAATTTCTGGTACGAGGACTATAGTTGATTTTCCAGCTGCTAATGATTTTTTTGCGGTATTTATGTATATTTCGGTTTTGCCAGATCCAGTAACACCTTGCAAAAGGAAAGTGCCGCTTTTATATTCACCGAGTGTTTTTATCACTGATTCTTGTTCTGAATTGAACACAATATTTGTTCGATTTCTCTCGGCTTTATTAGGGGCTTCTTTTTGTGGTCGACGGTTTTTTCTGATACCGGTAGGTAGTAGCGTCTGTAACACGTTGGCTAGCGGCGTCGCATAATATGCAGACATCCACAAAGCAAGATCGACTAATGATTTTGGTAACGGCGTAGCTTCGATTATTTCGGAAATATTTTTTGTTTCATAGGTTGGTTGGTTTGTTTTTTTAATAATAACGCCTACAATTTGTTTTTTTCCAACTTCAACTAGAATGATCTGGCCTATTTTCAGAGGGCCCTCTGAACAATAAGTAAAAGTGTCGCTACCTGAGCGAATTATTTGTTTTGGCGCCACCTCATAATAGTGCATATCTACTAGTATACTGCTAAAATAAGCATATGTATTTTGAAAGTCGCGAAGAGGCTGGTCGGAAAATAGCCGAGTTGGTTAATAAATATCGTTATGATGACTGTATTGTAGTTGCCCTAAGCGATGGAGCTGTTATTGTTGGCGAGCAAATAGCAAGTTATTTGCATTGTTTATTGACAATGTTATTAATAGAAGAGATTGATGTTCCTGGCGAAGGTGTCAGTTTTGGCGGTATATCTTCAAGCGGTAATTTTACTTATAACGGCTGTTTTTCTTCTGGTGAATTGGAGGAATATTTAGGCGAGTATCACGGATATTTGGATCAGCAAAAGCGTGAAGCTTTTAGTAAAATAAATCGATTATTAGGTGACGGCGGTATTATCGATAATGATATGCTGCGCGATCGAATTGTCATTTTGGTCTCTGACGGTTTAAATACAGGCTCATCATTAGATGTTGCGGCTGATTTTGTAAAGCCGATTCGAATAAAAAAGCTTGTCATCGTAACTCCTACGGCGAGTGTCTCGGCGGTTGATAAGATGCATATAATTGCTGACGAGCTATTTGTACTAGATGTGAAATCTAACTTTATGGGCGTCGACCATTACTATAATCAAAATATAATACCGTCACACGAAGATACAATCGCCAAAATTAATAAGATTATATTAAATTGGAAATAAATTGCTGTTGCCAGGTGTTGTAAGATTGTGCTACGATTAATACTAACAAGTGAGATATTAGCGTAAGGGAGATTATGTTAGACATTTTTATTACATCTAGAGTGCGTCGTAAAATTGTGGTTGTCTATGCTAAATATCCAGATTTTCGAACTCATGTTAGAGGCCTAGCAAAACTTATTAAAGAAGATCCGGGCAATATTCAACGCGAATTAAAGCGCCTTGAAAAAGTTGGTTTTTTGACTAGTGAAAAACAGGGTAATACTAAGATCTATTCTACTAATAAGCAATTTCCTATCTTTAAAGAATTGCAAAGTATCGTTATTAAATCTCAGCAACAAGCTGTCCGACCTAAAAGATCATCTGAATTTTAATGTCATTATTTGAAAGAATACTTATCGCGCGAGGCTTGCGAAGCGAGACTGAGCGTGAGGCTTTTTTATCGCCGGATTATTCATTATTACATGACCCATTCTTGTTGCCTGATATGGAATTGGCAATAGATAGACTAGCCAGGGCAAAAAAAGGCCAGCAAAAAATTACTATCTATGGTGATTATGATGTTGACGGTCTGACCGCTACGGCGCTATTGCTGGACGCATTTTCAAGTTTTGGTTTTGAAAATGTTGATGTATTTATGCCTAATCGTTTTGTCGATGGTTATGGGATGACGGTCGAGGCGGTAGAGGAGATTGCTAGTCGCGGTACTAATCTTATAGTAACAGTCGACTGCGGTAGTTTAAGCGAAAAAGAAATCATTAGAGCCAATGAGTTGGGTGTTGACGTTATTGTTACTGATCATCATGGAGTTGCCGAGGTCCAACCACCAGCGATTGCAATCATAAATCCTAAAAGAACTGATAGTAAATATCCTTTCTCGGATTTAGCTGGTGTTGGGGTGGCATTTAAGTTAGTCCAAGCTATGCAAACAAAAATAACCGGCATGGCGGTTGGCCGGGAAAAGTGGTTACTCGATTTAGTCGCGCTTGGAACGGTTTGCGATATAGTCCCGTTAATCGATGAAAATCGCATCTATGTTTTTTGGGGATTAAAAGTTTTAGCAAAAGCGAGTCGTCCCGGTTTAAGAGCTTTGATGATTATTTCGGATATCAATCCTAAAAACCTTAATGCTCGGTCATTAGGTTTTGGTCTTGGTCCAAGGATGAATGCGGCTGGGCGTATAGACACTGCTAGGCAATCACTAGATTTGTTAAATTGTGACGATTTGGGCAGCGCAAAAGGAATCGCTTGTTTATTGGATAATATGAATAAATCTAGACAATTTGAGCAAAAAAAGATTTTAAAATCTGCGATTTTGCAAGCTGAAGAATCTATTAACGATTCAGTTTTGGTCGTCAGTAATCCAGATTGGAGCCATGGAATTGTAGGGATTGTTGCATCGAAATTATTAGAAAAATATCAAAAACCAGTTTTTGTTTTTCAAGAGATGGGCGAAGACTCAAAGGGTTCGGCTAGGAGTTTTGGTGATTTTGATATTGCCGCAGCAGTTAAATATGCCAAAGATTTAATTATTGGCGGCGGCGGACATAAATTAGCAGCCGGTGTTACCTTACCGACAAAAAATATTAATAGTTTTAGAAAAAAAGTTAATGATTTTTATAAAAACCAAAAATTAAAAAACCAAAAATTGTTATTAAACCCTAAGGCTGATGCAGACGCTGGTTTATTTGAAGTTAACGAAGATTTAGTTGAACTAATTAGTAGCCTAGAACCGTTTGGTAACGGAAATCCCCAGCCAATATTAAAAACAGACAACCTGACAGTTGTTGACATAAAAAAGATGGGCGATAATAATCAACATATAAAAATTGAACTAAAAGATGAAGATGGTTGTAGATTAAAATTTTTAGCTTTTGGCGCGCCAGAACACTTTTTTGTTGATATAGGTGCTAAAGTCAATGTTTGGTATTATATTGATATTAACGAATGGCAAGGTTCGCGAACGGTTGAAGGCAAGCTTCTTCATCTGGAAGCAGAATAAATTTAAAGCTTAAAATTAGCTTTCGACACGCTTTTCTTTACAGGATTGCTAATGCGCTTTTATTTGAGCTTTCGGCCTGAAATCGATGATTACTATCGATTTTATAATATTCTATGTGGTTTTTAGGCTTAGGTTTAAATATTAGTTGCGCAAACTCTGCCTATCTGTTACAATGGCCTTCATATGGTACAAGTAACACGAAAAGACGAACGAGAAGCAAACGAAAATATTATCCGTCGCTTTAACCGTAAGGTTTTGCAAAGCGGTATTTTAGCTGAAGCCAAAGAAGTAATGCGTTTTGAAAAACCTATTTCTAAAACTGAACGTCGTAAAAAAGCGATTATTCGCAAAGCTCGCAAGGCTGACAAACTAGATAAAACACGACTAGGGTTGTAAAAGTGGCGCTAAAAGACAAAATTAATGACGATTTAAAAGCCGCCCTCTTAGGCGGCGATCGTTTTAAGGGTGAGGTTTTGCGCGGCTTAAAAGCTGTTATTTTAAACGAAGAAGTTGCCCAGGGCAGGCGCGACGAAGGTCTTGACGATTCTGTTATCGAGCAGCTAATTGCTCGTGAGGTTAAGAAACGTAATGAAAGTGCTGTTATCTATGATGGCGCTGGCCGATCAGAATTAGCCGAAAACGAGCGCGGCGAAATGGCGATAATCAGTACTTATTTACCTGAACAAGTTTCAGAAGCTGATATCAAAGCGGCTATCGCTAAGGCTATCGAAGATTTGGGCGTAAATAATCCAACTGGTTTTGGTCAGGTTATTGGTGCGGTTAAAAAAGAATTCGGCAATTCTGCCGATGGCGCGTTAGTTGCTAGACTTGTGAAGGAAGCGTTAAATTAAAAAATAAGGGGACAGGGATGATTCTATTTTTTGGGGCAGCTGGTTCTGGTAAAAGTGATCAGGCAAAAAAAATGGTTGATAATGAGGGCTGGTTTTGGATCTCGACGGGACAGTTACTGCGGGATACTACCGATCCAGAAGTGCACGAACTTCAGCAAAAAGGTGCACTTGTGCCGATTGAAAAAGTTAATCAAGTTTTGGCCGAAGCTTTAGATAAAAAAGCTCCAGCCGAAAAATTGGTTCTTGATGGTTATCCTCGCCAAATCGATCAAGCTAATTGGTTGGTTGAAAATTGTGCGTCTCGAAACATAAAAATCAAGATGGCGTTTAATTTTAATGTAGACATGAAAGAACTATTAAAACGTATGGATCTTCGTGGCCGAAGTGATGATACGCCCGAATCGATTAATGAGCGTCTGGCTATTTATCACAAAGAAATTGATCCAATCTTAGAATTCTTGTCTGATAAAGGAGTCAAGGTTGTCCATGTCGATGGCAATGGTACTCGTGAGGATGTCCATAATCGAGTTATGGCAGAATTTGAAAATTTTAAGTTAATTTAAAGGGGCTATATAATGATTATAATTTTTGGTCCAGCCGGAGCCGGCAAAACCGTTCAGGGAAAACTTTTAGCCACTGCGAAGAATTGGCAGTGGTTATCGGCTGGTCAATTATTGCGAGATAGCAATATGCCTGAGTTGTCGGCAATTATTAATAATGGAGATTTAGTTCCGACTGAGGCTGTCAATAAAGTTATAACCGAGGCTTTTAATCAGTCGTCTAATATGGATCATATTGTCTTGGATGGTTTTCCGCGTCAATCTGAAGAGGCTGAGTGGCTATTGGAAGAAAGTTCTTTTGTTGGTCATATAATTGACGCCGTGATTTTGCTTGAAATTAATAAAGATGAAATTATAAAGCGTCTGTCTTTGCGTGGCCGAGATGACGACACGCCACGGGCGATTGAAGAGCGACTTGAAATTTATAATCAAAAAATGAAACCAGTTGTAGATTATTTTGTCTCAAAAGGCATTAAATTATTAAAAATAGACGGTGTTGGATCGGTTGAGCAAATTCATCAGCGCATTATGGAAGGGTTATTATAATGAAAACTCGTCAAGAGTCAAAAACGGCCGATCAAATTCAGGCTATGCGTGAAGGCGGTAAAATTATTGCGACTATTTTAGATAATCTAAAAAAACACGTTATCGTTGGTATGACTGAAATGGAAGCCAATGATTGGGTTGAGACAGAGATTAAGAGATTGGGTGCCGAGGTTACCTATAAGACCGATGAAGTTAAATTTCCTTATGCAATTTGTGTTTCGACAAATGATGAACTTGTGCATAGTATTCCGACCGACTATGCATTCGAAAAAGGTGATGTTGTTTGCTTTGATTTAGTTATAACCTATAAAGATATGAAGGTTGATAGCGCCTTTACGATGGTTGTTGGTGAAATGCCGACTGGTGTTAAAAAGCATTTGTTAAATTTTACTGAGCGTAGTCTATATGCCGGAATTGATGCTATAAAAGGCACAGTCCGAACTGGTGATATTGGCGCAGCTGTCGAAAAAGTCTTGAATGATGGCAAGTTGGGGATTATTCGCGATTTAGTTGGTCATGGTATAGGCCAAAAAATGCAGCAACCTCCAGAAGTTCCAAATTATGGTCGAAAAGGCACTGGGGAATTATTAGTTCCTGGTGATACTATTGCGATTGAGCCAATGGCGACACTTGGTGGTGAAGCGATAAAGACCGATGCTGATGGCTGGACGATTAAAACTCGCGACGGCAGTTTAGCGGCTCATTTTGAACATACAGTTTTAATTACTGAAAACGGTGCTGAAATTTTAACAAGACTTTAATAGTCTTTCCACGCGATAAATAACCGCTTTTGACGGTTCAATAACCCTAGCTCGGCCTTTACATATCTTTACGATAAAATCTTTTATCCAATAGTAGTGAGTGCAGCCCAAGACGACAACATCAGCGCCTTGGTCGCATAAGTCGTTGATTACTTTTTCTATTTCTTCATAATTTATTTGATTATTCTCGATCATTTTTGCCCAATCGCTGCAGTCTGGTTCGATTATTTTTAAATTATAATCAAACTTTTTGACTAATTTTTTATATCTGTCACTTCCAAGTGTGGCTGGCGTAGCGCAGACGGCGATAATATTCGATTTTGTTAATTTTGCGCCAGTTCTTATCATTGGCTTAATACCAATAAATCTTTGATTTGGATATTTTAGCCTAAGACTATCAATCGCAAGAACTGTCGCCGTATTGCAGGCAATTAGAATAATGTCACAGTTAGCTTTTAGCAATGGCTGAATGGCGGCATCTGTTAATGAAATAATTTCGGATTGTTTTTTATCTCCATAGGGCACATTTTTATGGTCATCAACTATTATTATTTCTAAATTGTCACCAAGGGCTAATTCTAATTCGTGGGCCATTGCCTTGCCGCCAATGCCACTATCAAATATACCGATTTTCATAATACTTATTTTAGCTCATCGTCTGCTGTAGCCAAAATGTCCTTTAGGCTATATAATTTATGTTATGCAAGAGATATCTAAATACGCGGTAGGAATAGATATTGGTACAACGACAGTTCGTTGTGTTGTTGGCCATATTGATGGCACAACTGGCGCACCTACTATTATTGGTGTCGGAATAGCTCCAAATAGCGGTATGCGAAAAGGCACGGTGGCCAATCTTGAGGGCCCAGCTCAGGCGATAGATGCAGCTTTGGCCGAGGCCGAGCGGATGAGTGGTTATCAAGTTGATGCGGCTACAATCAGTATAAACGGGTCTCATATAGTTAGTACTCATGCTGATGGCATGGTGGCTGTTAGCGGTCCTAATCATGAAGTTGTAAGTGATGATTTGGCTCGAATTGAAGAGGTTGCTACGGTCGGTAAAATACCGGCCAATCGTATAATCTTGGAGTTTGTTCCACATGCCTATAAATTAGACAGCCAGGATAATATCAAAAGCCCAATCGGTATGAATGGAACTAGGCTAGAGGTTGATGCCCATGTTGTTTCGGTTTTAGAGCCTAATCTTGATAGTTTACAAAAAGCAGCCGAAAAGGCTAATGTTGCGCCTAGGTCTGTCGTGGTGGCCGGAGTTGCCGCTGCTAGAGCGGCTTTGAGCGAAAAGCAGATTGAAAATGGTGTTGCTTTGATTGATATTGGTGGCTCGACAACTAATATTGCTATTTATGAAGAGGGCGACCTGCAATATGCGGCCGTTGTGCCGATCGGCGGCATTAATATTACGAACGATTTAGCGATTGGCTTAAAGACGGATCCAGAAATAGCCGAAAAGCTGAAAATCGAACATGCCTCAGCTTTATTTAATCGTGATCCGTCCGGTGTTAGTTTGAAATATAATGATCAAATTCATAATTTTAGTATGTCCGATATGGACGAGATTGTTGAAGCTCGGTTAGAAGAATTGTTCAGTATGGTAAACAAAGAGCTGCAGCGAGCTGGTAGGGCCGGCAAATTACCAAATGGCGCAGTATTAACTGGCGGCACAGCTCATCTTAAGGGCATTGCTGAATATGCTAAAAATGCACTTGGACTAGCAGTTCGTGTTGGTCATGTCGATGATTATGGTTCGGTGACTGATAATATTTGCGAGCCACAATTTGCAACTGCAATTGGACTGATGTTAATTGACTCTGAGCTTGGCGTTCAGAATAGTAAAAATCCTGGCAGTATATTCAAGACTAAAAAGACACTTGTGGGCGGCGGCAAGATCTCTAAATTCTTTGGGCGTTTTAGGATATAGATTTTTTACGCCAAAGTGTTATAATTATAAATAAGATTATAAATTTGGGGAGATAATATATAACATGCCTGAAGTAAAACCAAGCGATATACAAACTTTTGCTAGCATAAAAGTGGTAGGTGTTGGTGGTGCGGGCGGTTCAGCCGTTAACCGTATGAAAGAGGCCGGGCTAACTGGCGTCCAATTTATTGCAATGAATACTGATGCCCAGGCTTTACATAACAGCAAGGCTGATGTAAAAATTCATCTTGGATCATCAACAACTGGTGGTCTAGGCGCGGGTGCTGATCCAAATGTTGGTGAAGCGGCAGCTAACGAATCTAGCGAAGAAATAAAAGCAGCACTTGAAGGTGCCGATATGGTTTTTGTCACAGCTGGCGAAGGCGGTGGAACTGGTACTGGTGCGGCACATGTTGTTGCTGGAATCGCTCGTGAACTTGGAATTTTAGTTGTTGGGGTAGCTACAAAGCCGTTTAGCTTTGAGGGCGAAAAACGACGTCAAAATGCTGAATGGGGCATATCAAGACTTGGTCGCAACGTCGATACATTGATTACGATTCCAAATGATAGGCTTTTGCAAACAATTGATCGCCGAACGCCATTACTTGAAACTTTCAAGATTGCTGACGATGTTTTGCGACAAGGTGTTCAGGGAATTTCAGAATTAATTACTGAACACGGTTTGATTAACTTAGACTTTGCTGACGTTCGTGCAATTATGAGCAATGCTGGATCGGCATTAATGGGTATTGGTCGCGCCAGTGGCGACAATCGTGCTGCATTGGCCGCGCAACAGGCAATTGAATCACCTTTAATTGAAGTTTCGATCGATGGCGCTAAGGGTGTACTATTCAATGTTACTGGCGGTTATGATATGAGCATGAGTGAAATCCAAGAGGCGGCTGAAATTATTACCAGTGCGGTTTCTCCAGATGCAAATATTATTTTCGGTGCAACTTTAAAGGCTGAAATGGAAGATGAATTAATAATCACTGTTATTGCAACTGGTTTTGATTCGGCATATTTCCATCAATCAGACAAAAATCAGACTCCTGAAAAAGAAGTTCAAGAAGATGTCCAAGTTAGCGATGAAACGGTTGGCAATATTGATTTAAATCTAGATCATACCGAATCAGCGGCAATTTTTAACGAAGATGACTCTAATAATATTTGGAATCAACCTGATGACGAAGACGAATCTGATGTTCCAGCTTTCTTGCGTCGTCGCAAAAAGAATCAAAAGGATTAATTAAAATGGCTAAATATAATATTGGCGACAGTCGAGTAATTGAATCTCGCGAAGTTAGTGATGGCGTTACGATTCGCCGCCGCCGTGAATCTCCAGACGGCAAAAGGTTTACTACTTACGAGCGAGTTGAGCGACCAAACTTAGCAGTTATCAAAAAAAATGGTGATCGCGAGTTATTCGACCGTGACAAATTAGCAATTGCCGTTAAGCGCTCAGTTGGAAAATTCTTTTCGTCAGAAGTTGAAATTGAAGAGATGATTGATGAGATCGAGGACGCGCTTTATGCGATTGGCGAGAATGAAATAACTTCAAAACAGATTGGTGATCAGGTGCTAGACGGATTAGTCGGCCGTAATGAGGTTGCCTATGTTCGATTCGCCAGTGTTTACTATAAATTTAAAACCTTAGACGATTTTGTTAAGATTTTAGAGCAGCGGCTTAACAGTAAAACCAAGGGCTAAACGTAAAATGCGCGTGGTGGTTATTTATAAAAAAGAAACAGAATACGAAAGAACTGTTTTGGATTTTTTGCGTGATTTTGAATATCAAACCGGCCATGTTTTAGAAACGATGGATCCTAACTCTTTGGACGGGTCTCGTTTTTGCGAAAGTTATGATATTGTCGAATACCCTTCAATTATTGTCTTAAGTAACGACAGCAGGTTGCAAAATTATTGGCGTGGTATACCACTACCAACAATAAGCGAGGTTAGTTATTATGTTGGACAAAGTTAAAGATTTTTTTATGCATCGTGATAAAGAGTTGCGATCTAATCGCTGGATTTTTATTACGATTTTAATAACTTCCGTTTTGGCGCTAATTGCTGCTTTTGTTTTGTCGGTCGAGGCTTTCGAGCTGGCTAAAAATCCAAACGCTGTTTTTGAATGCAGTGTTAATGCAGTCGTCAATTGCGCAACGGTCGCTAAAAGTTCATATGCATCACTACTAGGCTTTCCGAATAGTTTACTGGGTATGATATCTGAACCGACATTCATTTTATTGGCGATTTTACTATTAATAGGCGTTAAATTGCCTAAAAAATTTATGTTTGTAATTCAGGTTTTTACTGTAGGCGCCTTATTTTTCGCAATCGGATTATTTTATATCAGTACAGCGTTAATTGGCGCACTTTGCCCTTGGTGTATGTTGGTTTTGGCGTCGACAATTGTAATGTTCTTTGCCATAACTAAATATAATATTCGTGAAGATAATCTGTATTTTTCAAAAAAAATAGCCAAAAAAGCTAAAAATTTTATTAAAAAAGATTACGATAAATTTTTGCTAGCGTTGATATTTGTAATAATAGTTGCGATTATCGTTTTAAAATACGGTAGCGGATTATTCGCGTAAACACTTTAGCTTGCGCCTAGGCAACTATAAGATTATAATAATAGTCTGAACATCCTATAAAAAGGTTAGTGGTTATCAGCCATGAACGTTCTTCGGAAGAAAGTCCTAAAAAAACGATTAGAACCGAGCAATTAAGCGCTAAAAAGAATCTCTTTTTAGAAACTGGATGGTACCTCCCTTAAAAATTTGGGATCCAGTGACTAAATAGGGATTTTTGTTTTTATAGAAAGGAAACAAAATGAAATTCAAAGCAAACACTCGTCGTAGGGCGCTAGAATATGAAAAAGAATTAGTTCAGACATGGAAATCTGAAAAAACTTTTCAAAAATCAATTGATAATCGCGACAAACAAAATTCGTATGTCTTTTATGATGGTCCGCCATTTATTACTGGTGTTCCTCATCACGGAACTTTGCTTTCTAGCCTTGTAAAAGATGTCGTGCCCAGATACCAAACTATGAAGGGCAAGCGAGTCGAGCGAACTTGGGGTTGGGATTGTCATGGTCTGCCAGCTGAAAATTATGTCGAGAAAAAGCTAGGCATTACTGACCGACATGATATTGGTACAAAAATTAGTTTAGAAGATTACATTAAAACTGCTCGTGAAAGTATGGTCGCAACTGGAAACGCTTGGGAAAGTACGGTTGATCGAATTGGCCGCTGGGTTGATTTTAATGGTGGTTATAAAACCATGGACAAAAAATACATGGAATCTGTTTGGTGGGCTTTTAAACAGTTGTACGAAAAGGGTAAGATTTACGAAGGCGAACGAGTCTTAATGTACGATACCCAGTGGGCAACACCACTTTCAAAAGCCGAAGTTACCATGGATACTGGCGCCTATGTCGAAGTTACCGATCCAAGCGTATTTGTAAAATTCAAATTAGACGAAAATCTATATATTTTAGCTTGGACAACTACGCCTTGGACTTTGTCTGGCAATACGGCACTAGCTATAAATAAAGACATTGAATATGTTCAGATTGAGGTTAATGGTGAAAATTTAATACTTGCCAAAGATACGCTCGACAAAGTTTTAACCGACGAAAAACACAATAAGCTTGATTATAAAATTATCAAAACAATCAAAGCCGCAGATTTAATCGGTAAATCTTATCAGCCTGTGTTTAGTGACGGCGAAATTTTAGAAAACTCCAACAAAATTTGGCAGGCTGATTTTGTTACAACCGAAGCCGGTACTGGCATTGTTCATATCGCGCCAGCCTATGGCGAGGATGACTTTAATTTGGCGCGTGCTAATAAAATTCCGGTGGCTCATACAATCGATGATTATGGTAAATATCTGACAGGGCAGTGGTCCGGCCAAGATATTTGGGACGTCAATAAAATTATTGCTAAAACTTTACACGAAAATGGTATCGTCTGGAAAATTGAATATATTCGTCATGAATATCCACACAACCCGCGAACTAATCATCGTTTAATTTATCGTGCCCATCCAAGTTGGTTTTTTGATGTTGATTCTCAGCGTACCGAAATGCTTGAGCAAAATGCTGGAATTAATTGGTTCCCGTCTCATATTAAAAATGGTCGTTTTGAAAACACGATATTACAAGCGCCAGATTGGAATTTGTCTCGTGACCGTTTTTGGGCAACTGCTATGCCAGTTTGGAAAGGCACAGACGATGAAGGTAATGAGCATATCAAAGTTATCGGCAGCTATGCAGAATTAAAAGATCTAAGTGGTGTCGAACTGGAAGATTATCATCGCCCATGGGTTGATGATATTACATTTGAAATCGATGGCGTCAGCTACAGCCGCATTGATAAAGTTTTGGATTGTTGGTTTGAAAGTGGATCGATGCCGTTTGCTCAATTCCATTATCCGTTCGAAAATGTTGAAAAATTTGAAGCCAATTTCCCTGGCGATTTTATCGTCGAATACGTCGGCCAAGTTCGTGCTTGGTTTTACTATGTCCACGCCGTCAGTGTTGGCTTATTCGGCAAAAACGCATTCAAGAATGTCATCGTAACTGGCAATATTGCCGGTAATGACGGTTCTAAAATGAGCAAAAGTAAAGGCAACTTTACCGATCCCGAAGAGTTAATGGACAAATACAGTGCCGACAGTTGGCGATTCTTATTGCTGTCATCACCGCTGTTAAATGGTGAAGATTTTGCCTTGCAAGACAAAGATGTCGCCGACGTTGCCCGAAAACTTTCAATGATCTGGAATATGTACGATTTCTTTACAATGTATGCCGAAGTTGATAAATGGGAATTTAATGGTGAAGTTACCGATCCAAGTGCCGACCTAACTAATCCTCTTGATTTATGGGTGATTAGTCGAATGCATCAATTGATGAATGAAATTGAAAAAAATATGGATACCTATGATATTCCAAATGCCCTAAAACCGATTTTGCCGTTTATAGAGGACGCCAGCAATTGGTATGTTCGCCGTAGTCGCCGTCGTTTTTGGAAGGCTGGTGACGACACTGATAAAAATAACGCCTACCGAACACTTCATTATGTTTTGGTTCGATTATCTGAGGTTTTGGCTCCATTTGTTCCGTTTTTGGCCGAAGAATTGTATCAAAAAATAACCGGTGGCGAGAGTGTACATTTACTAGATTGGCCAGAAGCTGGTCGAGTTAACGAGCTTGTGACGGCTGATATGGAGTTAGTCCGTGAATATGTAAATCAGGGCCTCAGTATGCGTGCCAAGCAACAAACCAAAGTTCGTCAGCCCCTTGCTAGTGTTACTATTCCAAAATCTGGTCAATTTGTTGATTTTGCGGATATTTTAAGCGAAGAATTAAATGTCAAAGAGGTAAAAATAGGCGACGAATTTTCTATAGATTTTAATATAACTCCAGCCCTAAAAAGCGAAGGTTTGGCTCGTGAAGTAATTCGTCACATCCAATCAGCTCGCAAAGAAGCAGGTCTAAATATTGATGATCGTATTGAATTAGTGTTATCGACTGATGTCGAAGAGTTAAAACAGGCGATTATCGAACACAAAAAGACGATAACAGATGAAACTTTGGCGACAGATTTTGCCGATATGGGCGAAAAATCATTCCAGATAGATGTGAAAATAGACGGTTTTTCACTTAAAATTGCACTTCAAAAAGTATAAAATAATTAGCGGGTGAGTTGACAATTCATCTCGTTTATGCTAATATTAAAAGTATAAGGAAATAAAAACAAAAATGTCACTATTAAACTATTTACAGCCACAAAAAATTGATGAAATGTCCGACGAATTTTATGATGGTCGAATGACTGATGATCAAATTGAATTAAATGACCAAATTGACGAAGATTCATTAGAGCAATTTTGGGATAAAGTTGTTGATGATATTCATAAAGACCCCAGTTGGTTTAACTTTGACGATAAATAATAAATAACGAGCCTAAAAAGGCTCGTTTTTTAAACATAACTGTTTTATAATATTTATGTAATGTCCGGTAAATTGGAAAACAAAAAAATAACACAAAAATCTTTCTGGAAAGTCACAGCCAATGTGGCCAAGTTATTGTTTGTTCCGCACCACGCCAATAATTACAAGCCACATATTATTCGTAATTATGGAATAATCTTGGTCCTCGCGACGGTTATTGGGTTAAATTTTGGCTATAATGCTATCAAGACTGGTGATGTTTTAGGCCAATCAACCGAGGTTACGATTAGTTTATTATTGGACCAGACTAATTTGCAGCGACAAAAATCCGGTTTGCAGCCATTGGCTTTGAATGACAAACTTGACCAAGCAGCTTATTTAAAAGTTCAGGATATGTTTGCCGAGCAATATTGGGCCCATAATGCGCCCGATGGTACTCAGCCTTGGAAGTGGTTAGGCGATGTCGGCTATAACTATGATGAAGCTGGCGAAAATTTGGCTAAAAACTTTACAACCACATCTGCTGTCGTCAAGGCTTGGATGGATTCACCTGAGCATCGGGCAAATATCTTAGAGGCAAATTATAGCGAAGTTGGTTTTGCGGTGATGGATGGCCAACTGGATGGCAAGCCAGCTTCAATTGTGGTGGCGCTTTATGGCGCGCCAGCTAGTAGCGCGGTTCTCGGTATGAATCGCTTTAATGGGGCAGATTCTATTGGGCGGGTAGGCATGCTGGACAAATTTGGTATCGCAATGCGTTCTGTTACATCGGTTATGTTGTTTTGTATCGGTGTTATTATTCTAGTTATGTTGGTTTCTTTTGCGGCACATTTCAAGCGACATAAATTACCAAAGAAACTGGCAAAATCTTGGCGTAAAAATCATGGGATGTATAAGGCAGTTGGACTAGCTGTATTTGCTACGGCTTTGATTTTAATCAGCAGCGTCGGACAAATATAAATCTATAATCTACTCAAGGGCGTTGCATCAGCAGTCCTAATCTGTTATAATCAACAATCGATTAGTAAAAATAATAAGGAATCATTATGAAAAAAGCAGTCGTTAAGATCGGTGGAAAACAATTTATTGTCGCCGAAAAAGAGACCCTACTGGTGGACCTCCTCCAGGAAGGCACAAAAGAGCTCACGCTTGATGCACTGTTGGTTATCGATGGCGATAAAACGCAAGTCGGCACACCAACTGTTGAAGGGGTCAAAGTAACCGCCGTGGTTATCGAAGATCTTGTCAAAGGTGAAAAAGTTCGAGTAATTCGCTATAAAGCGAAAAAGCGCGTCCACAAAGAAAACGGACACCGCCAAAAGTATAGCAAAATCGAAATTACTTCAATCAAATAATTTCCACAAAATCCCCGCCTAAAAAGCGGGGATTTTTAATTATAAACTCTAAGACGCTCGTGGTATAATAGACCAAAAGGATAAGGGTAATATTAACAGTGGCGACGATTATAGCTGTGACTAATCAAAAGGGCGGTGTGGGTAAAACAACCACGGCTGTTAATTTGGCTTATTATTTAGCAAAATCTGGCAAAAAGACGCTTTTGGTTGATTTTGATCCACAAGGTAATGCAACCAGTGGCCTGGGCGTTGACAAGCAAGCTTTGACATTAACAATGGCTGATGTAGCTATGGAGTCGGCGACGCTGGATCAGGTTACTCTGGATACGGCTTATAAAAATTTATTTTTAGCACCATCAGTGCCATGTTTAGCGGACGTCGAAGTTCAACTGGCTCAGGCTGAAAAGCGTTTTTCGCGCCTAAAGATGGCAATTGAAAAAAGCGAAGGGGCATATGACGTAATCGTAATTGACAGTCCGCCAAGTCTTAGCTTACTGACCGTCAATGGCCTGATAGCTGCAAAATATGTATTGTTGCCGGTTCAGGCTGAATTTTACGCCCTGGAGGGCCTGGGCCAGCTACTCGAGACAATGAAGTTAGTCCGCAAGATGATGAATCCAACTTTGGAATTATTGGGTGTTCTACCGACAATGATGGACAGGCGCACAACTTTAAGCGGCCAAGTTCACGAAGAGATTAAAAAACATTTTCCTGGTAAAGTTTTTGAAACTACTATTCCGCGTAATATTCGTCTAGCCGAGGCTCCAAGCCATGGTTTGCCAATTGGCGCATATGATCAGTTTTCAAAAGGCGCCAGGGCTTATAAGGCATTTGCAAAGGAGGTAATTGGTCGTGCCAGTATCTAAACAAAAGATTCAAAAACATGGTTTAGGTCGAGGCTTTTCTAGCTTAATTCCAACTGATTTATTAGATGAGTCTTTTGACCCGACAGCCGATCAAGATCAGCAGATTAGTGAACTACGTCAGATAAAACTTGATCAGATTCATGCTGATCCAGATCAACCCAGAAAGGTTTTTGAACAAGATGCCTTGGACGATTTGGCAGCTTCTATAGGGCATCACGGCGTCTTGCAGCCCATAATAGTAACTCCGGACAGCACTGGCTATAAAATTGTTGCCGGCGAGCGTCGATATCGTGCCGCCAAGATTGCGGGTCTAGATAAAATTCCAGCATTAGTTCGAACTTTAACTGATCAGCACAGGCTAGAATTATCTTTGATTGAAAACTTACAACGTGCTGACCTAAACGTAATGGAAATTGCCACAGCTTATTTAAAATTGCGCGATCAGTTTAATATGACCCTGGAAGAAATACGCAAAAGTGCCGGTGTTAAATCGATCAGTGCTGTCTCTAATAGATTGCGCTTGTTGAAATTACCTAATATCGTAATCGAAAAGTTAGTTGATGGCAGTATCACCGAGGGTCAGGCTAGGCCGTTAATTATCCTTGACGAAGAAACCGTTGGACAAGTGCTAGATAAGATAATTAAAGAGGATTGGAGCGCTCGCCATATTGAGCAATTTGTTAATAATTACAAAAAGAATCTTGATAATAAGGAATTAACTAAAACTAAGCGAATTACGGCCAATCCTTATGAACCACAGCTAAAAAAGTTACAGTCGAAATTAGGTTCGGGTGTTAACATTACTATTAATAATAAGGGTGCTGGTTTTATAAAAATCAAATTCAAAGACGAAGAAGAGTTTGAGCGGTTACAAAAAATAATTTGTTAATTTAGAACCCGCGTATTTTGTCAAACGGAAAGATTCGCATACTAACCGGGCCGATAACATCGTAAAGTGGAATTGTGCCAAGGCCGTTGCGTGAATCGTATGAGTAATTTTCTTGGCGATGGTCACCTGACACGAATAATTCACCATTTGGCACAGTTGTGTCAATTTTACCGCTAGTTGGGGCACCTGGTTCGCCATTATTAGCATCATCAGGGTTGAAACCGTTAGGGTTAGCTTCGTTAAAGACGACATACTTGCCATCTTTTAATATTACACGTTCGCCGGCAAAAGCAATTACTCGCTTTACGATATATTCATCACCGATACCTTGTGAATATTTTGGGTTTTTGAAAACGATTATTTGGCCGCGTTCTGGTGTATATGTTTTATTTTGTAATTGAGCCCAAGTTGCAGGCAGGCGACTAACGATTAGGCGGTCATTAGTGTATAAGGTTTTTTCCATACTGGCACCGACTACGCTGAAACTTCGAAAAACAAAAGAATTTATTAAAAGCGTGCCAGCTATGATGCATGCCATAAAAATAGTAATACTAATGGCATCTTTTAAAAAAGGGTGCCGCTTGAAAAAACTTGCTTCCATATATAATAACTATACATTGGTTGACTGTTTATAACTAGAGATAAGCTAATGTTTAATGTTCCAAAATGGTACAAAGTTCGGTATAGTAGATGAAGTATTTATGAATAAACCCGAAAAACGAAAAGTTTCGATTGATGGCTTTATCCCTCGAAGGGCTGGCGACCAGCTTGGTGGTCTGCATAATCTTGATCGTAAAAAAATAGTTAAATCGAACATTTTAGAGCCAAAATTAATGCATACTACTGGCAGTAATTTGACGCGTGATCTTGGGCAGGTTAATTCTGGTTATGATTTAGCAAAGGCTAATATTTCTGATGAGATCGAAATTAGCATTCCTGAAAATGATAATTTTTTTACGGACAAACCTAAAAAGCTCAGTCGCAAAGAGAAAAAACTTCTAAAAAAGCAAAATAAAAAGCCTAAATCTTTAACTAGGCGGATTGTAAAATGGACGATATTGACTATTGTTTTGGCATTAGTTGGTTTTGGTGGTTATTTTGGTTATAAATTTATGAGCGCTGGTAATAACATATTTCTTGGCGGCAACTTATTTGGAATTTTGCAAACTAGCCCAATAAAAAAGGATGTTAATGGTCGAACTAACTTTCTAATTTTAGGCACATCCGAGGATGATCCGGGTCATGAAGGCGCTAGCTTAACTGATTCGATGATGGTTGTTAGTATTAATCAAGACAAAAAAGATGCCTATATGTTCAGTATTCCGCGCGATTTATATGTCGAGTATGGCATGGCTTGTAACTCTGGTTATCAGGGAAAAATAAATGAATATTTTAGCTGTTCTAATCAAGGTGATTCTGTTTCGGACGAGCAAGATCGCTTAAGTCAGACTCAAAGTTTTATTGGTGGTATTTTTGGCCTAGATATTCAATACAGCATACATGTCAACCAGACCGTTATCAAAGAAATTGTTGATGCAGTGGGCGGTGTTGATGTTGATATTCAAGGCAGTGGTGACGCGCCTGGTATATTAGATCGTAATGCTGACTGGCGCTGTAATTATACTTGTTATTATGTGCAGTATGATAACGGCGTTCATCATTTAGACGGCGAACATGCGCTGTATTTGTCGATGGCACGCGGGCATGAGGCTCCAACTTACGGCCTGTCTAGATCTAATTTTGATCGCGAAATAAATCAACAAAAAATCATCATGGCCGTCAAGGATAAAGCCGTCAGCACAGGTATGATTACAAATCTTAGCGCTATTACTAAATTGATTGATGCTTTGGGCAATAATCTACGAACAAATATAAAGATAGAAGAAATCCGTACTCTTATGCAAATTGGTGGCGAAATAAAGGCTAGTGACGTGCATTCGATAAGTCTAATAGAGGGTAACGAAAAGGTTATGACGACCGGCATGTATGGCGATGCTAGTGTGGTTATGCCATCGGCTGGAATATTCCAATACGACGACCTAAGGGTGTTTATTCAAAAGAATTTGACAAATTATGCTGTATTCAACGAGGCGGCGTCGGTCGCTGTCTTGAACGGTTCGGGCATTGGCGGTTTAGGTCAGCGCGAGGCTAACAAATTAACCGATGCCGGTTTTAATGTAATTATAGTCAGCACTGCGCCCGATGGTAGTATTGCTGAAACAGAGAGGATTGCGATTTATCAGATAGGTGATAATGATGATGGCGGTGATGCAACTGCTAAAAAGCTAGCCGAGATGTTTAATGTATCGTTATTAAAATCAGATCCACCAGTTCCAGTTAGTGGTGATGTTAAATTTGTTGTTATTTTTGGGCCAGCTAGTAACTAGTTCGTGATATACTGGTAACAGATATGGATTTTTTAAAGATTGTTAAACGTCGCTCTTTTTTGCACGAGTTTACCTATATAGCATTAAATGTCGCTTTGGCTGTTGGTCTGATGTTTATCGTCAGATATGCTAATTCAATTTGGCCAGCTTTCTTTTTATTACTGCTTAGCAAATGGCGAGTTTTGGCAGTTCGTCCCAGGTATTGGTTTGCT
The DNA here is from genome assembly GCA_903952435.1 of uncultured bacterium. Lineage (GTDB taxonomy): Bacteria > Patescibacteriota > Saccharimonadia > Saccharimonadales > Saccharimonadaceae > UBA1547. The sequence continues at coordinate 55,717 of CAJBFN010000002.1, forward strand.
AATATTCAAAGTGACCTTGTCAGCCTGATAATCGGCATCAGTTTTATAGTTGGCTTGTATAACTTAAACAATGCCAGTATTGGTGATGTCAGTTTATGGGTTTCGCAGATTTTATTTACCTTGGCATACATAGCATGGTTGCTGTTTTTGCGACCACATGCAAAACAAAAATATGTCATTATGCAGGCTGGTGTGGCGTTGTTTTTTGGAATTTCGACGATATATTCAATATCTTATGGTTGGTCGGCTTCGTTGGTCGTTTTGATGGTTTGGTTGGTTGGTTATGCGACTGCCAGACATACACTAAACAGTTATGAAGAAGAGCCGCATATGGTACTTTTAAGCTTGGCCTGGTCGTTGATATTAATCGAGATCGGCTGGATAGCTTATCATTGGACGATTGCTTACAGGATGCCAATCATTAATGGTATTTTATTGCCACAAGTTTCGATCATTACACTTTGTTTCGGTTTTTTAAGCTTTAAGGCCTATGACTCATTTGTTCATCATCAAAAAGTTCGCATGCAAGATATTTTACTTCCACTTATTTTTACAATCAGCATTATCGCTGTTTTAATCTTGGCATTTAATAATGTCAGTATTAGCGCAACTAATATTTAATTAATGATAAAATATAGCCAGTTTGTTTTGCTAGCATATATTGGTGTTTATGAGCATAATCGGTCAACGCGTCATGTTGGCGCGGATCGGCTTCTAGTATAAGGTAACTGCCAGCTCTTTGTAGTTTTTCGGCTTGGCGAATTAGCTTTTTAATTAGCGCCATGCCATTATCTTTGGCAAATAAGGCCTTGGTTGGCTCGTGGTCGGTCTCGGATGACCTATCCCAGCTTTTATCGACATACGGAAGGTTGGCAATGATGATATCGGGGCGCTCGTTGATGTTTTCAAGTAAATTGCCACTAGTTATGTCCAGGTCAGCACGTAATTTTACGGCATTAAATCTGGCGACGCGTAGTGCATCGATTGAAACGTCAGATAATGTTACTTCCAGTCGTGGAACTTCTAGTTTTGCAGTAATTCCCAGACAGCCGCTGCCAGTGCCGATATCTACCAATGTCACTTCGTTGTTTTTAAAATCTGGTTGTTTGCAAATCGACTTTACGACATCAATTATATCTTCGGATTCGGGGCGGGGAATTAACACGGCTTTGTCGGTAAAGAATTTGCGGCCGTAAAATTCTTTGTATTTCAAGATGTATGACATTGGGATATTTTTAAGTCGTTTTTTAAACATCCGATTGATTGCTCGCAGTTGTTTTGGACTAATAATTTTTTCGGGGTGAGCGTGCAAATATGTGCGCTCGACTTCTAATATATTAGTCAAGATTAATTCACAATCTAACACAGCCGTGATTATTTCGGCTTCTAATAGTTTTTTGGTGGCTTCAACCAGCCAACTTTTAATTGTTGCTGGCGTTTTCGGCATTTAGTTCGCGCTCGTAGTTTTGTAATTGTTCGACTAAATCATCGATATCGCCATTCATAGCGCCCGGGATATTACTGCGTGAATAGCCGATGCGGTGATCGGTAATGCGATCTTGTGGAAAGTTATAAGTTCGGATTTTTTCGCTGCGATCGCCAGATCCGATTAGACTACGGCGCTGCTCGGTTAATTTGGCTGTATCGGCATCAATTCTTTGTTGCAGCAGACGGCTGCGCAATACGCCCATAGCTTTCAATTTATTTTTTAATTGAGATTTTTCGTCCTGGTTAATTACGACCATGCCGCTAGGGATGTGGGTGATGCGAACGGCGCTGTCGGTAGTGTTGACGGATTGGCCACCGTGTCCGCCAGATCGATAAATATCGATACGCAGGTCGTTCGGATTAATTTCGATATCGGTTTCTTCGGCCTCGGGCAACACAGCAACTGTGACGGTGCTGGTATGGATGCGACCTTGTGATTCGGTTTCAGGAACGCGCTGGACGCGGTGAACACCGGATTCAAATTTAAGTTTTGAATATGGCGCATCCCCGCCTGTCTGTCCGACAGGACGGGCAGGGCCTTTGACGCTAAAGACAACCTCCTTATAACCACCGGTGTCGTTTTCGCTAGAACTCATAAATTCAGTTCGTAAGCCGTGAGTTTCACAGTAGCGTAAATACATTCGGTAAAGTTCAGCTGCAAATAAGCTGGCTTCGTCGCCACCAGCGCCAGCGCGAATTTCAACGAAAATGTTTTTGTCATCGTTTGGATCGCGGGGTGCTAACATTATAAACAACTCATCGTTGATTTGTTGTAATTTATCGGTAATTTCGGCCACTTCGGCGCGAGCGATATCGGCTAGTTCATCGTCGCTGTTGGCTAGCTCTTCGGCCTCAGTTAATTGAATTTCAAGAATGCGGCGCAGATTAGCTTTGGCGATTAAATTGTCCAGTTCTGTTAGGCGGCGATTTTTGGCAGTATATTCAGGATCGGTATAGGCGGTTGGACTGGATAAAAATGAAGTTAGCTCGGAATGTTCGAGTTGTAATGTATTAATGTCTAGTTGGATTTTTGCCATATGTTTTATTGTAACAAAAAAGAGGCCATCGCGATACGACGACCCCTTATTGTTGCGTAGTTATTTTTCAGCTTTTTTAGCTTTAGTTGCTTTGGCTTTGATAGCCTTGCTAGCTAATGCAACTTTGCGAGCTTCAGCAGCAGCAAACTTGGCCTTGAATCGATCAACACGACCTTCGGTGTCGATGATTTTTTCTTCACCAGTAAAGAATGGGTGAGAAGCTGATGAAATATGCATTTTAATCAATGGATATTCATTGCCGTCTTCCCATTTAATTGTTTCGTTGGTTTGTGCTGTTGACTGAGTCAAAAACGCAAATCCAGCCACCTCGTCGCTAAATACGACAGGGCGATATTCGGTTGGATGTATCTTTTGTTTCATAATCTGTATATTGTATCTGTTTGTCTGTTGTTTGTCAACGTAAAAAACAGATAAACCCTGAGTTAACATGATGCCAAATAGTTTAGCATTGTTTAAGCAGGGTATTTAGTAGATACTATTAAATAATGGAAGAAGCAGATAAAGATAATCAGAGATATCCAACCTATACGCATAAAAATAGAGATGTGGTTTTGAAAGAGTTCGAATATGCGCATAGTGCCGCTAGTGGCCAATATAGGTATTTACAATATGTGATTGGTATATTGGTAGCCGCTGTTACGTCTGTTACGTCTGTAATGTTAGGCACAGACAAAAAAGCTTTAGTTATTGGTGTGCCGGCTTTTATTCTATTCTTCGGGGTGTCATATATTATTTTAAGATATGTCGCTGAATTGCAAAAACACTTAGTTATAAATTCCAGGAAGGTCGTAGTGTTGCGTCAAATGCTAGGGCTGGATTATGGTAAGACGCGTCTTGTTTTGCCAAATTGGAGATTTGAAGGCGCCACAGAACCATTTGCAATTAAGATGTTCCCAGGTTGGGGGCTTAAGTATCCTATAGCCCTATCTTTATGGGCGGTTTTATTGGCTGGTAACTTAGCATTATTCTGTTTTGCGGAGCCTGATTTTTGGCTTATATTTATGATTTTATATAGTACATTGCTTATGCTATCTTTTAGAAGGACACTGTATGATAACAGTGAAAACAATTATTTATTATTTGCAGGTTTTTTGTCGGTGTTGATACGCGTTAGATTGGTGGATAATGTAGAATATATTGTCTACCGGGCAAGATTGGCGGTCGCTGAGATGCATCGATTAGACTTTAATTTGGACAATATTAAAGGTATATTGATTAAAGTAGAAGACGATAGCTTTTTAGAACATAAAGGCATAAATCTTAGGAGTCTTTTTAGAGGTATTGTCTCAAATGTATTAATGATTCGAAACAGGCTTAATATTTTAAAAAGTGGCGGATCGACCATTAATATGCAACTTGCCCGCACTCTTTTCATCAACGGCGATGATTATAACAAAAAGATCAGGCGGAAGGTGCTTGAAATCATATTGGCGAAGTGGATAAATAAGGAATTTTCTAAGACAGAAATATTAGAGTTTTATCTAGCATCAGTGCGCTTTAGTCGTAACATCATGGGGATGCCAGCAGCGTCTTTTTATTTTTTTCGCAATAGTAATAAAAAGGTTTTTTCCAACGAGGAGGCTTTGTTCCTGATAGAACGTATATCTAGTGCGAGTGCTACTTATAGGCAAAACAGGGTTCATTATTTAGCAAAGAAGGTCGATTGTTGTGAAGTAGACGCGAGCAAATTAGATGATCTCTATAAGAAGCTGAAGAGCGAAGGAATTCTTTCATGATTCGTACGGCGAACTCGATAATTTGATGCGTGGTATAGATAATCAAAGTCAAACAAGCTATACTTACATTTAAGTTAAGCGAGGGTAAATGGTAAAAAATAGTATTTTGGAAAATATAAAAAAGAAGCCTTATTATTTAAATAACGGCTCTGTTTTATATAAATCTGATTGTTTGGATATCCTGGCGCAAATACCAGAAAATTCTATTGATATGGTTTTTGCCGATCCTCCTTATTTATTATCGAATGGCGGCTTTTCGTTGCATGCAGGTAAGCGCGTTAGTGTCGACAAGGGCGAGTGGGATAAAAGTAACGGGTTGAAAAAAGATTTTGAGTTTCATCTAGAATGGATACAAGCAGTTAGGCGTGTTTTAAAGCCAAGCGGGACTCTTTGGATAAGTGGGACATACCACTCAATCTATCAATGTGGTTTTGCGCTTCAGGTTGCTGGCTTTCATGTCCTGAATGATGTTGCGTGGTTCAAGCCTAATGCTTCGCCTAATCTTAGTTGTAGATTTTTTACTGCAAGTCACGAGACGCTTATTTGGGCAAGAAAAGACAAAAAAGCTAAACATATTTTTAACTATGATTTAATGAAAAATGGGACTTGGCCAGAAGATGCTTTTAAAAAGCCTGGTTTACAGATGCGCTCAGTATGGTCTATGGGGACTCCTAGGCCTATAGAAAAGAGGTTTGGTAAACATCCAACTCAAAAGCCAGAAGATTTGCTAAAGAGAATTATTTTAGCCAGTACAAATGAGGGTGATATCGTATTGGATCCTTTTACCGGTAGTTCTACAACTGGCGTTATGGCGGTTAGGTATGGGCGAAAGTTTATAGGCATAGACCTAGAAGATAATTTTCTAGATTTATCAATTAAGCGCTTAGACGCGGAAATCAAAGGAGAGTAGTTTATGAAAACAGGCGGCATTGGTGGCGGTAATACTCAGACGGGATTGGTATTTGAAGGCAAGGCAGATTTTCTTACTTTGTTGGAGAATATAAAGGGTTACGATGTTAAAAAGGCTAAAATTGGCTATGATGTCATATTTAATAATGTTTGCGTTGCACATACCTATAAAAAACATGATTTATACAGATTCCTTGATAGTGTTGGTGTTGATTGGCAGAAAATACTATCTAAAAAATTACTTCCAGATGATGCCATATATGTGATAAAAGAAAACACAATTTTTATTATAGAAATTAAATATCAATGCACAGAGGGTTCAGTTGATGAAAAACTTCAAACTTGTGATTTTAAAAGAAAACAATATCAAAAGATATTTAGTGAACTAAATTATGAAGTCGAGTATATTTATGTTTTGAGCGATTGGTTCAGGAAAGAAAAATATCGGGATGTTTTAGACTATATTATCTCTGTTGATTGTAAATATTATTTTGAGTATTTGCCATTACATAAAATTGGCTTACCGGTTCCTAAATAAGCATAATCATCTTATACAATAATGCTCGTGCTATTGCAAATATTTTAGACTTAACTTATAATTAGTAATATAATTTATGCTAAAAAGAGTTTAGACGACATTTTATCATCAAAATAGGAGGTTATATGGGATGGGATCAGGCGCAACTGGACAAGTTAAATAATATAAAAGATTGTAATATCGGCTCACTTTTACGTGAAGGATCGGAGTTTAACTTTCTTGACATTAAAGAAAAAGTTCAATTTACAATATCGGTTATTGAGAGACTACTGGATAATTATGAGTTTTGGCAACAGCTTCCAGAAGTAGATAAAGTAGACATTAACAACAAAGTCGATCAAATAATACAAGTTTTTGAAAAAATGAGTGGGTTCGATTCAAAACGTGACAATGCTTGGTCTGAACGAGCTGGCATAATTAGCTCGTTTGAATCTCAATATAAACAGTTTTATTCTTATTTAGTTGAAAAACTTAATTCATTTCTTGGGCAAAAAGCTTATTCGCAAGAACTATCTAGTAAATTCGGCGAAGAAGCAAAGATTGATTTAGCAGAAATTAGGAAATATAAAAAAGAAATTGAGAAAATAAAGATTGATGTGCAGAATGCTCAGACTATATCTGGTGATATAGCCAGCACCGTAACTGCAAACTTTTTTGATAGCCAAGCTGAAATATATAAAGAATTAGCAAAAAGATGGCTAATTGCCGTTATTTGTTCGGGGGTGGTAGTATTTATTATTTCCGTAATCTTCTCTTTAAGTGCAACGGTCAAGATTAATAATTTGGATGCGATTTTAAATAATAGTGCAACTCTCGCTGTGCATATTATAATATTGAGCATAACTTTGATATCATTAAAGTTTTCTATTAAAAATTATTCTGCTAACCAACATTTATATGTCGTTAACAAGCATAGGGCAAATGTGCTAAAGTCCATGGAAGCTTTCAGAACTAGCGCTGCTAGTGATGAATCAAAAGATACGGTTCTTATTTCTGCAGTAAACGCAGCTTTTGGGCATATAGAAACGGGGCTCATATCAACAAAAGAAGGGGCTGGCTCTTCTGGCGGCGACGAGGCATCTAACAGCCTAGTGTCAATAATAAGTATGCTTAAAAAGTAGAAAATGAAAAGGCAATATTATAATAAATTCATGAACATCTATCTAGATATTGATGGAGTATTATTGGCGAATGATCAGCAGCGGGCGAATTTTGCGCCGGAGTTTATTAAATATTGCGTGACGAATTATCCTGACAGCACATATTGGCTAACGACTCATTGCCAGGGTGATGCAAATCGGCCGATTCAAAATATTGGGCATTTGTTTGACGATGAAACGGTTGAATTGATGCGCAAAATTAAGCCAACGATATGGCATTATTCTTCTTCCAAAACCGAGGCGATTGATTTTTCACAGCCTTTTTTGTGGTTTGATGACGATTTATATATTAACGAGCGCAAAGCCCTAATCGAGCATGGTGTTTTGGAAAACTGGATCGAAGTCAACCTGCGCAAAAACCCCGACGCGCTGGGCAAATTTTTGCAAAGCTTTCCGATCCCGATTAATGCTTTGGAAAAGTAGATTATAGATTTTAGATTGTGGATTATAGTATAAATCACAAGAAACGGGCTCGCTGAAAGGTATTTCGGATAAAATATATGCCTATTGACAGCAGCGCTAGGGGTTTGGTAGAATTTATAACATAAAAGATCGTAGGAGACCCTGGTGGCTCAAGCGGTCTTTTCCTTGTTTTTGGCTTTTTTCTTGGGTTTGTCTATAGGCAATATAGATAATCCTTTGATTCGTGAGTAATATTCCTTTTTTTCTGGTTTGGACGTGCCACTGGGCATTGATAATAACTTATTTTCAAATATAGTTATGATTTTTTGTTCGTATGACTTTTTATCAAATTTTTTACCAAGAGATTGTTGAAATTTTGATATAGCAGCGTAGCTGAATATATCGGCAATCTGCATTTCGGTATCATGGTTTAGTTTGTTTGCGAAAGTTATTGATGTTAACTTCTTTCTGACGTCTACAAAGTCGGCGCAGTGGGTTGATCGTGGATCAAGGTATTGATGAAAAGATGCAAGATAGATTTTGTCACGCGTAGCACCAGAGGATTCATAAACTATCCTGCCTTGAGCGTTCTGCCCATATAAAAATGACATATAATCTAATACCAGTGCTTCACTGGCTTTTGCAAGAATAGTTTCTACATTCCAACCTGTTTTGTAAGCCTTAGCCTTATCTATAACGGCTGCTATTATGTAGATTGGGCAAGAATTGAGAAAGCCAAGGAATTGTTTTTCGAAACGAATACCTAATGCTTTGTCGTCAGCGAATTGTTTGAAATCGCCAATTTTATGCCCTATCTCTTCCGAGTGAAAAACGATATTTGTTTTGTCCCAATACTTGAACCTCAGTTGGTCGGCTTTGATTTTTAATTCAGTTTGGTTCTTATCTTCAATAATAACGCCGACAAGTGTAAAATGCGTTGATTTGTGGTTTTGGTGTGGATGGCCAGTCTCGTCAATGAATAATTTATAATGGCTAGAGCTCATAATTATATCTAATTATAGCATAAGGTTAATTATGCTATAATATGCTTATGATTACAAATAAAAACAGCGGCATAAGTCCAAAGGGCGGCTTTAGCGTTGTTAGTATTCGTTTCTTTTTGCTAGGATTTCTAAGCTTAATCTTAATTTTGGCGCCTATGCTTGGCATATTGGCCGCAATATTAATATCAGTCACATTTGGCATCTTTGCCGTTGTAAAAATACTTGAATATCAAAATAGCCATCACGAATACCATTATTATCACGAGTTGGCGATGAATAAGATGTATCATTGCGGATCAAACGCCGATTATTTACAACGACGCCTGGATAATTATTGCAAACGATACGAAAAGGCAAAGCCTGTCCAAAAGCGATTAGTTGAAAAAGAAGCAAAACAATTACATCAGAGATTAAACTTAGCGGTAGCTAAATAATGGATAAAAACAAAAAACAAAAGATAATAATAGCCGTTATTACGCTGTTAGTCTTAATATTAGTGGGTGTTTATTCATATAAATCTTACGGAGAAAATTTATCTAATACGCCAACTTCCTTAATCAGACAATGCCCAGACTCTTGGATTCAGAATGATATGCCAACAATTATCAATCCAGGGGATGTACAGCTGACTGACGAGCAAAGGCAATCTTTTATTATTGATGGAGAGAAAAAAGATATAACAAAATACGACATTGAATGGGTAAAAAGCCAATGTTCTGTCGAACTTGTGCACTTATATTAAAATTTTAAAGCCCGAGAATTTCTTCTCGGGCTTTTTGATCTTTACGTTTTAAGTCGTTTTAGTTTGCGGGCAGTTATGAACATAATCGGCGCAAATATTATTATTGTGGCAATCAATGAGTATTTAATGTCGATATTGCCAGCCCAGCTGATAAACCAAACTAGTGGGGCATATATCAACTGCGAAAATGTGCCCGCGATTGATACTGCCGTAGATTGGTTGCCACCCGGTGTCTCGTTTTGTATCATGGCAATCAAAACTCCTGCATACCATCCATAGCCTGCACCCAAAGTGGAGTACAGCCATATTGTGTAAACTGATAGGTTGATGCTCATGATCGCCATTGCTGAGAGGATTACGATTGCTGGTATCGCAAAGCGTTGCCATTTTGCCAAACGCGGTGCGTAGCGTTTTGCTAGCATTGCGCCCAGCGTCGTTGCTGCGGCGTTTAGCACCCAGCCGACTCCGACAACTTGCATTGGCAAACCAGCGGCAATCATCAACGGTGTTAGTGCCCAAATCATTACATGTGTTATGCTGCCGCCTGCTGCAAATGCTACGATTAACCATCGCAATTTTGCATTAGGAATAACAGTTTCGCGTACGATTTGCCACATGTCCTTTAGGGGATTTTTGTGTTGCTGAACCCGTCTTTCACCCTCTTCGCGTATAATCAACGACAATACAAAACCGATAAAATACGGCACTGCGGATACGGCAATTGCTAATGAATAGTTTGCTGGTCCGATAATGCCGCCGATTGTTAGTGCGATTATCTGGGCGATTGGGCGCCAGATAGCATTGGTCGTGTTGATGCGATGAAACAACCCATATTTGCCCTCTTTATCTAGCAAATCGGTGTGGCCCTTGGTTAATGCGCTGTCGGCTCCTTGGCTGAATGCTACCGCAACGCCAAATAATATTTCGGCCACGACAACATCAAAAAAGCAAGTTGCTTGCGAGTACATCAACAGGGCAATAACGGCCCCTAGGTCTCCGGCCGCATTACATATTTTGCGGCTAAATCTGTCGGCTATCCAGCCGGTTGGGATGTTTAGCATTAACAACGCCAGTGTAAATATTGTCTGGCTCAACCCAATCTGGCCTTGGTCCATACCAATTGAATTGTAAAACGGGACCATTATAGGCATAGAAATTAGGGCGCCAGTGATGATTATTTCCACCTGGATGAGTTTTAGACTTGTCCTTAAGCTAATCATTTTCCTTCCTCCTTTTAAATTTTTTGACTTGAAATGTAAAAGATCTAGCTGCGTGAGTACACAGCCAGGGAAGTCCCCGATAAGTTTAATTTTTGGTTTTAAAAAAAGTCTCCTTTGTCGGAGACTTACCTAGCAATATAGTTATATTTTTGTTATTTAGCTAAATAAGTCCATCAATTTACATTCCACCATGAATAGGCCTTGGCTATAGGCAGGTGAAGTAATAGATGTAAACTTATTATGATTTCTCATAACGTTGATTTTAGCACAATGGTATTAATAAGCAATAGTGTTTTTATAATACAAATAAAATACGCCACCTTTTTGGTGGCGTATTTTTGTTAAGTTTATATTTTTATTTGTCGCGTTCGACGGTTGCTAGGTTGGCTTGGGCTGCGGCTAGGCGGGCGATTGGCACGCGGAATGGGCTACAGCTGACGTAATCTAGGCCGATTTTGTGACAAAAGGCGATAGAGTTAGCTTCGCCACCGTGCTCGCCACAAATACCAATTTTTAGTTGTGGTTTTACGCTGCGGCCTTTTTGCACTGCAATTTCCATCAATTGACCAACACCTTCGGTGTCGATTGATTCGAATGGATCGCCTGGCAAAATCTTGTTTTCGACATATGGTTTCAAGAATTTGTCGCTGTCATCGCGTGAGTAGCCGAATGTCATTTGGGTTAAATCGTTGGTGCCAAATGAGAAGAACTCGGCGTGTTCGGCGATTTGATCAGCTGTCAGGGCAGCGCGTGGAATTTCGATCATTGTGCCGAACTTGTAATCGACGGTTTTGCCTGAAGATTTCACAACTTCGCTGGCAGTTTGATCAAGTTTAACCCGAAGCCATTTTAGCTCGTTGACATGGCCAACTAGTGGGATCATTATCTCGGGGTGAGCTTCGATTCCGGCTTTTTCGGCTTCGATAGCACCTTCGATAATGGCACGAGTTTGCATTTCAACGATTTGAGGGAAAACGATTGATAATCTACAACCGCGTAGGCCCATCATTGGGTTTACTTCGTGCATTGATTGAACCTTGGCAAGCATTGCTTCGGCTGCAGCGTCAGGCGTTTTTAGGGCTTTGGCGGTTGCAACTTTTTCAATTAATTCTTCTAGGTTTGGCAAGAATTCGTGTAGAGGTGGGTCGATCAAGCGGATAGTTGCAGCGCGGCCACCAAGTGCGATAAACATTTCTTTGAAGTCGTTTCGTTGGAAGACTAGCAATTTGTCTAGCTCGACCTGGCGATCAGCGTCGTTTTCGGCCAAAATCATAGACTGGACGATTGGTCGGCGATCTTCGGCAAAGAACATGTGCTCGGTGCGGCACAAACCAACACCTTCGGCGCCAAATTTAACAGCCAGTTCAACGTCTTCTGGAGTATCGGCGTTAGCGCGAATACTGAGGCGGCGAGTTTCGTCAGCCCATTTTAGCAATTCGCCGAATTCACCAGTTAATTCTGGTGGAACGACGGCAACTGCGCCTAAAATTACTTCACCAAATGCGCCGTTGATTGAAATTGGGTCGCCTTCTTTGACGGTTACATCACCAATGGTAAATTGACGGTTTTTGGCATCAACTTTGATAGATGAACAGCCGGCAACGGTTGGGATGCCAAAACCACGAGCAACTAGGGCAGCGTGTGATGTCATGCCACCGCGTTCGGTCAAAATACCTTCGGAAGCTAACATGCCACTAAGGTCGTCTGGGCTGGTGTCGGCACGAACCAAAATAACTTTTTGGCCTTTGCCGCCTTTACCAAGTTCGGCTGCGCGGGTTGCGTCAAATACAGCGATACCAGATGCTGCGCCGGGGCCTGCAGGCAAGCCTTTGGCTAGGACACTATATTTTGTGCCTGGGGCGATAACTGGGTGTAAACATTGGTCAAGTTGTTCGGCGGTAATGCGTGAAATGGCAGTATTTTGGTTAATTAGGTTTTCGTGAACCATGTCGACGGCGATTTTGACTGCAGCCATGCCTGATCGTTTAGCGCTGCGGCATTGTAGAATAAATAATTTGCCATGCTCGATGGTAAATTCGATATCTTGCATATCTTTGTAGTGTTTCTCAAGGGTTGCGCAAACATCTTGGAATTCTTTGAAAATAGCTGGATTTTGTTTTTCAAGGTCGGCGATTGGCATTGGGGTGCGGACACCGGCAACGACATCTTCGCCTTGGGCGTTCATTAGATATTCGCCAAATACTTTGTTTTCGCCAGATGCTGGATCGCGAGTAAAGGCAACGCCTGTGCCGCAATCTTCGCCCATGTTACCAAAGACCATTGATTGAACGGTTACGGCTGTACCTAGACTGTCGCTAATTTTTTCTTTGCGGCGGTAAACTTTTGCGCGGTCGTTGTTCCAAGATTTAAAGACTGCTTCGATGGCAACCTGAAGTTGTTCGTAGGTGTCTTGAGGGAAATCACGACCAAGTTCAGCCTTTATATGATCTTTATATAGCCCGACTAATTGTTTTAGACCTTCGCCGTCAACATCTGTATCATCCTTGGCACCTAACTTTGTTTTCAATTCGTAAAAAATGTGTTCAAAGTCATGTTTTGCAAGTTTGTTTTTGTCGTTTGAAAAGGCGACATCTGATAACATCATCAAAAAGCGTCGGTAAGAGTCGTAAACGAATCGTTGGTTGCCGGTTGTCTTGATTAGTGATTCGACGATTGCGTCGTTAAGGCCAAGGTTTAAAACAGTGTCCATCATACCTGGCATTGAAAATTTAGCGCCTGATCGAACAGAAACAAGTAGTGGGTTAGTTGGATCGCCAAGTTTTTTGCCGCTGTCTTTTTCGACATCAGCTAGGGCGATTTTAACTTCATCCATCAAACCAGCTGGCATTTTGCCACCAAGTTCGGTGTATTCGTTACACGTCATAGTTGTGATAGTAAAACCTGGGGGAACTGGCAAATTGATATTTGTCATCTCGGCTAGGTTTGCGCCCTTACCACCAAGTTCGTCGCGCATAGATGCGTTGCCTTCGCGGAAAAGCCATGTATGTTTTGTTTGAGCCATATAAAATAAACCTCCTTTAACTAACAATATGTGATAAATTATATCATTCTTTTTTGCCATCCACTACCACTTACATTTATTTCAACAGACGCACTCTACCGTGTGGCTTGCGCCAGCACGTGGCGTTTGGCTGGCGCTGGTGCGCCACAGTCTATTGAAATAAAGTAAGTGATATTGGATGTTTGCGAGTATAAAATCTATAAAAAATAATAAAATTAGGTTATTGTAGTTAGTGATACTTTAAAAACATGCCAAGGTAGTTTAATTTGTAAAACCATCAAATTGTTTTTGATAAAAGCAAGTTCATGTCTTGCCCTTGGCTCCAAATTTAACTTTAAATTTAATTAATTGTTTAACAAGAATTAAAATCCATGAATAAATTAACAGAAGCAAATAAGATTGAAAATAGCGCCGGACATCAATATCCTCTTGACAATTTTGTTTCTACTAGAATTAATTCTTTTGGAAAATACGCTTTAGACTCATCTAGGGAATACATAGATGCGATATCTAGTAGTGACGAAAAGGTAATATCTCGCTTAAACAGGCATGAGAAATTAAAGTCTCTTGGTGCGCCTGAAGTTATCTTGAATAAAGAAAAAAGCATGATTGATGACGAAAGGTCGAATATCGAGAAAAGCAATAACCCAGAGGTTTATCGTTCAATTATTGAGACTATGCAAGATAAGTTGGATGACCAGGGTTTGGATAAAAAATCACATTATAAAGCCGTCAAAGCGGTTTATAGAATTAACGATATTTTCAATGCATGGGAAACTAGCCCTTATGTTGAGCAAATTTTAAATATTAAGTCTAAAACTTTATCGGGTCAAAAAAATTTCATGGAAGCTATTCTGGCGAAAAATGAAGATGGTGAATATAAGTTAAGTACCGAGCAATTTCGTAATTTTTTGCAATGGCATAATTTTGAACATGTGAAGGCCGAAAAAAAGATGAATGAGCTGGTTCCTGTTTATAAAGACAAGTTTAGGTCTTTAGTAAATGATCTTGTATTAAAGGGCGAGCTGCCTAAAAATATTTTGTCGAACATTAATAAAATAGATGGTGTAGTTTTTGTTTTGGATGACGGCTTACTTAGCGTTAATGATGATATAAGTGGAAGGTTTAGCCGCTATGATCATTATGACGCTAGCGCATCTACAAATAAGGTTGTAATCTCTCCTGATAGTTTTGATGATTTTGGGGTTTTTGCTCATGAGCTATTGCATGCGATTTCTGGTGAATGTAAGGACGCCTTTGGCGAAATTCAATCGGCTATTAATATTTGGGCTATGGCAAAAAGTAACGAATTAGGTGACGAGGACTATTTATTGGGCGACTTGTTAAGCGACGCTATCAGGGTGATAGAAGAATCTGTTTGTGAAACAATTGCTGCTCAAATTAGCGGAACACCAGAGCAGTATATGTCATATAGGGGCGAGCGTATTGTGCTTGATGGTCTTATAAAAAATAGTTGTGGCAGGTTATCTTTGGATGGATTTAAGAAAATTCTTTTTGAAAATGATCCGAACAAGATTAACGATTTTATGAATAGGATAAATGAAAGCTACGAGTCTATTAGCGGTAATATTTTACTAGAGTTAGGAAAAGTAGAAAAATGGGATTGCGCTAGTTTGAATGAAGCAAGGAAGGCGAAACTACTAAGGGCCGTCTTTGATAATTCTAGTTTTAATTTATTTTTTAATAAAGACATTCCGGAATCTCGTTTTTCTGGGCCAGAGGCTTTTGTTGAATATTTAGGAACAATAAAAAAATCAAGACGCAAAAAGAAAGCTTAGTTACTTGATTTTTAATCTGTTGTCGGTTATAATTGCTAAGTAAATAAATTAATGAAGCAGTCTATGCAAATAACTCCTGATTATCTCGGGTGCATAGACGAAGAAAAAGGAGTTCAAATGGCAGTAAATGTCGATATTAAAGCTTTATTCGAAGCTGGTGTCCACTTTGGTCACAAGACCAGCAGCTGGAGCCCAAAAATGGCGAAGTATATTCATAGCAAGCGCCAGGACAGTCATATTATTAACCTAGAAAAAACCGTTGAAGGTTTAGAATTGGCTTTGCCATTCCTAACCAAGGTCGCGGCTGGTGGCAAGCAAATTTTGTTTGTTGGTACTAAAAAACATACCAAAGACATCATAAAGCAAGCAGCTATTGCGATTAATCAACCATACGTAACTGAACGATGGTTGGGTGGTATGTTAACTAACACAGCTACCACTAACCAGCAAATCAAGAAACTAAAAGACCTTGAAAAGCGAATGGTGTCGGGCGATCTTGAAAAGCGTTATTCAAAACTTGAAGTCCAACGTTTTCAAGAGGAAATTGATGAATTAAACATTAAATACGGTGGCATCAAAGATTTAAGTAAATTAGGTGCAGTATTTATTATAGATGTTATCGGTGATATGAACGCCGTCAAAGAAGCAAATGTTTTGGGAATTCCAGTTGTTGCTGTCGTTGACACTAACGCTGATCCATCACTAATTAATTATGTAATTCCTGGAAATGATGACGCTATCAAGGGCGTGCAATTGTTACTAGATTATATCAGCGCTGCAATCGCAGAGGGTGCGGGCACAGTAAAACAAGTTGAAGCAAAGGAGTAAGAGATGGGCGTTTCAATTGAAGATATTAAAAAATTAAAAGAGCTATCTGGTATTGGTTTAACTGATGCCAAGGTTGCATTAGTTGAAGCAAATGGAGATTTTGACAAAGCTTTAGAAGCTTTGCGTAAAAAGGGCGTAACGAAGGCCGAGAAAAAAGGCGATCGTGAAGCCAGACAAGGAATTATTGACAGTTATGTTCACGGTGGACGCATTGGTGTTTTAGTTGAAGTAAACTGCGAAACTGATTTTGTTGCTCGAACTGATGGTTTCAAATCATTTGTACACGAAATTGCGTTGCAAGTTGCATCAATGTCGCCAATTTATATTAGCGAAGCTGATATTCCGGCAGAGGAACTAAAACGAGTTCGCGATGAGATGGCGGAACTTGCAAAAACCAGCGGCAAACCAGCAGCGATGCTAGATAAAATTGTCGATGGCCAAGTCAAAAAGCATTTTGCAGAAAAAGTTTTAATGCAACAAACTTACATCAAGAACGAAAAGCAAACTGTTGAAGATTTTGTCAAAGAAAATATCGCCAAAACTGGCGAGAATCTAATTATTCGTCAATTTAAGAGGATTGAATTGGGCGTAAGCGAATAAATCTATTTGATAGATAGAAAAAGCCGCGTAGAGATTACGTGGCTTTTTTGTTATTATATATATATGTTTGATACAAAACCCTACGAAAGCAAATTTGAAACAGTTGTTGCGCATTTTGAAGAAGAATTAAAAAAAGTTCGCACTGGCCGGGCTCATCCAAGTCAATTAGATGGAATAAAAGTTGAAGTTTATGGGTCATTGATGCCGCTAAATCAAGTGGCTAATATTAATGCGCCCGAGCCTCAGATGCTACAAGTTACGCCATTTGATCCAAGTAATATTCAAGCTGTTTGTGCAGCTATTCGGGCCGATCAAAGCCTGGGATTTAACCCAAGTGATGACGGTCGAGTTGTCCGCGTGCCGATTCCACCACTAACTGAGGAAAGACGTCGTCAGATTGTAAAACAAACTAGCGAAAAAGTTGAAGAAGCTAGAATCGCACTGCGAAATATTCGTCAAGACGCGCTAAAAGAAGCTAAGCGCAAGAAAGATGCCAAAGAAATGTCCGAAGATGATCTAAAACGTGCCGAAAAGGCAGTCGATGGCATTATGACGACGATAAATAATCAATTGGACGCAATTTTTGCGGCTAAAGAAAAAGAAATTTTAACAATTTAATTACTGTAGTTTGCGGGGGTAAAAAATGGAAATAATCGGAATTTTAATTGGGCTAATAGTTTTAATTGTTTTAGTAGTGGTTCATGAGCTGGCTCATGCCTGGGTCGCAATTAAAAATGGCGTTGTTATTAAGGAATTTGGCATTGGTTTGCCGCCGCAAGCCTGGAAAAAGAAACTTAAAAATGGTGTTTTGTTGACTTTGAATTGGTTGCCAGTTGGCGGTTTTGTTAGAATGAAGGGCGAATATGATGCAGCTGATAAAAAAGGCGACTATGGTGCGGCCAGTTTTTGGCAAAAAACTAGGATATTATTGGCTGGCGTAGCCGCAAATTGGTTATTTGCAGCTTTGATTTTTACGATTTTGGCGCTTGTTGGTTTACCGAAAATTCTGCCAAATCAATTTGAATTTACTGGTGATTCTACTGAAATTACAAAACCAGTAGTATTAACCAGTTTGACCAAAGATTATCCAGCCGAAAAAGCTGGTCTAAAAGCGGGCGACTCTATTATAAGATTTGCCGGTGCGGATGTTGCGACAACCGATAACTTAATGAAATTAATTTCTGAAAACAAGAATAAGCAAGTGCCGGTCGTCTATAGCCGTGATGGCACAGAATCGTCATTAAATGTTACTTTGGGTGAAACTTTGTCGGGTGGGACGCTTGGCGCTGGTCTTGGCCAAAGTGTATTAACAAAATCAACCTGGTCTGCACCAATTGTTGGGGTTGTGGTTACTGCTCAGTTTACGGTCGAAACATTAAATGGTTTAGGTAGTCTAGTTTCAAATCTGTTTACAGGCATGTTTCAGCAATTAAACCCAGATAAAAATGTTCGTGATCAGGCTTCGGCTAATCTGCAAAAAGCCGGTGATAGTGTGGCTGGTCCAATCGGAATTCTGGGTACGATTTTTCCAGCTGCCAGTAGCGCCGGGCTACCTTCATTACTATTTTTGACAGCGATTATTTCGCTGACGTTGGCAGTGATGAATATATTGCCGATTCCAGCACTAGATGGCGGTAGATGGCTGACGATGGCGTTGTTTAAGGTTTCTAAAAAATCTTTGACTTATGAGCGCGAAGAGAAAATTCAAGCGATTGGCTTTTATATATTAATGGGTTTAATAATCTTGGTGACGATTACCGATGTTGCGAAAATATTCTAAGTGGTTGATGATTTTAGCGATTCCGGTTTGGGTTGCCTTAAGTTTTTATGCTGCTCAGGCGCTGGTTTTGGGTATTTTTTGGCTATTAGCGGTATTCATGGTTCCTCTGACTGTGATAAACGAAGCCATATTAAATTCTATTTCGACCGTTTTGGTTTATGTGATTACGTTAGCTATAGTTGTCGGTGTGCCTTGGTTGACTAGGAAATATAAAACATCGTTAAAAGATTTGGGTTTGGATGAGTTGCCAGCTTGGATTGATATTTTAATAACCCCGGCGGGATTGATTGTTTATTTAGTTATTTCGTCATTATTTTTAATGTTAGCAACTAATTTTTTGCCTGGTTTTGACGCTAATCAGGTTCAGCAGGTTGGTTTCGATAACTTAAGTCGGCAATATGAATTTATTTTAGCTTTTGTGGTGCTAGTTGTGGCTGTGCCAGTGGCGGAAGAAATGTTATTTCGCGGCTTTTTATTCGGTAAATTGAAAAAAAATGCGCCAATTTGGTTGGCAATTTTAATCACCAGTATTTTATTTGCAACTTTGCATGGCGCTTGGAACGTGGCACTAGATACATTTGCACTAAGTGTTGTGCTGTGTATTTTGCGCCAAATTACCGGTCGTTTATGGCCGTCAATTCTGCTGCATATGGTAAAAAACGGCATTGCGTTTTATTTCCTCTTTATTAATACGTCGTTTTTAACTACACTAGGAGGATAGTATGAGATTATCAAAATTATTTACCAAAACCAGCAAAACCGCACCAGCCGATGAAGTATCAAAAAATGCTCAGCTTTTGATTAGGGCCGGTTTTATTCATAAAGAGATGGCCGGAGTTTATTCTTATACTCCGCTTGGCCTAAAGGTTTTGAATAAGATTACGCAAATCGTTCGCGAAGAAATGGATGCAATTGGCTGTCAAGAATTAATAATGAGCGGCTTGCAAAAAAAAGAAACCTGGGATGCTACCGGTCGCTGGGATGATAATAATGTCGATATTTGGTTCAAATCAGAATTAAAAGATGGGACGAAAGTTGGTTTTGGCTGGTCTCACGAAGAACCGATAATCGAAATGGTTAAACAATATTTGTCTAGTTATAAAGACCTACCGGTCAATGTTTATCAATTTCAGACGAAGTTTCGTAATGAAACTCGCGCTAAAAGCGGCATAATCCGTGGCCGTGAATTTGTCATGAAAGATATGTATTCGTGCAATGCTAGCGCCGAGGCTAACCAGGCTTTTTATGATGCTACGATCGAAGCCTATAATCGTATATATGACCGATTAGGTATAGGTGAGGATACATATGTAACTTTTGCTAGTGGCGGGGCTTTCACAAAGTTTAGCCATGAATTTCAGACAGTTTGCGATGCTGGTGAGGATTATATTTATATTCATCGTGGCAAGAATATTGCTGTCAACGAAGAGGTTATGGATGATGAAAATCTTGAAAAATTAGGTATTAAGCGCGAAGAACTTGAAAAAGTTAAAAGCGCCGAAGTTGGTAATATATTTAATTTTGGTACACAAAAAAGTGAAGATACTGATTTTACTTTCACTGATGCAGATAATAAAAAACAATTTGTCCATTTAAGTTCTTATGGCATCGGAACAACACGTGTTATGGGTGTTATTGCTGAAAAATTCTCTGACGAAAAGGGATTGGTTTGGCCAGAGGCGGTTGCGCCAGCTAAAGTCTATTTGATTAGTATCGGCGGCGAGGCTGCAATTAAATGTGCTGATGATTTATATAACGAACTGGGCGCAAAGGGGATTGACGTTTTATATGACGATCGTGATGTCCGTCCAGGTCAGAAATTTGCCGATTTTGATCTGATAGGCATACCTTATCGGGTGACTGTTAGCGACCGAATGCTTGAGTCTGAAAATTATGAATTAGTCGCTCGGGCTGATGGACAACAATTGCTATTGACACGCGAACAACTGCTTGCTAAACTAGTCTGAATGTAGCATTTTTTGCTCATTATACGCTATATATAGCGTGTTTATTGTCACTAAGAACGCTTTTTGTGTTATAATAAGAACGAGGAAATAATAATTATGAAAAAAAGATTTCAACTTACAACTGTCGGTAAAAAAGAGCTTGAAAAAGAGCTTATCGAACTTAAAAGTCGTCGTGGCGAAGTAGCTGCCAAGATTTCTGCAGCCCGTGATTTTGGTGATTTAAGCGAAAATGCTGAATATGATGTTGCTCGTGAAGAGCAAGGTCTAGTCGAGACCCGTATCTCGGAAATTGAGAATATTTTAATGAATACCGAGATAATTAAAAACAGTAATGGCTCAAAAATTGGCCTGGGTAGTCAAGTAGAAATAAAGACTGGTAAAAAAGTTATTAGTTATACGATTGTTGGTCCAGTAGAGGCCGATCCACTAGCTGGCAAGGTTAGTAACGAATCTCCAATTGGTAAAGCTTTATTTGGTAAAAAAGTTGGCGATTCAGTTGAGATTACAACTCCTAAGGGTGTAACTGTTTATAGTATTGAAAATATAAATTAGTTTTTTCGAAAGCATTAGCATAAATCCACGTCATTAAGGCGTGGATTTATGATATAATTTTAAGGTATGGCTACATTAAAAGACTTTCGCGATGAGCGACTTCGAAAACTAAAAGAATTGCAACAATTAGGGTTGGATATTTATCCAGCTGATTCGCATCGCAGTGATAATAATGTTGATATAATTTCTGATTTTGAAAAATTTGACGGCAAAACCGTAACTGTTGTTGGCCGTATATCTAGTATCCGCAAATTTGGTAAATTAGCTTTTATTGTTATCAAAGATTTTACTGGCCCAATTCAGTTGTTTTTGCGTGCCGACATGGTAGAAGAGCTTGATGTAAAGAAAAATCAAATTGGTTTGGCTCAGCTGCCGTTACTGGACAGTGGTGATTTTATTCAGGCGACTGGTAATGTAATCAAAACTCAAACTGGTGAAGTTTCGGTTGAGGTTCGTCAACTACGATTGACCGCAAAAGCCTTAAGACCGATGCCAAATGCGATTGATGGTTTTACGAATAAGGAAGAGCGAATGCGTCGTCGTTATATCGACATGAATATTAATCAAGATGTGCGCGATCGATTTGTTCGTCGTTCTAAATTTTGGCAAGCAACACGTGATTATTTAAATGACGCTGGCTTTATTGAAATTAACACGCCGGTATTGGAACATTCTACTGGCGGGGCGGATGCTACTCCATTCGCGACTCATATGGATGCGTTGGATCAGGATTTTTACCTTCGAATTAGTCAAGAATTGCCATTAAAGCGACTTATCGGCGCTGGTTTTGAAAAAGTTTATGACATTGGGCCGCGCTTTAGAAATGAAGGTTATACCGACGAACATTTGCCAGAGCATATTGCGATGGAATGGTACTGGGCTTATGCCGATTGGAATGATGGCATGAAATTTATGGAAAGTATGTTCAATGATGTATTGCAAAAGACTTTCGGTACATTACAGTTTGAGCTAAATGGAAAATCAGTCGATATGTCTAAAAAGTGGGAAATTTGGGATTATGCGACGGTTATCAAAGAAAAATACGATATTGATGTTTATACTAGCTCGCTTGAAGATGTGAAAAAGGCCCTGGTTGACAATAAATTAGAGGTTGAAAAGACCGAAAATCGCGCCCGTGGTATTGATAAATTATGGAAAAATATTCGTAAGGACGTCGTTGGCCCGGTTTGGTTAATTAACACGCCTAAATTTATTAGTCCACTAGCTAAATCTAATTCTGATGGTAATTCGGTTCAACGTTTTCAGCCAATTATTGCAGGATCAGAAATGGCAAATGGTTTTTCGGAATTGAATGATCCAATTGATCAGTTGAATCGCTTTGTTGAGCAGCAAAATATGCGCGAAGCCGGTGATGCTGAGGCGATGATGATGGATATCGATTTTGTTGAGATGTTGGAATATGGCATGCCACCAGCTTGTGGTCTTGGTTTTAGTGAACGAGTATTTTGGGTTTTTGAGGGTGTTTCAGCGCGCGAAGGTGTACCTTTCCCGCAGCTTCGTCATGAAATTGACAGTGTAACCAAGGAAATATATCCAGAATTGAAATTAAGCTAATGATTGAAGTAACAAATTTAGTAAAAACTTATGGCAAAAAAGATAATACTTTTAATGCAGTTGATGATGTAACTTTTTCAATTCCGACCGGTAAAAGTGTGGCTATTTTGGGTAAATCCGGCAGTGGTAAATCGACATTAATGCATATCATGAGCGGTCTGGATAAGCCAACATCAGGTAGTATTTTAATTGACGGTAAGGATATATTGTCACTAAAACAAAAAGATATTGATAGTTTTAGATCTAAAAAAATGAGCTTTATTTTTCAGAGTTTTTTTGTTCAGGCTAAAGAATCTTGTTATGACAATGTCAGCTTGCCACTTGAAATTGCTAAAATTTCATATTCAAGGCGTAAAAAGATGATCGAAGCGGCTTTGGCGGCAGTCGATATGTCTGAAAAAATTAATGCCAAGGCGGGTGAACTTTCTGGCGGCCAAAAACAACGTTTAGCGGTCGCTAGGGCGATAGTTAATAGCCCAAAGATCTTATTTGCTGATGAGCCAACCGGAAATCTAGACAGTGTTACTGGCGGTATGGTAGAGAATTTATTATTTAATTACAGTAAAGAAAACAATGTAACGCTGATAATTGTTACGCACGATGCTGACTTGGCAAAGCGCTGCGAAATACAAATTCATCTTAAAGACGGCAAAATTGACTCAACTAGGGGGATAATTTAATGAAAATTACAGATATTGTGATTCGAGCTGGTCGCAGTTTAAAACAGGCCAAGGCTAGGACATTACTAACCAGTTTAGCAATTGGTGTTGGTGCGTTTACGATTGTTTTAAGTTTAGCGATTGGCGCTGGTGGGCGAGATTATGCCAGTAACATCATTACAAGTAATACAAATCCACAAGAGCTGTTTGTGCAGCCAAAAGCGGATGCTAATAATGATCCGACAAAACCTCAGAAATACACCGAAGGACCATCGGCTACTTATGGTAATTACAGTGTTAAGTTGCTATCTCAATCAGATGTTGACAAGATTACAACACTTGATGGAGTTGAATCTGTGACGCCAATCTATTCAGTAAAGGTTCAATATATAACCACCGAAGGTCAAGACAAATATCAGGTTAGTCTTCGTTCTTTTAATGATGGTGTAAAACTAGATTATTTGGCCGGTAACTCCGAAAATATTAGTACGAATAACGGCATCCTTATGACAGATACTTACCTTAGCTCGCTTGGTTTCAGCGACGCATCTGCGGCAATGGGCAAAAAAGTTCAGATAGCTGTCAACAAAAGTAGTAATTTGGCCGGTATCCCAGAATCTAAGATTTTTGAATTTACTGTCATTGGGGTTGTAAAAAGCCCAGCGTTGGCTGCCAGCCCACTTAGCGGTATGCAAATTTACAAAGATGACATAAAAGCGATTTATGATTACAGCCAAAAGGGCACTGCGATGTATGGCGAATATCAGGGCGCTATCGCTTTGGCAAAAAATGGCGCTGATGTTAAGGTCGTTAAAAATAATATAGATAACGCTGGCTATGAAGCCCAGACCGCCGAAGATTTAATGAGTTTTATCTTTAACTTTATTAATGTTTTGCAAGCGATTTTGATTGGCTTTGGAGTTTTAGCCGTTTTGACATCGGTCTTTGGAATTATTAATACGCAATATATTAGCGTTTTAGAGCGCACACAACAGATTGGCTTGATGAAGGCGCTAGGTATGCGTCGTCGTGACGTTGGTCGGTTGTTTAAATTAGAAGCGGCGTGGGTTGGCTTTCTTGGTGGTGCGATTGGTAGCGGCCTAGCAGTTATTGCCGGCACGATAGGAAATCCGTTTATCAGCAAGGCGCTTAACCTTGGCAATACTAATTTAATAGTTTTTGAACCGTTAAGTGTTTTGGCGGTTGTTGTGGGTCTGATAATTGTTTCAGTTACGGCTGGTATTGCTCCAGCCCGAAAAGCTGCCAAATTAAATCCAATCGAAGCTTTGCGAACAGAATAAATTTCAAGTAGATCATAGATTTTGTTCGCATTCTTAGATATCAATTACCCAAGATAGGGCTTCGCTCAAGGTCTGACAAGGGCCCCGGCACCTGGTCAGACTTTGGCTGCAGATTATCTTGAATAATTATATCTGCGACTGCTCTATATAGATATTTACGAAATTTTTCCTATACTATAATCCATAATCTATAATCTACTTCTATTATATCTTTGATATAATAGACCCATGTTAGATATTCGTTTTATTCGTGAAAATGCAGATGCCGTACAAACCAACGCTAAAAACAAGGCTTGCGATGTTGATATCGCCCAGCTTTTAAAGTTAGATTCTGAAGTTAGAGTTTTACAATCACAAGTTGATGATTTGCGCCAAAAAAGAAACGAAAATGTCGCCCAGTCAAAAGGTGGTCGTCCCACGCCTGAATTAATTGCTGAAGGAAAAGCCATTAAGGATCAGTTGGCTGAAATTGAGCCAAAATTAAAAGATGTAAATACTGAATTTATTACTTTGCTTAAAAGAGTTCCAAATATGGCGCTGGCTGATGTGCCGATTGGCCACAGTGAAGAAGAAAATGTCGTTATTAAGACTATTGGTGAGATTCCAAAATTTGATTTTAAACCACTAAACCATGCCGAAATCGCGGCCAAACATGACTGGATTGACAAAGAGCGTGCCGCCAAAGTTACCGGCAGTCGCTTTGCTTATGTAAAGGGCGAATTAGTCCGATTGCAATTTGCGATTATCAATTTTGTAATGGATGTTTTGGGTGACGAAGCAAAATTAGCTGAAATTGCTAAAAATAATAATATTGAAGTTTCAACTAAACCATTTGTGCCAGTTTTGCCACCGTTGATGATTCGCACCGATATGTATGACGCCATGGATAGGTTAGAGCCTCGTGACGAGCGTTACAAATTAGAAGGTGATGATTTGTGGTTGCAGGGCAGCGCCGAGCATACGCTTGGCAGTATGCACGCCAATGAGATTTTTGAAGAGTCACAGATGCCAATTCGTTATCTGGGTTATGCGACAAGTTTTCGCCGTGAGGCTGGTACTTATGGCAAAGACATGGAAGGTCTGTTTCGTATGCATCAGTTTGATAAGCTAGAGATGGAGAGTTTTACGACAGCCGAAAATGGTTTAAGTGAACATCTATTGTTTTCAGCTATTCAAGATTATTTATTAACCCAGCTAGAATTACCTCATCAAATTGTTCAAAAATGTACATTTGATATTGGCAAACCTAATGCCCGTGGTGTTGATATGAATGCATATCTACCAGGTCAGGGAAAATATCGCGAGACTCACACGGCCGATTATATGACCGATTATCAGGCAAGGCGATTAAATACACGCGTTCGTAGAAATTCTGGTGCTCTAGAACTAGTTCATATTAACGATGCCACTGCCTTTGCTTTGGGCCGAATTATGATTGCAATAATCGAGAATAATCAAACCGCCGAAGGCAATGTAAACATTCCAAAAGCATTGCAGTCATATCTTGGCGGCAGAACCGTTTTATAAATATTTGCTATAATATAACTAGCCGACTAATTAATATAGGAGGATAGCATGATTAAAAATATCAACATTACCTGTATGTCATATGACATTGATGAGGCAACACGCCGGGAAGTTTTTAAAAAACTGGGCGGGTTGGATAAATATTTACCGCGCCATGCCGTAAAAAGCGCTAATATCGATGTAAGATTAATTGACGCGTCTAAAAAGCGCAACCACTCTGATGAAAAATATGAGGCTGAAATAATTTTAAGGATTCCAGGCGAAATTATAAACGCCAAGGGTTTAAGTGGCACTATGTTACTGGCAATTGACGCTGCTGCTGCTAAGGCTCAATCGCAAATTCGCGATTATAAACAAAAAAACGTGGCTCATATTGGTCGACGCGGAATTTTAAGTCGCTTTAAGCGCAGTTTTAAACGCGAATTATAAGCTGTTGGTATCTTGCGCTATCAGTGTTTTGGCTTTATAATAGTCAACAGTATTTTTGAACTTTATGATAGGAGTTAAGGGTTTTTATTATGGCAAGCAAACATAAGGTTCTGACCAAGATATTTGGCGATCCACAATTGAAATTATTAAAGGGCCTCCAAAAAAAGGTTGCGGCGATTAACGCGTTGTCTGATAAATATAAAAAGATGACCAAGCCGGAGTTAAAAAAACAAACTGAAGTGTTAAAGAAAAGATTACAGAAAAAAAGCGTAACACTTGACACTATCTTGCCAGATGCATTTGCATTAGTTCGTGAATCAAGTGAACGAGTATTAAAGATGCGTCATTTTGATGTCCAGTTGATTGGCGGTATGGCCTTGCACGAAGGTAATGTCGCCGAGATGAAGACTGGTGAAGGTAAGACTTTAGTAGCTACGCTACCAGTTTATTTAAACGCATTGACCGGTGAAGGTGTGCATGTTGTTACAGTCAATGATTATCTGGCGCAACGTGACGCTTGTTGGATGGGTGAAGTTTATAATTTTTTGGGTTTGCAAGTTGGTGTAATCATCAATGAAGCGTCTTTTGTTTATGATCCTAGTTTTGATAACGAAGATCATAAAGATGAACGATTAAGGCACTTAAAGCCTGCGACCAGGAAAGAAGCCTATGCGGCTGATGTCACTTATGGTACAAATAATGAATTTGGGTTTGATTATTTGCGCGATAACATGGTTAATGAAGTTGATTTATTGCGCCAACGCAAACTAAATTTTGCGATTGTTGACGAGGTTGACAGTATCTTGATTGATGAAGCTAGGACGCCGCTAATTATTAGTGCTCCAGCAGCTGAAAACCCTGATAGTTATTATCAGTTTGCTAAAATTGCCGCAAAATTAACACCTGATGATTATATTATGGACGAAAAGCATCGCACAGTTTCATTAAGTGATGAAGGGACTGAAAAAATTCAAAAAATGCTGGGTGTCAAAAATCTTTACAGCCCTGATCATGTTCGCTCGGTTTATCATATGGATCAAGCTTTGCGTGCTCAGACGTTATTCCGACGCGACAAAGATTATGTTGTTACTAAAAATGGCGAAGTTGTGATTGTTGATGAATTTACCGGCCGTTTGATGAATGGTCGGCGCTATAATGAAGGGCTGCACCAAGCAATCGAAGCTAAAGAGGCTGTTCCAGTTTTGCAAGAGAGTATGACGCTGGCGACGATTTCTTTCCAAAACTATTTCCGTTTGTATAAAAAGTTGTCTGGTATGACAGGTACGGCATTCACCGAGGCTGAAGAATTTCAACAAATTTATAGTTTGGACGTTATTCAAATTCCGGCTAATCGTCCAATTTGTCGCGATGACAAACAAGATTTAATTTTTAAAACCGAAACAGCCAAATTAAAGGCAATTGTTAAGTCAATTTCCGAATATCAAAAGCAAGGTCGCCCAGTTTTAGTTGGTTCGGCTTCAATTGCTAAAAATGAGCTGATTGCTTCGTGGTTAGATAAGGAAAAAGTGCCTTACGAAATTTTGAATGCTAAAAATAATGAACGTGAGGCGGCAATTATTGAAAAAGCAGGCCAAAAAGGTTCAATTACATTGGCTACAAATATGGCTGGTCGCGGTACTGACATTAAACTTGGTGAAGGCGTAGTTGAACTGGGTGGATTGGTCGTTATTGGTTCAGAGCGACACGAATCACGCCGAATTGATAATCAATTGCGTGGTCGTGGTGGTCGTCAAGGCGATCCAGGTGAAACTCAATTTTACGTCTCGACCGAAGATGATTTGATGCGAATTTTCCAGGGCGATAGGATTGCAAGTTTGATGGATCGGTTGGGAATTGATGAAGACATACCAATCCAAAATAAGGCAGTTTCAAAAACTCTGGAATCAGCTCAAAAACGAGTTGAAGGCTTCAACTTTGATACTCGCAAAAATGTCGTTCAATATGACAATGTTATTAATCGCCATCGTCGAGTTGTCTATACGATGCGTCGCAAGATTTTAGAGGGTAGTGATATCAAGCCAGAAGTTGAATTATTAATTCAATCAAAGCTTCGCGAGTTAACGGCGCTTCCTTCCAAAAATAACAAACATTTTGATGAGCAATTTAATCAAGTGTTCCCGATTGACGCTGGTAAATTAGAAGTTATCGGAAAAGAAAAGAATGATAAAAAACGATTTGAATTGGCGTTAAAAGCAGCTGATCGGCTTTATGGCGAAAAAGAGAAAGAGCTTGGTGAGGAAATTATTCGCAAAGTTGAACGCGAAGTTTATTTGCAAGTTTTAGATACGCTTTGGATGCAACATCTTGAAAATATGCAACATTTGCGCGAGGGTATTCATTGGCGCAGTGTTGGTCAGCGCGATCCATTAGTTGAATATCGAAGCGAATCGCAAAAATTATTTGATAGTTTACAAGCAACCTTGCGCGACGAAGTTATACGCGCAGTGATGAGCGTTCATCGAAACGATGTTATCGCCAAAGAAGATGAAGAATATGAAACCGAATTGACTAAATTAGCTGAAAACGCTGTAGAGAAAGGTGTTAATGAGGTAACTGGTGGCACAGCAAATCGAGATAAGGACTTTAAGGTTAAGAAAGAGCATGCAGATGTTAATAAAAAGAAGAATGACGCTCGCAAAAAGAAAAAACTTGAAAGAAAAAACCGTAAAAATAGGCGCAAATAATGAAACATGCTGTATCAGAAATTAAACTAAAAAATGGTGCCCGCGGACTACTAATCGATGTGCCTGGCGCAACTACCGTCAGCATGCAATTCCAATTTAGGGCCGGTAATCGATATGCCAAGTCTAAAGATATTGAACAGGTTGCTCATATTATGGAGCATATGGCTTTTGGCGCTAATGCTAGGTTTAAAGACGAGCAAGATTTTGAGTTTGAGTTTACTAAAAACGGTGCTTATCGAAATGCCTATACTAGTGATTTATCAATGTTCTATGAAGCCGATTGTGCTGATTTTGAATGGGATAGGATTTTAGATTTACAACAGTTGGCAATTTGCCAGCCAAGATTTAATGAGGAAGAATTAGCGGCCGAAAAAGGCAATGTTAGGTCCGAATTAACAAATTATTTAAACGATCATCACCGAATATTATGGCCCAAGATTCAGCAATTAATAGGTGAGGATGTTTTAACTTATCGACAATCTTTATCTACTATTAGTGATATAACCGTAGCTGATATTCGTGAACATCACAAGAGGACTCACACAACTGACAATATGAGGTTTGTGATTGCCGGTAAATTAAAGGGTCGTAAATCTCAAATTCGAAGAATCATGGAAAGTTTTCAATTGCCAAGGGGCGAGAGGTTTGAAGTTCCATATGATACATTAACCAAGTCTAATCCTAGTATTGTTCGTCGTAAAGATGCTACTAACCTGACATTTGGCTTGTTTTTGGCTATCCCAGAAGTTTTGCCGGATGAAGAAATAGATGCCATGCATTATTTGAACCATATCTTGACTGGGACTATGCATTCGCGTATTTTCGGTGCTGCGCGCAAAAAAGGCTTGGCCTACAATGTGAGCGCTTATGCTGCTACTGGTTTTTATGACAGTGGTTGGGATATATCTGGGCAGGTTAATCACGAAGCCGCTAATGAGTTATTTGATATTATTGCTCGTGAAATCAATCATGTCCTAAAGGGTAAAATTAGCGAAAAAGAGGTTGAGGCCGCGAAATCATTCGCGTTAGGACGCTATCAGATGGGCGCTCAAACTGTCTCGCAGATCAGTGGATTTTATACTGGTAGATATTTTGCCGATGGTTTTATAAAAAACTATGAAAAAGTGCCAGATATGATAAAAAATGTAACGACTGAACGAATGGTCGAGACGGCACGGAAGTTTATCAAAAGCGATACCTGGGTATTAGCTGCGGTTAGTAGTGGCGAACGACAAGAGATTGTAGATTTAAGTGATAAAATAGCAAAATTATTTAATCAAGAGTAAGCGAGGTTATATGAAAATTGCAATCGCGGGTTATGGTCTAGAAGGTGAATCAAACTATAATTATTGGTCAATTGACGAAAGCAATGATGTAACGATAGTCGACCAAAAAAAACCAGAAAGAGATCTGCCTGGCGACGCCAAAACTCTTATTGGTGAAAATGTTATGGAGAATTTGGCTGATTTTGATATTGTTGTGCGCACGGCAGGACTGGCGCCATATAAAATTAAAACTAATGGCAAAATTTGGTCGGCAACTAATGAATTTTTTGATAAGTGTCCAGCGCCGATAATTGGCGTGACTGGCAGTAAAGGTAAGGGCACAACAGCCAGCTTAATTGCAAGCATATTGGAGCGATCTGGACGAAATGTTTGGTTGCTGGGAAATATTGGCAAACCACCACTTGATGTTTTGGGTGATATTCAACAAAGTGACATTGTTGTTTATGAACTGTCTAGTTTTCAACTGTGGGATCTTGAAAAATCACCTCATATTGCGGTAGTTTTGTTTATCGAGCAAGAGCATCAAAATGTCCATACTAGTATGGAAGATTATGTTATGGCTAAAGCTAATGTGACTAAATATCAAAACGAAGGTGATATTTTAATTTATAATCAGTCAAATCAGTATGCTAAGTTTATCGCCGATGGTTCAAGGGCTCAACTAATAGGCTATACTGATCTATCTACTGCTCATGTTTCGGATGGTAATTTTTACTATGGAGAACAAGTAATTTGTTCAGTTGATGTCTTAAAACTTATTGGGAAACATAATCAAGACAACGCCTGTGCAGCGATTGATGCTGCTTGGCATTTTACTCAAGATACCGGTGTTATATCTAGTGGTTTGTCGGCTTTCTCCGGTTTACCGCATCGACTAAGCTTTGTTAAAGATGTTGATGGCGTTAAATATTACGATGATAGTATTGCAACAACACCTAATGCGGCGATTGCGGCACTAAAATCATTCAAGGACCCAAAAGTTATTATTTTGGGAGGCTCATCTAAGGGCGGTGATTTTAGCGAGATGGCTGTTGAATTAAAAAACCAAGATGTAACGGCTATATTGATTGGCAGTGAGGCTGAAAATATTGCTAATTCTTGCAAGGCAGCCGGCTTTGATGGTTTTGAAATTATGGAAAATTCAACTATGAAACAAATTGTCGATAAAGCTAAAAGTATGTCAAAGTCGGGTGGCGTTGTTTTGCTTAGTCCAGCTTGTGCATCATTCGGAATGTTTAAAGATTATGCAGATCGAGGTGATCAGTTTCAAGCAGCTGTTATGGCGCTTTAATTTAATATTATGCAAACGTTATTAAAACAAATAAAAAAATTACTGGCGCAAATTGATGCGGCATATTTGCGACTTGGGATTAATGAAAAGCAAGTAATTGTAGGTGATTTAACTGGGCAATTAGCTAGCTCTGAAATTTGGAATAATCCAAACGAGGCGCAGATTAAGAGTAAGCAATTATCGGCATTGTCGAATATGATCGATCCCTGGGTGACTTTACACGCTCAAGCGGCAGATATAACTGAATTGATTGAGATGGGTGACGATAGCTTAGAAAATGAATTTAAGGTCCAGGTTGATGCCTTAGAAAGTGATTTTGCAAAACTTAAAAAAGATTTGATGTTTAACGGCGAGTTTGATGATCACAATGCGATTATCAGATTAAGCGCTGGTGTTGGCGGGACGGATGCTCAGGATTGGACAGAAATGTTAGAGCGGATGTATTTACGCTGGGCAGAAAAGTCTGGCATGAAAACGACTATTGTCGAGCGATCGGTTGGCGAGGAAGCTGGCATAAAATCATCAGTTATTGAAATTGATGGGGCTTTTGCCTATGGGAAATTGCGCAGTGAAAATGGTGTTCATCGTTTGGTCCGTCTTAGTCCATTTAATAGTGATAATTTGCGTCAAACTAGTTTTGCATTAGTCGAAATCTTGCCACAAATTGAAACACCCGAAGAAGTCGCGATTGACGAAAAAGATTTAAAAATTGATGTTTATAGAGCTGGAGGAAAAGGCGGCCAGTCGGTGAATACAACTGATAGCGCAGTGCGAGTAACTCATATTCCAACTGGTATTGTTGTGGCGATTCAAAATGAACGGTCTCAGTTGCAAAATCGTGAAACAGCTATGAAGATTTTACGATCAAAATTAATCCAGCTGCAGCTTGAACAGCATGCTTCGAGTATATCCGATTTGCATGCTGGCGAATCAGCCAATTGGGGATCGCAAATCCGAAATTATGTTTTGCATCCATACACTATGGTTAAAGATACACGAACAAAATATGAGGATCGAGATACGCAAGGTGTATTAAGTGGAAAAATTGACGGCTTTATTGAAGCTTATTTAGACCAACAAAATTAAAGCTTATGTTATAATTATTTAAGATATGATTTTGTTAGATAGGGTTACAAAAACTTATGGAAAAGGTACTGAAGCGGCGCTTGATCGTGTCAGTTTATTTATCGAACCGCGTGAATTTGTGATTTTAGTTGGCACTAGCGGTGCTGGTAAATCAACTTTATTTAAACTTTTAACTCGTGAAGAAAAACCAACTAGTGGCAAAATTGTGGTCGGTGGAATTGATTATGATACCTTGAAAGATAAAAATATTCCAATGCTTAGGCGTAAAATTGGTGTCGTTTTTCAGGATTTTAAATTATTGCCGCAACGTACCGTTTTTGAAAATGTTGCGTTTGCGTTAGAGATTGCTGGTATGACTAGGCATGAAATTAAAAGCACCGTACCGAAAGTTATCGAGTTGGTCGGATTAACAGGTAAGGAAAAAAGTTTCCCTCATCAATTATCTGGTGGCGAAAGGCAGCGCGTGGCGATTGCTAGAGCGGTTGTGCGTCAGCCAAAAATATTGATTGCTGATGAGCCAACTGGAAATTTGGATCCGAAAAATAGTTGGGATATTATGCGTTTGTTGGAAAAAATTAATAAATATGGCACAACAATTTTGTTGACGACTCATAATGCCGAGATAGTCAATAAATTAAAGCGACGCGTTATTACACTTGATCATGGCAAAATATCTGGTGATCAAGCACAAGGGAGTTATAAACAATGAAAAAAGATATCCCAAAACGCAATAATCGAAAACTTTTGACATTCCTTAGAATGTTTAAATATGGTTTTGATAGTTTTCTACGTAATTCTTGGTTATCGGTTGCAGCTACTGCTGTTATGACAATTACGCTACTTATTATATTTACTACTTTTGTAGCTCAGAATGTCTTGAATGATACAGTTGCGGCTTTAAGAAATAAAGTTGATATGTCGATTTATTTAAAGACCGATACGACCGATCAAGATGCAACTAATATAACTACTGAATTAAAAAAGTTATCATCGGTAAAATCTGTTAGCTATATAAGTGCTGAATCGGCTCGTAACCAAATTATTGAGGCAAATAAAGCGGATAATAATGTTTTGGATGCCATAAAAGAGGCGACTAATAAAAATCCTGCAACCTTAAGAATTGTGGTTAATGATATAAATAATACCGCGCAGTTGCAAAATTTTGTTGACGATAACGCGGTGTTAAAAGATCATTTGAACCCTGATTATAAGCCTTCATTCGCAGGTGAAAGACGCAATACAATTCAATCAATCGCTAGGGCGGTGGATTTTGCGCAAAAAGCTGGTATCGCGGCTGGGACAGTTTTCATGATAATATCAGCGCTAATAATATTTAATACTATACGCATGGCGATATTTAATCGTCGCGAAGAAATTCAGATGATGAAATTAATTGGTGCAAACCAAGCGTTTATTAGAGGTCCGTTCTTGGTTGAGGCAAGTATTTATGGTGTAATAGCTGCAATAATTGCAGCTGGCGCTGGAACTTGGGCGCTATTTAGCTCGGCTAGTTTATTGACAAGTTATCAGATTGCGGTTCAGCCGACGATCGACCTTATAATCAAGGGCGCACCCTTATTTGTTTTTGGGATGATTGTTATAGGTTCGCTGATTGGCATTATTTCTTCGCTATTTGCAACTTATAGGCATCTGAAGATATGAAAATTCATAAAAAGATTTTAATATTTATTTCAGCTGCGGTATTGATGATTTTCGCACCTTTACAGATAATCAACAAACCAGTTGCGGCTGATCAATATGATGATCAAATATTATCATTACAAAATGACATTTCTGCCTATCAAGCTGAGGCTGCAAGATTAGATGCTGAAGCGATTACTCTTCAATCTGCACTTGAGCAATTGGCAAACCAAGAAGCTGTTCTTCAGACGCAGATAAATATTAGCCAGTCAAAATATGATCAGTTGGTCCAAAAAATTGCCGATACCGAAAAACAGATTAGTGACAATAAAGATGCGCTGGGTATGACAATAGCTAATATGTATGTCGAAGATAATATAACGCCAGTAGAGATGTTATTTAGTAGTAATAATATTAGCGATTATATGGACAAGCAGGAATACCGCAGTTCAGTTAGGGATCAGTTAACATCGACAATCTCAAAGATTAAAGATCTGAAGGTACAACTAGATCAACAAAAATTAGATATCGAAAAAGTCTTAGCTGAACAAAGATCTCAGCGCGATCAATTAACTGCTAGAAAAAATCAACAAGCTTGGCTACTTGAGCAAACTAAGGGTCAAGAATCTGCTTATCAGGATTTGATAAAGGGCAGTGAGTCTAAGATAGCTGAAGCGAGAGCTATTCAGGCAGCTATTCGTGCTGCTGTCAGCAGGACAGGTGGCGGGTCGGTCATAAATGGTGGTTTATTAGCTGATTATGGCTGGAATGATTTTAACTGTCCGATGCAAGGCTATCTTTCTACTGGTGGCGCGGATGGTCGCGGTGGTGATGGGTTTGGTTATGGGTGTCGTCAATGTAGTAGCTATGTTGCTTGGAAAATTGCAAAGGCAACTAATTTTTATCCGCAATGGGGCGATGGAAGAAGTTTTACCTCTAACGCACAGGCTAAATTTGGAGTTGGTGATGGGCAACCGCATGCCGGGTCAATAGCCGTAATGGATGGTGGGCCATTTGGTCATGTTGCATGGGTCGAAACGGATCCTTATATGAAAGATGGTCGTATGGTTATTCAAGTTAGCCAATATAATGTTGATTATGGTGCTGGTTACGGCATGTATAGTTTAGTAGAGTGGTCAGTAAATGCTTTTGATCACTATGTGCAAATTGTTAAATAAAATGATAATGAGGTTATATGCAACATATTAAAATGAAAAGTGCCGATTCTGAAAATAATTGTCAAAAATCAAAAAAACCAATATCGCCAGTTTTATTATTTATAATAATCGCTTTTTCAGTTGGGCTTGGTTTTGTAGTTGGAAATTATAAATATCAAATTACGGCAGCGATTGGCCCGGTATTTGGCTATAAGGCGCATGCGGGTAGTTTAGATGTAAGTTCGTTGCAGGAAACTTATAATGCTCTTGCTGGCAATTTTGATGGCACATTGGACATAAAGTCTTTAATCGAAGGTGCTAGTCGCGGGATGGTTGCAGCTGCAGGCGATGACTACACGATATATATGAGTTCTAAAGAGGTGATTGATTTTAACAACAGTCTGACTGGTAATATTGGTGGCGGCATTGGCGCTGAGATTGGTATAAAAAACAATAAAGTTGTTATTATACGAGCATTAAAAAATAATCCAGCCGAAAAAGCCGGCCTTAACGCTGATGATATTGTTTTAGGCATTAATGATCAATCAACTGATGGTTGGACGGTTGATAAGGCCGTTAGTAACATTCGTGGCGACGCCGGCACAACGGTTAAATTATCTATTCAGCGTGGTAGTGAGATAAAAGAATTTACGATAACTCGTGCAATAATAGATAACCCCAGCGTCGATAGTAGTGTTGTTGATGGGGTTGGGATTTTGACGATTAGCCGTTTTGACGAAAAAACTGGTAGCTTGGCGCGACTTGCAGCCCAGGGATTTATAAAGCAAAATATCAAAGCTGTAATATTAGATCTTCGCGGTGATGGAGGCGGTTATGTTGACGCAGCCAGAGACGTCGCTGGCTTGTGGCTAGATAATAAGACGGTTATGACCCAAAAATCAGGGGGTGTAGTCCAGGATGTAATCACAACTGGCAATAACGCTATTTTGAATGGTATACCGACGGCAGTTTTGGTAAATGGTGGCAGCGCTAGCGCTAGTGAAATTGTGGCCGGTGCATTGCGCGATAATAATGCCGCAAAATTAGTTGGTGAAAAAACCTTTGGCAAGGGAAGCATGCAACAATTGGCATCACTTAGTAGTGGAGCAGAGTTAAAGGTTACGATTGCTAAATGGTATACGCCTAATGATACTAATGTAGATAAAAATGGTTTTGAGCCTGACATTACCGTAACCTTGACCCAGGCTGATATTGATAGGGGCTTTGATACTCAATTGGACGCTGCTAAAAAATCACTTGGTTTTTAATTGCTTGTGTTTTTACGGTCATATGTAGTAGTATAGAGTTAGATGAATAAAAAGAAGATTTTACTAGTTGAGGACGACGAAGCACTATCAAGTGTTTATAAAACAAGGCTCGAGATGGAAGGCTTTGAAACTAAAGATGTAAACAATGGCGAGAAAGCTCTTTCTGTAGCTATCGATTTTAAACCTGATTTGATATTGCTAGACGCTATGATGCCAAAAGTTAGCGGTTTTGATGTGCTTGATATATTAAAAAATACACCAGCAACCAAAGACATCTTAGTTATAATGTTGACAGCTTTAAGTCAGCCAAAAGACAAAGAGCGTGCCGAGTCACTAGGTGTTGACGACTATCTTGTTAAATCACAAGTTGTTATTGGTGACGTAGTTGATCGCGTTAAGCATCATCTTGGGATGAAGTAATAAACTTATAAATAAAAAACCGCCCGGGTTGGGCGGTTTTTTTATTGTCTTTGTTGAATTATTGAACTGCAACTTGAGTGCGAGGTTCGGTTTTGCCTGTAAAGCGGCTTTTGCTGACTTTTTTGAAGCTAACAATACCATCTTGGGAGGCGTGAATAGTATAATCGCGGCTCATAAATGTGCCAGGACCTGCTATTTTAGTTGAACCAGTTTGGCGTATTAAAACTTCACCTGTTCGAACAGATTGGCCACCAAAGCGCTTGACGCCAAGTCGTTGACCAGGACTATTTTTAACATTTTTAGCTGAACCGCCAGCTTTGACATGTGACATTTGGATGACTCCTTAAAAATTTATAATAAAATCTAATTAACTATACCAAATATAGGGGTTAGCGTCAAGGTTTTAGGCGCGAATTAAAACCAATAATTTACGAGCAACAATTTGGTCTTCACGGTAATACAAAAGGTCATTTTGCGATACGTTATAAAATTCGTGTATTTTATAGCCCAGCCGAGCGATAGTTGAGGTTAGCGGTAGGTGGGTGAATTGTCCGTTTTTACTACGCCAAGCTGGCACGGCCAAACAAATTGGTGTGCCGGTCTTTATTTGCGGTGCTAGATTCTTCAAAAACTCATCAATAATATGGTCGCAATTTTTTACTACTTCATCTAATTTAACAGGTGATGGAGGTGCACTGAATGGCTGTCCCAAGTAGGTTTCGCAAACAATGGCGTCGATAGGTTGTTGCCATTTTGTTGTCATGGCATCACCTTCATGCAAATACCAATCGAAAACCTTATTGTGACTATCAGCTAACCAATTAAGGTTTTCGCGACTGTAGCGAACCATTTTTTCAGCTAAATCTGTGCCATAGACGGCAAAACCTAGTAGGGCTGCTTCTTGTAATATTACGCCGGTGCCGCAAAATGGATCCAGGATTCTTTTTTCTTGATTTTTGCTGGCGAGGCCGGTTAAATTAACCATTATCTGGGCAAGTTTTGGCGGCAACATTCCAACAAAGGCATCGCGTTTTGGTCGGCCTTGATCGCGTTTGGCATAGGCGGTGATATTTTGGGCGCCGGTACTTTCGGCGATTATAACTCGGCCATTATTACCTTTAATAATTAATAATTCGACTTTGTTCGGTGACAAACCAAGTTTATTATGATGACTGACGGCGCTATTTAGGGCCGAGTCGGTATTTGGAATTAATCGCAAACTGATGCCGTATTTTTTTAATTTTTGTTTTAAGATAATGCCAGTTTTTTGGACTTCTCGTGGGCTAATAGCACAGTTGTAGGTGCTAATCCCAAGGGTGATTTTGCCGTCAAATTTCGACCACTCGCTCATATAAAAACTAACTATTTTTTGGCTAATTTGGTGCCAGTCGCTTCTGGGAAGTTCCATAATAACTCTGCCGGCTTTTGGTGTGCCGCCAAGATCTTGAACTTCAAAATTTTCAGTTTCGATAGTTGCTGTCTGGTCCGAAAATAGATTAACGGATTTTCCGCCAAAAACTTGTTCTAACTCGGCGATCCCAATGGCCGGCTGTCGTCCTAAAATTGCAATATACATATGTTTATTATACCTTGAAAGGAGTATTTAGATGCTATAATTATTAGTAATATGTCATTTCGTTTTTGGGCGTCGATCATCACTGTAGTATTAGTCGCATTAGTCATATTTTTAGGTTGGGATAAGATAGTCCAAGCCTGGAATTTGCTAGGCAGCGTTAATATTTGGATATTGCTATTGATGATACCAATTCAATTTATCAGTTATTTCGCAACTGGCGGTATGATTTTCTCATATTTGCGATCAAAAGGTGATCTGAAAGGTGCAAAACAAAGCCAAATGACCCGTGTGGCGTTGGAGTTTAATTTTGTGAATCATGTTTTCCCGACGACAGGAGACGCAATCGGGTTCTCGTATTTATGTTGGTCATTGAAACGATTTGGAGTTAGTTTGGGTCGAGCGACTATGGCACAGATGGTTAGGTTTGCGGCGGCTTTTATAGTTTTCTTGGGATTTTTAGTGTTGTCGGTTTTCTTGTTGATTTTAGACCAGAAGATTAATCGAACGATTATATTTATGAGCGCATTATTATTGTTATTGATCATTGTTATTATTGCATTGTTCGCGTACGCGATGAGCAATCATCGGCGATTGATTAAATTTTCTGGTTGGATAACAAAGTTAATAAATAAAGTTGTTTGTAAAATAACTCGCGGCAAAAAATCTAAATGCTTAAAACCAGAAAAAGTCGAGGCTTTCTTTACCGAGATGCATCATGACTATCTAGCTATATTGGCTGATAAAAAGATATTAAAAAAGCCATTTATTTGGGCATTAGTTTTTAATGTGTTTGATGTTATGTTGTTGTTTGTCGCATTCTGGGCATTGGGATTTATAGTTAGCCCAGCTATTTTGTTTGTTGCGTTTGGTGTTGCGGCTGTTGCTAGTGCATTGGCTGTTACTCCTGGCGGTACTGGTGTTTACGAAGCGGTGATGATTACATTTTTAATATCTGCCGGCGTGCCAGCCGAGGCAGCGATTGCAGGCACGTTATTGGCTCGGGTAGTATTACTATTGGGCACGATTGCATCTGGCTATGTGTTCTATCAATTAACGATTAATAAGTATGGCAAACCAAACACCTCAACTAATATTTAGTGTTAGTGATTTTATAGCTGTAGTTAATCAGACTTTTGAGTATGCTTATCCCACGGTCGAAATAGAAGGCGAGGTTGCATCGCTAAAAATAAATCAGGGAAAGTTCGTATTTTTCGATATTAAAGATGCTGGCGGCAGCATTGGTTGTTTTATGACTGTTTGGCAGATGCGCACGCCAATCGAGGATGGCATGAAAGTTATAATTTCGGCGACGCCAAAAATAACCCAGTGGGGTAAGTTTAGTCTAACTATAAAATCAATTAGGCCAAGCGGGGAAGGTTCGTTAAAAAAGAGCTTTGAAATATTAAAAGCTAAATTAGATGCAGAGGGTTTGTTTGCGTCTGAGCGAAAACGAAAATTGCCGATTATTCCGAGTCATATAGCAGTAATTAGTAGCGTCCAGGCGGCCGGTTATGCTGATTTTATAAAGATACTAAATGATCGTTGGGGTGGTGTTAAGATTGATGTAGCTCAGACTTTAGTCCAAGGCGCGGATGCTCCAGATCAAATTATTAGGGCGATAAGTTATTTTAATCAGCAAGAGGTATTACCTGAGGGTTTGGTAATTATTCGTGGCGGTGGTAGTGCCGATGATTTGTCGGCTTTTAATGATGAATTATTGGTTCGAGCGATCGCCGGTAGTCGTATTCCGACTTTGGTCGGTGTTGGTCACGAGATTGATGAAAGTTTGGCTGATTTGGCGGCCGATGTTAGGGCGTCAACACCTAGTAATGCCGCTCAGATATTAGTGCCTGACAAAAACGAAATCATTAGAGCTGTTAAAAATCAGATTAATTATTTGTTGCCAAGAATATTGCAGATAATTGATAATCAAAAGCGAGCCTTGGGTGATTTAATGATGGGTGCGATTGAAAATATTGAATCGGCTTTAAGTGACCAGTTTAAAAACGTTATATCAATTAAAAGTTTATTAGCGCAATTAAATCCCGAAAATGTTTTAGCTAGGGGGTATGCGTTGCTGCGTGGTGAAATTAAAATTGGCTCAACGATTGAGATTGAAACAAGTAATATTATAATGAAAGCAGAGGTAAAAAATGTCAGTAAAAAATGAATCGATATCTGAAAAAACTATCAGATTAACAAAACTGGTTGAGTGGTTTGATGGCGGGGATTTTAAATTAGAATTGGCACTGGATAAATTTAAAGAAGCTGAAAAGTTAGCAATCGAAATCGAAAAAGATTTATCGTCATTAAAAAATGAGATTGAAATTGTAAAACAAAAGTTTGATAAATAGATGACGTTTTTTTGGATTTGTTTGGCGGTTTTCCTGGTTTTTGGGCTAGTTGTCTTTCGTGGATCACCATATGTGCCAAGTCAAAAAAAATATATTCGTCAGGCATTTACGGATCTTTATAAAATAACATCAAAAGATGTGCTGATAGATATTGGCAGTGGTGACGGTGTGGTTTTGCGTGAAGCGTCCAAATTAGGCGCCAGATCGATTGGTTATGAAATTAACCCATTACTGGTGTTTATTTCGCGATTTTTATCGTTTAAAAATAAAAAAATTACGGTTCATTTGGCTGATTTTTGGTCGGCAAAAATCCCCGATGATACGACGATTATTTATGTTTTTTCGGTCACTCGGGATATAAAAAACATTACTAGGCGATTGCGAAAAGAGGTAAATCGTATAGGACATTCAGTTTACCTACTGAGCTTTGCTGGTGATTTTACAGATTTAAAACTAGTCAAAAAGAATCAATCGTACAGATTATATTTAATCAATAAAATCTAGCGTGTTACAATAATATTATATGGATGAGGCGAAGCAGGGTAGTGATCAGGTTTTTGATGGTTTATCATCGATTTCGGCGGCCGCTCATGAGCTAAAATCGCCCTTAGTCTTGGTCAGGCAATTATCCTTGATGCTTGAAAATGCTGAAGTTTCGGAAACTGAAAAACACAGAATGTTGCGCCAAATTGTTTTAACTAGCGAGCAGGCTTTGCGTTTAACTAATGATTTAACAAAAGTTGCCAGATTATCCGATGCTATGTTTGATATCGAGCCAATCAACCCGACGCAATTATGTAAAGACATAGTTTGTGAGTTACGACCGATTTTGCAGGCCAATAATCTTGATATTAAATTAAAATCCTGCAAGCATCCGCTTTTGCTGGTGGCTAATCGTGATTTGCTTCGACGAATAATTATGAATTTTAGTGATAATGCGATCAATTATGCCGGCAGCGATGCGGCTGTCGAGATTCAGATAAAAGCTTTGAGTGCTGGCAAAATAATTAGACTTGGAGTTCGCGATTATGGCCCAGCTTTGTCTAGTGATTTGTGGCGATCGCTGCGCGGTCGGTTATTAAAATCTAGTGTGCCGATTAATTCTAGGCCGCAAAGCAGTGGGCTAGGTTTGTATATCGCCAGTCAATTTGCTGAGGCTATGAATGGCAAGATTGGCGCTATAAAACATCGAGACGGCGCAACTTTTTATGTTGATTTGCAGGCTTCGTCACAACTTAGTTTATTATGAAATCAGTTTTAATTGTTGAAGACGATAAGTGGCTGGCTGAAAATTATTCCAGAGTCTTAACCGGCGCCGGTTATAAAACAACCGTTGCATTAAACGCGCTAGACGCGATTGACGCGGTTGATGATCAAATGCCTGACGCTATTATTCTAGATGTTTTATTGACTGGCAGCACGGCTTTTGCATTTTTGAATGAGCTTCAGTCTTATGGCGATACTGGTGTTATACCGATCATATTGTGTACTAGTTTGGCTAGCGAATTGTCGCTAGAAAATTTAGCACCTTATGGCGTAAAGCAGATAATAGACAAGACTATTATGACGCCGGATGATCTAGTAGTGGCATTATCGAGAGTGTTGTAATGAAAACAACTAAAATCCAAGCGATAGTTTTGCGTCGAACTAATTATGGCGAAACTGATCGGATACTTCAATTGATGACGCCAATTGGTAAAATGAGCGTTATGGCACGTGGCGTCAGAAAAGAGAAAAGTAAACTAGCCGGTGGTATTGAATTGTTTGCTGTCTGCGATGTTGTTATAGGCGAGGGTAAGGGTGATTTAGGCGTTTTAACTTCGTCTAGGTTAATTAAATTTTATAAAAATATAATGAGCGACTATGATCGAATGCAATTTGCATACTTAGTAACTAAGTTAGTTTCTGGTGCTAGCGAAATGGTTGATGGTGTAGATTGGTATGATGTTTTGGCGGAAGTTTTGGCTGGGCTGGACACAGTTACGATACCACTTAGTCTGATACAAACTTGGTTTTACTTGCACTATGCGGAAGTTTTAGGGCACGGTTTAAGCTTGCAGTATGATGTCGATGGTAATAAATTATCTGCGGATAATAAATATCAGTATTCAGATGAGGACAAGGGTTTGAGGTTGGCTGAGAATGGTGATATTGGCTCTGACCAAATAAAATTATTA
The DNA here is from genome assembly GCA_903952435.1 of uncultured bacterium. Classification (GTDB taxonomy): domain Bacteria; phylum Patescibacteriota; class Saccharimonadia; order Saccharimonadales; family Saccharimonadaceae; genus UBA1547. Next base: position 98,974 of record CAJBFN010000002.1, read on the forward strand.
AGATTAATTGAGTCAAGATCATTAAAAGTTTTGGTTCAAGTCGGGGGCATAAATGATATTTTGCCTGATTGTTTAATGGTCGCTAGACGGCACGCCGCGATTAGGGCTTAGAAAAAGAAAAATCCCGCCACTTTTCGTGGCGGGTAGGAGTTAAATTTTTGTGAACGTTTTTGATAACCAGTCATCAAATTTGTTTGCGGTTTTACTGATATTGATCAGGCGAGCCCTAAGACGGATGATTGTATGCGGGCTGCCGGCCATATATTTTGGCTTGCTGCCCCCGCTCCAATCGTCAAAATCAATGTAATAACCACCGATGATTTTTTTGGCCAAAAAATACCTTTCTTTAGTTTTATTTCCGGTCTTTACCATGATTTTTAATCGATAAAGATCGGTTATTGACAGGTATTTCTCGACTCTACTGTCGTCATCAAGGCTGTTGCATCCAGAAAGTGCTTGATGTAGCTTTTGTGTCGCTGGCCAAGTCGAACCTTTTTGGTAATTTGCGATCCCTTCAGCCATATCGGTTTTAATATTGAAGAAGGTGGTACCAAAAGTTCCCCATGCTCTTTTGTCTACGGCTAGCTCTTTTATCATCTGGACTTCGTCCAATGCCAAGTTTGGATTATAATATTTAATCCAGTATATGGCATTTTCAAGATGCCAGCGGGCCATTTCTCCTTTATAGAAGTTGTCGCATTTGACCATTTTCTCTTTTATAAAAGTTAATCTTTTGTAGATTTTTTCTGGCCTAATTGATTCGCGAACTGCTATGCTGAATTCTGACCAAAACATTATATTTGTATCGGCAGAATGGAAGCAAAGGTTTGCGTCAACTTTCTTGATTAGCCACTTGTACTGCTTTTTTCTAATTTTTAAAGTCATATCGAACATTTCGATATATGGTCCTACCAATTTCAACACCTCCTAAATGTTTTTTGGAATGTAAAAACTATAACATATTTTATGTAATTCATCAATGCTGTTATAATAGATTTCAACTATGAACGATAAAAATAACAAGAACGAAAAAATGGAAGCAATTGTATCTTTGGCAAAGCGTCGAGGGTTTATTTATAACGGCAGTGATATATATGGTGGCCTTAGCGGTACTTGGGACTTTGGTCCATTAGGCGTGGCACTAAAGCGCAATATCATGAATCTTTGGTGGAAGATGTTTGTGCTGGACCGCGAAGATATGTTTGGTGTTGATGCGGCTATATTAATGAACCAGAAAGTCTGGAAGGCGAGTGGCCATGTTGACACATTTAGTGATCCGATGGTCGAGTGCAGTGAGTGTAAGGGCCGTTTTAGGGCTGATCATATAAAAAATGACACCTGCCCAAATTGCGGCAAAGTCGGCACTATGGGCGAGGCGCGACAATTTAATATGATGTTCAAGACGAATGTCGGGCCGGTTGAAGATGAAAATAGTGTTAGCTATCTACGCCCAGAAACCGCACAAGGTATTTTTACTAATTATAAAAATATCGTTGATTGTTTTTACCCAGATTTGCCATTTGGTATTGCGCAGCAGGGCAAGGCGTTTAGAAACGAGATTAGCCCACGCGATTTTGTGTTTCGGTCACGCGAATTTGAACAAATGGAAATTGAATATTTTGTTGATCCTGCTAACTGGGAAGAGTCGTTTGATATGTGGCGAAAATTGGTTTGGGATTGGTGCGAGGCGATCGGTTTGCCACGCGAGTTCGTTCACGAGGATGAGATTCCGGCTGATAAATTAGCACATTACAGCAAACGAACAATCGATTTTATGTTTGATTTTCCGATTGGTCGCGAAGAGCTACTAGGTCTTGCTTATCGTACTGATTTTGACCTTGGTAATATCCAACGCGAATCTGGCAAAAATATGGACTATATAATTAAAGGTACGAATCAAAAATTAGTTCCTCATGTTATTGAGCCGTCATTTGGTGTCGAGCGGGCGATTATGGCTGTTTTGTCGACGGCTTATCAGGAAGATGAAGTTAACGGCGAAAAACGAGTTTATTTGAAATTACCCGAGCATCTAGCGCCAGTTAAATATGCCGTTTCTCCATTACTAAAAAACAAACCAGAGTTAGTCGCTAAGGCCAGGGAAGTTTATGCGATTCTGAAAAAGAAATTTGGCGCAGTTATGTGGGATGATAACGGTAATATTGGTAAACGCTATCGTCGACAAGATGAAATTGGTACGCCATATTGTGTTGTAATTGACTTCGATACACTTGAGAACGATACAGTGACAATCCGTGATCGTGACAGCACCGAGCAAAAACGTGTAGCTATTAGCGAGCTTTAAACAATAAAATGGTGGGCATGAAAACAGTTTTTATTATTCTGAGTAGTTTATTAACTATTATTTCTGCAGTACCTTATCTTTTAAATGTAATTAAAAATAAGACAAAACCAAAAGTAGTAACTTGGGGCGTTTGGTCATTGTTGACATTTATATCCTTAGTCGCGTCATTTGTCGAAGGCCAATACGCCACTGCTGCACTTTTATTATTTGCCAGCCTAGGCTCTTTATCGATAGCCATATTGGGTTGGAAAAATGGTAATAAAAAATTTAATATCCTAGATGTTTTATGCCTGATCGGTGTCCTTATTGGCATAATATTATGGAGCGTTTTTGACTCACCGGTTATCGCTGTCGTAATAATGGTTTCTATTGATTTTATAGGTGGCATTCCGACTACTATTCATTGCTGGAAGTCTCCAGAAGAAGAGACCGGATCGGCTTTTTTCATGGGCTTTTTAGGCGCGTTATTTACAGTTTTGGTTTTAGATAGTTGGCAAATTACATCATTTCTATTTCCATTGTTTCTAGTGGCTAATAATTTAAATTTAACTTTAATAATTTTTATCAGGAAAAGGCTGTTATTAAGTAAAAATAAATAAACGCCAGTTTCGGCGTTTATTTATTTTAATTACTTTTTAACGACTTTTTTAGGTTTCTTGATGGCTTTTTTCTTGTCTTGTCCTTTTGACATATTTTTCCTTTCTGGGCCCCACGCCCATTTTCTATATTATGCGCTTATGCTTTATTGCGTGCAAGTAAATAATTCAACTCATGCTAAAATGGTTAATAATGATTATTTATTACACAGATGGAAGCTGCAGCCCTAATCCTGGTCCGGGTGGATTTGCAGTGATAAAAGACGCAAAACCAGTTATTGTAGGCAACGAAGAAATGTCAACTAATATCCGCATGGAGGGCAGGGCGATGATAGCCGCCTTAAAAGATGCGGCTGGCCAAGAATGCCAGATTTATAGCGACAGTGAATTTTGGGTTAATGTGATTACTAAATGGGGCAAGTCGTGGGAAGCTAATGGCTGGAAGAAAAAAGGTGGTGATATTAAAAACCTTGAATTAGTTCAAGAGGCTCATAATTTATACTTGCAATCAAAAGCTGAGTTGGTTTGGGTGCGTGGTCATGTTGGTAATATCAGTAACGAACTGGCTGATAAATGGGCTAATAAAGCGCGTGAGGGTAAGCTCGACGGTTATTTGGCGGATAATATTTAATTTTTAAAGAAAGAGACATTTATGGAAAAAAATGATGATAAATTTGATATTTTTTTATGGGCTAATAATATCGATGGCGTTAAGAAAGAATTGGATGTTGAGTTTTTTTTGTTTAACAAACACTACACGCCATACACTACTAGTTTCAGTAGCGAATTGAACTCACAAATAAAACCTTTGTTTTTGTACGACCTAATAAATTTTGTGAATATGGGCGCTGGTACTGGCTTGTCGGTTCGTGATTTTGAGCTGTCGGAGGGCGAAGATAATGTTTTGTTGCGTACGGATTTAGAAAATGTAGGTCGGGCCGAAACTTTATTGCATTTAATCGAACATCAACGTAGCGATATTGTCGAGTTTAGTGAATCTGAACACGAGTTCAAGCGTATTAAAGGTATTATGGCGCGTTTCACGGATAAGAATAATTCTAAGAAGCCTTTTTATGTAATTAAACAAATATCGCAGGGAAGTGTACTGAAAGGTTCGACGGCTTGGGAATTTCGAGACGGTAAATTTGGTGCTTTTCAGGCTGAGGTTGGTATGAAGGTACCGGTAGATAATCAGGTTCTGATTGTTGACGGTAATATATTTGCATTTAATGAAGGTAAATTTGAGCGCATCTTTAATTATGACTTTAAAAAGCAGGCTTTGGCTGATAAAAAAGTTGCCGAGATTGAAAAGCAATTTAGGCTAAGTTTCCCAGATGGTATGGATTTACAATCACTAGTTCGTGAACGTAAAAAAACAGTTAATAAATTGCAAAAAATTGAAGTCGGCGCGATTACCCAGGAACAAGTAGTTGAATATTCAGATAATATGCAATTGGAATTAATGACCGATGATTCCGGTGCTATTATTATTATGGATGGTAATGATCTGGATACATTTGTTAATTTAATTAATGAAGATTATATTACTAGTGAAATTACCGGGCGTCGCTACGAGGTAAAATCAAAGAAATTACTTGACGATCCGGAAGGTGAACCGCCAAGGGGCTAGAAGGTTGTATCATCGGCAATTAATTTGCAAGATAGGGCTTCGCTCCAGTTCTGAACAAGGGCCCCGGCGCCTTGTTAGACTTGGGCTGCAGATTATCTTGCAAATCAATTGCGTCGGCTACTCTAACATGATTTATAGACAGATTTAGGTTATAATTAATTGTAATGAATCAGGGATTGGCGCTCGAGATAATGCTTTCAGGAGAAAGCGTGCTACTAACTGGCCCAGCAGGGGCTGGCAAGACCTTTGTTTTAAATCAATTTATTCGCTTGTCTAAAAGCGAAGGCAAGCATGTCTCGGTTACGGCTACGACAGGTCTGGCGGCGACACATTTGGGCGGAACGACTATTCACTCATGGAGCGGAATCGGCATCAATGACAGTCTTGAGCCGGGTTTTGTTGAGCATATGTCAAAAGGCCGCATTGAAATTATTGCCAAGACTGACACTCTTATTATTGACGAGGTTAGTATGTTGCATGATTATCGCCTTGATATGGTTGATGAAGTTTGCCGAGCAGTTCGAAAATGTGACGAACCATTTGGTGGCATTCAGGTTATTATGAGTGGTGACTTTTTTCAATTGCCACCAATTAACAGAGGCGACTCGCGGGCTGGTGGTTTTATAGTCAATAGTAACGTTTGGCAAGAGCTTGATCCAACAATTTGTTATTTAGAAGAACAGCATCGACAAGATGATGAGGTGTTATTGGATATATTGAATGCTTTGAGGGCGGGCGAGTTAAGACGTAATCATGCCGAGAGTTTGCTAGCCAGAGTCGATGTGCAGCCAGATACTGATGAACTACTAACCGAGCTTCATACTGTTAACGTCGATGTCGATCACTTAAATGAAGCAAAACTAGAACTACTAGAAGGTGACGAAGTTTTTTATATACAATCTACAAAAGGTGGTAAAAATTACATCGAAAATCTGCAACGATCAGTTTTAGCGCCGGCCACTTTAAGATTAAAAAAAGGCGCATTGGTGATGGCTGTCAAAAATAGTTTAGATAAAAAATACGTCAATGGCAGTTTGGGGCAGGTGATGGATTTTGAAGCGGGGACTGAATATCCAGTTGTGGAGTTCAAAAATGGCAAAGTAGTAACTATGTCGCCTGATACCTGGGAGCTGCGAGATGGTGAAAAAAAGCGAGCCAGTATAACCCAAATTCCGTTACGTCTAGCGTGGGCGATTACTGTTCATAAATCCCAGGGGATGACATTAGATGCCGCTAGGATTGATCTACGTAAAGCTTTTGTTGAAGGTATGGGATATGTGGCACTTAGCCGAGTGAAAAATTTGAATAGTTTGTATCTTTCGGGAATAAATCAAATGGCGCTTCGAGTTAGCGAAGATGCTCAAACGATTGATGTTTTGTTGCGAGACAAAGCTGCGCGTGATAAAAAACGATTTGCGCACCTTGAAGAAAATATTAAAAAACGAAAAACTGAAGTTCCTAAAAAATCTAAAAAAGCTAGCGGCTGGGCTGAAAAGATTGCCAAGATGCGTGAGACCTACCCTAGTGCCTACAAGCCATGGGAATTGGCGCAAGATTCGTTACTAAAAGAAAAATTTCAAAATGGCGCGACTGTCAAAGAGCTAAGTAAATTACTAGGTCGTCACGAAGGTTCGATTGTAATGCGTTTGCAAAAGCATTTTGGCGAGGATGCGATACAATAGGTTTATATGAAGTATGATTTTTCGGCTTTAAGTAGTGTGGTTACAGAGGCTGATGTTATATCGCTAAAACAAATATATAAACCAAAGAATAAAAGTCTTTTAGTTAAATATATTAAAATAATTGCCGTGATTATCGCCTGTATTGTCGGATTTTCTATGTTATTTGTGCTTTTTTATAGTGTTATCCCTTTTTTAATTAAAGATGAGAATTTTGGTATTGTACCGGTAATTTTTATTATGTTTATGTTTTTAATGGTAGCTTTCGGTATTATTTATAGTATTAAATCTGATAAAAAAACCTGGGAACAAAATGTCAGGCTCTCTAGATTTACCAAGGCTAATGATTTATCTTTTGAATTGAGTTTATCTCATCCGGGGCATAGTGGGCTGATATTTAATATTGGTGAGCTTAGGATAGCGGAAGACATCTTGAAAAACACAACCAAGAAGCCTACATTTGAAATCGCAAATTATACATATACAATTACTAGAAGTAGCGGCTCGGGAAAGGATAGACATTCAGACACGACTTATTATCGCTATGGTTATATAATGATTCAGCTTAATAGAAAACTGCCCCATATGGTGCTAGATTCTAAGTCCAATAACACATCTTTATTCGGTGCGAGCTTATCTGCTTTACCAATGTCTTTTGATAATAGCCAGATTTTATCTTTGGAGGGGGACTTTGACAAATATTTTACCTTGTATGCCCCAAAAGAATACGAGCAGGATGCATTATATGTATTTTCTCCAGACTTAATGTCGATGTTTATCGATCAATCAAGTCAGTTTGACGCTGAGATTGTTGATGATAAGTTATTTATTTATTCTACAAAACATTTTGATTTTTCTAATATCTCACTGGTCCAACAATTGTTTAATATAATTAATAAAGTTGGTTCGTTGGTTGTTCATAATACTAATCGCTATAAGGATGAAATGGCGGCTATATTGCCCGAGAATACGGTTGCGGAAACTGGCCGTAGGCTAAAGGTGTCATATGTTGGTATTTATGTAGCTTTGGCCTTTATAATAATTATGTTTTCGGTATTCTTTTTTATGTCTAGTCGTTAGGTCTGACTTTATAGCTAAAAACACTACATCACCTGGGTGATTTTTTTATTTTTCAATCTTTAAAAATAATGGTTATCCACAAACCTGAGTATAACTATAAGCATAATTGGGCATGAAAATATAAATTGGGTATTGTAGTGGGTAAAAATGGGTAGTATAGTTAACTCAGTGGAAAAAAGTGGGTAATACCACCAAAAAAACAAACACCACTAATATTAAAAAAATAAACTAAACGGGGCCAAGAGAAAAACTAACCATGGCAAGTGTAGATTATTTTGAACGAAAGCTTGACGATAAGCGTCGTTTAACTATACCTACCGAAGTTCGAAGTGAACTTGCCAGCGGAGTAGTGATAACTCGTGGCTTTGGCCAGTATTTGCATCTTTATCCTAAACAAGTTTGGGATAGGGAAGTCGAATCAGCACTGGGCGGCAATATTCTTGATGAGAAGACGGCCGATCTGAATGTGCGATTTCGAATGGGCAAAACCGAGGCGGAACTTGACCAAAAACAAGGTCGAGTTACAATCGAGCAACATTTGCTTGATTACGCTGGTATTGACCGCGAACTGGTTGCTGTAAGGGCAGGCGCATATTGGCGCATTCTGGCGCCCAAAGCTGACGTTTAGAAAAAACAATCCGAATCGTTCTTTAACAATTAATGTAAATTAAGGACAAAAACTCTCGAGATCAACTATCTGGTAGTCAGGCAGTGGGCTACGAAACCACATTAAAAAATTCGCGCACCTTATTCAAAAAACACACCTCCCAAATAAACTCCACCTCACACATAAGTCTCTCAACCGAATAATTTAAGCAATATGATTTACTTTTTTGGTAACCATGCTGATTATTCGGAAACTTATCAAAAACAAACACATGCGAAAACAAACAGCTTTACTACCAGTTAGGTGATCTCGAAAATCGAACCTTATGTTATCATAAGAGTCGATGAGTATAACAGAACATCCACCACAAATTCTACATGTTCCAGTCTTGCTAGATTCAACACTTGAATTACTGCAACCGCAAAAAGGCGAGAATTATCTTGACCTAACTGCTGGTTACGGTGGTCACGCTAGTCGAATCTTGGAAGTAACTGGCAATTACGCTGAATCGGTTTTGGTTGATCGTGACGATTACGCTTTGGGGCGTTTAAAATCATTATCGGACAAAGGCGCTAGGCTATTGCATACTGATTTTGCTGCTGCTGCAAAGCAACTGGCAGATGAAGGGCAAAAATTTGATCTTGTATTAGTTGATTTGGGGGTGTCATCACCACAGCTCGATCAGAGCGACCGAGGGTTTTCCTTTACAAATAGTGGTCCGCTAGATATGCGAATGGATAGAGGTCAAGAGTTAACGGCTGAGAAATTGGTCAATACTGCTTCGGCTGATAAACTAGCGCATATCATCAGTCAATATGGCGAAGAGCCAATTGGACTGGCAAAATCAATTGCCTTGGCAATTGTGAATAACAGGCCATTATACACAACAGGCGAACTAGCCGATCTGATAAAGCAAAATTATCGTGGCAAATGGAAGAAAATTCATCCGGCTACGCGTACCTTTCAAGCAATCCGCATAGCAGTCAACGACGAGTTAAAACAAATCGAAGATATGCTGCCGCTACTGCCGAAACTTTTAAAAAAGAATGGGCGAGTAGGGGTGATTAGTTTTCATAGTCTAGAGGACCGACTTATCAAAAGATATTTTAAAGATCAATTTGATAACGGGCTAGAGGCAGAATTACTACCAATAACTAAAAAGCCAATTGCGGGCAACCTAAATGACGTTCACAACCCGCGATCTCGTAGTGCAAAATTACGAGTCGCAGTGAAAAAATAAAAACAAAACAAAAAAGAAAGGGCAAGACACCATGCCAATTCACATCCCAGTACAGTGCACCGACACTCCACAGATTGTCGCTGTCAGAATCAAGTAAATAGCTTTTAACTTTAGCCCCTGCTTCTACAGGGGCTAAAGGGCTAGGTCTATAAAATTAAATAAACATAAATAGAAATTAAAATAAAAATGTCTTATCAACGTACTCAAAATTTTGTCAGTCGCCGTCAGCAAAACTGGTCACGAAATCAAAACACTGTGGCTTTTGCTTCAGCTATTAAACTTGGTCCTGTCACTCATACCGTGTTAATCGCATTAATGATAACAGTACTCGGGTTAATTTATTTAACACAGGCGACTCGCGCAACTGGCTATGATTACGCAGCGCAAAAAATTGACAGTCAAATTGCAGATTTGAATATTCAAAAAAGTGACCTAGAGGTTGAAAACGCCAGATTAACTGCACTTGAAACAGTTAAAAATAGCAGCATAGCTACTACTATGACGACACCAGTCGCGACAGACTATATTCACTAAAAATTATTATGAAATTGGAATTGCAAAAGGGTAGCCGATCAAAAGTTCTAGCTGGTCTAATGTTAGCTATGATGGCTATATTTGTTGCTAGGCTTTTTTATTTGCAGGTTTTGCAGCATGGTTACTATGTTGATGTAGCTAAATCAGAGCAAGTTAAAAGATTAAAAATCCCCGCTAAGCGAGGGCTTATTTATGCTTTAGATGGAGAAACGCCCGTACCGATGGTTATGAACCAGATAGTTTATACTGTTTTTGCTGATCCGCAAATGGTCAATGATAGTAATAAAATCATAGATGTTATTAGGCAAGTGGCTGGTGGAAATGCCAGAGCGGATTTGCAGGCTTTATTGGATAAAAAAGATAGCCGCTATCAAATATTGGCTACTAAAATTACCAGGATTCAGGCTGATAAAATTAAGGCTGAGAATTTAAAGGGCATAGGCTTCCAGGAGAATAGCCAAAGGGTTTATCCCGAGGGTCAATTGGCATCGCAAACCTTAGGCTTTGTTAATAATGAAGGTCTTGGACAATATGGAGTTGAGGAAAAACTTAATGATAGACTAACTGGAACTGATGGTATATTGCAATCCGTTACTGATGTAAGCAATGTGCCACTTACAATTGGTAATAATAATATTAATCGTCCAGCAATAAACGGTGAAGATATAGTTTTAAGCATTGATCGCAATGTTCAATCCCGTGTTGAAACGGCTTTGGTAGATGCCTTAGCCCGTACGGGCGCTAATGAGGCTAGCGCTATTGTTATGGACCCACAAACTGGTAAAATTATGGCTATGGCAAATTTGCCAACATATAATCAAGCAGAGTTTAATAAAGTTTCAGATGCGGCTGTTTTTAATAATAATGTTGCTTCAAAACCTTATGAGCCAGCTTCTATTGTGAAGACATTCACTTTTTCGGCCGGTATAGAGAAGGGTGTTATTACTCCAACTTCTACATATAATAATACAGACCATATACAGGTTGATGACGCAATAGTATCTAATGCAACTCTAGGCCGAACCGGTATACTTACTATGCAACAGGTATTAAATTGGTCATTAAATACTGGTTCTGTGACTGTCGCGCAAAAGCTAGGAGACGGTCAAAATATTACCAGGGAGGCGCGTAATACAATTTATGACTTCTTTTATAATAGATTTAAATTAGGCCAAAAGACTGGTGTCGAAGTGGCTGGCGAAGCTAGCGGAACTATAATATCTCCAGAAGAAGTTGAGGGTAATGCAGTCCGCTACTCTAATATGACTTTTGGCCAGGGCTTGGATTTAACAATGGTCCAAGTGGCGGCGGCTTTTTCTTCAATGATTAATGGTGGTAATTATTATAAACCTACTGTTATAGGCGGCATTATCGGCAAGGATAATGTCTATTTACCTAGCACTTATAAGATTGATTCTAATTCAATTTCAAAATCCACATCTGATCAAATGCGTGAAATGATTCATAATGTCAGGATATCGGCGTCCTCAACTCTTGATAAGCCGGGCTATTATATAGGTGGCAAAACAGGAACTGCCGAAGTAGCACAGAATGGAGCATATTTGACCAATAAGACTATCGCATCTTATGTTGGTTTTGGTGGTAGTGAAGATCTATCTAGTTATGTCATAATGGTAAAGATATACTCTGACTCTGAGGACCGAGCGATGCGTGGGTCGCAAGAGGCGGGACCGATATTTACAGATATATCAAATTGGATGTTGGATTACTTAAAAATACAACCGAAAGGATAGGAAATATGATAGAAGGTATAGCTCAAATAGGTAAAGATATAAACGGAACATTCTTATTAAGTGTAGGATCGTTTTTGTTGGCAATGTTGCTTACGCCAATTTATACATTTTTAGCTTATAAATATAAATTTTGGAAAAAGCAAAGATCAACCACGACTACTGGTGAAAAATTGACAGTTTTTAATAAATTACATGCCGATAAGTTTACTCGTAATATTCCTACTATGGCGGGTACGATTTTTGTGCTGGCTATTACAATTATGACGCTAGGGCTCAATCTGGATAGAGGACAGACTTGGTTACCATTGGCAGCGTTAATTGGCGGTGCTATCGTCGGATTATTAGATGACATTATAAATGTTCGCGGTAATGGCAAGGGTGTGGCTGGGCTTCGTTCTAGTATAAAATTTGCGATGATTACGGCGATCGGATTGGCATTAGGTTGGTTTTTCTTTGCTAAGCTAGGTTTTTCTACAATTAATATACCATTCTCGGGTAGCTTGGATTTGGGCTGGTTGATAATTCCAATCTTTGCTTTTGTGGTTGTGGCGACTGGTAATGCGGTCAATATTAGCGATGGTTTAGATGGCCTAGCTGGCGGATTACTCGGCATGAGTTTTAGTGCATTTGGAATAATTGCTCTATTTCAATCACAATTAATTTTAGCTGGCTTTTGTTTTACTGTTGTCGGAGCTTTGCTAAGTTATTTGTGGTTTAATATTTATCCTGCCAGGTTTTTTATGGGCGATGTAGGTAGTTTTGCATTAGGTACATCGTTGGGTGTAGTGGCAATGTTAACAAATTCGTTATTTTTGTTACCGATTATTGGTATAGTTTTTGTGGCCGAGGCTGGTTCAAGTTTGATTCAGATTTTTAGTAAAAAAGTTTTCAAACGTAAAATTTTCATTTCGGCGCCAGTTCATCATCATCTGGAGGCTAAGGGTTGGCCAGAAACTAAAGTTACTATGCGTTTTTGGGTAATTGCTAGTGTGGCTGGATTTGTTGGCGTTCTACTGGCAATTTCAGGAGGCTTTATTAAGTGAGATTATTCGAGAGCAAAAAACTCGTAAAATCTTTATCGGACGGAGTTTTGTCTGACGACTTAATCCTTTCTCGTCGTCACAGGCCTGACTATCAGATAGTTGTTTTTATGGGTATTTTAATGCTTTTGGGGTTGGTTGTAGTTTATGCGATTGGCCCACAAAGGGCAAATGTTTTAAATAATGCCTATGGTAGTGATTATTCTGATACTTATTTTTTTATAAAACAATTAGCTAGTCTTGTGGTTGCTAGTGTTGCATTTATATTTGTTGCTAATTTTCCATTTAAATTTGTCGCTAAATATGCCAAGCCTTTACTGATAGCGTCGTTTAGCCTTTGTTTGTCATTAGCTTTGGCTAATCTAGCTAATCTTGAAATTGCTAGAGCAACACTTGGTGCGGCTCGATGGTTTAATCTTGGGGTACTTGGCAGTTTTCAGCCGTCCGAGGCCTTAAAATTTAGCCTTTTAGTATTTTTATCTTTATTTTTGGGTAATAAAATAAGGCAAGGTAAATTGAATGATTTAAAAGAAACAATAATACCACTAGCGTTAGTTTATGGTTTGTCGATAATTTTTATCGTGATAATACAAAACGACCTAGGAACTGGCATAGCAATGACGAGTATAATTGCCACCATGCTTCTGGTTGGAAAGATTAATCTTAAAAATAGCCTGATTGTTTTATCAGCGATTGGAATTTTGTTGTCGGCGGTTATAATTTTGGCACCACACCGCATGGAGCGAATTATGACTTTTATGCAGGGCGATAACCAATCTAGTTCGATTGATAAAAATCAGGATAATTATCATGTCGAGCAGGCAAAATTAGCGATTGGAACCGGTGGAATATTTGGTGTTGGTATTGGTAATAGTGTTCAAGCGACGGGGTATTTGCCAGAGGCAATAAATGACTCGGTCTTTGCAATTATTGGAGAAACTTTTGGATTTATAGGGCTTATAACTATCTTGGCTTTATTTACATTTTTATTAACAAGACTGCTTAAGACGATGGATCATCTAGAGGATATTAGATTAAGGTTAGTTATGGCTGGAATTTTTGGCTGGGTGGCTGCACATGTTATGCTAAATGTAGCGTCAATGATAGGGCTAGTGCCCTTGACGGGGATTACGTTGCCATTACTTAGCTTTGGCGGAACCAGTATGATGTTTATCGCGGCTATACTAGGATTGGCTTTTCAACTTTCTAGATACACGACTTTTTCGTCAAATATAAAGGAGACAAAATATGAAGATCTTGGCAGTCGGCGGGGGATCGGGCGGACACGTAACGCCAGTCGTAGCAGTTTTAGACGAAATTAAAAAGAGCCACAAGAGGGTTCAAATTAGGTTTTGGTGTGATTATAAATTTGCCGAGCAGGCAAAATCAATAATGGGCCATTTTGACAAGAATATTCCAGTTTCGATAATTATATCAGGTAAATTACGTAGATATAGTCATTTGTCTTTTACTAGGCAGTTATTTTTGAGAAACCTTGTACTACTTAATATAAGAGATGTATTCTTAACAATGTTTGGTATTTTGCAAAGTTTTATGAAACTAATCGCTTGGCGACCAGATGTCATATTTGCAAAAGGTGGCTATGTTTGTTTGCCGGTTGGTTTTGCGGCCCATATCTTAAGGATACCTCTCGTCATACATGATTCTGATGCGCATCCAGGTTTGACGAATAGGGTTTTGGGCTTATGGGCTAATGTTATCGCAACCGGCGCACCACTTAAGTATTATTCTTATCCAGCCAGCAAGGCTATCTACACAGGTATTCCTATATCCGATGAGTTTCACGAATTTTCTAATATAGAAAAACAAGAGGCTAAGCTAAAATGGGGAGTGGCGGCTAATCGGCCTTTAATAGTTATAACTGGCGGTGGTCTTGGCGCTCAACGTATTAATGATGCGTCGGTTGTTGCGCTTGATGACTTAACTCGCCTTGGATCGGTCGTGCTGATATCTGGGGTGGGGCAATATAACGAATTAAAATCAATCTTGCCAGCTAATAATGAAAAGTTCCAGTTGCATTCATTTATAGCTAGCGACGTCGCTTCTTTATTGGGTGCCGCAGACGTGGTTATTGCTAGGGCTGGGGCTACGACTATATTGGAATTAGCATCTTTGGTAAAGCCGACTATTTTAATACCTAATGAAAAGTTGACTGGCAACCATCAGTTAAAAAATACTAATGTTTATCTTGAAAAGGAAGCAGTTAAGTTCATAAGCGAGGCCGATATGGTTAATGACCCTAAAATTTTAGCTTCAGCCGTAAAGGATATATTACACAGTCCAGAAGCTTCACACAAGATGGCTATAAGATTTTCTAATTTTGTTCGTCCAAATGCTGCTCGTGATGTTGCGGATATGATTATTTCTAGTATTAAATTATAATAAACCATAAGCAATATGAGTTTATTTAGAAGAAAAAAAGATAATACAATTCCTAGGCGCCGGCTTGAAGCCGATGTTGATGTAAAGGTTGATTTATCGGATAATTTCAAGCGTAATCAAACTATTTCTGGTGCTTTATCGTCAGTTACGCCTAGGCAAAAAACTCACCATTTGGCAATTAAAAGACGTAAAGTGTTAACGATTTTTTTAATTGTTTTAATGGTGGCGTTAACCATTTGGCTATTGATTATAAATATGACGGCAAAAGTTTCAGTTAGTGTTATCGGATCCATATCATCTTCAAAAAATATTGATAAATCTAGTTACGAAAAGGTGATACAGGATTATTTGGATGCCAATCCAATCGGTCGACTAAGGTTCTTTTTAGACCAAAATACCCTAAGGTCTTATTTAGTTAATAAAATGCCAGAGGTTGAGAATATTAGCCAAGCTGGCACGGATGGCCTTGGTGTGAGCGTATTTCGTATTGCCATGAGGAAGCCAGTCGCTGGATGGATGATAAATAATAAACAATATTTTGTGGATGCTAATGGCGTATCTTTTAATTTGAATTATTTCAATGACCCCAGTGTGCAGATAATCGATCAAAATGGTGTATCTTTACAATCTGGCGATGTGGTTGTTAGTCAGCGCTTTTTAAGCTTCGTAGGCCTAACTGTGGCTCAAGCTACAAATAATGGCTACACCGTAATCCAGGCGATCTTGCCGTCGGGCACCACTAGGGAATTGGAATTGAGGATAAAAGAAGGTGATTATTTGGTTAAGTTATCGATAGATAGGCCAGTGGGGGAGCAAATAGAGGATATGGTTGTTGCTTTGAAATATTTTATCAGTAAGGGCCAGAAGCCGCAGTATATTGATATTAGGGTTAGTGGTAAGGCATTTTATAAATAAATTCAAAAGCCAGGGTACTACACTGTTACCCTTCTTGATGTTCTAATTTTGTTCGTATTTTAGTAAATTATAGTTGAATAATAAAAAACATATTTTAATATCAAAATAACAAAAAAGCAAATAGTGCATAGTCGGGCAGAGAACAGGTGGCCTGTGGAAAACATTAGGCATGACGACCAAAAACTACAACAAATGACAACGATTGGTATATTTAGGGTTTTTATATATAAACAACTAGATAATATAAAACAAAGAACGACATTAATAGTGTTAATCGATATTTTTATACAGGCACTACACTCTTTCTAGGGCGAAATTACAGATTGGGGTTATGCTTAGACGCATTACTAATCATCTTATGTAAGTATATCTAATGTCGTAAAAGATATATTGTGCGACGTTAAGTCTATGTTTTGAATTTGTATTGTTATTTAACTTTTTGCTAGCTATTAATGCCGATCGACCTATTCTATGCTGCTTGGCTTTTATATCAATATTCTTTTCGTACGTTCAGTATGTGTTTTTTAGCTTGTTTTTGGCTTTTTATAATTTATCGGTTTTTGAGCCGCATAATTTTTATTGAAATTAAAATCAAGCTAGCTCGCGCCGGCGGCTTACTCGGCCTAATTTCGTCATATTTAAAATGTTCTATTTTTGTTCTATATATCTATAGTTGACTGTGTCTGGCTTAGTTAGATAGGTTTAGTGCTTGATTTGTAGTGAGTTATCGTCACTACTGCCCTGTTTTTGAGCTGTTGGTTGGCTGCTTTGATCTTGTGGTGCATTGGTTTTTCGTTTGCGGTTTCGTTTACGTTTTGGCCTTGGAGCATCATCTGATTTTAAATCTGTTGTAATAGGGGCGGGAACTACGGCAGTGTGCCCTACTGCCTTTATGACAGTATTATTTATTGGTTTAATGCCTTCGGGCCAATTCATTGCTGGGCGGGCGGTAGCGGGCTTCTGAAGGCTTTCTGGTGGTCTGATGGCCTCGGATATCTCTTCCTCTATTTCGGCACGAGGGCGGCTGTAATTGCGGCGAGTATTCTCGATAATTTTACCAGTGTTATCAATCTGTGGTTTTGGTAATGTCAAAGTTGTAGCATTAAAAGCTGGTGATTTTTCGCCTTTGATTACCATATTAATAACAAAATTACGATTATGCATTTGCAATAAATCATTAGGTTCGAATTCTGGCTCAAACTGTTTAGATAAGATCGGTGCGTCATCAGCTGAGACTCGGAAACAAACCATTGTGCCGACGTTACCAAATACTGCATCGCGGACATTTTCGCTCATCTGGCTGATATATTGGTTTGCTACAGTTAAGTTTAGGCCATATTTGCGCGCCTCGGACAAGATGGTCGCAAATGAGTCGGTGGCAAAGTTTTGAAATTCGTCTACATATAAATAGAATGGCCTGCGATCCTCAACGCGCTCAATATCACTTCGGCTCATGGATGCTAGTTGTATTTTGGTGACGATAAAGGCGCCAAGGATTGAAGCGTTGTCTTCGCCAATTAGGCCTTTTGACAAATTAACTATCAAGATTTTGCCCTGATCCATAATCTCGCGGATATTAAAGGTGGATTTTGGCTGACCAATAATATTACGGATAATTGGGTTGGCCGTAAAGGCACCGACTTTATTTAGGACTGGCGAAATCGCCTCGGCGACGAACTTATCATTCCAGGTTGCAAACTCATTTTTCCAGAAATTTAAGACGACCGTATCTTGGCAGTAGCCTAGTGTTTCTTGGCGAAATTTTTTATCTGTTAACATACGGGTTATATCAAGCATTGTTGTACTTGGACGGTCTAGTAGTGCAAGAATTGTATAGCGCAAGATATATTCTAGGCGTGGTCCCCAGCTTTCACCGAACATGCGCTTTAAAACACCAATAACCTCAGAGCTGATATTGGTTTTTTGGTTAGGATTAGTTACCTCTAATGGGTTAAAGCCTAGAGGATAAGCTGTATCTGCTGGGTTGAAATATACTACGTCGCTTAAACGACTGCCTGGTATAAAGCGCATGTTATTAACGGCAAAATCTCCGTGTGGGTCGATTATCGCGTAACCGTGACCATGGAAAATATCGCTAAGGGCGAATAATTCTAGCAAACCACTTTTGCCGGCGCCAGTTTGACCAATAATATAAACATGCCTTGATCGGTCTGATCGCAACATGCCGAATTGGTGGTTTATGCCGCGGAAATTGGTCATGCCAAAGGCGCTAATATTTTCGTCAATCGCGCTATTACCAGTAATTATTGGTAATTTTGATGGTGGTTCAGCTGTCTTACTGCTAGCCCATACTACATTTGGAGTCTCGACGTTAGTATGTGGCAAGTGAAATACACTAGCCAGCTCTTCGATATTAAGTATAAAACCTTCTTTTTTGCCAAAGTGTCGTGATCGGTAGCCAAATATATCTTCTTTTTTAAAACTAGCGGCTGACATTTTGAATCCATTAAGGTTGGTGCTGTTAAACTGTTTGAATGTGCCAACAATTGCTTGCATTCTTAAACGAGCGTTAACAGTGCTCTCCCCTAGATAGACTAAGCGGATTTTAACTTTATAACCAAGTTTTGTGGCCTTTTTTTCAGCTTCGGATATTCGGGTTTTGTCTCGTTCGCTAACTTCTTTGACGGCGCTGCCTGATTTACTATCATCTGGCGGAACCCACAAAGCTTTTACTATTTGGCCCAGCCAAGATAGACTTTCTCCGTTAATTAATCCTGAAGATTTACCTTTTTTAATACTTTTTATCCAATTGTCGGAGTCTTTGTGCCAGCTGTCGGCTACTGGACGGGCTAAAATTTGAATCCAGACCTCTTCGCCGGTTGTCTCAAGCTTAGCTAAGGCGCCAGTCACGCCGGCTAGTGGGTCAACCTCGAAGTTTTGAAATGTTTTTATTGGCAACATTTCACTGGCAGACAATGTAATTTCGGATGAATAAACAACTGTATGTTCGCGTTCATGATTTACATAATCTTCCTCGGCTTTTCGAATTTGAACTGTTGGATATTGAGAGTATATTTGCCCCTCAACAAAGCTGCGCAGGGCTTTTGGTACCCAGACATAAAAACGAATCTGACCATTTACAGATGCAATCTCAAGACTTAAATGTTCTTGAACGCCACTATTTAAAATTAATTCTTCTTTGTCTCGTAATATTCCATGAAGACTGGCAAATAATTGTTCGGCTGCTAGCTCACTTTTATCGTTAGCTTTTGGGATCTCAAGAATTAATAGGTCGCTATCAAAATTAGCCAATTCTTCAACGCTTTTATTATTACGCCAAGTTAAAAAAGCCAGGACGGCCACGACCGGCAACCATACATACCACTGCAGTAAGAAGCTAATAATAGATAAGAATATACCCATGGTTTACTTCCTTATTGTCTCACTTCAGAGTAAAATTGACAATGTTAGTTTGATGTTGGTTCAAAGATGTATGTAGCTTTAGCGACACGCTTAAATTGCGGCTTACTTTGAAGATTTAGTAATATAGTAGTCTCTTTAACTTGGCGACTGGCAAGTACACGTTTAACGATTTCATCACGGTGTAATGGTTCAGAAGAATTTTTAAGAACGTCGGCAATAATATCCGATACAGTGCCACGGTTAAATCCCCAGCTACTTAATGCATAGATTCCGCGGCCGATTAGGACAAAGCGAGAATCTTTGATTAATTCATTGTGTATTGCCTGGGTTGTAACATCTTTGCGTTTAAAGCTACTATCTTTTATCGATCCAGCTATTTCGCTAAAGTGCATTGGTTTCTCATTTTCGGTTAAGATAACAAAGATTTTATCGCGAATATTTTTTGGATTAACAGTCGGCCATTTCAATAATCCCCAACTGTCTTTTAGATGAGCTAATGATTTTGAGACGCTAGCTAGGCCGCGAACATAATTTGGATGTTCGTAAGATAATTTCTCGTGTAGTTGTTCTACGGTTAGTGGCTCGCCATGTTTTTTAATTACATCAACGATTACATCAACTTGGCCGCGTATTTTCTTTTCATCGCCATATTCACGAATACCAACACTATGGTGATAACTGTCGTTTTCTTCAACAACGGTCAAATTTGGCGATAAGGCTGCAACAAAAGCGACGTGGGCGCGTTCGCGTTGGTCGCTGGTTTTTTTCAATAAATCATCAGCTAGATCTTGAACTCGGGCTGTTCGGCCAAGGTCGGTTAGATTACGAATAATAATTTTTTCAATATTTGATACAGATTGGATTTTGCCATTTTCGGCCGCCATTTTTAGACGAATAAGAATAGCCTTTTCAAGCTGTCTGACGCGTTCACGGGTGATGCCTAATAGCTCGCCAATTTGCTCTAGAGTTTCGCGTCGGTCATATAAACCAAAGCGACGAGTTATGATTTCTCGTTCTCGTTCTTGGTCGATAGTAGATAGTATCTCGTTGACACTATTTTTTAAGTCGATTTTTGGTTCGCTATTTGATGGGTTATTCATAAATTAGTCTTTCCTTCTGACCACCTCAGAGTTAACTTTATATTTTAAATATATCTATATTGTAAAAGATTGTTTTTATTATGTCAAGTATCTCGTATACTCAATTCATTATACCATCAAATAGACACTGTATGTAAATAGTGTTGTAGGGCTTTTATTATTTCTTCTTTGTTGTACGGCTTTTTTTTGTAGTTTTTCGTACAATACGGCGTTTTTTGCCTGCGGGTGCGTCTTTTAATAATTCTTTGGCCTTTTCATGGCTGATTTCATCTGTTGTTAGATCTTTTGGTAGTTTAACGTTTTTGCTGCCGTCGGTTATATAAATACCAAAACGACCCTTTAAAATCTTAATTCCATCACCAAAATCGGCGATATTTTTTTCAGCTTCACTTTTTAATTTATTGGCATACATTTCAAGCGATTCGCTAAGTGTAATTGTGTGTGGGTCTAGCGGTTTTATACTGACAAATAGTTTATCAATCTGAATATATGGTCCAAAACGACCAATATTAGCCTTTATTGGTATACCTTCGGGGGTATTACCGACGATTCTTGGCAAGCTAAAGGCTTGCAGGGCCTCGGCAAGCGTTACATTGTCAATTTTACGACCGGCTGGCATTGGGGCAAACTGTGGCTTATCTTCGTCTTTGTCTCCACTGCCTAGCTGTAACATTGGCCCAAAACGGCCAAATCGGGCCAAAATTGGCTTGCCTGTCTTTGGGTCAACGCCTATTTCACGGGCCTGCGAAACTGTGCTGCGGTCGATTCCACCAGATTGCTCGATTAATTTATGGAAAGGTATATAAAATCCGTCTAGCATTGTATTGCGCGCCAAAGCCCCAGTTGCTATCTTGTCAAAGCCGGTTTCAACTTTGGCTGTAAAGCCGTAATCAACGATTTTATCAAAGTGATTCATTAAAAAGTCGCTAACTACTTCGCCAGCGGCGGTTGGGACAAGTTTACCTCGGTCGGCACCGGTTTTTTCGGTCATTATTTCGCGGTTTATCTGATTTTTAGATAAGTTCAAGGTGATGACATCGCGCGGATTGCCTTCGCCCTCGCCTTTTTCAGCGTAGCCACGGACTTGGACGGTGTTAATGATGGTTGCATAGGTTGACGGTCGGCCAATGCCTAATTCTTCAAGCTTTTTGACCAAGCTACCTTCACTGTATCTGGCTGGTGGGCGGGCAAATACTTGGCGAGCGTTGGCTGATTCTAGGTTAAGATCGTCTCCTGTTGAGACTGCGGGCAAAATTTCAGCGTCTTTTTTGCCGGCGCCATAGACTTTTAAAAATCCGTCAAAGATGATTACTTCGCCTTTGGCTTCAAAAACTAGATCGCTTGCTCGTTTGCTACCCCGCAAAGCAGGCTTCGCGCCGGGTTCGAACAAGGGTCCCGACGCCTTGTCGAACTCTGGCTGCAGATTGCTTTGCAAAGTAGCAACCTTGCCGTTCGCATCTGATATATCGATAGTTATAACGGTTTTTTCTAATTTAGCCGGAGACATCTGGCTGGCAAGGGTGCGGCGGCGAATAAGATCGTATAATTTTTGCTCGTAGCCATTGCTGCTGGCGTTTTCTAGTGACATATCTGTTGGGCGGATAGCTTCGTGAGCTTCTTGGGCGCTGGCACTTTTGGTTTTAAAATTTCGAACTTGGCTATAATTGTCGCCAAATTTACCCTTAATATATTCGGTGGCGGCGGCGATAGCTTGGGCGCTTAATGTGGTCGAGTCGGTTCGCATATAGGTAATCTTACCGTCTTGGTATAATTTTTGGGCGCTAGACATCGTTGATTTAATACTAAAGCCTAATTTACTGTTGGCTTCTTGTTGCAAGGTGCTGGTTGTAAATGGCACGCCGGGATTTCGAGTTGTTGGGCTGGTTGTGACATTTGAAACTGTAAATTTAGCGTTTAGTAAGCTTTCTAGAAATTTTTGAGCTTCTGTCTCGGTTTCAAATCGATTTGGCAACTCGGCCTTGATTATATCTTTACCGTGAGTGAACTCGGCGACAACTTTAAATGTAAATGATCCATTAAAGCCATCAATTTCGCGCTCGCGTTCGACTAATAATCTAACAGCTGGTGATTGCACGCGGCCGGCAGATTTACCACCAGGGACTTTACGCCAAACAACTGGCGACAATTCAAAACCAACAAGTCGGTCCAGAATTTGTCGGGCTTGTTGAGCGGCAACCAGATCCATGTCAATTGTGCGCGGGTTTTTAACAGCCTCTTCGATAGCGGTTTTTGTGATTTCGTGAAATACGATACGTTTGGTTTTTTTGATATCTAATTTCAAGACTTCACAAAGATGCCAGGCAATTGCCTCTCCTTCGCGGTCTTCATCGGTTGCTAGCCAGACTGTTTCAGCTTCAATAACGGCTTTTTTAAGCCCGACAATGATTTTTTTCTTTTCAGGATCGACTTCGTAGATTGTCTTATAACCGTTTTTGACATCGATTGATTCGGCGCCGCCCTTAACTTTTTTTGCGATTCCACGGATATGTCCGACGCTAGATAACACCTTAAAGTCACTGCCGAGATACTTCTCGATAGTTTTAGCTTTGGCTGGTGACTCGACGATTACTAGATTCTTGCTCATAGACAATGCCCTATACTACGCAATTTGTTTTGTTTTGTAAACAAGCATTTTGTAGATTATTCAAAATGCTAATGCTATAATTAACTCATGTATAAGATAGGAACAAAAGGGTTTACAATAGTTGAACTATTGGTAGTGATAGTTGTTATTGGTATCCTTGCTGCTGTGACAATTGTGTCTTATAACGGCATTACCCAAAAAGCCAGTTTAGCTGTTATTCAATTTGATTTAGATAATGCATATAAAAGATTAGAGATGTATAAAGTTCAAAATAGTTCTTATCCTACAGAAATCGATGCTACTTATTGTCCTAAGTCACCAGTGCCTGATACTAATAACTGTTTAAAGTTCAGTCAAGGTATGGTGTTTACTGGCTATATTGGTAACATGTCTTCATTTGGGTTATCCGTCACAAAAGATTCAAAGGTTTATAGCATTACTCAGAAAGGTGCAGTGTTATCTAGTGGCATAAATCTGTTGCCTAATAGCCAAAATTTAAAAACAGTACCTAATCAAGTGGGTATGGGTACCGCGGAAAAGAAGACAGACGAAACTATACCATACTGGAGAGTTACTGCGACTTCATCTGTATCGACTTATGACAATAATACGACTGCATTAGCTTTAACGCCTGGTGTGGCCTACACGATAAGTTGTGAAGTAAGAGTGCCTACGGCCGGGAGTGTTAGTTTTTGGAATAATAGGGGTATTAACACTGGTATACCGGCTAATACTTGGACAAAAATTTATTTTACTTTTACCTATACTTCGGGATATAGGATAGGGGGCAATAATTACAGCGGAATTCAATTAGATTATAGAAATTGGAAAATTGAAACAGGCAGTATAGCTACTGATTGGACGCCAGCCCCAAGCGATCTCTAGCGCAAGGTCCACTGATTACCACCAAGGGCGCGAATTACGCCATTTATTTCCATTAATGTCATAGTTTGAGAAAATTCGCTGATTTCGGCGTCTGATTGAGTTTGCAAATCATCTCCATCACGGACTCCGGATTGTAATAATTTTATAATCTTAGTTTCTAGTGCATTGGCGCCCAGCGGTAATAGTGATTGGCCTTGCAACAGGTCTGGCGCAATAATTTCTAGTACATCTTCAGCGCAAGTTATTGGCGTTGCGCCTTGTTTGATTAATTTATTGCAGCCAGCTGATAATGGACTAGTTATGTTACCAGGCACTACAAATACTTCCCGTCCCTGATCTAGAGCGTGCGCAGCAGTTGACATCGTTCCACTGCGAATTGCTGCCTCGGTTATTATAATCGCATCGGATAATCCACTGACGATTCGATTGCGCTCGATAAACTGAAAGTCGCGTGCTGCAGTCCCGGGTTCGTAGTCACTGATAATCGCGCCACCATTTTTTATGATATTGTTTGCCAGCTCTTTATGACTGGCTGGATAAATAATATCCACACCGTTTGCCAAGATCGCTAGTGTTGTGCCGCCAGCGTCTAGCGCGGCGCGATGAGCGATACCGTCAACTCCTAATGCTAGTCCACTAACGACTATAACTCCTCGTTTTGCCAGGTCATAAGCTATCTGGTATGTCACTTCTCTGCCATAAGATGTAGGTTTGCGGGTGCCAACAATAGCTACAGTTGGTTGACGAGTTTCGGGCAATTTGCCAATAAAGTATAATCTTTTAGGCTTAGCTGCAATAGTATCTATAATCTGTAGATATTTATGGCCTAGGGGTGATATTGTATTGATTTTCATGCGTTTTGTGTCCAAATGTGTTGACATAAAGTCAAATCTATGCTAATATCAGTCTCGATTGGTTACATTGCGAGATTAACCAAAAGCACCTTATACCCCCCTATCCTAACTTATAAGTTAGAGTATATGCAATGTGTTTCTAGGGTAGACTACCCTCCATCCCTTTAGACTTTGGTTCGACCAAGCAGCATTGTATATATACTAATCCCTTTAACCGAGCCGGATCTGCGAGATTTCGAGATTCCGCGCTTACCCCTTGGGTGGGTTAAAGGGTAAAATACGCCCACAGCGATGCCCACCCTTGCTGCGGGCGTTTTTTATTGGATTTTACACGTTAAAAACATAAATACTATTGACAAAACGACACTAAAATGCTATTATGTTAATTAATCTGATTATAGCAGTAATTGGATTGTAACGATCGGACCGAAATGATCGGACCGAAATTTAAAATTTAGGATGTGTAAACAAATGATTAATTTCTTTATTAATTTCTTTGATAGCTTCAGTTTCGATTTAATCGACAGCATACAGTTAGCATTGAGTATAATAGTCAGTCTAGTGTCGATTATTATCTTAGTGATGACTAAAAAGCAGACTGTTTGGAAGTTAGGCATATTAGGATTGATAATGGTTTCTATAGCCATTTCGGTTAGAACGATATGCCAAATTTTCAGTCTAGATATGATTATCTTTTTAGACTCTTACGAAGTGTCAATACAGTATACAGTGGTAACTTTTCTATATGTTATAGGATTGGTCATTACTGGAATTGTATTTATACCTATGGCAGTCTCAGAAATGAGAAAAAAATAGCCATTTTCTGGCAATTTAGTTAGCGCTGCTTACGCGGCTAAGTTGCTCTTGAGGCCTACATAGGCCATAGCCCCCTGTTTTTTTGCAGGGGGCTTTAATTTACTCTGAAATTTTGAGACTGGTTGGCTTTAGGTTATTCTTACAAAATTGTTCAACAATTTCGATAACTTGTGGAATTATTATATCTTTTAATTTTTCGGATTCTTCAGTATTAAATTTTCCTAATACAAAATTAGTATCGTCAATTATCTTAGATTGTTCGTTGCTGATGCCAATTCGGATTCGGGTATAATTTGGATTAATTGTAAAATTAAGTGATTTAATACCGTTATTGCCGCCATCGCCACCTTGTTGACGAATTCGAAGCGCTCCTATTGGTAATGCTAGGTCATCATGTATAACTAATAAGTCGGCCGATTGGTCAATCTTGTAGAAATCAATGAATTTGCGGGCGGCTTTGCCGGTTTCATTATAGAAAGTTTTTGGTTTTACTAATAATACTTTTTCATTTTCGATTGTAATCTCGGACAAAAATGCGTAGAATTTTGGTTTATCTAGCCATTCGCCGTTGAATTTCTCAGCTAAACTGTTAAGGGCTAAAAATCCGACATTATGACGTGATCCAGTGTATTCTGGTTCTGGGTTACCCTGGGCTAAAATAATTTTCATTATTTGCCTTTCTTTATCTTGACGGGTCCTGTCGGTCGGTCTGCCCCTGATTTTCGAACCGCTTTGGGGCGTTTCGCAAAATCGAGTGCTGCCCCGCCAACCGCCACCCGTGGCTTGCTGTTATCAAGCGCCTCTTTGGCGCGATTTGCCTTTATTTGGTTTTCGTCACGGAAACTGAATTTGATTGGCGTTCCAGTGTAATCGTAAGTTTCGCGTAATTGCTTTTCGAGATAGCGTTTATAGCTCCAGTGAAGGAACGTTAGTTTTGATCCATAAATTACAAACCAAGGAGGTGTTGTGTCGGTTTGAACCATATAACGCAACTTTGGATGGGTATTTTTTAGTCCGGCTGGTGGATGAAATTGAACGCTTTTCTGTAGTAAATCATTTAATACGCGGGTTTTAGTAGTTTGTTTGCGTCTGGCATCAATATCTAGGGCCAGATCAAATAATTTAGTGACGTTTTGACCAGTTACGGCACTGGTAAAAATGAGTGGTGCCCAAGGCGTAAAGTCGAAAGTCCGGCTAATTTTTGGTGCCAATGCGTCGCGAGTATAGGCGTCTTTTCCTTCGACGCTGTCCCATTTTGTGACTACAATTGCCATGCCTTTGCCTGCTTCGTCAATAATGCCAGCGATTCGCTGGTCTAACTGGGTGTTTAATTCGTTAGCGTCCATTAGTAAGAAACAAATATCCGATTCTTCAATAGCCGCAAGTGTTCGTAGTACGCTAAATTTTTCAATGCCGACTTCTTGTTTGCCTGGCTTGCGCATACCAGCCGTATCAAGTAATTGAATATCTCTTCCGCCGTATTTGATATCGATGCGGTTAACATCGCGGGTAGTACCGGCGATATTAGCGACAATCGCCTGTTGCTTGCCGGCCAAGGTGTTAAACAGATAGCTTTTGCCGACATTTGGGCGGCCGATTAGTGAAACGCGCAAGATTTCGTCTGGTTCGTCTTCGCTTTTGGCTGGGATTAGGTCTATGATGCTGTCTAGGGCGTCTGTTATGCCAAAGTTGTGCTCGGCACTGGTGCGAATAATCTCTTTGATTCCAAGGCGTTTAAACTCGTCTAGTGGCAAGCTTTCTTTTAGGTCGGCTTTGTTTGCCAATAAAATTACTGGCTTTTTGCTGCGCAAGGCTTTTTTAGCAACAAAACGATCTTGGTCGCTGGCATATTGGCTACTGTCGACGACGACTAATATTACGTCGGCCGATTCAGCGGCTTCAGTGATTTGATCTTGGATAGAGGCTTCAAATTCGTCACTAGCATCCTTCAATCCAGCAGTATCAACTAGCCAGAATTGATGATGGCGATATTCGACGCGACCTAAAACATTATCACGAGTTGTGCCGGCTTCACGGGCAACAATTGCCTGTTGTGAGCGCACCATACGGTTAAAAAGCGAACTTTTGCCGACGTTCGCCTGACCGATGATTGCAACTGTTGGTAATTTTGAGGCCATGATTTAGGGCTATTATAACAGAGAAAACCGCCACTGACGAGCTTAAGCGGTTTGGGTAAGAAAAAAGCACCGTAAAATATTACGGTGCCGGCTGAATTTTAATACGGTAATCTTTGTGGTTTTTTTAGTGCATTTTGCGCGATTTGACAGCGTTCTGGGATTTTTTCCATCATATCCTCGATTTCTTTAGCGGAGATTTTTGAGATGTTTTCGACTACGTCTTTATCCATGAATATCTCATCGATCTTGCCCTCACATTGGCTTATCAGATCACTGTCTTCGTAGTAAAGGCGGATATTTCGATAAGTTTCAAGTATCTCTTCAGGGTTCTTGGATAAGATCATAGCTTTTGTTATCGCTTGTTTTCTTGCTGTAAAGCCTGGACTTTGTGAGTATGGTGCCATATAGAAAATTGATAAGCAATTATTTGTAGTATTTGCTAAATTTATTCTACCCTGGAGCTCTATCTCCCATCTTCCATATGCATCATTTCTTGGCTTAATGTTTTTAATACTTTCTTTCTTGAAAGAAGAAATATCTACGACTTTGGCCATGTTAAAATGCCACCCTTCTAGTAAATTTATATTTAGGCTTTTAGCCTTAATATCAAAGATTCCGAGTTAAAAAAGAGCCAATATCGCACTATTATCATTTTTTGATAACTATGTTATATTTGACTATATTTTAAACTAATATATCAAGAAAGTCAATATACGAAGGAGTATATCACCTACTGAATATCAACGATTTTGAATTTGCCGGGCAGTATATCACCAACTGAATAATTGCCAAAATTTGTGCGATGCAATTTTATTACAGTATAGCCAAGTGCGCCAAAGGTGCGACGAATTTGGCGGTTGCGACCTTCGTGCATTGTAACTATCCAGTCTTTTCGGTTAGTTTCGCTCATTCGTTCAAGTTGTAATTTGCTTGGTCCGTCTTCAAGTGTAACGCCATAATCGTTTATCATCTGTTGATGTAATGGCGCCAGGTCGGCTGCCAGTCGAACATTATAAATTTTAACTTTATTAAAGCTAGGATGCGTCATCTTATAAGTGAAATCGCCGTCGTTTGATAATAATATAATGCCACTACTGTCACGGTCTAGACGGCCGACTGTTTTTAGGTCGTGATATTGCTTTGGTAATAGTTCGTAAATTGTTGGATTATCACCTTGTTGGCGACGTGAACAAACATAGCCAATCGGTTTGTTAATAGCTATGTATTGATATTCTGTTTTTGAGGCTATTTTTTTATTATCGACGGTTATAATGTCGCCATCTTTAAATCTTGCCCCCAAAGTGGCAATTTGGTCGTTTATTTTGACTGATTTTCGGTCAATTAAATTATCGGCTTCGCGACGAGATACACCTAAAGATAAGGCGAGGTGTTTATTTAGACGCAATAAGTTATTAGTTGGGGTTTCCGTCATTTAAATATAAGTATAACAGATAAGGTTAAATTTGAGGTGGGGTTGTAGTCGGAGCCGCGCTATTTAATTCTTGGTTTATAAGATCAGACATACTTAGTTCTGGAGTCGGTTCGACTGGAGTTGTGGTTTCTGCCGGTATATCTTGGGTTGGTTCTACTGTTGGGGCTGGTGTTGGTTCTGGCGCATCTTGAAGCGTAGTTATTGGCGGCATAGATTCAACTGGCGCTGTTGTCATCGGAGTTGAAAAAGGTGCTGTTGGCTGAGGCACTGTTATGGGCTCTGGTGTAGATGTTAGAGTTGTAGCTGGTATGTCAAGGACTTGCTCGGTGGGCTGATCGATAACTAAAGATGTTGGAGTTGCTACTGGTGCGTTTGTAACAGGTACGGAGAAAACATTGATGGCTGGTGCACTATTTGGCGCATCACCTAATAGATCATGAATTGTTCTAACAACATCTTCAATTCCAACTTGTGATTTGACTAAATAACGGTTAGCTCCAAGAGTTTCGCCGCGAGCGCGTTGATCTTCACTGCTAAGAGCTGTCATCATGATTACTTTTATATCTTTAGTCTCTGGGGTAGATCGCAATATATCAAGCATATCAAAGCCACTAATTTTTGGCATCATAACATCGCTAAGGATTAAATCGGGGTGCTCTTTGATGGCCATAGCTAAAGCTTCCTCGCCATCGCCAGCTGACTTGATATCATAACCCTCGGCTTGTAACCGAACGCCGTATATTTCGCGCAGACTTTTGTCATCCTCGACTAGCATTATCTTGGTCATGTTGTCTCCTATTATACTACCTTTTTATAAAATTATAACACAATGCTTATGTTTGTTGATTTGCTTCTTTTGTTTCTGCTTTTTCTTGTTGAGCTAAGACTTTTTGTCGTTCGACATAGGTTGCTATTTGCTCTGGGGTTAAAGATTCACCTCTTGGCACATCTTTGGCTGGTTTGGTGACACTTTGATTTACTGCTTTGGGTTGTTCATTAACTGCTGGCTGTAATAATTGCTGATTGGCTATATTTTCTGCCTCTTGGTCATTTATTCGGGGTAATTGGACAAAGAAGGTACTGCCGGCATTATGTTTACTTTCAGCCCAAATACGACCGCCCATTATTTCAACTAGTCGGCGTGATAAATATAATCCTAAGCCTGTGCCGCCAATTTCGTTAGTATCTTTGTTTTCAACGCGATAGAACTTTTGGAAAAGGTGTGGCATATCTTCGGCTGGTATACCAATACCGCTGTCTTTTATGCTAATAACAACATGATCATCATCGCCAGCTATATCAACGTCAATCTTGCCATCTTTAGTGTATTTTATAGCATTTTCGATTAAATTATCCATTACCTCACGAACATGATCCTTATCCAAGTGTATGTAATAAATAGGGGTGATTAGTCTTTCGTTAGTGCTTGATTTTGGTATAAAACTTAGTTTTAGATTTTTTTCTTCTGCTTTTTGATTTAAACCCTGAACAATCTCTTCCAGAAAGTCTATTATATTAATAATAACTGGGTTATTTGACATCCTGCCATCGTCAGCTTTGGAAATGTCTAGCAGGTCTTGAAATAACCTGCCAAGGTGAACTGCTGACTCGTGCGCCTTCATAATAAAGTCACGTGCCCTGTCATCAATTTGGGCGGTGCTTGGGTTAAGAGTTAAACCTAGATATCCTTCAATTGATGCTACTGGTGTGCGCATTTCATGACTGGCGGTGCTGATAAATTCGGCCTTTTCGCGCTCTTCGGCTTTTTCTTTGGTTATATCGTGAAATACGACAATTACGCCTGACGCAGTCTCACTTACTGGTGATGCGACCAATGAGACCATGATTTTTTTACCACTTCTAGTTATAAGTGTCAGATTACTAGTTCTAACCTCGGAATTTGTATTGAGCGCTTGGCTAATTGGGTTGCTTGAAGCGTTAATAGCTTCACCCTTCATATCTATTAATTTAATAATTGACTGATAGTTTAAGAATAAGGCGTCAGCTTTGTCCCAGCCGGTTATTATTTGAGCAGCTGGGTTGATTAACTGAATTATGCCATTGCTGTCGATAGCAATTACGGCATCGCCGATAGCATTAATCACAACTTCAGATTTACTAGCGACTTCATTTAGTTCGTTGGCTAGATTTTTATAAGATTTCCCCGGACTATTATTGGTGGATTTATTTTTACTTATGATATACCAGATGACAAAAATTATTGCCGTCAAGACTAAAAGACCCAAGCCTATAATAATTATAAGCAATGGTGATGATAACTCTGTGGTGCCTAGAATGAATTGCCCCAAGTCGATTTTCCCTATCTTTAGTTTATCTAAAAATTATTATGACGATTACGGTTGTTTTTTACAAGGGACGCCTGAGTTATTATTTGTGCCTAAAATTATTTTTATCGAATGACTATAGTCACTATCTGTTGTTTTTGGTATAATCACATCTGGAAAATACCAAACTGAGGTCTCATCGTCTAACGGTTAGGACACCAGGTTCTCATCCTGGCAATCCGGGTTCGATTCCCGGTGAGATCACCAAAATAAAATACTTATCCTATGGATAGGTATTTTATTTTGGCGCTCCCGCGGGATCGAATCCGGATGCGTAACGCCTTAAGCGTTACGCGAATCCGGCGTTCGGTGTAATGAATGAAGCGAAAAAGTGTTTACATTTTTTCGTGAATGAGTGGAAGAGCCAAGCTGAGCTTGGCGATTGACCGGCTGATGCCAGTTCTTGACATTGGTAATTCTATCCACCAAGTTGTTGAATAACTGAGATTAGTTTCTTTGGCGTTATCTCGGCCTTGATTAGATAAGCATCGGCATTATGTTCCATTACAGCTCGAGAATCTTCGTCTTGTTCAAAATTAGTTAAGACTATAACCCGTGATTTTGGGATTAGGTTTTGTTTTCCGCCTCTTAGTGATGCTAAAATTTCAGTCCCCTTTCTTTCGGGTAGCATTATATCTAGTAATATAAAATCATATTGCTTATTTCGGGCTGCAACTAGCCCATCGTTTCCATCGACCATCCAGTCAACTTCGTAGCCGGCTTTCTTTAAGCTTCGGACGTACATTTCGCCAATGAAACGGTCGTCCTCGATACATAAAATAGTTTTATTTGCCATATTATCCCCTATACATCGAATGGTTCTTTATCCATCCGCGGCCTTCACTTATAATACCAACATTACTGTTGTTACTAGCTTTTAATTTTTCAGCAATCGTTGCGTAGATAGGGATTGAAACAGTGAATGTTGAGCCTTTACCCTCTTCACTTTGGATACTGATTGTTCCGCCGTGTGATTCGACGATAGCTTTGCAAATGTAAAGTCCTATGCCAGTGCCCGCTACGGTCTCGCGTGATCGATGAGATCGATAGAATTTCTGAAAAAGATTAGATATGATATTTTCTGACATGCCGATGCCATGGTCTTTAAACTCAACTTCCACAAAGCTATCGTTAGCCCGAGCTGTAATATTTATAGCGCCACCCTCATTGCTATATTTGACGGCATTGTCAATCAAATTACTAAAGACTTCGCCCATGCTTGTAGAATCGACCGCGATTGTTGGTAGGTTTTCTGGTATAGAGACTGTTAATAATCGTCGTTGTGCTTTAGCTCGTAGTCTCATATCATCGCTAATTGTGTCGTAAACTCTGGCTACGTTGTCCTCGCGCAGTTGGATTTTCAAGTGTCGCCTATCGTATTTTGATGTATTTAAAATGTTATTTATATAACCAGATAGTCTGTTGGCTGACACAATTAAGCGGCTGAAAAGCTCACTTTGATCGTCCTTTAGGACGTCAACTAGTTCATCATTTAAAACATCCAAATAACCACGAATGACCGTAATCGGTCCTCGCAGTTCATGGGCGGCAAATGACATAAAATCAAGATTCTCTTCATCAATAGAATAAGTGCTAGTACGGTCGATTAGAGATAGAACAACTTCAGGAATGGCGCCTCGCTGGTAATTAGCTATACAGTCAAAGAATCGTCTACCTTCGTTATTTGGTAATTTGTCGGGGACCCTTGTCCAAATTTTTTCGTTGTGAACTGAATTATTGGAACATTTATCTAACCATTCGTCGATTCCGTCGTTTTCGTTAAAAATCAAAGATAGGTATTCTTTATTATCGGTGTTGATACTTATTGGCGCTGATTTATTGGCATAAATTATTTGACGCTTGTCGTCCATAGCAACAAAGCCGCAAACGGTTGAATCCAGCGCTTGGCTGATTAGATTGTTTGAGGTTATGTTTTTTGAAGTAGCTTTTTTATCAGGGTTTTGATTGCTTGATAGTTTATAAATTGTTTGCAGCGCATCTTGGAATCCTGTTTTATCATCATCTTCGCTATTTGGGCTTGAGACTGGCAATATTGGCGTCTCTCCATTTATTTGTATTATTGCGGCCAATAGTTTTTTAGTTGGTTTGGTTATTTTATTTGTAAACATCAATAGTATTGCGATGTTAGCTATAAACGCAGTCGTCAAAATTAGCCATAAATTTATTGAGTCAATTGTTGCGATATTTGTAATAATTAAAATTAATATGATAATGGTAAAAACTAATATCTGGCCTAGGATCAAATCTAAACGGGCATTTTTTATAAAACTTGGCCAAAAATCACTTGCTAATTTGGGCTGTTTTTTTAGCTCCATATCACATCACCAGGACCATTAGGTATAGCAGTTATCCAGGTTTGTCCGCGGACTAATGGGATACTTAACCCGTTGGCATCAGTAAATGTAATTTGTGATGATTCGCTGGTCTTACTCCAGGTGGCTTCGGTGGCAGTTCCGTTTTGGAATATTACAGCACGACCACTGCCAATTGTTTCAAGTTGCTCTTCAGATCCATTAACTGGTACTGATATAGTACTTTCGTTAATAAACATACCTATGACTGTAGTTGGTGATATTTGGCGACCATCTGCGTCTGTGTGCAATTCCCCAGCTTGAAAGCGATCATAACTGTTGCTGGTGGCATTGTATGTGTATGCGCTGTCAAATAAAGAGCTGCTAATCGTAACATTTATTGACGTTGCAGTTAATGCTTCGGCGGCTTTGCCATCTGTTCTTGGGAATGGCATGTAGTCCGATGAGGTATATCCGTTTTGCTTATTGAGTTCATCCAAGTTTGCAAAACTTGTATACATATTGTGCGGTGCATACCTGTCACTGCTTCTCCAATAGGCTGCATCACCGTATGAAAATTGATCTAGGTTGCGATAATTGCCACTAGCTAATCTGTTAAGTACGTCGTCGTTTCCGCCAACGTGTGAAATACTAGCGTTAAATCCTGTCGCCCAGTCAAGATAATACATTCGAACGCTTCGGACTGGGCCAACTAATTGTGGCTTTTCAGATTGATAAAGTGCCAAGAATCGGGTTATCCCGCCTTCGCAAATTGCTTCAAATACAACTCCTGCATCCTTTAGCCCTGATTGCGGTCTAGCATCTGGGTGATTTTCGATCATTACGCCAGTTACTGGTTGTTGAGTGTCGGACTCTTTTTCAACTAAGCTACCGGTTAGAGGAGAGTAATATTTTGGTGGCTCAACTATTTTTGGCAATTGTGTCTCTGGTGTGGATTTTGCCGTTGGTTTTGTGTTATTTGATAGATAAATATATGTTCCAGCTCCTACTGCTAAAAATAATATAGACCCTGTTACGATTAATATGATTTTACGTCTTTTTGCGAGCCAATCACGTAGCCTCGCCCATTTGTGATTTTTTTCGATTGAATTCATAACTTAAGCATTATTATATCAGAAACTGTTCTATCATCTATGTTTATATATTTAACATTGTATTATTACCCTATCACGCTTATACTAAAGATATAAATTTAAAGGATAATTTAATGGGCAAAATTTATCTTAAAAACAAAAAACAACTCAAAAATTTAAATTTGGCCGGTTTTACTATTGTTGAACTGCTAGTTGTTATTGTGGTTATTGGTATCTTAGCTGCTATATCAGTAGTTTCTTATAATGGCATTACTCAAAGGGCAAAAACTGCTGTTTTAGAGAGTGATCTGAATAATGCAAAGACGACACTACAGCTTTATCAAGCTGAGTATGGGTCTTATCCAACTGCTCTAGATGGCAATAAATGCCCATCAGCTCCAACAACTGATACTGATTACTGCTTAAAAGCTAGTTCCGGTAACACCTCTGTGTATGCTTCGGATGGTATAACCTTTGGCCTAACTGAAACTGATTCAAATGGTACTACTAAATCTAACATTACTGACAGCACTACTGTAACTGCCGGTGCGCCATTTGCTTTAGACGCTAACTGGCTAACCATTGGCACTCAAGTTTGGGCTAAAACTAACCTAAATGTTGGCAAAATGGTTAATAGTAGTACAACCACTCAAACCAGTGGCAACGGAATAGAAAAATACTGCTACAATAACATTGAATCAAACTGCACAACCTACGGTGGCCTCTATCAATGGGACGAAGCTATGCAATATGCAACAACGCAAGGTGCTCAAGGTATCTGCCCAGCTGGCTCACACATCCCGTCCGACAATGATTGGAAAATACTTGAAATACAACTTGGTATGACACAAGTTCAAGCCGATGCTGTTAATTGGCGCGGTAACAGCCAAGGTGCTCAGCTTAAATCCGGTGGTTCATCGGGTATGAATATATTGCTTGCAGGTTTTCGCCTAACTGATGGGTCTTTTTATGGTTTGTCGTCGAATACTGACTTGTGGTCGAGTTCGGAGTCGGGTATTTATGCTTGGTATCGTGGTTTGGGTTCGAGTGGTGCTACTGTGAATCGTAGTACCTACGATAAGGGTACTGGATTTTCTGTGCGTTGCTTAGGAAATTGATGACTTTGACTATTTAACACTTTGATTATTTTCTTACAAGAAAAATGAAGTTGCTATAAAGTTTAAGCGACTGTTAATGAAAATATTGAGATTACTAATTAATAATGTTGATGGATTATCTAATTATATTATGGAGTCTTTTTATTGTGTTTTTTTTGCCTATTGTGGCGAGAGTTTCATTTAATGCTGGGCTGAATGGCGCCCAAGATACGGCTAATCGTATTAAGCTAAATAGTATGGCTGGTTTTTGACCGGTTGTTTCTAATAGATTATTTAATGTTTTTTGTAATGATTCGGCGTCAAAATCGCTTTTTTCTAAAGTCTCTTTTGATGTCGATAATAGTCGTATTATTTCAGATTTATCTAGTTTACTTAGCTGATTATTTTCCTCAATCATTGACCAATTAACTATTGGTTCGGCAAAAAAGTAATCGGTCATAGTCGGTAAATCAGCCAAGGTTTTTAAGCGGTCTTGAACTAGTTTTAAAATCTGTTTTTTATGAATATCATCAGCTGTCTTGGCGGATTCTGGCCAAAAATTGGCGACACGATTAAATAAATCATCAATTGATAATAATCGAATATGCTGTCCATTCATCCAAATTAGGCGCTTTTCGTCAAACTGGGCACCGCTTCGCTGGACTCGGTCCAGACTAAATTTGGTAATCAGCTCGTCGCGGGTAAATATTTCTTGCTCGGTGCCGTCATTCCAACCCATACTGGCTAAGAAATTTAACATAGTTTCGGGTAAAATGCCTTCTGTGCGGTATTCTTGGACGCTTTTAGCGCCATCACGCTTGCCAAGCTTCTTTTTGCCATCTGGCGCCATAATATGTGGCAGACAGGCTAAAATTGGCGGCGTAATCTCAAGCGCCTCGTATAAAGATAGATACTTTGGTGTTGATGGTATATATTCTAGGCCGCGAATAACGTGAGTTATCTGCATTTCAGCATCATCGACGATGTGAGCAAAATTATAAGTTGGCAGACCATCACTTTTTATCAAGATAAAATCATCTAGCGCTTCTGGTCCAGCTGACAATTCGCCCATTACTGGATCATACCAAGTGTATCGTTTTACTTCTGGTACTTTAAATCTTAGGGGCTGCGAACCATCCCAAATTGGTGGATCTTCTGGTCTGTAATCGCGGTATAAAAACGCCTGTTTATTGTTTTTTGCTTCTTCTCGGAATTGTTCAACTTGTTCGGTTGTATATGGGTCAGCGTAAGCTAATCCTTTATCGATTAACTTTTGGGCCCATTTCAAGTAAATTTCGCGGCGCTCAGTTTGAATATATGGGCCATACTCGCCACCCTTGCCTGGGCCTTCATTCCAATCTAATCCTAGCCAGTTAAGTGTATCTAAAATTAAATCAGATGCGCCTTCAACTAATCTGGCCTGATCAGTGTCCTCTATGCGTAATACAAATTTACCGCCGTTTTGTTTAGCTATCAGCCAAGGGAAAAGTGCGCTACGAATATTGCCAACATGAATATAACCAGTTGGGCTTGGGGCAAAACGAGTGCGGATATTTGTCATATAAAGATATTATATCGTATTTAACTTAAAAGCTGTTGGCGATACGGCGAATTTGATCACCGGATAGATTAGCATCACCGTTGATTGCATATAAAATGCCACCGTTTACCCAAGCCGCGTTACCCTTATAGCTAAATATAGTCAGGCCTTTTTCTTCGGTAGTGATAAACTCACCACTAGAATCTTTACTGACTTTGTTGCGCACAGCGCTTGAATCCCAGGAGCTTTTTGTTTGCTTAATGGCGAATTTATTATTATTTGTATTAGACTTAAAATTTATTATTACTTCTCCATTACTAAAGCTCACTGGTCCATTTATGCTATAGCCATCTGGATAATATCCGGGGAAATTAGCTTTAATTCCAGCCTGTGAGCTGGCGATTGCCACCGAGACGCCTGGCATATAAAAATAAACAATAGCGCCAGCAACCAGAATCAACAATAAACTCGCGATAATTATATTCATGATTTTATATTTTTTATTAAAAAGAAAGAAAACTTTTTTTGTTGGTGCTGGTTTTATCCTATCCATAGCATCTTTTATGGCGTTTTCTTTTGTCTCTTGCATTGTTTTTGGCTGGATGGTCCTAGCTATGGATTGTCGTATATGGGCGGTTCTTTGAGCTATTGGATGGCTCATATGTTTAATATCTGATGATGCCTGAGATATCTTATTGATGATCTTTGGTGCAAAATGCTTAATCTTGCTACTGCGGGCAATATCCATCATCGATCCAGTTCGGCGTGTTAACGGCGTGTTATTAACGGCTGGTTTTTTTATATCGTTTTGATATATATTTTTAGGCTTTTGGCTATTTACTGAGCCAATCGTTGGCTGTATTGGTTTTTCTGGTTTCATTTAATTCCTCGCAGGATTTAGTTGATGGTGGATATGCTGTTAAACATAAGCTATATTAATATCTTAAGTTTATTTTATCAGACAATCAATATTTTATATGAAAAATATACGTTAATTAGTTTATAATTAATAAAAGAACTATGCATCACCACAATTCAAAGCGAAGTAATTTTATCAAAAGGCTAGTCGTTTATTCTAGTACTACATTTTTTGTGGTGTTGATTGCTGGTTTTGTTATCCTGACCGTTATGGGTTTTAAGTTTGATACAGACAGACAGCAGTTTGAGCAATATGCCTTCTTGCAATTTAATTCCGCTCCAACTGGCGCCAGCGTGGCGGTTGATGGAGTTGAAGTTACTGGTAAGACTCCAAATAAAACATCGGTTCCCGAGGGAAAACACGAAGTTGTAATCTGGCGTGATGGTTTTGAAACTTGGCGCAAGACTTTATATATAAAATCAGGTACCCTTACTTGGTTGAATTATATATTAATGGTTCCGACAAAACTTAGTGTCGAATCGGTTGCCGATTATGAAGGGCTGTCAACATCATTAGTGTCTCCTTTAAATAAATACATAGTTGTGCAGCAATTTGCTGACAAGCCGTCTTTTGATATAGCTCAGCTTGATATGGATTTGCCAACTTTTAATCAGATTACTATACCTAAAAAAGATTACAGCGAAGCATATACAACGAGCGTAAAACATAACTTCAAGGTCACTAGTTGGGACCAGGGCGAGCGCTATATATTAATCAAACATAATTATAACGACAATACAGAATGGTTAGTTGCTGATTCTCAGGACGAGAACAATACAAAAAATATTACTAAATTATTCGACCTGCAGTTTAGTGATGTTAAATTTTCTGGCACTGGTGGCAATACATTTTTTGGTCTAGAATCTGGTAATATTCGTAAACTAGATACCAAAACCGAAACGGTCTCAAAATTATTAGTTACAAAGGTAAAGCAATTTAGCCTTTATAGTCAAAATATAATCACCTATATTGGCGACGGTGATAATGGTGGTCGTTTAGTTGGGCTTTATCGTGACGGTGACGAAAAACCATATGTGGTTAAAGTCATCTCGTCAAGCAACGCTAATAGTTTACAGGTTGCTTCATCTCGTTATTTTAATGAGGATTATATAGCAATTGCCGATGGTAAAAATGTTGATATTTTAAGTGGTAATTACAGCACTTTGTTGTTTAGCGACTTATCAAGTATAAAGTCGGTCAAAACTTTTGATGTTGCTGGTGATGTTTTGAACTTAAGCTTTAGCCCTAGCGGTCAGTATTTACTGGCTCAGTCTGGAGCTAATTTTACTAGTTATGATCTAGAATATAAAAATACTGTTCTTTCGACTGTTGATACCACAGGTTCGGCTTCGCCATTGAAATGGTTAAATAATAGTTATTTTTGGTCTGATAATGGCAGTAATCTTAATATTCGTGAATTTGATGGTGCAAATCCTAGGCTTATAAATTCGGTTGTTGTTGGTCAGGATGTTGCCTTAACCAAGAGCGGCAAGTTTTTGTATAGCTTAAATAAGTCAACTAATGGTTATCAACTTCAGCGCGTAAAGATGACCTTACTCTAATTTCTGATACCAAATAATCTTTCAAGTATCGTTGGCTGTTTGCCGGGTATTGACGTGTTATTATTGACCGAGTCTGCTGCGGGTGCCGCTTTTGATGCATTTGGATCTGGGCTGATTTGCTCGGCGATAACTAGTAACCTGCTGTTGGCTGTTCCGACTGGCACACAAGTAAGTAATGTTAAGATTGGTTTGCTTGTCGCGTACACTAGGCTGTTTACGTCATCTGGGCCGACAACTTGTTTTTCGGTTACGATATATGTATATCTTTTCGAGTTGTAATTGGCATAGATTGTATCGCCTTTATTTAACTTTTCCAGTTGTGAAAATATAAATTTGTAATCACCTGATCCGAAAAGGTCGCTGCTACTGTGTCCGGCCAGCACAGTGTTGCCTATCTCGCCTGGGTGGCTGCTGGCACCTGGAACGGCAAAATGCGCAACTCCGTTATCCATTGCGCTCATCTGTGAGTCATAGTCGTTGCCTATATCGTAATGGACTGGTACGTCAACGTTAATCTTAGGGATTATAATTTTAGGTTCTGAGCTAACTGTGATGTCGGTGTTTGGGTCAATAATTATATTTTGAGGGTTAATATAACCAGGGCTGACATAGGCCATTACACTTCCGATTAGTAATGTATTGTATTGCAAGAATAAAAACAATAACATAGCGATTATGCCGGAAAATATTGGCATAAAATGACGACTTTTGCGAACCTCGTTGGCTGATTCTTTTATTTTACTAAATAGTTTTTGTTTTAATTTATATTCAGCTTCTTCTTTGGCGGTTTTTTCGTCAATTAGGCTTTCTTTGGCTTTTTGTAAGTGGTGAGAATAATAGCCTTCATAATATTTTTGATAATAATTTTGCCAAGCGCTGTGATATTTATTCCAGTCGTTAGTTGTTGGTTGGTCTACGTGGTCGGTATGAACTCTGTCATAAGGGTTGATTGGTTTAGATTGGTCGGATGGCTGGTCTGTAATGGTGTTTTTTTCGGCAAATAAAGTATCAATTTTGTTTCGTAGTATTCTAGAGGCTGCCTCGCGGTTTGCTGGATTTTCATCTGAATCTGTTTTTGGCGCAACCGCCATAGGACGTTGCTGTAATAGCGGCGTCCCACCTAGGCTGCTACTGATTTCGTCTGGTTTCATCTATAGATTCCTGTTATAATACAATTATACAATACTTCCTTTAGTATTGTTCTGTTCTTTCAGATTAGTATTATTATAATTTATTTTACATCTAGTGCCGCGGTGGTGGAATGGTAGATAAAATTACTTTGTAATTTTAAAATTAAAATATATTTGTTGGGCGAATGGCGGAATGGTAGACGCGCTAGACTCAAAATCTTGTTCTCGTAAGGGAGTGGGGGTTCAAGTCCCCCTTTGCCCACCAAATATAATTTAATTTTCGCCAGGGCGCACCGTAAACGGTGCCGTTAAGACGAACAAAATCTTGTGTCCGTAAGGATGTACCGTGTCGTGTAGGAGGAGTTTTTCAAATGTGCTTGCACAATTTTAAAAATGACGACGGAAAAGCGAAACGAAGTGGAGCGCTAGTCCGGTTCGCGGTACCAGAAGTAAAATAATAATTTTTCAAAATTCAAAGCCCCCATATGTAATGGGGGCATATTTTTATCATTTGCTTGCTCTTAGGTTTCCTATAGTTATCTTAGATAACTAAAAAAAGCTATAAAATCGCGCAGGTTGATGCCGCCACTTAATGCTATGTATGCTATCAAGACAGCAAGGGCTACATATAATGCTTTTGCGATAGACCAACAATTATCTTGTGTATGTAATTTTCTTCCTGTTAGTTTTTCCAGGTTATTCATACCTTGATAATCGTATCGGCTTTTCCAACCACTCATTTGTTTTCACCTCCTTTAATACGTAATTGTACTATGCATGGCAAAAATAGAGCCTTAGTAATCAATTAAGATTGCTAATATCTTAATAATATCATATTTTTATAATAAAGTCAATAAATTAATAGACAAGCAGTAGCACTTTGTAAGGTTTTTGATGGGCGCCAAAGCCAATATGTGGCAACACTTGTAGCGGTTTTGCCGCGCCATATTTTCATTGGGTTGTCGCATGGCGTGCTGGTAACTTCTCCGCCACTAGCGACCAAAATGGAATCGTTATGGAATACAACAACAGTTATTGGATATGAAATTGTGAATTTATGTAATGCCTCGACTAGGTTTGTTAGTTGCATACTAAAAGTTAAGACTTTTGGATAATAAACTGCTTGGAATAATTTTTGAAGTTGAGCGAAGGACGTGATTATAACTGTGTTCGGTCGGTCAACTAAAATTTGACTACTATTTTTTAGTAAGTCGATTGCATCCCTGGTAATTGTTAGTGGTCCATGGTAATCGCGAATAAAATTTTCATACAAGATTGCTGTTTCGCTGTTTTTGCCAGCATCACCAATTAGTAATATACCAGTTGCCCAATTGCCAAAAGTTTTCATTTCATTCAAAGCATCTTGTGATAATCCACCAGATTGGTTTGACGGTGCATAAATTACATCTGTTATATGATTTGGTATAGATTTTTTTAAAGTGTCGGGTAATAATATTTTTACTTCACCGGCGCCAGTTTTTAGAGCGTTTTCGTAACTTTCGGCAACGCTAATAAAACCAAGTTTATTACCGCCGATTATCCCCAGTTTTCCAGATTGAGATTTTTGCTCTGGTTTAGCCCATTCTATATCTGGAAAAAGTGGTTTTTCAGCTGTTTGTTTTTGCCAATATGGGTGTTGATTCATTATTTTATTTCACCAAAATCTTTTACTTGGCTGATTTTATGGCTGACGATTTTGTCGTTTTTGTCTAATTTGAAATTAGCCTTTATTTTTTTTCCGTCTAAAACTTGCGGTAGCCAGTATGGATCGTCGGGCCACATTTGATTAAATGGTATTTTATTTTGGTTAAACCATTCTGGCACCATCTCTTCTGATTCGGTCGGCTCGCCTGTCCATTCTGTGGCTATAAAAACATGGATATGCATAATCGCTGGCTCACCTTTAAAATATTCGTCAAAATCTATTAGTGCGACTTGTTCGAATTTAGTTGGACGTACGCTAATCTCTTCGATTGATTCTCGGACTAAAGCCTGTTCGATTGTTTCGCTTTCTTCTGGTTTTCCGCCAACGCCATTGAAACGCCCAGCTCCAAAACCACGCTTTTTCATAGCTAATAAGATTTGATCATTTTTGATTAAAAATAATAATGTGGCTGTTATTTCTTTCATAGTTTTATCTCGATACTTACTGGGCAGTGGTCTGATCCCATTACCTCGGGATGAATTTCAGCATTTATTATTTGGCTGGCAACAGATTTGCTAGCTAGCCAATAATCTATTCGCCAACCAATATTGCGCGTCCTGGCATTGGCCCAATGGCTCCACCAAGTGTAAGCGCCAGATCGGTCTGGGTATTGGGCGCGAAATGTGTCAACAAATCCAGCCGATTCAAAAGCGTCAAACCCGGATTTTTCTTCTGCGGTGAAGCCGTGTTTGCCTTTTTTTGTTTTTGGATTATCGACATCAATATCGGTATGAGCTACATTAAAATCACCGCAAATTAATACTGGCTTGGTTTTTTCTAACGCTTTAATATGCTCTAATACAGCCGGGTCCCATTGTTTGTGGCGAAGTGGAACTCGAGATAGATCTTCTTTCCCGTTTGGTGAATATAATGTAATTACCCATAATTCTTCGAATTCGGTTGATATTATTCTACCCTCTTTCATTGGATTGCCATATTTATCATTTGCTAGGTCATATTTTTCGGCAATTCCATCAACAAATCCATTTATAATACTAATTGGCTTGATTTTACTTAAGATAGCAACACCACTATAACCGGGTTTGTCGGCATCATTCCAATATTCGTAATATTCTGGTAAATTGATTTCGGCTTGGCCTTGTTTTGCTTTGGTTTCTTGAAGACATAAAACATCAGGCTGATATTCAGTTATGAATTTATGAAAAGCGCCTTTATTGATAACCGCCCTAATTCCGTTGATATTCCAAGAATAAAGTTTCATTAATTTAAATTATACTACATTTTTGATAGCGCGATTAATGTCCCGCTCTTGGTCTCGGCGTTTTAATGTTTCTCGTTTGTCGTAGTTTTTCTTACCTTTGCCTAGCGCGATTACTAGTTTGACAAATCGGCCACTGGTTAATAGCTTTGTTGGCACTATACTCATTCCGGTTTGTTTGCGGGTATAAAGATCGTCAATTTGTTTTCGCTTGGCTAATAATTTTCGTGGTGAGGTATCAATACTGCGGGCGCCAATTTTACCTTTTTCGCTTAATCTCAAACTAAAACTGGCATTATTTAGCCATAAC
Organism: uncultured bacterium; assembly: GCA_903952435.1. Lineage (GTDB taxonomy): Bacteria > Patescibacteriota > Saccharimonadia > Saccharimonadales > Saccharimonadaceae > UBA1547. The sequence continues at coordinate 143,201 of CAJBFN010000002.1, forward strand.
TCATTATTTTTTATCGTTACAAATGACCCTTTTAATTGTATGTGACCATCGCGAGCGGCACGAGTTTCGGGTCCAGTCAAGGCAATTCCAACGACTATATCTTCATCCAAGGCATAATCAAAAGAAGCCCGACGGTTGATTATTGATTTTGGTGATATTTTTTTTGCCTTTTTCATACAGTTGAATTATACTTTTCGTTCTTTTATTAATCTAGGGATTTGATTTTTGCGATCAAGATCCATATGCTTTTTGAAAGTGACTCTATTGGCCCTGGCATATCTTTTGATTTTAGAGGTATTCAAAAACATCTCTACCATTCTTGTCTTTGCTAACATCTTATGACAGTATTCAACTTTTCCAAACCTTTTTACAAAAAGAGATAAATCTACATCTTCGTTTATGTCTTTATCACCAAGGTGAACTAGGTGTGATATTTTATCCCAGACTGATTTTCTTATTGCCATATTATGACCGGACATAATTTTGCCGACAGTTGGATGGATGACTATGTCACCTAATTTGCGCCATAAAAAATGTATCGGGCTAAACATAAAAGTATTACTTGGTGATAATTCTCTTACAGCTACTTTACCAGTTATACCACCTAAACTTTCGTCTGCTTTTGAAAATTTATCAATAATTGACTCTATCCAGATGTCGCATGCAATTGTATCTGCGTCGATTCTGGCTATTATGTCGCATTTTGCTGCGTTAAAACCGGCAGTTCGGGCATAGGTTATGCCTTTTTGTTTTTCTTTTATTATTCTTACTAATTTGTAGGTTGAGGCTATTTCTGCAGTATTGTCGGTCGAATTATTATCTACGACTATTATTTCATTTGGCATTATTGTTTGGCGCATCAAAGAATCAAGGCATTTGGCTATGTCTCGAGACTCGTTGTATGTCGGTATTACTACACTGACGGTTAATTTCATACGTTTCATTATACAACACTAATGACATCACTTTAGGTGCTTATGCTATAATTATGATGTAAATTATAAGGTTATTAAGTTTTGCGTATTTATAAAAACAATCTTTCAAAAATAATTAAAGAGTCAGGTTTTGCCTTGCCTACAGTTTTAATTGCATCGATGGTTATGCTGGGGGTATTGTCGTTTGCGGCTGTATCATCATCGACAATACGGACTAATCTTGATGATCAATATTATAATCAGTTGGCAAAAACGGCGGCGGATGCCGGCTTGGAATATGCCAAAGCTTGTCTAGACTCTAGCGAAGGTTCATCGCAATGGAATGATAGTAGTCCGTTAAGGCCAAATACTAAATGTAACGGGCAATCAATAGATGGTTTAGAATGTTTAGGTGATTCAATTAGTGAAGGATGCTTGGTTATGGGAGATCCTTCTTCCTTGATTGTTTCGTCGTTTATAATCGGAGAGCCACAGTTTGATTTGAGTGAAAAAGTTATAAATATCAGCTCAATTGGCACTGTAAAATTATTAAAACTATCCGACAAAAGCGTTTGGCGTAGATACAGCCAATATAGTTATTCGGATTTTAAATTAATAAATAATCCCGAGACAGTTACTGGTATTCTAACAGCCCTATCGCCTGAAACTATTTATACTACCAATAATAACCCTAGGGATATCACTATTTCAGCCGATGGCGAATCGGTCTATGCTATTAATTCTTCTATTATTTCCACATACTCTCGTAACACATTGACTGGTGTTTTACCCAACCCATCTACTACAACTATAGCAACAGGCTATGACTCTTATAGAATAGTAATATCTCCCGATGGAAAATCAGTCTATGTGACGAACTATGGCGGTAATTCCATCTCCATGTACTCCCGCAACACATCCACTGGCGTCCTAACAACCTTATCGACCGCCACTATAGCAACAGGTTCTAACCCTCATGGTATAACTATATCTCCCGATGGAAAATCAGTCTATGTTACTAATAGTGGCGGTAATTCAATCTCCATGTACTCCCGCAATACATCTACTGGCGCCCTAGCAACCTTATCGACCGCCACTATAGCAACAGGCTCTAACCCTATTAATATAACTATCTCAGCCGATGGTGCATCAGTTTATGCAACGAACTGGATTGGTAATTCCATCTCCATGTACTCCCGCAACACATCCACTGGCGTCCTAACAACCTTATCGACCGCCACTATAGCAACAGGTTCTAACCCTCGTGATATAGTAATATCTCCCGATGGAAAATCAGTCTATGTGACGAACTATGGCGGTAATTCCATCTCCATGTACTCCCGCAACACATCCACTGGCGTCCTAACAACCTTATCGACCGCCACTATAGCA
>CAJBFN010000003.1 GCA_903952435.1 uncultured bacterium
ATAAAAAATATTGTTATTTATTTAATTCAACAAGACGTTCAACGGCTTTTTCGGTCAATAACTGATTAGCGACCTCTTGACGAATTTCAGGTTGCTCAAACTGCTTTAAAGCTTCTGGAGATTTACTGTATTGTTGACGATACGTCTCGATACGAGCATCTAATTCAGCGCTAGTCGCCTCAATTTTTTCAGCCTTGCTAAGTTCAGCTAATACCAAACCAGCTTGAACGCGTTTAATCGCAGCGTCCTTAACCTCGGTTTCTATCCATTTTTTTTCGGATTCAAAACCTTTATTTTCAAGATATTGCGCTAATGACAAACCACGATACATCAAATTATTTGTAAAATCTTTTTTAATCGATTCAGTTTGATCAGCAATTAAAATCTCAGGTACTGGCACATGACTCGATTTGATCAACTGACTAACCAAGCTATCTTTTAGCTTATCGCTTGACTCACGCTCTTTTTGAACAGTTAGTTCGCGCTTAATATCAGCCTTCAAATCAGCAGCAGTCTTGAATGGGCCAGCCTTGGCAGCCAACTCATCAGTCAACTCGGGCGTTGCGACTTCTTTTACAGCTACTAGTGTGGTTGTAAATGTAACTTTAGCGCCCTTTAATTCAGCCGAACCATAGTCAGCCGGGAAAGTTAGATCAAGGTCAAAAGTATCGCCAGTTTTATGACCAACGATACCTTCTTCAAAACCAGGAATAAATTGGCCAGAACCAAGGGTTAACGGATAATCGTTACCAGTGCCACCATCAAAAGCCACACCGTCTTTTTTGCCAATAAAGTTAATTACGGTTTCGTCGCCCATCTTTGCGGCACGATCTACATCTTTCTTTTCGGCAAAGCCCTTACAGACTCTTTCGATAATTTCATCAACTTCTGAATCAGCAACTCTTATTTTTTCAACCGTAGCTTTTAATTTTTTATAATTGCCTAGTTTTACCGTTGGCAAAATATCAACTTCAGCCGTAAACTCTAACATCTCACCCGGAACCATTTTCTTAACTTCAACCGCTGGACGATCTAGGGCGCGCAAGCCTTTTTCGGTAAATGCCTCGGCAACTGATTTGCTGATGGCATTATTTAATGTTTCTTCATGCAACGCCGCTGGGTCAATATTCTTAGCAGCTACGGCAACGGGGGTTTTGCCTTTTCTAAAACCCGGGACCTTTACGTCGCGTGCTAATTTATTAGTAGCGACTTGCTCGGCAATTGCTAATTCTTCAGCATCGACTGAGATTGTTAATTCAACCCGAGTATCGGATAAGTTTTTGACAGATATTTTCATATTACTCCTTAATTAATTTCGTAAGCTCTGTAAAGTTTACCTTGTATTCTTCACTTTTGGCAATGTTTTTTATTGTATAAATGCCAGATTTAACCTCGTCTTCACCTATGAATAAGATAAATGGAATGCCTTTTTTAAGAGCAGTCTTTAATTGTTTATCAAATTTCTTTTCAGACAAGTTAAGCTCGGTATTTATGCCAGCGTCACGCATTTCAGAAGCCAATTTAAGCGCCTCGCGCGATACATCGCCCAATGTGACGACATAAACATCAGTTGATGACTGAAGCTTTGGCAATAAATTATGAGTTTGCAAAAAGTTCTCCATGGTTGTGCCGCCAGGCGCTACGCCAACAGCCGAAACTGGCTCGACGCCAAACAATCCGACTAGACCATCATAACGACCACCGCCAAATAACGCCCGATTATTATCCGGGTGATTGTCGAACACTTCAAAAACCATACCAGTGTAATAATCAAGACCGCGCATTAATGTAATATCAAAAGTTAAACTCGTAATACCGGCTTTTTCTAAAATCGTGAATAATTGTTGGATTTCATGAATAGCCGAACTAGTTAAAATCTCGCCGGGCAAATCGGCCATTGTTTTGGCAGATAGCAACGTTTTAATTTTTGAGATACCAGCCTCGGCTTTGTCGCCAAAAATCTCTTTAGCTTGATCAATAAAATCATCTTCGGAAATTTTATTTCGTCGATCAAATAGCTTAGCCATTAGCTGAGAGCTAGATGCGTCTAGCTCAAGATATTGAGCCATCATAAAGTTAACCAGTTTACGATTATTGATCTTAATCGTGTAATCTTCGGGCTTAGCTCCAAATTTCTTCATAATTTTGTCAGACAACATAATAATCTCAGCCTCGGCTGCAACGCTATCATCGCCAAAAATATCAACATTTAATTGCCAAAATTCGCGCTCACGACCACGCTGCGGACGCTCGTAACGCATAAAGTTAGCAATTGAGTATAAACGGGCAGGATAAGCCAACTCTTGACGCTTTGCAGCCACCATTCGGCAGATACTTGGCGTCATCTCGGGTCGAACCGCTACAGTTCGGCCGCCACGATCTGTAAATGTATATGTTTGCTCGTTGACTAATTCATTACCGCTTTTGGCAGCATATAATTCAAGCGGCTCTAATACTGGCGCACCGTATTCTTCATAACCGAATGACTCCGACACACTTTTCCAAATTGAGAATATATAGTTTTGGACTCGTTTATCTTCAGGATAAAAGTCCCGCGTACCTTTATATGGTTGTGATGATAAGCTTTTCATTAATACAATTTTTACATTTTTATCTGTTTATTGCAACTCTTTATATCCCATAATTTCTAGCTTATAAACAAGACCACCAACTATATGTTTTATACAATAGTCGATCTTTCAAATAAAAAAGCTCGACTTTCGTCGAGCTAGTTTGCAAAAAAACCGAGCGTTAGCTCTAGGTTATTTGCGATTTAAATATGGAATTGCTCCCATGTTGGGTAAGATACTAGCGAGCCGAAGTCTCTGCCACCATCATCAACTCCGATTTCGATATTCCCATACCCATATTTAACATACAGGTATCTTTTTTTGTCGCTTTCGCCAACAGACTCTACTGTGCACCCGTGTAGCACATACGCGAAAGGCACAGGGGAAATATTAACAGTTGGCAACCATTCGGGATTTGCCAGAATAGCACTTAAAAACTCGATGCCGGCTGAAACAACATTACTACTTAGCTTATCTGATGCAAGTATTTCTGCATCATTAAAGCTTAGCTGAGCACTCAAATTAAGAGCACCCCAAAAACAACCTTGCTCGTGGCTTATGCCTGAAAATGAATCGGGGAGAGCCAGAAGATCCTTCAGCTCAGGCGTGATATAAACATACCTTTCGCCATGTGTCCACAGTACGTTTTTTACCGCATTCAACAAACTGACCAACGTCAGCTGAAAATCAGCCTTATTACCTTTCGACCTCACGCCAATAATCTTTGAAAAACCTTTTAAAAGATTATTGGTAAGTTTTTCATCAACAGGCTCCTGATCTACATTCTTTAGATAAATACCGACGGTTACAACTTCACCAGGACCAATTGATATCGTCCTTGGTATGTTATCTACGAAATCATGGCTGGTTATATCTAAACCGGCCGCTAAAATCGCCTTCTTTTGGGCTGCAATTGGCAAAAAACCGTTATTGTTGAACTCCATATTAAGTTCCTCCAAGCCGTGTAAATTTCTGACAAAGTCAGTTGTCTCAAAGCTAAGAGCTTGAGAACGGCGCAATAAATTCATAATTAACTAAATATATAGCGCCGTTCTCAAAAAAATCAGACTAAATGTTAAGGTTCGTTAGGCTACGATATCATAAATAGCCAGATTGCACAAATTAAAAAGACCTTCTCCGAAGAGAAGGCCTGGCCCAAGTAGCCGAAAATAGAAAAAATCTTAATACTCCCCAACCCGCAAGTTCCTAAAAACCGGCCTAGTAACCTGACCGCCTATATTAGTCTGGTGCACACCTTCTATGGACAAATATGGATTAAAAGAAATATTACAGGTCGAAAGCACTATCTGCCTAGCATCAACACCATGCCCGAATTTGAATGCCGGCACGAGTATACTCCTAGCTAATTTCAAGAGAGCTGAATACAAAACTACTGCATCAAATATCTCAGTCCCCGCCCAGTATGATCCTTCTTCTAGGTCGCTCGATTTATTTAGTAAATCCAGCACCACAAAGCGAGCACCTCGAAGATAAGATGCCGTATTTATAACAAGATCATCTTCGCTCTTTTTGAGATGGTCTCGCATACAACCATGGCTAAATTCATCATCGTAAACTTGCCTTATTAAATTAAGGTGTCCATCTATATTTCTTCTGTGTCGCATCCATTCGCTATCTTGGCCATTGCGATTTGGATCAATATAGATTACAGGTAGACACAACTCCCCTTCCTTTAATTCAAGGTTATTAGGTATTCGAGCGCTCCATACATCATCTGTAGATATACCCCAATAATCCCTTGCTAAAACAATTTTCTCTGTTTTCGATAAAAGTTGTTCTGGCGATTGACTGGCTGCAATTTCTTTGAGTAACGATGGATTTAACATTATCAAACTCACCTCTTCCAAATATTTTTGCCATTTCATTAAGAACGGCGCGTCGCCCACCATCAAGGCGCCGTCCTTAAGTAAGTATTAAGATGTTAAAGTTCTATTATGGCAATAGTATTACATAAAATAGTAATCTAGGCAATATCCGTGTCATATAGTATATTCTGTTGCATCCAAACATACATTGCAATACCAGCCGCCACGCCGACGTTAACAGACCTGGTCGAGCCAAATTGCTCGATCATAACTGTTTTCGCGGCCGCTTTTTTCATGTCTTCGCTTAGGCCTGGACCCTCACCGCCAAAGACTAATACTGATTTAGCTGGCAAAATAGTTTTTGATAAAGGCAAGGCGCCATCAATAATATCAACTGCAATAATTTCACGCTTTTCAAGGTTCATAGCGGCCACAAAATCGTCAACCGTTTCGTGATGTAAAATATTCATATATCTATCTGTCACCATCGCCCCACGTCGATTCCAGTGGCGCTTGCCAATAATGTGCACAGTTTCAACATTAAAGGCATTAGCCGCCCTGACAATCGTGCCAATATTAAGATCGTGTTGCCAATTTTCAATCGCGACGTGCAAAGAAGCCCGATTTTTATCTAAATCAGCCTTAATCGCCTCGACTGTCCAATAACGGTATTTATCCAACACATTTCGCCTGTCACCATTCAATAATAGCTCCGGGTCATATATCCCATCATTTGGCCAAGGTTTTTTATATGGCCCAACACCAATCTTGTCATTCATACAAAGATTATAGCTTATGAAGAAAATAATAGCCCCTAGTTAATACTAGGGGCTATGCTGAACTTGGCCAAATAGCTTAAATCGGCGAGTCATTGACATAAACAGTATCATCAAATAATCGTATAGTGATACTGGCAATAATTTTACCTGACTCTAATGGGTCTTCAATAACAACGTTAATTGGTTGATTTTTTGCCATCAAACAAATTTTAGGGTTTAGCGCCAAAAACCAAATTGACGTGCAATGTAGTTTTGGCCCGCTAAAATCTAGAGTGTAATTTGGTTGGCCAAACTTTTTAAAATCCAGCCTTACAGTATCTAACCTTCGCACTCTATTTTCCATAGTGACTAAACTGGTCAACCTGTTTATAAGCCCGTATTCGAATTTAAACTTCAATTTAAGCTCATCGTTTACGAAACTACCAAGCCAATCAATAGCCTCAAACACATTATATGTTATGTCATGCCCTATCCATACATCCACCCCTACGAAGTAATCATCGTCATGGGAAAGTGTCTCAAGATTCTTTGTTAACTGTAAAATCTGAAAATCTTTCAAACTCCATCCTCTATAATAGGCTCTTTCTTTAATTCTGGCCGCTAGTTCATCTAGTGGCGTTAGTAAATTGAAAATATCAACGTCTATCATGATTTGAACCCTCCTGCCGTAGCTGTCAGTAAACTGATGCTCAAACCTTTGTTTGAATTACGGCACCACATATTCACATCCGTAAATACAAGGTGCCGTATTCAAAAGCTATCTGATTTTTAAAGTTCAAACTGCTATTTAGCAGCTTAGTCACACAATAGATGGCATAAAAACAACCCCGAACTTATCTAGGGTGTCAGTGTTACTAGCTAGTGTAACTAACATCTTAATAATATCACAAATAGAGTAATATGTCAATAAATTATTAAACCCCGTTATAAAAACGGGGTTTATGAATCTATAATTTAAATTAGCGACTCGAATTTAACGTCTCCACGCTAGGTACTACGGAAAAAGTATGACTATTAAGATCTTCTACTACGTTAATCGATATTCTATTGCCAGAGATAGATACACTTATAGTCTTAGGAAGTTTAGATCCTTTTGGATAAAAATGCAGTCCAGCCATAACCATATTTAATGGTCTATAGCTACTAATCTTTTGAAAATAATCCAGGGAAAAAACTATACCCCACAGCGCCTGCAATGAAGCGAGGACACAATCGCCCGACTGATATAAATTATTAATTATAATACCGTCATGAGGGTTGTAATTTTTCACAAAATTAATTTTTGCAACTTCAACCCCAGGTTTAGAATCTCCTTCTGCGAGTCTTAACCCATCAAGGCGATCAAGTATCTCTTTTGAAACCGAAATTTTAATTTTTGAAATTTTTTCTCTTTTTTTAAGAAATTTTATTATTTCCAAAAATGTTCTTTGTAGGGAATCAAGCCCGTCAGCCTCAGGAAGATAGGGCGATATTACAATAAGCTCACTATTAGTGTCAATGACAAAATCTACTGTCGGAAATTTGAAATCAAAAAAATCATTAGGCAATCCCCATTTTAATGCATCAGCTATTATTCCAGCTTCGCGTTTTTGAGCAGATAAAAAATCATCCCAATACACAGACTACACTCCTTGGCCGCATAAATTTACCTTTTACTAAAAGATAGCCTCAAACTATATTATTTGAGAACGGCGCTACGGCTACCTGTAAAACAGCTAGGCATAGCATGCCGCCCTCAAAGAGTCACTAAATTTTTAAGGTTCTAATTTATATCTATAACACAAAAAATACACCAATACAATAAAACTCTCTTTAAGGCTTTTAAAATATGAACTAATTTGCTACAATATCACTAATGCGCGAGTGGTGGAATGGTAGACACGCTAGCCTTAGGAGCTAGTGCCGCAAGGTGTGAAGGTTCAAGTCCTTTCTCGCGTACCAAATTAAGAACCGGCCTTTTGGTCGGTTTTTGATTTGGTCTTTGCTGTGAAAAGATTTGAATTTTCACCCAGGCGTGAAGGCGAAAACTGCAAGTCTGCAGTTTGAGAGTCGGAAACCTGGATGGCGGTAACGCCACCAAGTTGAGACGGGGTCGCGGAAATTTGCAAAGCAAATTATCTGTGACTAAGTCCTTAATAATAATTTTGCCATCCCCTTCCTGCTTGTGCTATCATAAAGATAGTAAATTTGGGGGAATTTTGACTAATGAATAAAATTGCACAATATCTGAACGAACATATTTTAGGCGAGGTCACCAGCAATAAGTCAATTTTAGAGCAATTCTCGCGCGATGGCAGCGTTCTTAGCATTAAACCAGAATTAGTCATCAGCCCCCGAACAACTAACGATATCCGCAAAATCGCCCGATTTACTTGGCAGCTAGCTGAAAAAGGTCATGTTATGCCAATTACGGTTCGCGGTAGCGGATCAGATAAAGCTGGCGCCGCTATTGGTAAAGGTATTATCGTCAGCACCTTGGCTCATTTAAATAATATTATTTTTGTAAACTTGCAAAAAAAAGAACAGTTTATACATGTTCAGCCAGGCATAAACATCAGAACATTAAATGAAGTTTTAAAATCTCATGGCCTAATTATTCCTGGTGATTTTGCGTCCGAAGCTTACAGCACCTTAGGCGGCGCAGTTGCTAATAATTACAGCTCGGTCGGCAATATGCTGACACGCATGGAAGTCGTGTTGGCAAATGGCGATTTAATCGAAACTAGCCGAATCAGCAAACACGAGCTAAGCAAGAAAAAAGGACTACAAACATTCGAGGGCGAACTTTATCGCACAATCGACGGTATTATTGAAGATAATGAAAAATTGCTAATCGGCAAAAACAGCGATTTGCCAAATAATAACGGTTATTTTGGAATTACAAAAGTCAAACAACGCGACGGATCATTTGATTTAACTCCATTGATTATTGGCAGCCAAGGCACACTTGGGGTTATCTCGGAAATCGTAATTAAAACTAATTTTTATAATAGCCAAGAATCCGTTTTGGTTGCAACATTTGAAAACAGCCAAACTTCTAGAGCCGTGGCCAACAGTCTGCTGCAGCTGCAACCAAAGCAACTGGACATAATTGACGGAAAAATCTTTGAAAAAGCCAACGAAATTGGCAAACATTACATCTTCACTGATGATGTTAGTGAGGTTAATTCAGTTTTATATATAAGTTTCGGCGATTTTAGCGAAGGCGCTAGACGGCACAAGATAAAAAAAGTAGCTAAAATCATATCAAAACTAGATATAAATGCAAAAATATTCACCAGCAATGACCACTCTATCGAAGATCTTTACGCAGTTCGTGAGGTCAGTTCGGTTATATTGCAATCCGAAACTGACGGCGAATCTATGCCGCCAATTATTGACGGAATCATCGCCCCAGCTGATAAAAGACAAGAATTAATCACCGCAATCGAGGAATTGGCTAATAAAAATCACATTGACTTGCCTATGCAAATTAATTGGCTAACTGGCGTAATTAACACACGCACCGGATTGCAGTTACATAATATTACCGATAGACAAAAGCTATTCAAATTAATAAATGACTGTGCCGAATTAGTTACGAAACTAGATGGTAACATAACCGCAGATTCGGGTGAAGGTCGCCTAAAAGCACCAGCAATTTATGCTCAGACGGATACCGAAATGCTAGAAATATATAAACAAATTCGTGAAGCTTTTGACCCATTCGGCACACTAAATCCAGGCGTCAAACAAACAACTGAACTAAAAACCTTAATCGCAGCCCTAAATCCTAGCTATAGTCTGGCCGATATCGCCAAATACGCACCACGAATTTAAAATAGATTATAGAATATAAAATAATCTCAACAATATCTTAATTGTAATATAATAATACCCAATGCGGATGTGGTGGAATGGTAGACACGCTAGATTCAGGTTCTAGTGTTAGTAATAATATGAAGGTTCGAGTCCTTTCATCCGTACCAAAAAAATGATAGCATTACGGCTGTCATTTTTTATATCATCATATTTAATGTATTATTTTTATATGACCTTGAAAGTTATCATGTCTAATAAATCAGATGGCTCTATGAAATCTAGCCATGGTTTAAATTTTTCAGAAAATAATAAAAAGCGCACAGAATTCCTTCAAAAAAATCACATAAATCCAGATAATGTCACTTTAGTCAGGCTTAGTTACGATAGCGACAATTACAAACGCTACCTTACTATTGATGACAGTCTCAAGGGTGACGGAATAACCATAGAGTCAACAATAAAAGCCGATGCCCTAGTCGTGACAAAACCAAATCACGCACTATTCCTGCCCCTAGCTGATTGCATTGGCGCGGTTATATACGACCCGATGTTAAATATCTTAATGGTTTCACACCTTGGCAGGCACAACTTGGAACAATATGGCGGCACAGAATCTATAAATTATCTAGTCAAAAATCATAACGTAGATCCGAAGAGATTAACTGTATGGCTTAGCCCGTCTGCTGGCAAAGACTCATATCCAGTTTTTAAATTCAATAATCAAGGACTAAATGAAATCGCAATCAAGCAATTAACAAAAGCTGGCGTGCTGACAGAAAATATAACAGTCTCACCTATCGATACGACCAATGATGAAGATTACTATTCTCACAGCCAATTCTTAAAAGGCAACCAGCAAGACGACGGCCGATTTGGAATAGTGGCATATTTTTCTTAAACCAATCAAAAATAGCGGTCTAAACCGCTATTTTTTTCGGTAGAATGCAAGGGACGCTGTTCCGTAGCTACGATTGTCCACCACAACAATTCCATTGACGGGCGGCACCTCACCTTTACCTGGGTAAGATAATACCATAAGCCCATTTGGTTTTAACAGCCCGCCCAATCGTGCTACTGTGGATAACTGCAAATTATTATAGGGCGGGTCGGCAAAAATAATGTCGTAAAAATTACCTTGATTTTTATCAATCCAGGTGCTAACACCCATAGAATATGTTGTTATTTTATCATCAACGCCTAAAGATTGTATATTCTCTGTTAATATTCGTCCTGCTACCCTGTCACGCTCGACAAATACGACTGATTTAGCGCCTCGACTTAAAGATTCTAAACCTAGCGACCCAGTCCCAGCAAAGGTGTCTAAAACTTCAGCATTTTCGAATTCGCTGCCAATAATACTGAATAACGAACCACGGATACGATCACCCATCGGATGAGTAATGCGACCATCGGGCGCCTGAATTGTGCGTCCGCCAAATTTTCCAGCTATGATTCGTAGATTCATCTTGTCCTTAATTTAATGTCGTTAACCGTTGATAATATTGAACTTGATCGGCTAACTGTGTATATTCTAACAGATTACTACCAGACTCGACAAAGACCTTGGCCTGCATCGAAGCCCGACGAATTAGTTTAGTATCGGCCAGCGTCGCAATTTGCAAATTCAATGCGCCATGTTGGGCGCGACCATAAATTTCACCTGGGCCACGAAGTTTTAGATCGACCTCAGCCAAATAAAAACCATCGTTACTTTTTTCAATTTCTTTCAGCCGCTGAGTCGGCTTGGCACTAGTGCTAGTAACCAAATAGCAATAGCTTTGATGAACACTACGGCCAACTCGTCCCCGCAATTGATGAAGCTGTGATAGACCAAATCTATCGGCATTTTCAATCATAATAACGGTGGCATTTGGCACATCAACGCCAACCTCGACAACAGTTGTACTGACTAATATATCAAATTCATTGGCCGCAAATTTTTGCATAACTTCACTTTTTTCGGCCGATTTTAGTTTGCCATGAAGCAACCCAATTTTACGATGTTTAAAAATTGAGTTTTGCAATTTTACATGCTCAGCTTTGACACTTTTTATCTCATTTTCAGGATTATCGTCAATCAGACTACAAATAATATAAGCTTGCCGACCGATAACCAGCTGTTCATCAATCTCGGCATATAATTGCGCCCGGCTGTTTGGCGACCAAATCTTGGTTTTTATCGGTAAACGACCCGCCGGTAGCTCATTCAAGATACTAATATCCAGTTCACCATAAACCGTCAAAGCTAAGCTGCGTGGAATCGGGGTCGCCGTCATAGCCAACATATGCGGCATATATTGTGACTTTTTAAGCAATTCCTGCCGCTGATTGACTCCAAAACGGTGCTGCTCGTCAATTACCACAAAACCAAGTTTATGAAATTTGACTGGTTCTTGAATCAAGGCATGCGTACCAACCACAACCTGTACTGTACCATCTTGAATATGATTATAAAGCTCTTTTCTAGCCGCGCCTTTAACGCTGCCAGTTAATAAACCAACGTTTAATCCAAATGGCTGCAACAATTTAACTAAAGTTTCGGCATGTTGTGATGCTAATATTTCGGTTGGTGCCATGATTGCAGTTTGCAGACCAATATGTGAAACTTGACAAGCAACCAGCCCAGCTACAACTGTTTTGCCAGACCCAACATCACCCTGAAGCAACCGATTCATTGGCGTTTTTCGCTCTAAATCTTGAATTATTTCCCAGGCAGAAATTCTTTGCGAATTAGTTAATTTAAATGGCAATTTTTTTACAAAATCACCCACGATATTTTTATTAAATGGTATCTGCCAACCAATTAATTTTGCATTTTCCTGCCTGTTTAATTGACTGGCTAGTAATAATTGAAATAATTCCTCAAAAGCCAGACGCTCACGAGCTTTTTCGATGTCATCAATATTTTCCGGGAAGTGCATCGTTAGGACCGCCTGGCTGCGAGATATTAGCCCTTCATCTTTAATCACCTTAGCCGGTAAAGTCTCGGGCAACATCGAAATCAATGGACGAAGCTCATTTAAGATCTTACGCACAATCGGTGTTTTCAGACCCTTAATCGAACGGTAAATCGGTAAAATTCGATCAGTTTGGACTGGCATATCCTTGACCAGTTCAGCACTAGGATTAGTTAACTGATAGCGATTATAGCTAAATTCAAACTCACCCGAAAAAAAGAACTCTTCGCCAGACCCGCCTGTCTGTTCGACAGAACGGGCAGGTTTTAACTGAGTCTCGCGATACGGTTGGTTAAACCAAACCGCCTGAATTTTACCAGTATCATCAAATAAAGTCGCCGTTGTAATACGCAACCCCCTACGAACCGGTCTGGTTGAAATCTTTTCACAACGCGCCCGTATAGTCATCTTGCCAGGATGTATATTAATAATCGATGTAACCTGTGAAAAATCTTCGTAAGCCCTAGGTAAAAAATCAATCAAGTCGCCGACTGTGTAAATTCCAGCCAAAGTAAACTGAGCCCCAATTTTTTCACCAACACCTTTTATCCTCGCCAATGGCGACAGTAGATTCATAAGTATATTCTAGCAGTAAATGATTAACGAACTAAAACGAAACTGTTTTTACCTTTTTTAATCAAGATTGTCGTACTAATAATCATATTATCAGTAACTTTTTTACCATTAATAGATATCGCATTATTCATAATTAAACGCCTAGCCTCACCATTACTACTAGCCACACCCGACTCGGTTAAAGCTTCTACAACAAAATTACCAATCTTAACTGACGGTATCTCCTGGGCCAATAAATCTAAATCACCATTATTTAAAGATGAAACTCCAGAGTCACCAAACAAGACGTCTGTTACGCGAACAATACTATCAGCACGATCTTGACCGTGAACCAATTTTGTAACTTCATATGCTAAAGTTTTTTGGGCTATCCTGGACGATGGATTATCTTTAGTTTTTGTTTCTAAATCGTCAATCGTGGATTTATCTAGTAAGGTATAGATTTTAAGATAATCGATTACACCCTCATCATCAGTATTTAACCAAAATTGATAAAATTTATAAACGCTAGTTTTATTCTCGTCCAGCCAAACAGCGCCATCTTCGGATTTACCAAATTTAACACCAGTAGCTTTATTCATAATAAGAGGCATGGAATAAATATTAGCCTCGGCAGATTCCATTCGACGAATCAAATCAACTCCAGCTAAGCAATTACCCCATTGATCAGCTCCACAAAGTTGCAAAGATACACCATATTCACGGAACAAATGAACAAAGTCATAACCTTGAATTAGGGCATAACTAAACTCAGCATAACTAATTCCGGCACCATTATCACCCAAGCGAGACTTAACAAATTCACGACCCATCATTTGATTAATTGGCACGTTTTTTCCAACATCCCTTAGAAAATCAAGATAATTTATATTTTTAAACCAATCATAGTTATCGACTAGAGTAAAATTTTTACCAGCAAATAAGGTGGAATATTGACTGGCGATACCGGCCTTATTTTTAGCTATTTCCTCAAGCGTCTTTAGATTGCGCTCATTGGCTTTGCCATCCGGATCGCCAATTAAACCAGTTGCTCCACCAACCAACAGATACGCCTTATGACCATAATCTATAAAATGACGATTCATCATTGCAGCCGCTAAATTACCAACCGTCATACTGTCAGAACTAGGATCTACGCCAAAATAAAATGAAATCGGCTCACCATCAAGTATTGATATATCACTATATGTCGTCTGATTTACAAATCCACGCCAATTCAGTTCTTCGGAAAGCTTCATTTTATCTCCGTTACTATTAATTCATCTGTTATTATATCAAAGTTCTATAGGTTATGTATATAAATAATTATACCGATTACCTTAATTTAGTGTATAATTGTAAGCATTAATACTTATAGGAGCGTGGTTTTAAAGTGAAAAAATTTCTAGCTAAACTTAAGAAGAAAAGTAAATCACAAAAACTAAGTGTTTATTCTAATCTTGGCAAATCCCGCAAGTCAAAAAAAGAAACTAAACATATAAAAAATTCCCAATACCTTGCGGCTTTGCCCAAGAATCCACTCAAAAGATTCGTTTATTTTTTAAAACCTAAAAATTTTGCGCATTATTGGTTTAGCAAACGCGGCTTGATTATGTTTGGCAAAATTGCTGGAATCGGATTGTTATTATTATGCTTGCTAATTGGCGGACTTTTTGTCTATTTCCGACAAGATTTAAATGCTATCAGCCCTGGCGAAATTAACAAACGCGTCCAAAGCACAGTAAATGTGTATTTAGATCGTAACGGTCAGGTCTTATGGGAAGACAAAGGCAGTGGCGATTATAAATTAGTTGTAGACAGCGACCAAATTAGTCAATATTTAAAAGATGCAACCGTCTCGATTGAAGATAAGGATTTTTATAAACACGCTGGTGTTAGTTTATCTGGCTTGACTAGAGCATTTTTTAACAACCTTGGTGGCGGTAGTATTCAAGGTGGATCAACATTAACCCAACAGTTAGTCAAACAAGTTTATTTTGCTGACGAAGCCCAGCAGCGCGGCTTAAATGGCATACCAAGAAAGATTAAAGAGTTAGTCTTATCAATTGAAGTTGAGAGAATGTACAACAAAGATCAGATCTTAACGCTTTACTTAAACGAATCACCTTATGGTGGCCGACGAAATGGCGTAGAATCTGGCGCTCAAACATATTTTGGCAAGTCAGCTAAAGATCTAAATATAGCCGAAGCTGCATTATTGGCCGCAATACCTCAAAATCCATCTGTATTTAATCCTTATAACATTGCCGGGCATGATTCACTTTTAGACAGACAACACACAGCAATAGATAACATGGCTGATCTGGGCTATATTACCAAGGACCAAGCCGATGAAGCTAAAAAATACCCAATTATAGATAATTTATTACCAGAGTCTGATCAATTTAAAAACGTAAAAGCGCCTCATTTTGTCCAAATGGTTAAAACTCAACTAGAAGATTCTTTGGGTAAAACTGTCGTCGGTAAGGGCGGGCTAACTATTACAACCACTCTGGACCTAAGAATACAAACAAAACTAGAAGAAGCCATGAATGACATGTTCGCATCCTCTATGCCAGATTATGCTGGCTTTAGTGACGGCGCCGGTACTGTTGAAGATACAAAGACTGGTCAAATAGTAGCGTTACTTGGAAGCCGAGACTATAATTATCCGGGCTTTGGTCAAGATAATGCAGCAATCTCAAGTATTCAA
Source organism: uncultured bacterium (assembly GCA_903952435.1). Taxonomy (GTDB): domain Bacteria; phylum Patescibacteriota; class Saccharimonadia; order Saccharimonadales; family Saccharimonadaceae; genus UBA1547. Next base: position 15,202 of record CAJBFN010000003.1, read on the forward strand.
CCAGGGTCAACAGTAAAACCATTTGTATACGCTGAACTGTTCCAGCAAAAGCCAAAAGGCCAACAAAATTATGGTAGCGGCAGTATATTAAGTGATGTAAATATCGACTCGTTATATGGAGCTGTATTCCGAAACGCAGACCAACAATTTAGAGGTGATATAACCATAAGATCCAGCCTGGCTACATCTCGAAATATACCAGCAGCTAAAGCTATGTATATATCCGGAGTTAAAGCGACATTGGATACTATTCATAGCCTTGGCGGTACAAGTTACTGTACCCAGGGCGACGAAGTAAATGTCGGCTTAGCAGCTTCAATTGGTGGATGTGGCATAAAACAAGTCGATCTTGTAAATGCCTATGCCTCATTATCGCGACAAGGTGTATATAAGCCACAGTCAACAGTCCTAGAAGTAAAGGATAATGTCTCGAACCAAATCTTACAAAAATGGGCCGATGTAGCCGGTGACCAAATTATTGATCCACAATCAGCTTATATAGTTACCGATATTTTAACCGACAAAATCGCCAGGATACCACTAGACGGAGTCCATCCAATCGGTATGGAAATACCCGATGTCCAGACTGCTTCAAAAACCGGCACATCAGACAAAGGCGGATTATCAAGAGATATTTGGATGGCCGGGTACAGCCCAGTATTGGCAATGGCTGTATGGCTGGGAAACCCAGATGGTACAATCCTCGAGCGTGGATATTCAATAATCCCGGGCCCAATCATAGCTAAGGTTATGGAATATGCCCATAAAGAGGTATACGGACCAGCCGGCCTATGGAAATCAGGTGACTGGTATACCCAACCATCGGGCATTCAAAGAGTAGGTAGTGAATTATACCCTTCATGGTGGTCAAAAGCTCAAAGTCAAACTACAGTCAAGATGACATTTGATACAGTCTCAAAAAAGAAAGCGACTGATTTGACTCCGATTGATGCTAGAGTAGAGCTTGATGTCACAAAAATGATAGACCCAATAACCAAAAAGGACGTCTTTATCGCTCCAGAAGGTTTTGACAGCACAAAAGATGATGACGTACATCTTAGCACGGGCGCACCAACGATATCTCTAGCCGTAACCACTAGCGCAGATAACGTTTCTACAATCACAGCTACAATCATACCTGGTAACTTCACAGTTAAAGGCGTTGAGATTAAAGTTGGAGACATAACACCAACGCTAATATCTAACTATGTCTACACATACACAACTACGGCTGCAAATATAACGCCACAAACCGTATCAGCAAAACTATCAGATAGCGGCTTTTATAACCCATCTGCAACCGCGATTATCCCCGCTTTCGCATCACCAACAGAACCCTAGAAAAAAAAACCATAACATAACTAGAACTTAGTTTTGTTTATGATTTCACTATCGCTTATTTGCTAAATTAACTAAGTTATCTTCAACTTTTGATAATTTGCTTTTGTATTGTTTTTTATAATTAAATTTAGGCTTTAATTGGCTATTACGCTGATCTTTATTCTGTCGCCGATTATCAGTTTTATTCGACTTATCTAGATTAACAATCTTTGCAAACATCATCTTACCAGCTGCGGTCTGTAAACTGCGAATAAATTCAACCTCGACAGTTTGACCGATTTTGCCATTAGCGTGTTCAACAACAACCATTGTGCCATCTGATAAATGACCGACAGCCTGATGAGAATCCTGGCCCTTTTGAGTTAGCTCGATTAATGTTTTTTCGCCAGGCAGATAAGCCATACGGAGGCTCATCGCTAAATCATTTACATTCAAAACAGGAATACCTTCAACCTGAGCGACTTTATTTAGATTATAATCTATCGTGCAAATCGAGCCATTATATCTTTTAGCAAGTGTCAACAATTGCTCGTCAACACCATTTTTTGCCCGCGAACCATCTTGAAGTATCTCAGTTGTCACTAGTATTGTATCCTGAAGAATAGAAACAACATCAAGCCCATGCCTAGCCCTTGAGCGTTTTTCGGCATCGGCATTATCAGCTAAAAATTGCAACTCACCAATAACGCTGCGCGGAATCACCAATTTGCCGCTGATAAAACCCGATTGCGCCACGGCTATAATACGACCGTCGATTAAAACCGACGTATCGACAAAAATCGGCCTTATCTCTTTACGATGAGCAAGCCTTTTTGTGTTTACTAACACTAGATATGTGACTTGAGCTAATATCACAACCAGTAAAATAATAATAAAAATGTTTTCCATATTTTTTCCTTTTTCCTCGCAAAAAATGCGAATTAAGATTTATTTTTGTAAATAATCAATCAAAGCAGTGCGCAAATCACCAACCTCTTTAATAAATGAGTTCTTTGAAGCTCCAGCGGGCGCAATTGCTAGCTTAAAGCCTAATTTTTTAGCCTCGGCCACTCGTCGATCAGCCGAATAAGCCGATCTAATCTCGCCACCCAGTCCAACTTCGCCGAAAACAACCACACCATCATCAATCCGCCTAGATGCTGCCGCGCTAGCTATTGCCATACAAACCGCCAAATCGGCCGCTTGATCATTTAATTTCAGCCCGCCGACAACATTAATATAAATATCCTTATCTGATAAATTCAGTTTTGTCCTTTTTTCCAAAACCGCGACTAGTAAATTCAACCGGTTTAAATCAAAACCGCTGGCGGTTCGCTTTGGATAACCAAAACTAGTCGGGTTAACTAATGCCTGGATTTCTACTAATAGAGGCCTAGTGCCTTCAATTGTAGCTAAAACCACCGATCCATCAGAATTTTGCCTTTCGGCCAGCAAGGCAGCAGAAGGATTTTCAACTAGCCTCAAACCGTCTTGATTCATCTCAAAAATAGCCGCCTCGTTAGTTGAGCCAAACCTGTTTTTAGCCGCCCTCACAATCTTGAAACCGCCATATCTATCACCCTCAAACTGCAGAACAACATCGACCAAATGTTCAAGCACCTTAGGCCCAGCGATACTGCCCTCTTTTGTAACATGGCCGACCAAAATTACCGCCGCACCAGATTGTTTAGCTGCCCTGATAATCACATTGCTACTATTAGTGATTTGACTAACCGTTCCAGGGGCGGACGCAATTTCGTCCAGTGATAATGTCTGAATCGAGTCAATTATAACTAATTTATAGCCACCCGAACGAATAGTTGCGGCAATATCATCAGCACTAGTGCTAGACACAAAACTAAGTTGCTCGTGCTTATCAGCACCTAGTCGTTTAGCACGCAGTTTAACTTGTCCAGCCGATTCCTCGCCACTAGCATACAACACAGCTACACTGCGCGCTATATGGGCTGAAACCTGAAGAAGTAATGTACTTTTACCTATACCCGGCTGTCCGGCCATTAAAACAACACTGCCCGGTAAAACACCCCCACCTAAAACATCGTCTAAATCCTTAAACCCTGTCAAAAGTCTTTGGCTACCCTCTTTTTCGTCAATTGAACCTATAGTCTGAGCCATAAGAACTTTGCCTGAAGTACTACTCCTGGAAACGGCCGATTTACCGTTATCGACAGCTAGCTGCTCGACCATCGTATTCCACTGTCCACAATTATCACACCTACCCGACCACTTAGAATAGGACGTCCCGCAATTTTGACAAACAAATTGAGTTTTTGATTTTACCATTTATATATATTATAGCTTATATCGATGGGGTTGGAGCCAAGTTGCTGTCGATGCTTTTGTATAAGTCTTGAGATTGAGTAGCTAGCGAATTATACTCACCAAGAATTACATTATATTGATTTATTTCGTTATTTAGATATACCCTTCTTGAATCAATCAAATCTATATTATTCACCAGTTGCTCTCTTTGAATATCGAACTGCTCTTGAGATAAGAAAACATTATTTTTTGCATCTTCATTAAATGATTGGATGTCACTATTTAGCTTATTAATACTTGAGTTATATTGATTAGTCTTATCGGTAATATCAGTTGCAATTATATCCATTTTTGACTTTAAATCGCTAGCTTTGTCCCTTACGGTCTTGAATACAGTTATATATTTTTGATTTAAGCTGACAACTTTTTGTCGATCAGAAAAATATTTACCATAATATACCTCAAGCTCTGGATTTATCGAAGCAACTTCTGTGCCTATAATCGAAAAAAGTTCATTATCACGCTGCCCAGCTTCCGAACGATCATAAAAGGCCATTTTTTCCTTAAAATCGCTGTCAGAAATCAATTTTGCATACTCCGACTCCAATAATAAGTTTATTTTTGATTTTTCTGATTCACCTATTCTTGAATAAATAGCATGCAGCGCCTCGTGGGCAGCAGTGACCTCACGGATACCATCCAATTTTGGATCAATCACATTATAGATATAAATTAGACCATTATTGTAACAGCCTAAAATAGAAGTCGTGACCTCGACTCGTTGACAATTATTATTAAAATCTTGTGCAGTTTCTATTTTTGGCTGGCCAGCAAGATAAAAGAACTTTCCGTTATCGTTCATGCCGGCCCGGTCAACCAAATCTAAGACACCAGCTGCCGGGATAAACCGCCAAACCGTAACCCTATCAATAATATATTGCTTGTTTAAATAGGCTAAAGTCGCCAAAAAAACAAACGACACTAAAATAATAGATTTTACGACTAATTTAAATATTTTACGGCCTTTCTTTAACGGCATCCGACCCCCTATTTGTTTATATTATAAACTACTCGGCGATTTCCTGAACAGCTTCAAGCAAACTATCTTCAATATTTTTACTGCTTTTAGGTGCAGCTTTAACGACTGGCTTGGCTTGCTCAATATCAAGTTCATAACCAGTTAAACGGCTAGCTAGGCGTACGTTTTGTCCAGCACGGCCAATAGCAATTGATTGCTGGGATTCGTCAACTGAAACAGTTGCTCGTTTTGCTTTCTCGTCAATTGTTACTTTTGCAATTTCAGCTGGGCTTAGAGCATTTTTAATAAATTGGCTCATATCTTTATCATAAGACACGATATCAATTTTTTCTTGATCACCAATTTCATTCATGACAGCCTGAACACGAGTTCCATGACCACCAACAAATGTACCGACTGGATCAATACCGGGAACGGTACTTGCAACTGCAATCTTTGTACGACGACCAGCTTCTCTGGCGATAGCTTTAATTTCAACTGCGCCAGTTTCAATTTCTGGAACTTCTTGACGGAAAAGATACTCAACAAATTTTTCATTGCCGCGACTCAAAATTAATTGCTGACCACGACTATCGCGTTCGATTTCCTTAATAAAAACCTTAATCCGACTACCGACATTATAAAATTCACCTTGAATTTGTTCGCTTTGTGGAATAATACCAGTAGCTTTGCCAAGGTCAACACGAATAACGCGAGGTTCGATTCGTTGCACGATACCATTTACAACTGTGCCAATTTTGTCTTCATATTCTTCTAGGACAACTTCGCGTTCAGCCTCACGTAATCGTTGCAAAACAACCTGCTTAGCAGTCTGGGCAGCCACACGGCCAAAAGTAGTAACGGCATGTTTTTCTTCGATAATATCACCCAATTTAGCGTCTTTTTTAACTTTTTTAGCATCAGACAAACTGATCTCAACGGCTGGCAGGCCGACCTCTTCAACAACTTCACGCGACACAAAAACATTAGCTGTGCCATCATTGATATTTAATTCACTGCGAACTTCTTGTTCACGATCACCATTATCTCGACGCCAAGCGGCGGCGATAGCTTGTTCAATAACCGCTAAAACAGTTTCTTCTGGTAGATTTTTTTCCTCTGCAATAGTTCTGACTGCTAGAGTTAATTGTTTGATATTTAGTTCTTCCATATTTTTCTCCTTTGTTTTCTTATTTAAAAAAGCCGACCTGCCGGCCGACGATATGCAATGTACGATTTACACTTTTAATTATATATCACAACTACGGACTTGGCAACATCTGACCGGGGCATTTCGATAAAACACCATTAATTGAATCTTTTTCAGATTGAGTAACCCAAAGACTATACTTTTGCTTGACGGCAATTTGTCGAGACACATACTGGCAGCGAAAAGGCTTATTAGATGGCAGCCAAGCTGACGCATCACCATCGCTTTTTTCCATATTCGCTTTGCCATCAACCGCTAAAAGCTCTAATGGATCATTAGCTAATTTTAATCTTTCGGTCGAAGTCATCTGCCAAGCGCCAGTTCGCCAGGCGTCCGCCAAGGCTACGACATGATCAATTTGTATATCGCCACTAGTATCAGCGCCTCTTTTAAAATTAATTGCCCTTCCGGTATATGGATCGGCTAATTTGCCGCTAACAACTTCACATTTGTCATTTACTGCAGTATCAACTAAATCTCGATTTAATATAATATTACGAGTATCACAACCGCCTACGGATATCCAGTCTGAGCCAAATTTATCTCTAGAATAATCAGCTTGCATTGCACTATCTCTTACAATTAATCTATCTAAAGCATCCTTTGCCGGACTGGTGACTATTTTATCAATATTACCTATCGGCCTATTCACTTCAACAGAATTTGGAGAATTACCGATGATTATAAAAATTAAAGATAAAAGTAATATAAAAAAAGCCAAAATTCGCCTTTTACGCAATATAGGTGACATAAGTCTATTATGCACCCATGCAACAATAATGGCTGAAACTTACCATAAGGTGGTGCCTATAAAACAAGATAAAAAATATCACGCAAGCTAATTATCGCATTACTAGAACTCATTTTCTCCATAACTATGCAGTAACTCTACATAAGATATGCCCTTGATACCTATCTCCATTTCTTGATAAAAACTTTTGTATGTATTTTTTTCGTTCTTCATATCATCAAACGAGCGCCATTCATTATGGCCACCCTCAAAATCATCAATAAGTTCTCCACTAGCCTTTTGGCATAACATAATATGAAAAATTTTGTCTTCCACTATTTCGCCATTAGTATCATGCATAACACGCTCATGAAATATCCCACGATGTTCAAATTTACCATTCAGACCAGTTTCCTCTTTTAATTCGCGACTAGCAGCATCAATAATTGACTCTCCCCAGCGGACCTTGCCAGTAGGTGCACCCCAAAAACCATAATATGGGTGTTTGCGGCGTTGCTGTAACAAATACTCTTTTGTGCCGCTAGCCTCACGCTCGATCACCAACATAACAACAACTTTTGGCTGTCTTTCTATCACGCCAGCATCTGTATCTAGTTTATTGGCGTATTCTTTACCGATAATAGTCAGCATATACTCACCTTTTTGCGTTTTATCTACATAGCCAATTTCGACAAGTCTTCCTATATGAAATTTAAAGTGGTCACTGTCTAGTCCGCTATTTTTTTGAACATCTGCAAATCTAGCCGATTTAACAAATAATAAATCACGCAATATTAACGTTTGAACTTCATGAATCTTAGCCTCGTATGTCATATTATTAACTCCTTGCTATTAAGATTAGCCCGAACGGCTTTTTAAATCTAGGGAAGTGGGCTTCCCTAGATTACTATTATGCATCGCCTGGCAGGTGTTACAATAGTTAACATGCAAAATGTCCCAAGATTAATCGACCAATTTATTCCCGAAAATTACAAACTAGAGTTAGAGCTAGATCGCACCAAAAGATTATTTTTTGGAGCAGTTATAATTATCGGCGAAAAAAAATCAAAAAACATTATATTACATAGTAAAGACTTAATAATTGAATCTGTTTTTATTGATAATAAAAAATCTAATTTTACTTATGGAGACAACGATGAGCTTATTATCGATGCGGGTAAAAATGAAGTTGAAAAATGCCAAATAAAAATAAATTATAAGAGCAAAATTACCGACTCAATGCACGGCCTCTATCCATGCTATTACGAGCATAATGGTTTTAAAAAAGAGCTTTTAGCGACCCAATTTGAAAGTCACCATGCCAGGGAGGTTTTTCCTTGTATTGATGAGCCAGCCGCTAAAGCTACATTTGACCTAACCCTGTCAACTGAGGCTGAGGTCACAGTGCTCGGCAATATGCCAATCAAAAAACAAACCAAAAAAGACGAAAAACTAATCACAACTTTTGAGACAACACCAAAAATGAGTAGCTACTTATTAGCCTGGGTGGTTGGCGAGCTTCATAAAAAAACCGCCCACACTAAAAGTGGCGTCGAAGTTAATATTTGGGCCACTCTAGCACAACCAAAAAACAGCCTAGACTTTGCACTAGATATTGCTACCCGATCAATCGATTTTTTTGATAATTATTTTGACACACCATATCCGCTAACAAAAGCCGACCACGTCGCCCTGCCTGATTTTTCATCAGGAGCAATGGAAAATTGGGGTCTAATCACATACCGCGAAACAGCATTATTAGCAGACCCAAGTAAAACATCAATCTCAAGCAAACGATATATCGCCACAGTTATCGCTCACGAACTTAGCCATCAATGGTTTGGCAATCTAGTAACTATGCAATGGTGGAACGATTTGTGGCTAAATGAAAGTTTTGCGTCGCTAGTCGAATACGACGCAGTTGATAATTTAGAGCCAGACTGGAATTGCTGGTTAGATTTTGCAACTTTTGATAGCTTAATGGCATTAAAACGTGACAGTCTTGATGGCGTTCAGCCAGTCCAAACCGAAGTTCATCACCCAGATGAGATCGGCTCACTATTTGACGGTGCTATCGTGTACTGTAAAGGCGCGCGCTTACTGCAAATGGTGCGCGAATATATCGGCGAAAGCGCTTTCCGTGAAGGCCTAAAAAAATATTTCAAAAAGTATGCCTACAAAAATACTGTAGCCAACGAATTATGGAAAGAACTAGACAAAGCCAGCGGCAAAGACGTAACAAATCTAATGAATACCTGGATATCACAACCAGGATTTCCAGTTATCCATGCAAGCCTAAATGATAATGAATTAATTTTAAGACAAGAAAAACTATCCAGTAATCGCGATCAAGAAAACGCTATGTTATGGCCAATACCACTAAATTCGAACTGTAAAGAATTGCCAGATATACTAGGAACAAAGTCATTAACTAAAAAAATCAGCAATAAAAAACCCATAAGACTTAACATCGGCAGTTATTCTCATTTTATAACGCACTACGATGACAAGATGCTACACGCAATAATCCAAGAGTTGAAGTCTGGCAAGCTATCAACAATCGACAGACTACAGCTATTAAATGAACAATCACTTTTAGCGAATGCTGGAATAATAAGCTATGCCGGACTTATTCCGCTGCTTGAATCCTATAAAGATGAAACCGAGGAGCCGGTTTGGGATATAATTGCAATCACGATTGGCGAACTAAAGAAATTCGTTTATAACAACGAACTAGCCGAGAAAAAACTAAAAAATCTAGCTAAATCGCTGGCAGTAAAACAATACTCAAAGCTTGGACTGCACGGTAAAATAAATGAGCCAGAAACCGACAAAAAATTAAGGCTCTTAATCCTAGGCCTGATGATATATTCAGAAGATAAAACCGTTATTTCAGATGTATTATCGGTATTTAACAACTCCAAAATAAATAAGCTTGACCCAGACTTAAGAAGCTCGATAATATCAGCGGCCGTTTATCACACTGAAGATGAAAAAATATCAAAAGATTTAATTAAGACTTATAAAAAAACCTCGGTAGACCTAAAGCAAGACATTGTTTTTGGCTTAACTTCATCTAAAAATAGTAATTTTATAGATAGCCTATTAAAAATGATTAAAGATAAAGAAATAGTTAAGCCGCAAGACACTTTCAGATGGTTTGCCTATTTAATACGCAATAAATACGGCCGCGATCAAACCTGGGAATGGATGCAAGAAAATTGGAACTGGATAGAAGAAACGTTCGGCGGCGATAAAAGCTACGATGATTACCCAAAATATGCAGCCAGCTCATTGATGACGCAAAAACAACTCGACGAATATAAAAAGTTCTTTAAACCATTAAAGTCAAACCCGGCGCTAACGCGAGCTATCAATATGGGAATAAATGAAATCACAAACCGAGTCAACCTAATCAATAAAGATGGCGATTTAGTTATTAAAAAATTGCTAGACCTCTAAAAAATCGTCAATTTTTGGCGGCTGGCCGCTGACCGATGCTACTGATAGACGCAAGTTCGTATTAGTTATTTTGTTATTCAAGGCATAAAAATTAGCCGCAAATTTCATCTGGTTTAACTTTTTGCTAGTTATGGCATCAAGCCCGCCGCCCTGATTAGCATTCTTGCGGTATTTTACCTCTGTAAAGTAAATTATGTCCTTAAGTTTTGAAACTATATCAATTTCACAATATTTCGTCTTCCAATTTCGATTTAGTATTTTATGTTTTTGCTTCATTAAATAATCAGCCACCACATCTTCAGCATTATCACCTATTTGCTTGGTCGTAGTCGGTTTCTGATATTTTTTAAGCGGGGCAAAAGACAAGCGATGCAGCGGCGTGACGCCTAATTTATCAATTGCCGTGCTGTGAACGGCTGTGCCATAACCGACATGACTTTCAAATCTGTAGCCTGGATGTTTTTTATCCTGGCTGGCCATAAAATTATCACGCGCCACTTTTGCAACAATAGAAGCCGCCGAAACGCTTGGAATTAACAGGTCGGCCTTTTTCATAGTCGTCACAAATTTACCCTTGCTGGTATCTTTCAAAAAATTAATCGTGCCGTCAATAATAATTTCATGATATGGCGTTTTTATCTGCTGCACTGCTAGTTTTGTAGCTAAAACTAACGCTGCCGACAAGCCAATTTTGTCAATTTCCGACGCCTTGACCCAACCCAAGCCAATACCGGCGGCTTTTTCGCGAATCTCAATATCTAATTTATCGCGCTGTTTTTTGGTAAGTTTTTTACTGTCAGTTAAACCTTCAATATTAGCGCCGCCCAAAACAACCGCCCCAACCACCAACGGCCCAGCCCAAGACCCGCGCCCAACTTCATCAATACCAAGTATCATTACCCTATCATAACAAAAATCACCCTTTCGGGTGATTTATGATAATAAATTAAATATTATTGTTGTTCGGCGTGCCTGGCTTCAACTTCGGCTTGTTTAGCCAAAAGTTCAGCTTCGGCAGCAGCTTTTTCAGCAGCCTTAGCTTCGGCTTCAAGATGTTTTTCCTCTTTAATTCGAGCTTCTTCGGCTTCTGCGACTTCAGCGGCTTCGTCGCTAACATCATTGACAGCTTCACGGTTAAAGTTTTGGTTCTTTAAGCGAGCACCCTTACCGCTACGATCACGTAGGAAGCTTAGGAAATTACGGCGAACTTTTGATCGGCGTACAATTTCAATCTTTTCAACTAATGGGCTGTGAATCAAAAAGCTTTTTTCAACACCAACACCACTAGCGACTTTACGGACAGTAATGCGTGAAGTGTGAGAATTTTTGCGATCAGTACGGATAACAGTACCTTCAAAAATCTGAATACGTTCTTTGCTACCTTCTTTAATTTTTTGGTAAACTTTAACAACGTCACCACTGCGAGCAGCGACAACACTAGGTTTTTTCTGGGCTTCATTAACTTTTTTGATCAATTCAAAACTCATTTTATACTCACTTTTTACAATTTAATAAATACAATCAGCTACTGACTATAACATATCATCTGATAAATTAAAAGGGTTAAAGCCTAAATTACCTGATTTATCTCATCAAGAGTGGTCTCGCCACGAAGTACAGCCAAAACACCTTGTTCCATCAAAGTCACCATACCACCTTTTCGAGCAGTCTGTTCAATGATTTCCGAATGAATACTGGCCTCGTCGCCACGCAAGAAGGCCTGTATAGCCTCTGTGACCACCATCTGCTCCATTATGATAATTCGGCCTTTAAAACCAAACGGCGATGCCTCACTAGGCACTGATCGGTATAATTTAAAGTTATCTAGATCTGGTTTTGTAATATGCGCTGGCAAATCTTTTAGCGCATTTTTTACCCATTGCTTAGTTGCTTCGTCCGGCTCATATTCTTGTTTTGTCGTATCATCCAAACGACGGACTAACCTTTGCGCGATAACCATACGGATTGCTGAACTAAAGATTGGATTTACGCCAATTAAATCGATCATACGGCTAAAGGCAGCCGAGGTTGAATTGGCGTGAAAGCTAGATAAGACCAAATGTCCAGTTATTGACGCCTGAATAGAAGTCCTGGCAGTATCAGCATCTCGAATCTCACCAATCATAACGACATCTGGGTCAAGGCGCAACACCGAACGCAAACCATCAGCAAAACTTTGACCACTGGTTGTATCAATTGGGATTTGAGTAATACCTGTAATTCCGTATTCTATTGGATCTTCTAGTGTAATAATTTTTCGTTCAGTCGAGTTCAAAGCGTTTATGATGCTGTAAAGCGTAGTCGATTTACCGCTACCAGTCGGACCAACCATTAAGACCATTCCGCGCGGATGCTTAATGACCTCTTCCAGTTCCGCCCTTTCGGTCGAGGCAATCCCCAGCCTATCCAAATTCAACATTGATTCATCGAAATTAAATAAACGCAAAACCGCATCTTGCCCATACATCGTCGGCATAGTTTCAACACGAATATTTAACAAGTGCGTTGCGCCGCCTTTTGTAATTTCTTTTTGGATATGCCCCGATTGAGAATCTTTGGCCGCAGTTGAAATATTAGCTCGCGAGGCCAAAGCGCCCAAAATTATCCTATATCGATCATTATCTAAATCCGCGACTAGGTGCAAGACACCGTCAATTCGCATCCTAACTCGCATATGAGTTCTCTGATTCTCGATATGAATATCACTAGCACCCAACCTATCGGCCTGATCAATTAAATAATCAAAAACCTCATCACTACCAACTGAGTTTAAGGTTTTACTGACTTCAGCAATAGTGTCACTATCACCCTCTTTGGCGATTGTAATATCGTCATGAACAACCTTAACGACCGGATCGTATCTATCCATTAATTGGCGATAACCGCTGTTACTGATCAGGAAAAATTTAGCCGTTTTGCCAGTATCGCTGTATTGTTTTACTAAATCACGGATAAAAGATTGTGGCGTTTGTGTGGTAGCGGCAAATTGCCAAGTTTGATTTTCTTGATTAACAACTAATGGAACTAACCGATTTTGATGCATGGTTGGGATGTCAAGAACATCCTTGACTAAAGGAATAGTCTGTTCAAATTGTCGCGCATCAATATAAGTCAGCCCTAAAATCGACGCCCTTTGCATCGTAGATTGTTCGTCTTGCTCGCGACGATTCTGCTGAATCTTATCTTCGTCCATTAACTATAACTATACCAAACTGCTTGTGTTTTTTATAGAGCAGAGTGTTAAAATAAGATGATGCCAGAAATTATTGTTATTGCCCATAATATACGCTCGACTCATAATATTGGGTCTATTTTTCGTACCTGTGAGGGTTTTGGAGTATCAAAAATCATAGTTAGCGGCTACAGCCCGTACCCAAAATTACTAGTCGACGACCGATTGCCTCACTTATCCGAAAAACTAACAGGCCAAATTCATAAAACTGCCCTTGGCGCCGAAACAATGGTACCGTTTGAATACCAAGAACTGCCAGATTTTAAGTCGCTAAAAAAACAAGGTTATATAATTGTCGGTTTAGAGCAAAACGAGCGCAGCATATCCTTAAAAGATTACAAAAGACCAGATAAAATCGTCCTTTTGCTTGGCGAAGAAGTCTTTGGCATCACTAATGAAATGATCGATGAATGTGATGACTTAATCGAAATCCCAATGCACGGAAAAAAAGAGTCATTTAATGTCAGTGTTGCAGCCGGAATCGCACTTTACGCCTTAACTACTTAAGAACTACGCTGGCTTCGCCCAAAATCTTGCCTAATTTTTCAACCAAAATATTACTTATATCAACCCTGAATGGTAATTTTATAGCAGATTTTTTATCTTCACCCAGTACTAAAACAACATCAGACAGACCGATATAATCACCGCAAACTTGTTTTAAGGACACTAACGCATCACGATCATCCGGGTCCTTGACATGAATATATAATTTTCTATCGTCTTTTTGCTCTATTTTTATAGGTGTTGATACAGACGGCGCCGATGCAGCCTTTGTTGGTTGATGCTTTCTAAACGTTTTAACACCACCAGCACTTACCTTTGGTTTGTCCATTTTTCGGCCAGTGCTTTCATAATTATCCAATTCACCATCACTTACAAATTGAATTTCATCAGCAATAATTTTAGCCTCTGTGCCTAAATTACCATCACGGTCCCGAGCGCTAATCTTGCCGCTAGCCCTAATAACAGCATCTTGAACTAATTTTGCACCAACTTGCTCAAATAAATTCGGAAAAACAATCACTTCTCCATCACCGGTTTTATCCTCTAGACCGACAAATGCCATTTTGGACCCGCTTTTTGTAATAATAGTCCTGACGGTTGAAATCAAACCACCAACAGTAGCTTTTTTTCCATCAACATCTGGTTTTATCTGAGACAGCGATATTGTTTGTTCTTCAAAATATTTATCGTAACTATCAAGTGGATGAGCACTAATATACAGCCCCATCAATTCGCGCTCCCAGGCCAATCTTTCCTTGTTTGTGTGTTTTACGGGCGCAGTCTGCAAAACTAATGTCGGCTGAATACTAGAACCGCCGCCAATTAAACTACCAAATAAATCAGTTTGGCCACTTAAAGCTTCTTTTTGAAGTTTGCTAGCAAAAGCCTGGACAGTTTCAAGATTAAACAGCAAATCAGATCGATCACCTAAACTATCAAAGCCACCTGATTTTATTAATGAGTCCCAGGCTTTTTTGTTAAACTTATTAACCGTAACTCGTTTGGCAAAATCCTCGATACTAGTAAATTTGCCTTCTTTTCTGGCTCGAAGCACTTCTTCAACAGCGCCAGTTCCGACACCCTTCACGGCTGCCATACCAAAACGAATTTCTTTTTTATCAGGCACAACAGCAAATTCGACGAATCCTTCGTTTACATCCGGTGGCATGACAGATATGCCCATTTTTTTACACTCATTAATTTCTATCGCTAAACGATCGATATCATCCTGGTCGCTAGTCATTAACGCCGCCATAAAAGCCTCGGGATAATGCGCCTTTAGATAAGCCGTCCAGTAAGCAATCAAGGCATAGCAAGCAGCATGAGATTTATTAAAACAGTAATTAGCGAATTCCTCTAATTGACCCCAAAACTTTTCGGCTAGTGCTGGATCAGCGCCGCTAAACTTCACCGCACCTGTAACGAAATCTTCTTTTACTTTGCGCATTAAATCAATCTTTTTCTTACCGACAGCTTTTCGAAGCGTATCAGCTTGACCGCCAGTAAAGCCAGCAAAATCTTTCGATATCTGCATAAATTGTTCTTGATAAACCAAAATACCATAAGTCTGCTTCAATGCAGCTTCAAATTTAGGGTGCAAATAAGTTATTGCTTCCTGGCCATGTTTTCGCTTAATAAAACTGTCAATAAATTGCATTGGACCAGGTCGATAAAGCGCCACCATAGCAATAATATCGTCAAATGCCGTCGGTTTAAGCTCGCGCAAATAGCGCTTCATACCGGCCGATTCTAACTGAAATACACCCGTCGTATCACCGTGTTGTAATAATTCGTAGGTAGCGGTATCGTCCAGTGGCAAGCTGTCTAAATCTATCTTTACACCATTAACCTTTTTGATAATACGAAGGGCATTATTAATCGTCGTAAGGTTTGATAAACCTAAAAAGTCCATCTTCAAAAGCCCCAACTCTTCAACCGGACCCATCGGATACTGAGTGGCCACTACACCCTTTTGAGCCATTTCAAGCGGAACATATTTAACGATATCGTCAGGCGCAATCACAACACCGGCCGCATGAACACCATGAGATCTAATAGTACCTTCTAGCTGAATCGCAAAATCAAAAACCATCTTTGCAGTCGGATTGGTCTCGTACTCATGTTTGAGATCGGCATCATTTTGAACGCTATCTTTTAGGCTGATATGTCGGCCCTGAACTGGCGGTGGTATCATTTTAGACAATCTGTTAGCCTCGGTATAAGGAACCTGCATAACCCTAGCTACATCACGAACCGCAGCTCTAGCCGCCATCTTGCCGAATGTAACAATATTAGCAACCCGTCCAGCGCCGTATTTTTCAGTACAATGGGCAATTACCTCATCACGACGCGTATCCTGAATATCAATATCAACATCGGGCATACTGATACGATCAGGGTTAAGGAAGCGCTCGAACAGTAGGTCGTATTTTAATGGATCAAGTTCGGTTATTCTTAAGGCATATGCCAAAATCGAGCCAGCCGCGCTACCTCGACCAGGACCAAATATAATACCTTGATCTTTACCCCAATTAATAAAATCTTGAACAATCAAAAAATATCCGTTAAATCCCATTCCTTCGACAACACCAAGCTCATATTCAGCCCGTTTTAATACATTTTCAGGAACATACTTTTTAGCCTCATCAATTGCCATCTCGAACACATCTGACCTTTTCAAACCACCATAACGCCAAGCTAAGCCACGCCAGACCAAATTGTCTAATAGTTCTTTTTCGCTTTCCCCGTTTGGAGTTGGAAACTTTGGGATCAAAATTCCACCAAGATCGAGCTTAACATCACAACGATCAGCAATAACTTTTGTGTTAGTTATTGACTGAGGATGCGATTCACCCCAGTGCTTGATAATATCATTAGGGTCAGTCACATGCAGGTCAAAATCTTTAAAACTCATTCGCTTTTCATCACTCAAATATGCACCAGTACCAACACACAACAAAATTTCATGAGCATTTTGGTCTTCGTGTAATAAATAATGGCCGTCGTTGCTAACAATCAAAGGTATATCTAATTCTTCTGACATTTTTGCCAGCTCTTTATTAATCTTAGTCTGCACAGCCCAGGCATTTGGGTTATCGGGGTGTCCGTGATCTTGCATTTCAAGATAATAACGATCACCAAATAAATTTTTATACCATAATGCAACTTTTTTAGCTTCCTCTAAATTTCCGTTGGTTATATGCTCGCTAACCTCCCCGCCAGCACAACCAGAAAGTATTATCAGACCCTCATTATATTGCTCTAATATTTCACGATCGATTCTGGGCTTATAATACATTCCTTCTAGATTAGCCAATGTGCTAAGCTGCATCAAATTCTGATAACCCTTGTTATTCATAGCCAGCACAGTTAAATGATAACGAGCCCTGTCTTTTGCCGGGTCACGATCATGTCTGGTTCTAGCTGCAACATAAACTTCCAATCCGATAATAGGCTTAATTTCAGCCTCAATTGCAGCCTTGTAAAATTCAATCACACCCGACATAGTCCCGTGATCAGTTATTGCCACAGCTTCCATACCATAATCTTTGACCTTACTCACAAGTGCCGGAATTTTTGTAAGGCCATCTAAGAGACTGTGGTGTGTGTGATTATGTAAGTGAACGTAATCAGATGGTTTTAGCTGAGCCTGAGCGTCAGCCGCCGTGCTTGATTTAACCCCCATATATAAAACTAGTATACCGAATGTATACTAGTTTTGCATGTAGTAGAAACTACCTATGCTAATTATTTCTTTTCGATAAAACCTTTTTTAGCACCCTTAATCGCATAATCTGCTCGTTCTTTTAGATCAGCGACATTAAGATTTACTTCTTTTATAGCCTCTCCAGCAATAACCTTTGCTTCGCCTATTATTTTGTCAGCTTTATTAGCTACAATCTCAATATCTTTTTCAGCCTCATCCTTAATCTCACCAGCTTTTTTAGAAATATCAGCCCTAGTTGCCTTGCCACTTTGTGGTGCTGCCAAAACACCAGCAACAGCCCCAGCTATTGCACCTACAGCTACGCCTATTCCAACTGCTACTTTATTGTTACTTTTTTTAGTTGTCATTTTTTTCCCCTTTTTTATTAGATTTTTTAAACTTGTTAATAAACCGACTAATCATTTCCGAGAAAAATATCGGTGTTATCATCTTGGTCGCCTGTGAAACAGCAGATTCAATATCATCAACTGTTCGTTCAGCCGATTTTGTGACTTTACGAATTTGCGCACTTAGTTTTATCAAGTAGACTGCTAAAATTGTCGCGAACACCAAAAATACCGACAATACTATCGATAAGATCACAACCAAGACTTCTGCTGCCGAACTCATACCCTACTACCCCCTTTATTCATAATCACTACAGCTTAATATATACCTTATTATAAACCGATTTCATTAAGTTGGCAAATATATTATTTTAAGCGATCTCGTAAATATTTTTCAAAAGCCTGTCCATATTTTTTACTAAACAAAGCTTCATCCACAACAGCCTGTAGATATTTAAACTGATCACCTGTGTCATGCCAAACACCGTCGATTGAACATCCATAAACCGCATCGCTGTGCATTAAATCAATGATACTATCAGCCAACATAATTTCGCCATTTTTACCAGTTTTTTTCATATTAACAAACCGCAATATATCGGGCGTTAAAAGATAACTACCAGCCGAGGCATAAGATGATGGAGCGTGAGCCTCGTCAGGCTTTTCGATAAAATTCTTTAGCTTGAATACCCTATCAGAAACTTTCTCTCCAAGCTCAACCATACCATACTGGTAAGAATCCTTTTTATCTATCTCCACCAAAGAGATAACAGACTTTCCGGTTTTATTATAAGCATCTTTTAATTGAATTGGCCAAGGAGTATCTGACCTAAAATAATCGTCTGGAAAGAAAACAAAAAACGGCTCATCATCAATTAAATGTTGAGCAGCTAAAACCGGACAAGCACTGCCATAATCTGAACCTTTTTGACGTATATAAATAAAATTAGCAAGTTCAGCAATCGCTTGAATCTGATCGGCCATTTCACCTTTACCGGTGCTGCGTAATTTTTCTTCTAATTCAACGCTTCGATCAAAATGATCCTCGACGGCCCTTTTTGTGCTGCCTGTAACAATTATAATTTCCGTAACACCAGCTTTAACTACCTGTTCAACAATAATTTGAATGACTGGTTTATCAATAATAGGCAGCATTTCCTTTGGCATAGCCTTAGTTTGGGGTAAAAATCTAGTTCCTAGTCCTGCGGCACAAATAATAGCTTTTGTTGGTTGTTTCATTTGTTATTTTATCCTTTCTCTTATTAATTTTTGAGCTAGTTCCGGATTAGCCTTGCCTTGCGACTTCTTCATAACCTGGCCAACTAAAAAGCCGATAACTTTTTCGTTGCCATCTTTAAAATCAGCAACAGCTTTAGCGCAAATTGGATCACTTATCACTTCATCAACAATTAATGCAATTGCTGATTCATCACTAACCTGAATTAGGTTTTTTTCTACAGCAATAACATGAGGATCTTTATCGCTAGTCAACATTTCCAGCAAGACCTCTTTAGCGGCAGTTGAGTTTAATTCACCGCCTTCAACCATTTTTGATAAACCAATAAATTGATTATCTGTAACTTTTATATTAGTATCGCCAAGATTGCCATCGACATCACCCTGGTCGCCTGAAATTATAGACAACCACAAACCAACTCTACGAGCTGTATTATTATCTGATTTTTCATATACGCGCTGCAACAATTGCGCGATTGATTGCGATAATAATAAAGCATTAACAACGGTTACATCTAAACCAAAACCTTGCCACTGCTGCCGATAAAACGGAGGCAAAGCTGGCATACTATTTTGGATTTTTCCAATTTCATCATCAGACAATACAATCGGCGGAATATCCGCATCTGGCATATAACGATAATCTTGAGCATCCTCTTTGCTACGTTGAGATGTGGTCGTTTGACTGGCTTCATCCCAACCACGCGTTTCTTGAACAACCATTTCGCCAGCTTCAAGCAATGCAACCTGGCGACGAAATTCAAAATCAGCCGCCCGTTCAACACTTCTAAATGAGTTAAGATTCTTAACTTCAGACCTAATACCTAATTTACCAGCACCAATTAAAGCTGCTGAAATGTTAACATCAAAACGCATATTACCATGATACAAATCACCATTCGTCACGCCAGCATAAGTCATTAAACGATATAATTCAGTCGCATAAGCTTTTGCCTCGGCAGCCGAATGGATATCAGGCTCGGACACGATCTCAATCAATGGCGTTCCAGCACGATTTAAATCTACCAAACTATGATCACCATGATGAGTTAACTTACCAGCATCCTCTTCAAGATGAGCATGATTAATTCGAACATCAATCGAGCCACCGTCTTCTAGCGGAATATTTATAGACCCCGCCAAAATTATCGGCTGATACATTTGCGTGGTCTGATAACCCTTTGGTAAATCTGGATAAAAATAATGCTTGCGATCAAAGCGGCTAACGCGCGCGATCTCGCTGTTTAAGGCCTTACCGGCCCTTATGGCTAATTCAATAGCCTTATAATTCAAAACCGGCAACATTCCAGGTAATGCATAGTCAATCGGGCTTACAACACTATTTGGAGATTTATCGCGCGCATCATTATCAGCCCCACTGAATAATTTAGTTGTTGTTGATAATTGAACATGACATTCAATACCAACCGTCATCTGATATTTTTCTAAAATCTCATCATCAATCATTAGATTGCCCCTACATCTTTCAATGCTTTTCTAAAATTTGCAAGCGCCGACCTAGCCTGATCATAAGTAACATAAACATCTGATTCGTGGGCGATTTTATTGCGTAGTTTATGAGCGCTCCATATGCCATTTTGATCCGAAAAAGTTTTTGATGCATTTTTCATTCGCTCACCCATTGTCTTGCCGCTAAAACCCCTATCAGTTAATGCTTTGTCTAATAATTTATCAGCATTAATAATTGACAGATGATAACTTGAAAATTCATCTCGTTTTAATTGATGTTCAATCTCTAGACATTTGGCACGATAATATTCAACATTTAGATATTTGCGACCTTTTTTATTCGAACAGATTAAAGTCAGAATCAAAGCTCCGACCAATATAACTGCTGCCAAAAAGAATATAACTGTTTGGTCCATTATTTGTCCTCCAATGATTTTGCCAAAGATAATAATTTTGCATCGCTCTTCATCGGCCCAATCAGCTGCACACCGACTGGCAGGCCCGTCTTGTCCATTCCAGCTGGAACGCTAATTGCCGGTAATCCAGCTAGCGAAGTCGGCACCGTCATAATATCGCCAAGATACATTTTTATCGGATCGGACGTATTTTCACCCAAACCAAAAGCAGTTGTTGGCGTCACTGGTCCAATTAAAACATCATAACTAGTAAATAATTTATTAAATTCATTAATCAACAACGTGCGAGCTTTTTGCGCTTTTAAATAATACGCATCAAAAAAACCACTCGATAACACAAAACTACCAATCATAATTCGACGCTTGTTTTCAGTCACAAAACCCTCATCACGCGTCTTGCCATAAACTTCAGCCAAGTTAATGGCATTTTCAGCCCGCAAACCATAACGAATACCATCATATCTAGCCAAGTTGCTGCAAATTTCAGCCGGCACAATAATGTAATACATTGCCAACGCATATTCGGCCATCGGCAGCTTTACCTCTTCAATAATATGCCCATTTTGGCGTAATTTATCAGCGTATTTATTAATCTTCTCGCGCACGTCGCCATCAACATCGTCAGTCATAAAATCACTAATCAGACCGATTTTTTGATTTGGCTTTAAATCATTTTGAATTTCAAAAAAATCAGGCAAAGTCGTCATGTCACGCTCATCCTGGCCAGCCATTATATCCATAACAACCTCAGCATCAGCAATATTTTGCGTAAACACGCCAATCGTATCGGTACTGCTAGCCATTGCCACGACACCATAACGACTGACGGCGCCATAGGTTGGCTTTACTCCAACTACACCATTAAAACTAGCCGGCTGACGAATTGACCCGCCAGTATCACTGCCCAGTGCAAATGGAACAACGTCAAGTGCCGTAATCACAGCCGATCCACCACTACTACCACCAGCAACCTTAGTTCTATCAACTGCATTTTTAGTTGGTCTAAAAGCCGAATTTTCAGTACTACCGCCATGAGCAAACGCATCAAGATTTGATTTACCGATACAAATAGCGCCCTCCGCCTCGAGTTTTTCAACAGCCGTCGCCTGTAGTGGTGCATTAAAGTCTTCAAGCATTTTGCTAGCAGCCGTAGTTGGCGCACCAAAAGCCAAAAAATTATCTTTTACGACAAACGGAACACCAGCTAATTTACCGACAATTTTACCGCTGTCAATATCATCAGCGCGCCGCAATGCCCTCTCGGCCGTTAAACTTAGTAATGCATGGTATTCGCTTTTTTCGTCCGCCAATTTTAAAGCATTTTCAATTACAGCCCGTGCCGAGCTGTCTTTAATCTTTTGTTGTATATCTGAAATCGTCATAATTATAAAACCTTTGGTACCTTTACGCAGTTTTCAAGTGATTCTGGCGCTAAATCTAATAATGCCTCGCGCGAAATACTATAATCAATAACCTCATCCTCACGCCAAACATTTTGCAAACCAGTCACCTGATAAGTCGGTTCAACACCATCTGTATCTAAATTATTTAATTTTTCGACATAACCTAAAATATTACCGATATCTATTTGTAGATTGTCGATTTCAGATTCATCTAATTTCAGGCTAGATAGCTGTGCTAAATGCAGCACATCCTCGCGAGTTATCTGTGTCATGTTTTATATTATAGCGTAAATAGGTATAAGTTTGTATTACTTATTCATTAGGAGTAGGGTTTATTGTACCAGACATATTTTTTATAATTTTGACAAAATTTTGAGTCGAGCTACTGTTTATGTCATTACAATTTACGAAAGTTGGATTCTTATAGTTATATAAGTATCCATTAAATATCTTACCTAGATTATTACTGTCGCTATCATCGCTGCCCTCTACTAGCCTGGTTATTCCACCCAAACTAGAACCAGATTGACAATCGCTAATACTACTCGAAGTAAATAACAAATCTTCACTAGTCCCATTATTTACTATCGAGTAGCTAAGATCTGGCAAGTCTTTGTAGGCTAGATTGACCGACCATTCGGTTATTGTTATATTTTTCAATGGCGAATAAATAGGTGTATTATTTGGCTGATTTTGAGATGATAATTGACCTTTTAGGTTGTTATTCCAAAATATATAACCCAACCCACCCAGCACTAATACAACCAACACGATAGAAACAATTAAATGAGTATTACCTAATTGAAGTTGCCCCTTGCCCATAATAACCCCCTACTAAATAATGCTTTAGTTTTATTATAGACCAAACCAGGCTTTATATAAACAACAAAGATTATCGTCTTATTTCTATAAAGGTATGCGCATGACCAGATGCGCCGGCACGACCAGTTCGGCCAATACGGTGGACATAATCTTCGTAATTTTGAGGAGTGTCAAAGTTGATAACATGCGATACATTTGGAATATCTAGACCTCTGGCTGCAACATCAGTTGCGACCATAACGCGAACACGACCATCTTTGAATTGCTTCAAAGCGCGAGCACGCTGTGATTGATTTTTGTTGCCATGAATGGCGATTGATGGAATGCCGCTATTGTCTAAGTGATCAGACAATCGCTGAACGCCAAATTTAGTTTCACCGAAAACTAAAACTTTATCATAGCCTTTACCTCGGAGCATTTCAGTTAATAACTCAACCTTGTGAGTTTTATCACGGGCTTCGATAACATCCTGTTCAACATGCTCAGCGGTTTCGCTGGTACGAACAGATATAGTAACTGGATTTTTAAGAAATATATTTGTCAAAGCTGAAATCTCAGGCGTAATAGTCGCACTAAAAAATAGTGTTTGACGATTTTCAGGAGTTTGACTAACAATTGAACGGATATCTGGCAAAAAGCCCATATCTAACATTCGATCAGCTTCATCTAAAACTAATGTATTAATATTTTGTAAATCAATGTGGCGACGTGTAATCATATCTTTTAGACGACCTGGAGTACCGATAATAAAGTGTGGACGTCGTTTAAGTTCACGAATCTGTCGATCAGCGGGAACTCCACCAACAACCACTGCAGAATAAAGATTCAAACCCATAGCAAAAGAACGAAATTCATCGTCAATTTGTTGAGCAAGCTCACGGGTTGGAGCGATAATCAAAACACTTGGACGATAATTTTCGCCCAATTGATGCTCGATAATAGGCAGCAAGAAAGCTGCAGTTTTACCAGTACCAGTGTTAGCAAGACCAATTACATCTTTACCTTCTAAAATTGGCTGGATTGCTTGATCTTGAATCGAAGTGGTTTTTTCATAACCCTTCTTAATGATATTCTGTTTTAATTGATCACTAAAAGCAAAGTCTGAAAATGTATGTTCAGACACATAAGGCACTTCGTCGACTTTAGCGACGGCCTTGTTAATAAACTTACTTGGATGAATATATTTTTTTGCTGGGCCGCGAGATCCACCGTTTCGTCCGCGATTAAAACCAGGGCGACCGTTGCCGCTTACACTTGGACGACTATTTGATCGTCCGCCGTTGTTAGGGCGTGAACCGCCCTTTTGATAATATGCCATTAAAAATAGCCTTTCTTATTAGTTATATTGTTTGCAATTTGGATATATTAGAGATTAATTCGGTGGTAGCGCCTAAATATTACCTTAAAAGTAAAGGGTGCGCTCATCTTTGAAAGAGGCCCTAGCATCATCGAATGCAATAAACTAATAATAGCACAGTTTTTATAAATATGCAAGTTTAATAGCTAGATTATTACCAGCTTATAACAACTCGACCGCTATCAGTATTAGTGTCGGCTACGGCAAATTGATTTGTTGCAGATGGGAGTATATAAGAACCGCCACCTTCGCCAATATTAGTCCAAGCGCCTCCATATTCTAAACCGCTGCTGCCACTACTGCCGCCGCTATAACCACCACCAGAGCCAGCAGTTGTATTACAATAACCTACATAATCCGCTACTGCACCGCCGCCGAAACCTCCTGGTTGATAGGAATATGCAGCATCACTGCCAACAGCCTGACCGCCAGCGCCACCCTGAATAAAACCAAAGCCGCCAGCCCCAACTCCAGCATAATATCCATCTGGATCTTCTATGGGATTACTATAATACATACTATCATTACCGCCTGACGTATAAAAACCGCCACCGCCACCGCCACATTCTGCAATCGGTGCCCCATTACCATCCATACCGGCATTATAGCCGCTGCCGTTACCAGAGCTATTTATATTAACAACCTGGCCGCCTCGTCCAGTACCGGAGCCCTGTCCACCACCGCCACCGCCAGCCACTATCATTGGAGTAGACGTTGTATAATTTGATCCTAATGCTACAAAAGTACCGCCACCGCCACCAGGAAAATAATAGCCATAATCACTAGAAGGTGAATAAGGATGCTGTCCGACCAATATAGATAAGACCTGACCAGAGCTTATGGAAAAATCAGCACTAACATAAGCACCCTTGCCGCCAACAGAATCATAATCATAACCACCCTGAGCACCTTTGGCGGTTACATTAATTTTTGTAACACCAGCAGGAACAGTCCAATTCACAATACTGCCAGTATAATTAAATTCTGCAAAGTTACTGGATGCAGTAATTGACGGAGAGGTTGATTCCGTAACTGAACCAATAGACGAACCTCCGTTTGAAGTACTAATAGTAAATCTTTGTGGGTCATTATTAGTATTAATATAACTGTCAAGATCAACCCCGGAAGATAATTTTAAACAATACTTATTATCTGCTTTCGGATTAGATGGACAATTATTTGCATCTAATTTGGTAGGATAAGACCCATACTCAGCTTGATAAAGTTGCAATGTCGTCTTTGCATTGTTCAGGTCACTCTGTAGAACAGCGGTTTTTGCTCGTTGAGTAATGCCACTATATGAAACTACAGATATAGCAGCCAATATACCTATGACCACAATCACCACTAATAATTCGACTATAGTAAATCCTCGAGAAGATTTAATTTTAAACATAAGCTAATTATACACCACACAAGAACAGCTTGGCCATAAGATTAGAGTTTATCTTTAATTTCTTTTATTTGGTCACGAAGTTCAGCGGCTTTTTCAAATTCTAGGTTGGCACTGGCAAGCTCCATTTGGCCAGTTAACTCACGAACTAGCATCGGGTATTCATCCTTCGGAATCTTATTTAGATTCAACTTATTCGATTTTTCTTTTTTAGGAATCAATGATCGCAAACCTTCGTCAACCGCCCTAATAATACTTTCGGGTGTAATATTATGATCGATATTGTATTGAACTTGAACTTTACGACGACGATCCATCTCGCTGATGGCTTTACGCATCGATTCGGTCATATTATCGGCATACATATAAACTTTGCCGTCAATATGTCGGGCAGCGCGACCACTGGTTTGGATTAAAGCGCCAGCGCTACGCAAAAAGCCTTCTTTGTCAGCATCCATAATCGCTACCATACTAACCTCGGGCAAATCCAGACCTTCACGAAGTAAATTAATACCAACCAATACGTCATAAACACCAGTTCGTAAATCCTTTAAAATATCACCACGTTCCATAGTGTCAACTTCGCTATGGATATAAGCCGTCTTAATACCCATATCCTGTAAATATGTAGATAAATCTTCGGCCATTCGTTTAGTTAAAGTTGTTACCAAAACTCGTTGTTTTCTGGCAACTCTAATGTTGATTTCGGATATCAAATCTTGGATTTGATTTTTAGTAGGTCTAATAATAACCTCTGGATCAACCAAACCGGTTGGACGAATTATTTGTTCGGCCGGTGCTGGACTGTGCGACAATTCGTATTCGCTTGGCGTTGCTGAAACATAGATTGCTTGATTAATATGACCGTTAAATTCCTCAAAAGTTAATGGACGATTATCTAGAGCGCTAGGCATACGAAAGCCATATTCAACCAAAACTTCTTTACGCGCCCGATCGCCATTATACATACCGCGAACTTGCGGCAATGTCATATGAGACTCATCTATAAGCAATAAAAAATCATCCGAAAAATAATCCATCAACGTTGCCGGTTGCTGACCTGGCTCGCGGTTAGTTAAATATCGACTGTAATTTTCAATACCTTTGACAAAACCGGTCTGTTCAAGCATTTCAATATCAAACTTGGTGCGCTGAGATAATCTTTGGGCTTCCAAAAATTTGTCATTTTTTTCAAAATAACCTAACCGCTCGTCAAACTCTTTTTTAATACCTTCAATCGCACGTTCAAGTTTTTCTTTTGGTGTAACATAGTGGCTACTTGGAAAAATAGAAATCTGTTCAGGCTCGGCTAATATCTCACCCGTTAGCGGATCAATCCTAGTTAAACGTTCAACAATATCACCATAAAATTCAATCCTATAAGCACTGTCACTACCAGCTGGAAAAACATCAACTATATCACCGCGTACCCTGAAAGTACCACGCGAAAAATCAATATCGTTACGATGATACTGGATATCAGTTAGTAAACGAATAAATTTATCCTGTAAGCGGCGTTCGTCCTTTGTGATAGTTATCGACATAGCTGAATAATCTTCGGGCGAGCCGATACCATAAATACAACTGACGCTAGCAACGATAATCGTGTCACGCCTAGTTAATAATGCCATCGTAGCCGCATGGCGCAAACGATCAATCTCGTCATTGATCTTACTGTCTTTTTCAATATAAGTATCGCTACTGGCCATATAGGCTTCTGGCTGATAATAGTCAAAATAGCTAACAAAATAGTGAACTTCGTTATCTGGGAAAAACGATTTAAATTCGCTATATAATTGAGCTGCTAAAGTTTTATTGTGCGCCAATATCAGCGTCGGAACATTACGATCGGCAATAATATTCGCCATCGTAAAAGTCTTACCGCTACCGGTCACACCTAGCAACACTTGCTCTTTTTCGCCCGCATTTAAACCAGCTATTAATTGCTTTATAGCTGCTGGCTGATCGCCAGTTGGTTGGTATTTAGTCTCTAGACGAAATTTTTGGTTCATCTAGGATATTATATTACTATTTAGCCCTTATTAACACTAAAACGAGATATATGATTGTCCGTGCCATCGTGTTTAAAACCAGCATTCTTATCATCAAGTGCTGCAATAACTTTTTCAACCAATCTAGAAGGATTGACGTCATAAATAATGTTCTTTGAGCCAGGAGCTTCAATATTTTGCATTAATGTCGGAATATAATCAGCTAATCCGCCACTACCTAGCAAAACGCCAACCACCTTGTGACTTTCTATAGCTGTTGCAAACTCGTGCAAACTACCTATTCGTCCACCTACCGTGATTAGGGCGTCGCTACTGTGGACCAAATGAACATTGCGACCAACATAGTCCATACTTGTAAAATTAATGTAGTCAAATTCAACCGTAGGCAACTTATAAGTTATAACGTGTTCGCGAAATGAGCTAGCTGGCGAATAGCCAATCGAAAAACCCTTACGATCTTTGACACCATAAAAACCCTGTGCCGCATACCAAGGCAAGCCAATTGTCGCCCCAGTCGTTAAAGTTTTACCGGCTTTAGCAAGTGCCACACCTAAGTCATAAGCTAATTGATGCGATGCTTCTACCGTCTCGCCTGATGCTGCACCGGAAACACAAATTTGATATCTCACTGATTAAAACCCTTCTAATAACGCTTATGTTTTTATAAATTATACACCTAAAATGGCTTTTCGCTAAGTGGCATAGCGTGCAAATTAGCGCCTTTATGCAAAATACCAGCCTTGGCGCCAATTTTTGTCACAACCGAAGTTGAATTGGCGCTAGCAAAAACAATCGAATCCTTTAAAGATTTGCCTTGGGAAAAATAAGCAAGAAAACCCGACCCAAAAGCGTCACCCGCCCCAGTTCGATCGATTACCTTAACATCTTCATACATCCCAGCCCTAACGATTGTATTTTTGTCGCTGGCGACAACACCGTTTGGACCGTCACTAACTATTGCCATTGGCACGTAATTAAGCAGCCGCCTGGTTAATTCTTCTAAGCTGTGGCCATCGACAATTTGCATCGCCTCTTCTTTATTAACTGATAAAATATCAACGTCCTCTAGTAGAGATTTTAATTCTTTAATTTGTTTTAATTCGCCTTTGCCCGGATTCAAGAATACCTTCATGCCTTTGACTTTGGCCTGGCGCAAAACTTTGTCGAGTAATTCAATATTGCCAGCTAGGCTAGATAAATAAAGCCAGTCAGCCTCGACCTCGTCAAGATTAAAATTCTTTAATTCATAGTGAGTTGATGCACCGCGATATGTCAAAATAGTGCGCTCGCCACTGGGGGCTAACAGTAGCGTAGAATAACCAGTATTAAACTTGTCCGAATAGCTAATATGAGTCGTATCAACGCCTTCTTTATCCATATCTGCAAGAACCGCCTCGCCAGCAGGATCATGACCAATTGTACCCATAAACAAAGCGTGCAATCCCTGACGCGCAAAAGTCACCGCTGCATTAGTAGCGCCACCACCAGTGCTAAAATTGATATTATTCACATCAGCCTTGGCGCCTAAATCTAGCTTCATAAAAACTTCATGCGCTGGCACATCGGTTACTGGCTTGAACTCAATACTATGGCTTAAAAATACATCTTGAACGGCCGCCCCAATTGATAAAATTTTGATCGTCATAAAACCGCCTTACCAGCGCTACCAAAAGCGCTAATCTTTTCTTCAACTACCGCTTGGACCGCATCGTATACCTTTGGCATTAATTTCACTACCGCATATTCCTTTGGGTTATCTTTTAAAACTTGGTCAAGAGTTGTTCTAAATGTGTATCGCAAATCACTATTAATATTAATCTTGCTGACACCAATTTTGGCAGCATCCTTAAAATAATGCAGTGATGTATCGCTACCACCATGCAAACTAATCATCACCCTAGGGTCAACCGCATCGCGAACTTTTTGTAACAAATCTAAATCTAAAACTTTTGGAACTGGGTATTTACCATGTAAGTTGCCGATTGCGGCGGCAAAAATATCAACGCCAGTTTCATCACAGAATTTTTTTGACCCTTCAGGCGTGCTAAAAGTTTTTTTGACCTCTTCGTAATCAATTGGCTTATCATAAACATCTGACGAACCAATGAAATAATGTGGCTCGGCCTCGACAATTGCACCTGTAAATTTAGCATATTCAACCACCTCTTTAGTCCTAGCAATAATATCTTCATCGGTTGCATCATGGTTAGCCTGGCTAATATCAATATGGATAAATTCATAACCAATATCTATTGCTCGTTTGCAATCTTCAACCGTCGGACTATGGTCAAGATTAATATACATCTCGATACCATATTCTTTTTTGTAATTATCAACCAAATCACGAACATTCTGTAGACCCATCGAAGTTACTTCATTTTTACTAAGTTCCACTAAAACTGGCGAGTTTAGTTTTTGAGCAGCTCTAGCTATAGCGATTAAGGTTTCTTGATTATCGATATTAAAAGCGCCAACTGCAAAATGCTGGTTTTTACTACGCTGCAACAAATGCCTGGCACGAATTACGTTGTCCCTGATTTGATTTATAGTTAAACCCATATTACCTCCTAATATTCCCTATGATATTGCGATTTTTGATGAACAAAGTTTTCAATTTTTTTAGCCATATGCTCGCCAGTTAGCCCAAAAAAATCGAATAACTCATCAGGCTCACCGCTTTCACCGTAACGGTCCTCAATGCCGATTCGAAGTATTGGCGTAGGCAAATGTTCACCCAAAACTTCAGCAATCGCGCCACCGAGTCCACCAACTATTTGTGCCTCTTCGGCAGTTGCGACCCGGCCAGTCCTTCGGGCACTAGCGATTATAACCTCTGTATCAATTGGCTTAATCGTCGGCACATGGACAACCTCGGCGCTAATACCTTTTTCAGCCAAAATGTTTGCAGCAACTAATAATTGATAGGTCGTAATGCCGGTGCCAAATAAACTAATGTCGCGACCATCGCGCAAAATATAGGCTTTGCCGATTTCAAATGGCGACTCTAGCGTACTAAAAACTGGTGTTTTTGGACGAGCTAGTCGCAAATAACTTGGCTTTTTATTGCCAGCAATCGCCAGTGTCGCTTTTTCGGCCTCGATGCTGTCACCTGGCGCGATTACAATCATATTTGGCATAACGCGCATCATAGCGATATCTTCAAGCATTTGATGAGTTGCGCCATCTGGCCCAACCCCAACACCGGCATGCGAAGATATAATTTTGACAGGTTGATCGTTCAAGGCAATCGTAGTCTTAATCTGCTCCCAATTTCGTCCAGGGCTAAAAGCGGCATAAGCAGCCGCAAAAGGAATCTTTCCAACTGCAGCCAAACCACTGGCGACCGAAACAAGGTTTTGCTCGGCGATGCCGACTTGAATAAATCTATCAGGGAAACTTTCAGCGAATAAATGAGTCTGCGTACTTTCGGTCAAATCAGCACAAAGCGCTACAATATTTTTGTCTTTTTCGCCCGCCAACTTTAAACCTCGACCATAACCAAGCCTAATTGGCTCTTGCAATACGTCTTTGTCAAATAATTTCGAATTTAGTTGGTAGTCGCTCATTTTGAATCCTCTGAATTTATCTTGCCATCCAGTGTATGAAGTTTCTTCAGGGCTTCTTTAGCCTGATCGCTATTTGGCGCTACGCCGTGCCATTTATAATCATATTCCATAAAATCGACACCCTTACCAGGAATAGTGTGCGCAATAATTACACTTGGTCGATTAGTAATTGCCCTGGCAGTACTGGCAGCATCAATAATACTTTCAATATTATTGCCATCGATTTCCAAGACATGCCAACCAAAAGATTCCCATTTGCCGCGTAGATCCTCAAGCGGCATCACATCCTCGGTATTGCCATCAATTTGGATGTTATTTCTATCAACAAAAACAACTAATTGCGATAATTTATATTTACCGGCGAACATCGCCGCCTCCCAAACATTGCCCTCATCTAGTTCACCATCACCCATAATCACATAGACAAACCGGTGTTTTTGATTATCTAAATACTGAAAAGCATACGCCATGCCAGATGCTTGTGATAAGCCACTGCCAAGTGGGCCGCTGGTGTTTTCTAGCCCTGGTAATCTAGCTCTTTCAGGATGACCCTGCAAACGACTACCTAATTTACGCAAAGTTTTAAGCTCTGACTTTTCAAAAAATCCCGCCTCGGCCATAGCCGCATACTGGACTGGTACGGTATGGCCATTACTCAGCAAAAATATATCTCTATCGGCCCAATCAGGTTTTTTTGGGTCAATATTCATAATATTAAAATAAAGCGCCGCTACAATATCAGCTAAATCAAGCGAGCCAGCCGTATGGCCACTACCAGAAACAGTTAACATCTCAATAATATCCTCACGAAGGATATTGGCTTTATGCTTTATTTGAGGAATTGTTAATTTTAAACCCACCTTGGCTAAATCACTCCTTGTTTATTTATTTCGCGTGTCAACTCGGCAAATACGCCAGCTGGATCCTCTGTATTACTTAAAGCGCCGCCCACATTTAAAACATTAACTCCGCCTTGAGCTAAAGTAAACGCATTATCAAGTGATACGCCACCATCCCAACCAATTTCAATTTCTGGATTTATGGACCTAATCAGACGAACTTTTTCAAGTTGCATTAGACTAGCCGTTCCACCATAATGGCCCAGATCACCCGAAAATACCAAAACATGATCAGCCGCTTTAATAGCATTTTCAATCATTGATGGCACAGTTGGTTTTAAAACCGCTATGCCTGCTTTGATGCCAGATTTTTTAATCTTTTCCAAAAGCGGCAAAATCATATTTTCACCATTTTCAGCATGAAGCGTAATCATATGCGGCCCAAGCGCAATCAATCTCTCAATATATTCAGCCGGCCTGCTAACCATAGCATGTATATCAACCACCCATTCACGCGGCCACCATAAATCATCAACTGAAAACAATAAAACCGGTGCAAACTCACCGTCACTAACATCAATATGAACTCGCTGAGCGAAAGGCCTGTATCTATCAACTGCAGCCTTATATTGTTCGGCTGTTTCGACGGTTATACTAGGGGCGATTACACTAGTCATCAAAACTCATCTATCTGTTCATTGCGACGTTTAAAACGAGCCGCACCAGCGAACGGAGTATTTAGCCAAGTTTCAATTACACCCTGCCACTCATCATTCCCATCAAAGATGCGAGATGGTAAACATAAAATATTGCTTTCATTATCATTTCTAGTCATTTTTGCCTCATATGCGTCCCATATCACACTAGCCCTAATACCGCGGAACCGGTTAGCCGCCATAGCCATACCTTGGCCGCCTCCACATAATAAAATTGCCCGCGGATCTTTGTCTTGGCTGCCAATAACTTTTAACGCCGCCATCTGAGCAAACTCTGGAAAATCATCATTTGGGTCTAATGTCTTATCCCCAACATCTTCAACCAAGTAATTATGTTTTGCGAGATAAGCAAAAACCTTTTCCTTTAAATGAAACCCCTGATGATCGCTACCAATGAATATTATCATATTTAAAGTATAAGCTTTATGGGGTCAATTGTGCAAGCTTACTAGAAAATAAAGTATAATAATATTATATGGGAAAGGCCGAATTAATCGAACAAGCCAAATCACATTATAATGAGGCCGAGATCTCTACTTTAGAAGTGGCAATTAACTTTGCCACCAAGGCGCACGCCAACCAAAAACGCGCTAGCGGTGAAAAATTCATAACTCACCCAATGGCAGTAGCTAATATTTTAATTAGTTGGGGTATGGATATAGATAGTGTAATAGCTGGTGTTATGCACGACGTCATTGAAGACACCGAGACCGAATTAGATCAAATAAAAGAGCTGTTTGGCAATGATATCGCTTTTCTAGTTGACAGTGTCACAAAAGTGTCCAAAGCCCGCACTGGCATGCGTGATTTAGGTGATTATTCTCAACAAACCAAAGATAACTTATCAAAACTTTTAATTGCAGTTGGGCAAGATATTCGCGTTATTATCATAAAACTAGCAGATCGTCTACATAATTTAACCACATTGCAGTATTTGCCAAAAGAAAAACAGACCAAGATTGCTCGCGATTCATTAGAGATATTCGGACCGATTGCCGATAGACTAGGAATGGGCCGCGTCAGAATGGAAATCGAAGAGCTTGCCTTTAAATACCTAGACCCTGCTGAATTCAAAAGAACCCAAAACCTAATGAAAAAAAGGCTTGGCAAAAGCGCCCGTAGGCTCGGCGTAGTTCGTAGCGAAATTGAAGCAGAGCTCAAAAAACAGGGAGTATTAGTCGAAATTAATGGACGAGTAAAAAGCCTATATAGCCTTTATCAAAAATTGAAAAAAGTAAAAGATATAAATAACGTATATGACTTAATGGCACTCCGTATAATAGTTGATAAAAAAGAAGATTGCTATTTAGTACTAGGTGTAATTCATAGCCTATACAAACCGATGATTAACCGCATAAAGGATTATATCGCTACACCAAAACCCAATGGCTACCAAAGTTTACATACAACAGTTTTAACGCCAAGCGAACAAATCGTTGAATTCCAAATTAGAACCCAACAAATGCATGAATTTGCCGAGCGTGGTTTGGCTGCTAGTTTTCATTACCACGAACAAAAATCTTCCAAAAACTATACTGATCGCAATCAGCCAACTGCGCTACCAGCTAATTTGCAATGGATAACCCGTCTACAAGAGATAGCATCTAGATTAAAAGAAGGCAAGGAAATATCAAAAGACCAGTTAAATATTGACTTGTTTCAAAATCGTATATTTGTCTATTCGCCAAAAGGCGATATTTATAACCTACCCGAAAATGCCCTGCCACTTGATTTTGCATATTTAGTACACAGCGATATCGCCAACCATGCCTATGGCTTCCGCGTAAACAATAAGATTCACCCATTCGATAAACCATTAAAAAATGGTGATATTGTCGAAGTTATAACGCGACAGATGTCGCGTCCCAAACAAGACTGGAAGGAATTAGTTATGACAACACATGCTAAAAATAAATTACGCAGTTATCTAAGACAAAACGATAAAATTAATACCGTTACAAAGATTAGTAATATATTTATTAAAAGAAGTAAAAAATAAACTAAGCCTGACGGTCTTTTTCATCATTCCATCGCTTAATTGAACGATATATAATTTCCCTTGCCTCGTCCTTACCTGCCCAACCTTTAACTAATGTGGAACCAGGATTCTGCAGATTCTTATAATTATTAAAATGATGTGTGATTTGTTTGATTTTTTGACTAGAGATACAACCCAAGGTGTTAATTTCACCCTCCATCCCAACAGAATCGTCCGGTACCACAATAATCTTATCGTCAATTTCACCATTATCTTCAAATTTCATTACACCGATAATTTTTGCCCGTACAAACAAACCAGTTGGTAATGGTTCATCGGTGATTATGATTGCGTCCAACTCATCACCGTCCTCATCTAATGTTTGCGGAATAAATCCATAATTAGTCGGTTTAGCAAAAATAGAGGGCTCGATTCGTTCAAGCTGCATAACCGCTTTTTCTCGATTCCACTCAATTTTATTTTTACTACCTGCTGGAATTTCGACCACGACATTAACAAACCCATCTTCGACGTCTCCTGGCGTTAAAATCTGATTAAAATCCATAGTTTAGAACTCCTATAATTAAAATTAATTTTATAAATTACTTAAATATTCTCGAATATTCAGTGCGGCCGTAGCACCTTCGCCAACAGCGCTAGCAACCTGCATAGTCGAGCCGCTACGAACATCGCCACTGCAATAAACACCAGGAAAGTTAGTCTGCAGATTACAATCAGTTTTTACAAAACCAATTTCATCAAGTTCGATGCCGCTACCAACTAAAAATTGAGTGTTGGGTTTCAAGCCAGCAAAAATAAACACACCATTAATTTCAATTAAATTAGTTTTGCCATCCTTAGTAACTTTTACGGAAGAAACTTTATTGTCAGTTGCAACAATCTCATCTGTTGTAGTTCCAGCATGAACCATAATCTTACCCTCATTAATCATCTGCTGTAATTCCTTTTGCAAAACATCGCTCGCCTTGACCGTGCTACGAACTAGTAAATGAATATGTTTAGCAAATCTGGTTAAATATATAGCTTCTTGAACTGCAGAATTGCCACCGCCAATCACAGCTATTTCTTTGCCTCGATAAAATGCACCATCACAAGTCGCACAATAATGTACACCGCGTCCGTAATATTCAACCTCGCCCGGAACGCCTATTTTATTATAATCACTGCCAGTCGATATCAAGACAGCCTTAGCTCTTATTTCTTTGTTGTCAACAATTAAAATTTTAATACCATTTTCATCTCGCAAAGCCGTTACTTCGCCAACTTCAATTTTAGTGCCAAATTTTTCAGCTTGTTTTTGCATCCGATCGGTTAATTCAAAACCATCAATCCCATCAGGAAAGCCCGGATAATTATCGATTTTATCGGTAATCGCAGCCATACCACCGACCACCGCCTTTTCATAAAGAACAGTTTCAATATCTTCACGTGCAGTATAAATTGCTGCCGTCAACGCACTTGGACCGGCGCCAATTATTATTAAATCATGTATTTCTTTACTCATTTTTTAAGCCGCCTGACTGTTATCGATCGCATGAACTTCAACAATAAACTGCAATGGCGAATTAGCCGGAATAGCACCGGAGCCTTGCGCGCCATAGCCCTTGTCGGATGGAATGGTTAACTTGACCACACTGCCGACTTTAACGCCAGTCAGACCTTCTGTCCAACCAGAGATAACACCGTTAAGTGGAAATGTAATTGGCGCATCATCATTGCCAGCCTTTTTACTACTGTCAAAAATTGTTCCATCTGATAGCCAGCCAAAATAACTGCAATTAATCGAGTCCGACGCCGCAACTGCCGCACCATCACCCTGTTTCAAGACTTCAACATTTAATTTCGTAACCGATGAATCAAAAGTCTGGGCAGTATAACCACCAAAACCTTCAGAGCTAACAGCATTCGCCTGAGAAGCTTGATTTTGCTGAGCTAAATACTCATCATAGGCTTTTTGTTGAGCTGCTTGATCGATTTTTTGATTATTTACACTCAACCCCATAACTAAAAAAGACCCTAATGTGCCAATTGATAAAACAATTGCGATTATCCAAATACCAATACGCTGCGCTTTTGGTGTTGCCATAAAACCTCATTCTTATTTCAAATTTATTTGTCTATTATATCAAATAACGATCGCATCAAGCTTAGCAACAACTGAATTTACAACATTATTTATAACTTCTGTCACCTCATCGCCATTTAATGTGTGACTATATGAGACCAATTTAATACGAACTGTCACATTTTTTGTTTCAGATTCTTTTTTGTAAATATCAATCACTTCGATCGATGATTCCAAATCAGTTTTTAATAAAATTTCGTTAGCGCTATCGATAATTTGGCCACAATTAATTACCTGATTGACCCTAAAACAAATATCTCGCTCAGTTGATGGGTAGCGACTTAGCGGCTTGTAATCTTTACCAACTGTTTTTACTAAATTAAACAATTCTAAAGTATTAACCTCAAATCCAGCCGAGCAAACTGGTAATTTAAAATTCTTGATAACAGATTTCTTATACTCACCAATAAAACCAATTGTTTTGCCATTAGCACCAATTAATTCAGCACTCCGCTTAGGTTCAAATGGCGATAAAATTGGGTTATTAGACTCAGTAATTTTCTTGTAGGTAATATTTAAATCACCCATAATAAATTCCAATATGCGCCTCGCTCGATAATAAGCCGTGCCACTACCGGCTTTAGCAGCAAAAATCAAAGCCATCCTATCAATTTCCAATGGCACTTCTTCATCAGTTAACCCATCTGGTTTATAGTGACACTTATTAATCTCAAATAAAGCAAATTCATCGTAACCCTGTTTTATATTTGGTTGCGTAATACTCAATAAACTTGGCATTAATGTTTGGCGATAATATTGCAGATCTGGACTAATTGAGTTTATCAATCGATAAGAATCTTCGGGATTTTGACCAGCTTTTTTAATAATATCACCGTGAATAAAGCTATAAGTCAGAACTTCGTTTGCACCAGACTTAACTAAGGTTCTGCGCAAGTTATTACGGAAAATATCAAAACCATCTGGCATTACAGCGGTAAAATCTCGCATCGGCAGGGTTGATTTAATATTATCAAAACCATTAATGCGACCGATTTCTTCGACCACATCTTCTAATATATGAATATCTGATCGCCAATACGGAACTTCGACATTCATTATTAATGAATCTTCAATCTTAACGCCAAATCCAGCGTGACTGATTGAATTAGCGGCATCCAAAATACTCATATCAACGCCCAATATGTCATCTACTTTTTGTAGCGGCACTTTTATAGTTTGTCTTTCTCTTTTACCAGGATAAGTATCAGCCACAGACGTTACTGGTTGCATGCCAGTCCATTCACGAACTAATCTAACAGCTTCGCCCAGAACTGGTGCCGTCAGCTCAGCCGGCTGACCCTTTGTAAACCTTGTAACCGCCTCACTAAAAATACCGTGGCGCATTTGCGTAGCTCGTAATTTATACAAGTTAAATGAAGCGGACTCAATAATTATAGTTTTGGTACTTTCATCAATTTCAGTATTTGCTCCCCCCATAGCTCCAGCCAAGGCAATTGCAGTTTCGCCAGCTGCAATAACTATATCGTCTGACGATAAATCAATAACTTTACCATCCAACAATTCTAATTTTTCGCCCTCACGGCCAAATCTGACATGAATTTCGACATTATCGCCACAAATTGAGCGAACTTTATCAAAATCAAAAGCATGCAACGGCTGACCAGCTAACATCATTAAATAATTTGTCACATCGACAATTGCGCTAATCGGTCTAACGCCAACCCGAGCCAGATAGGTCTGCAAAATCATTGGCGATTGTTTTTTACTATCACCATCTGTCATAACCATAGCTTGATAGCGGTCTGATATGTCTGCATCGTCAATAACTATGCTAATATTACCGCTGCCTTCACCAAAATAAGGATTTAAATTCATAATCCAATCCGGACTAACAAAATCTTTACCCATTATTGCCGAAACTTCTCTGGCAAAACCAATAATTCCAAAACAATCAGGTCTATGAGTTAATGATTTATTCTCAATATTTAACAGATAATCATCTAATTCGTATTCCTTAGCGAATGAAGTACCGGGTTCTATATCGCCATCAAGCACTAATATACCAGTATGTTCATCAAATAAATCCAATTCCTTAGCACTAGCAATCATGCCGTTACTAATAACTCCGCGCAAATTGCGAGTATCTAACATAAACGGCTGCGCAGTGCCAAAAGTTTGAGGCACAACTGATTTTGGAGGCAACCAGACAACTGTTTGGCCTGATGTAATATTTGGCGCGCCACAAACTACTTGAATTAAATTATTTTCATCTCGTTCGACATAGTGATTTGCGCCGCCATCATTAATTTTAACGACGCTTAAATGATCGGAACCTTCAAGTGACTTAACTTCAACGGCCTTAACAATTAAAATGTTTTTATATTTTTCGCTAATATTAA
Organism: uncultured bacterium; assembly: GCA_903952435.1. GTDB lineage: Bacteria > Patescibacteriota > Saccharimonadia > Saccharimonadales > Saccharimonadaceae > UBA1547. The sequence continues at coordinate 54,731 of CAJBFN010000003.1, forward strand.
CTACTGACTCAATTTCAACCAGTCGAGTATTAATTAATTCAGCCAGCTCATCAACCGAAATATCAATATTAGTAAATTTCTTTAACCAATTTAGTGAAATAATCATACAAACTTCCTCAAGAACGCTAATTTACCAGATTCAAAGTGGCGGATATCTTCAATACCATATTTCAACATCACTAAACGATCAATTCCACCACCCCACGCAAAACCACGATACTTTTCAGGATCAATACCCGCCGATCTTAAAACATTAGGATGAATCATTCCACAACCAAGCATCTCAAGCCACTCGCCAGGTTTACCACCTAAAGCTACTGGTTTTTCAATCGCAAATTCTAGGCCTGGTTCGACAAACGGAAAATAAGCCGGCTGAGTTTTAATCTTTAATTTTTGGCCATAATAGACCTCAAAGAAACTACGCAAAGTTCCAAGCATTTGCCCCAACGTCGCATCTGAACTTACAAAAACGCCTTCGCACTGATAAAAGGTGTGCTCATGAGTAGCATCAATATCCTCATTACGAAAAACTCGGCCATAGCTAACAGCTGCGATTTGACCATCAGCTTCTAATTTTGCCTTGCCGGCTTTTAAAATACGATTTTGCATCGTACTAGTATGAGCTGGCGGAATAAAACCTTCTTCGGTGCGAAAAGTATCATAGCCATCACGCGCTGGATGGTTGTCGGGAAAGTTAAGCGTACCAAACATATGATTATCGTCGTCAATCTGACGCGATTCAATCGCCTCAAAACCCATGCGCGTAAAAATATTTATAACATTTTCTAATTCCGTAGTTAATGGATGTGAAGACCCATTTTCAGCCGAAAGTAAGCCAATTTTGCCACCATTTACATCAAACGGTGCCGTAATATCAATCTGTTCGACACTTAAATCCTCTGCTTCGGTTTCTTTTGTCAGCACCGCCGATTCAAGTACTATCTTTAAATCATTAATTGACTTGCCATAAATACCACGTTGTTCAACTGGCATTGAACTAATTGCACCATAAAGCTTTTTAAGCTCTGATGACTTTAAAATTTCTCGCGGAAAATCACTTGCCGCTATTTGCGACAATAGATTATTTTTTACATCTTCGATATTCTGCATGTTATTAGTAATTATACGATAAAACAGCCCCGACGCGCCATACTATTTAACTATTAACCAAATTGCAACGCCAACAGCGGCAAACAAGATTAATATCCAGGCCCAGGCTAGACTAGTTGTGCTTTTTGTACCTTCAATATACTTCGAATCATCCACACCATCTGGTAAATCGGCTGTTTTAGCTTTTAATTTTGCCTTTTCTTGCAACTCCATTGCTAATTTATTTTGTAGTTCAGATCGTGAATCAAAATCCTGTTTTAAAAATAGAGCCATTTTTTTATTCCTTAATTTTATTAACTAACTCTTAGTATAGCACTAGTGTTTACTTTCGAAATATTATGTTATACTAAATTTATATTTCACTTTAAGGAGGGGAAACAATATGGCGAATACCAAAGCCAAAAAGACAGTCAAAAAAAAGACAGTCAAAAAGCCAGAAACGGCTAAAGTTCAAACATCAAACATAAAATCAGTTGGCGCAAGCATCAAAACAATGCTTACCTGCAAATGTAATGCCATACCAGGCATGCCATCAGTTGGTGCACTAATCGCCGAATTTATTGGCGCTTTTTTATTGGTCGCCTCGGTCTTTACAGTCCAAGGTCAACCATTATTTGTCGCCTTTGCGGTCATCGGTATCGTTTTGATAATTGCCGGTATCTCAAAAGCGCATATCAACCCAGCAATTACAATCGGTTCTTGGATAACTCGCAAGATTTGTTCAGTTTGTGCAATTGCCTACCTAGCCGCTCAAGCCCTAGGTGCTAGTGCAGCGTTCTTGACACTTAGCGCATATCTAGATGGAACAAAAACCGACAGCCTATACAGCGCAGCGCCTACATTATTTCACGCTGCATCTGTCGCTTCAGGTAAAGAATGGTTTATTCTATTCGCCGAATTGATGGGTATGTTTATCATCAGCTTTGGTGTAGCTAGAGCTATAAAAGCCGGTAAATTATTTTACGCCGTCACCTACGGTTTTGCCGTATTGGTAGCTTTGCTGATTGCCGGATCGCTAACATCAATGTTACTAACAGAACAAAATACTTCATTAATATTCTTGAACCCAGCCATAGCATTTGCTGCTGATGCAGTAAAGTGGAGCCTATGGCCAATTATGATCTATGTAGTTGCTCCTATTATTGGTGCAGTTGCTGGATTCGTAATTAACGATTTACTAACAGCCGACATGTGCGACTGTGAAGATAGTCAATGTAATTGCTAAGATTTAGCTAAAAACTAAAAATCCCCGCCTAATAGCGGGGATTTTTTTATCCAAATAAAAAACTCTCCAAATAAATTTGAAGAGTTTTGGTGTCAGAAAAACCAAAGCAATTCCAGACAAAATAACCAACTACTAAGCATAATCCCTAAAAGACACTATCGTGGCCTGGCCCCAACGATGGCCATCCCAGTAGTCGTAAACATCTAATTCGAGGCCATTACGATAAAAGTATGGTACATAAATACAAGAACTGCCTAGATTAGAACCGACGGCCAACCCAGCCACTAACATATACGGTACGACTCTGCCATCCATCATAATATATATCTGCGGGTTGAGAGCCAACATGACCGCGACCTCTAGGCCAGGCCATTTTTCACGTCTTGGCCTTTCATCCTTAACCTCAACACCGTCATTAGGTTTCAAGAATGTCTGAAGATCGAGGTCAGCAATTTCAAGAGACTTCTTGCCAGACATTTCGCTGCCTGGGAAAAACGAGAGCTGAGACACACTGAAACGCTCCTTGAATTCATAACCCAAAGCTTCAACCTCGTCCTTGATCCAAAGCATTAGCTCGTACCAATTAAATTTGAGAGTCTTACCGAGCCACAACTTTACACTTGTAGGATATAAATCACCACAATGGTCGTGCATCGTAATAGCTAATTTGTCGGCATCGGTTTTCGTAAAACCCCAGCCGCGCTTTTCACTGCGTTTCATAATGCGATCAATCAGTTCGCTTGTAGGCGTCCACGGAAGTGTTAACATCGGCTTCGTCTCATTGACAACTTCTGATAGGCTACCTGCCTGAATGGAGTTTACGAGAGTATTAGTATTATAATTGGTAGACATAACGTCCATCCTCCCTTATGCCCCGTTCATGCAAAAGCATGACAGTCAAACATCTGATCGTGTTTGAATTTGGCATTTCATGGTAGTTCTATAAATTAAATACCACATAATGCCAAATTCATATAAATGCTTAATTTTTAAGGTTCTTAAGATAACCATATCATAAATCAATGTTTTTTAGTAATTTTTAACTAGAATTAATCTATTCGTCACTTCGCGGTTTATCAAGCAATAATGGATCAACGCCAGGATCCGAGCCAGCGATTTTAATAACATCTTTGTCAACTTTTCCTAATTCTTTATGGGCAGCATTATAGTGATTAACTGTTGTACTTAGCGAATTACCAAGCTTTTGCATAAACTCGTCAAATCTGCCAATATGCTGGCCTAATTGACCAACACGGATCTGAATATCCTTGGCTTGTTCTTCAATCTGTAAACTGCGCAGACCCTGCAAAACAGTCTGTAAATACGCCATAAAGCTAGTTGGACTGACAATTATAACCTTTTTATCCCTAAATGCATATTCAATCAAATCCCTGGCGCTTGAACCGGTGCCGACATCGCCAATCAGCAAATCGTAATACAGTGACTCGCTAGGAATAAACATAAATGCAAAATCCATAGTTTTTTCAGCCGGCCTAATATATTTACTAGTTTCATCAATTCTAAGCTTTAAATCCGTGCGAACTTTGGCTAGTAGCTTTTCGCGCTCGGACTTACTGTGTTCGCCAACCATACGATTATAATTTTCAAGGCTAAATTTGCTATCAATCGGAAGTATTTGACCTTTATCTAAAAACACAACCGCATCTACAATTTCACCGTCCTTAAATTTATACTGCATCTGATAATTTTTAGACGGCAATATATTGTCCAAAACCGATTCCAAATAATATTCACCAAAAACTCCACGCTGTTTTGGATTTTGTAAAACATTTTGCAAAGTCTTCAATTCATCGGCCACATCAACCACGCGCTTATTTGTTTCGTCTAGCTTTGCCAAGCGCTGCGTAACATCACTAACTAACTTCGCGCTCTCGCTAAGCTGTTTTTGCATCGATGCCTGCATTGAATTGTTATTATTATCTAATTTATCGCCAACGACTTGCTGTAAATTATTAATGCCCCGTGATAATTCGATCACATCACTTTTTAATAATTCAACCGCACTTGAGCTTTTTAACTCTTTCAAACGCTGGTTTAAGATATAAATTACAATCCCAAAACCCAATAAAATCGCCACCAAGATAATTGCCTGTTCCATAATACTAGTATAGCATTATAAACCGACGACGACACGGGCTGCGATGACGATCAAAACAATCGCAATCAGAGCAAAAATCAGCCTTAAATGATGAATTAACCCCGAAAACAAAACATAGGCCATCGAAAACAGCATCATACACCAAATCGCAATCTCGAACCAAACCAACCCATCAAACCAGACAGCCAAACCCCACAAAACAGCGCCAGTGGACACGGCGATAATCAACGGCTGAACCATTTTTTGCCAAACCATAGCCGAAATACCAGTCACGGCGGTTAATATCATGGCAATACCACTAGCTGCCGCCAATGGCAATAATGGCCTAAATGCTAAGTAAATTAAGATATAAACTACGCCTAAAATCCCGCCAATAACTGCGTTTTTCCAAATCGAATAAGATGAGCTATTTAATTGATTAAAATCTACACTATTGCTTATAATCTGTGCCATTTAACAAAGCTCCGTTTAATAACCCTTATTATAGGCTTTTATTGCTATTTTAGCAAAACTAGTGCAAGTTACGGGCGAAGTGTGCCAGCAAATACTTGCCAGGCCAACAAAGATTTAGCAACTAAACTTAAAACAATATAGGCAAACTCGCCATAAAGATAGTTTTTCCAATTACCAATCTTTTTGTATTGCAAAATCATATTAATCGCAAAACAGTTAAAGAAGATAAAAATCGAAACAAATATCCAATAAACGAAATCTGGCGCAGCCTTGCCGTTGTCGGCGCTCATCCAAAAATAAAATGCAATAACAACCCAAGGTATTGCCCCCGCTAAACAACCAATAATATAACTTAACCAGCTAGTCTTTTTTGTTGTCTGATTGTGAACTTCCATGACCAAGCCCATAAGATTCATAACAGAGGTTAATGCAAATATCATAACCAAACTCATTGCATCATAAACACCAACCAACAAGGCTATTGCAACCATCATTATACTGGCCGATATCGAATATTCTATCCAGCGAGCTTTATTAATGCCCTTTTCAAGATCCGAATTGTATTTTTTATTATAAACTGTGGCAATTATTAAGTGCGCAGTAGCCGAAAGGAAGAAAAATATCGCAATTAACATCGGCAAGGGCAAATCAAATAAAACCTTTGTCGCCGGCTCTAGATGAAAAGTAGCCTCGTTAAATTTTAAAAACGTCCCATTTATCGGCAGTGTAAAAACTTTGCTTAAAATTAATATTGCGATACCCTGGGCAAGATGAAGACCGCCCATTACTAAGTTAAAATTCCTTAACCTGTTTTTTGTGATTGGTTTACTCATAACTTAAATATAACATAACCGTAAAAAATTTTGATATAATTAAATTATGATAAACTTAAATTTCTTCAAGAACCACACCAATCAAAAAAACCTTTATATGACCATGACAATATCAGCCATCGTAGGACTTATCGCCTCTTTTTGGCAGATGATCGAGAAAATCGCCATTTTAACAGCCCCAACCGAGCCGCTGTCTTGCAATATCAATGCCATCTTCAACTGCTCAAACATCTTGAATGTCTGGCAAAGTTCAGTCTTTGGATTCCCAAATTCATTAATGTGTATCGTTTTCTTTGTAATAATACTGGCTATTGGCCTGGTCGGCTGGACTGGCGGCACAATTAATAAAAACCTACGCCTAACGCTGCAAGCTTTCACGCTATTTTTCATAGGTTTTGGTTTTTGGTATTTATGGCAAAGTATTTTTACTGTCGGCGCTATCTGTATATTTTGCTTATTCTGCTACGCAGCCGTTTTAGCAATCAGCTTTACCTGGCTACGAATCAACCAGCACGACTTGCCTATCAGTAAAAATGCTAAAAAATTTATTGACGCTACGGTCGCCGATGGCTCAGATTTATTCATATGGCTATCGATTGCTTTAATAATTATTGGCGAAATGGTTTGGCAATTCGCCTAAGGAAAATTTAAATGAAAGCATTTGTTCCAGAATTAACAAATTTAAATGACAGAAAAATGCTAACGATAAACAGTGTTGGCGACCCAAATATAGTTGGCAATGATATCTTTCCAGTACTTTATGGCACTGCCTATGGAACTAAATTTAAGACTTTCAAGCCAAAAGGCATAAAGATGGAACTTGGTAAATTATGTGCCATCTGGCCTGATGCTCATATCAAACCAAAGAGTCAATGGACTGGAATTTGGGCAGTGCCAGTACCAGATTTTGTAACCGAATCTGACATAATCCAGAAAGACCCTAAACGGCCAGTCAAGCTAGTTGTTTGGCTAGGCGGAACTTATGCCCAAATACTACACAAAGGCAAATACACCGACGAAGCCCCAACTATTGCGAAACTCCACGAATTTATCGAAAGCAACGGCGTTAAAATGGAAAACGTTATTGGCGCCCACGAGGAAGAATATCTAACCTCACCAGATGCTAAAGAAGTAAAAACAATTATTCGTTACCGAATTAAATAATATTATTCAACTGTGATATGGATACCGTTTTTATCGATATCGATTTGTTTGCTTGGCGAACTGACAACGTGACTGTCGCCAAGCGCTACAACAGCGATTGCGCCCAAAGCAAATATAGCCAAGATGACCGATAATATCTTCCAAACTATATTATGAAGAGATAAAACCGATAAACCGGCTGCGATTATAAATAATGGCCATAAACCAACAATACTAGACCAATTTATATGCGCAAAACCAAAATTACTAGCAATTAACATAGAACCAATCAGAATCAGCAATAATCCCCAAAAAATCCGACCCACGCCCCACTCTTTTGTTTTTTTGCTATCGGTCATTTTAAAATTATTTTCCATTTTTTACCCCCTTAGTAAAAACAAAGATGCCAGCAAAAATCAATATAACTGGCCAAATAAATTCCCATTTAAATATTCCCCAAGCAGGAAAAAGTTGCGCCAGTAACAGCCAACTACCAAAAATAACCAGACCACAACCAAGATAATTTCGAATCCGACTAGCCGATCCATTAGATTGCATTTCGTGGCCTAAATCTTTAATCTTCTGGCTAATTTCTTCACCATCAACCGAAGCGTGAGCCTTAATCGTTGCGCCATCATCAACTGGCAATATTATTGCCAAAATAATATAAAGTAAAATCGCAGCGCCACCAGTAACAAATATGCCTACAACAAAAATAACCCTTATTAGAGTTACATCAAAATCAAAATAATCCGCCAACCCAGCACAAACACCAGCTATTCGCCCCTGTTTTGGTGATCGATACAACGGCCTTTTTATATTAACCATAAAATCTCCTATTTATACATATTATTCTACTACTAATAATAGTAAAACTTCAACTATAAACCTGTTGTGTGAAATATATTACCTATAATGTAAGTTACCGACATTGCAATCATACCGCCAACGATAACCCTTATAGTAGATTTACGAATATTTGACCCGCTTGCCCTAGCACTCAGAACCCCAGCGATGGCCAAAGCAACAACAACCGCCCCAAACGTTACGGGAACGGAAAAGTCGCCAACAGGTAGCATAATAGCTACTAGCGGTATCAATGAACCTACAATAAACGAACTGGCCGAGGCTATCATAGAAACCCATGGATTTGTCAGATGTTTTGGATCAATATGCAAATCGACATCAGCGTGAACGGCTAGTGCATCGGCTTTTGTCAGTTCTTTCGCAACCGAATTAGCAGTTTTAAGATCTAAGCCCTCAGCCTTATAGATCGAAACTAAATCATCCAACTCTTCTTTTGGATGATTTTTTAGGTCTAGTTTTTCTTCATTCAACAAAGATTCTTCTGTGTCGCGCTGTGTGCTAACCGAAATATATTCACCAACCGCCATGGACATTGCGCCAGCAATAATCCCAGCCAACCCGGCTGTTAATATGGCCGACTTGGATTGGGCGGCCTCTGCAACACCAATAACCAAACCGGCAATAGACACTATACCGTCATTAGCGCCCAAAACCGCAGCTCGCAGACGGTTCTCTTTTTTGTTTAGATTAACACCGCTATTTGAATTAGTCCAAGACCGTTGGTATTTATGCATAGTCAAAAATACGGTTCTATTTTTTAATTTTAGCGCCGCCACTAACTGGCATAACAAGAATTAGTATCAAATAAATCCAAAATCCAGCACTGCCCAAGAAAGCACCAACAACGAATAATACCCTCATCAAAGTCACGTCCATATCGAAATAATCTGCCAATCCAGCACAAACTCCGGCTATTTTTCCATCTTTAGGAATTCTATACAAGGTTTTTTTCGTTGCCATAATTAGTCCCCTATTTTATTGTTTTATTGTTTTATTAATTACAATGATACTACAGATTCAAGAAATA
>CAJBFN010000004.1 GCA_903952435.1 uncultured bacterium
AGAAAAATTCATAGCATCTACTTCACCAATAAATGGCAAGTTTATGAGTTTTTCGGTTTTAATATTCTCACTATTGTCTATCTTTTGTTCTTCGATTTCCGTATCTTTGTTTTCGGTATTTTCACTAGTTGTTTTTAAAATTGAAGCTACAGAATCAGTACAGCTATTTTCTAGACAATGCTTAATTTGCGATTCTATTTCTTTATCGGTAGTACCATCAGCATAACCAACAAAATCTTTATCGCCAATTATCAAAAACGGCACACCACCGGCATCTACATTCAATTTATCAGCCGCTTGTTGCATTAAATCAACATTCACTTGGCTGTGATAAATTTCGTATGTATTCAGTTTTACGCTTGGATAGTTTGGCAATATTTTAGCTAGGAATGCTTTTTCTTTTGCACAGTGAGGACATCCGTCGCCCCAAAAAAGATATAAATCTACATTATTAGTCGCCAGTACTCTTGTCGGGAATATACTAAATAGACCAACAAGCAAAAACACCGACAGTACTATGCTGACAATCTTTTTCATCTTAACGTTCTTTATTTTCGTTTATTATTGCGACTAGTTTGTCTTTATCTACTTCGCCAGTCATTCTTAAAAATTCATTGCCATCTTTGTCCAAAAAAACAAAAGCTGGCAAGGTGTCTGTTATACCATATTTTTCTACAGCTTCTTTATCTTCATCAAAGTCATGCATTTCAGTTTGCAGCCATGTGTTTTCAGATTCTATTTCAGCCCAACGTGGCTTCATAACTAAACAACCAGAACACCATACTGCACCAAATTTTATTACTTTCATCGCTTATTCCTCCTTTGTGATTTTTATAGCTTTCCCGTCTACTAGCGCTCGCGTTACCTTACTGTAGGCACTAGACAATATTCTCTGAAAAGTACTCTGGCTAGTATTCATCTTGCTGGCACATTCACCCTGGTCAAGTTGCTCGACATTTTTCAGACGAAGCGCCTCAATCTCTTCCATAGAAAGTTCTACTATATCCAAATACCTCATAGGAACACCTTGTGGTTTAAAATAAGTCACTTTTGGATCAAAGTTGATACATCTATTTAATTTTGGTCTTGGCATAATTAATAACTACTTTTCATGTCTATTATATAAATACATACCCAATATTATCAATAGTGAGTATGTATCTATATAATGTTTATATTATTTGTCGGTATTCTCGATTTTTTCATTTACTAATTTAATCTCTGACTCTAACTGGGATTTTATCTCTTGAAGATTTTGTTTACTATCTTTCATAGATTGTAGCTGTCGATACCTTAAGCCTCTACCTCTGGCAAAGCCATAGTATATACAACTATCTTTTTGGCATTTACCCGCACCCCTACCAGTTAATGGACCCTTACCTTTTGGCCCCGTCCCGTCTAATTGTGGCATATATAACTCCTTCCAATTACGACAGTTTATTTAACTGTCTATAATGAGTATATACCCATAACTAATAGATTGCAAATATTAGCTGCACGAAGGCGCTGAAGTGCTGCAAACTTTGTCGCCTTGTTTTTCCCAATCGACAAGACCACCGATATTTTTTACATTCGCAAAACCAGCCTGTTCAAGTGCGATTTTTGCTTGCCCCGCTCGATTACCGGATCGACATATGAGATAAATTGGTCGGCTAGAATCAATCTTAGAATAATCAGCCTTCAAAATATCACCAAGGGGTATATTAATTGCGCTATCAGCATGACTCGTTTCATATTCCGATGGCTCACGAACATCAATCAACTGTCCATTGGCGGTTTTTATCTCTTCGCTTAGCGTAACTGCTTCTTTCTCCAATAGCTCTACGGCTTTGGCACTATCCGCAGTCGATTGATTAGAATTATTATTTGAAAAAACAACAATACCCACAAACGCCAATAATACCACTGAAATAACTATGATTAATCTCTTCATTCGCCAAACCTCGCTTTTTATATATTATAACAACTTACGATCTACTCAGCAAAATACAACTTAATGAACAACATAAATAAAATACCCACAGCAAATAATCCAAAATTCAAAATAGATTTAGACATTTTTGGCTCTTTATGCAACTCTGGCACCAAATCAGACATAGCTATATAGATAAAACCACCAGCAGCAAAAGGTAATAAAAATGAAGTTATGTTATGAAATGAGCTTATTAATAAATATCCGACTACGGCTCCAGCGATAGCTGTTAGCGACGAAATGAAATTCCAAAACAAGGCTTTTGTCCTTGAGAGCCCACCATGTATTAAAACGCCAAAATCGCCAAGCTCTTGCGGAAGTTCGTGTGCAGCAACGGCTATAGCGGTTGCAATGCCAGCTTCTTTGCTTATCGAAAATGCAGAGACAATAATTAAGCCGTCAATAAAGTTATGAAGACCGTCGCCAATCAAACTCATATAAGTAAAAGTGTGTACTTTGCAATCGCTATCCTTGTGGCAATGATGCCATTTCAAAAAGCGTTCAAGAATAAAGAATACTGAAATGCCAATTATTAGATAAATGAACGGCATAAAACTATCAGATGACTCGATTGCTTCTGGCAATAGATGCAAAAACGCCCCACCAATTAATGCTCCTGTCGAGAAAGCCACAAGATAAAGGGTGATTTTGTTTACTGTTTTATTCTTTATAAAGAAAGTAACAACACCAACCAACGACAAGATGCTAATTACGATAGTAGCTAATATAGAGTTTATTAAAATTTGATCCATTATTTTATTCCTATTAATTTATTTACTTCATTAATTATTTGTTCTGGGGTTTTAGCTAATAACGTAACAAAGCCCATAGTATTTGCAGTATCTAGATTTAATTGTTTGTCGTCAATAAATATAGACTCTTGAGCTACGGCATCCATTCGATGCAACGCTAACTCATAAATCTCTTTTTGTGGTTTTAATAAGCCAACTTCACATGACAGTATAGTTTCGTCGAATATATCATAATATCCAAATCGTTTAATGATGTCGCGGACTGGACTAATAATGTTAGATATTAGCCCAACGCTAAAACCTTTGGATTTTAATTCATGCACAAATTCGATGATATGTATGTTTGGCTTTATGCCTTGCCAGTTATTAAAATATCCAATACGAGAGTCGTCAGCATTTAATCCGTAGTTGTTTTTTAACTTATCCCAATATTCGTTTTCAGATATTTGACCCAACATAAATTGGCTAAATTCATTTTTTATTATTTCTGGAATTTGCGTATTAGTTGCACCAATCTCGCGCAATGAAGATTCTATAAAATCATCACCAGAATCATCAGCAACAACACCACTCCAATCGAAAAACACTGTTGAATATTTATTTTTCATATTTACCTATAAGTATACCCGAATATTGCAACCCGGAAATATTAGTGCGCTAAACTTGTTATCTTACTTTTTTATTAATTTATCTATTTCTGATTTTGGAAGCTTTTTTGTACAAAAGAACCAATCATAGCAGGTCATATCCGACTTACTATCCATTCTTTCCTTAGCTACGCCGCAAGATCCAGCCGTAGGGACTATAACATCATCACCTGGTTGCCAATCAGCAGGCAAAGCGACTGAGTAGGCGTCGGCGGTCTGTAAGCCAATAAGAACTCTGTATAATTCATTGAAATTTCTACCTAAACTTAGAGGATAGTAGATTATTGTTCGTATAATGCCCTTTGGATCAATAAAGAAAACAGCCCTAACTGCCTTTGTATTACTTTCACCCGGTTGGATCATTCCGTATTTCTTGGCGACTTCCATCGTAATATCTTCGATCAGGGGAAATTTAACCTCGACATTTTTCATACCCTTATACTCGATTTTTTCTTTGATAGTTCTCAGCCATGCGATATGGCTATACAAACCATCGACGGATAGCCCAACTAACTTGCAATTCGCATCGGCAAAATCCTTTTCTCTAGATGCAAAAGTCATAAACTCTGAAGTACAAACTGGCGTAAAATCAGCGGGATGACTAAATAATATTACCCAATTACCCGTATAGTCTTTTGGGAAATCTATATCCCCTTGCGTTGTTATTGCCTTAAAAGCTGGCGCTTTTTCACCAATTCTTGGCATTACATTAGTATCTTCTTGCGTATTTTGTTCCATAAAATCCTCCTTGATGACGTTCATGTATATTATAAGTATATACCCATTAAGCCTAACCATCAATTTAAACAGGCCCTCCTAGGGTTTATGCCTGAATAGCTAATGTAGAGAGTAGAGTATCAGAAATTATACTACATAATAATGAGAGACTGGTCACGGAACCCGGTCGGCATTTCGACTGTCCAGTCGTCATACATAGGACTGGTCGACTTTAGAACCAAACAACAGAGATAAAATAGAAAGAACCGCCATTTCTGGCGGTTCTAACCTTTTTTGTCAGTTGTTAAGTCTGACATTGTTCTTCGTCTAGCTAAGGAGTTAATTAGAGGGACTGGTCATGGAACCTGGTCACCCTTTTTCACTGCTCAGCTTGGCTCCGACGACTGGACTCGAACCAGTAACCTCGAAGTTAACAGCTTCTTGCTCCACCATTGAGCTACGTCGGAATACTTGAATATTATAACCGCAACACCTTAGATTAGTCAACTATTTGCTTTTTGAATTATTAGCTTTAACTAATTCAATCAATCTAGTTCGCATTGCCATATGCGCCCCATCCAGACCTAAAACCTTAAGCGCCCCGACCAGCACATATAATTCGTCCAGCTCGGACTGGCTTTTTGTCTTTTCTAATCTATCAAACCTATCAACAATAGCGCTAACCAGCCATTTTTCTTGCGACGTAGTCGGCATTTTATGAACTGGTGCTGAATCAATATGAGTAGTCACGACCTCTAACGAACGAGCCGAATTATCACGCTTGTTTAAATACCCACGCGATATCAAGCCATCAATATGAACCGCCACAGTTGAAACCGATTTGTAACCAAGCGAGCGCATAATCTCACGATAACTAGGCCCATAGCCGTGCGATTGAATAAAACCGGCTACAAAATTTAGCATTTCTCGCTGCTTTTTACTGGACCGCTCTTTTTCTATTTCCATAACCTTATTATATATCTATTATTGGCGCAAAAGATTAATTTCATTTGCGATGCTTGCGATCTCAGTCCAGCTAGAATTATTAGTCAAAATAACCAATACATAGTCACCTTTTGCATCATAAACTATCGCTGCATCATTTAAATAGCCGTCAATGAATCCAACCTTATCCGCCACAATATCACCACTTAAACCAGCTGGAATACCTTCACGATAAACATTATTCTTCATTGCATTAATTAAAATATCGCGGCTAGATTGTTGAGTTAATATTTGGCCTTTATATAATTTTGTTAAAAATAAAGCCAAATCATTAGCCGTGGTCCTGGCGTAGCCATCAGAATCTATAAACGTCGTATCGGTGCACCCCATAACCCGGGCCTCGTCAGTCACGGTCTGATGGCTAATTTTATACATTAATGCCTCGGCACAATCATTATCTGAATATACGACCATATCGTTAAAACAAGCTATCAAATCCCTTCCATCTGCAATATCAGAATCTAGCCATGCCCAACTGCCATTTTCAATTCTTAGTAGCACGCTATAGGCGGTAAATAACTTATAAGTACTGGCCGATACAAAAATATCGTCGCCATTATAATCACCTGTGCGATTTTTACCATCCAATTCTACTATAGAAACCCCGAAAGACTTATCCTGAACTTCATAATTCGAAACAACCCCACCAACATTAATACCTGGATCGGCTACAACTGGCGCAACCTGTTCACTGGCTGGCTGCTTGGTTGCACTTGCGCCCAAAGAAGGACTAGAGCTTACGTTTTTTGGCGTGGCAACTTTTTTACTAATCTTAGTGGTCTCGTTTATATTTGAGCTAAAAGCAGTAACTATAACAACCGGCAAAAATATAGCCATAACTATAAAAACAGCCATAAGCAGCCTATGGTGAGGTTTTAATTCACTACCTATATATGATATTTCTCTTATCTGTGGCATCTTAGACTATTATACAATAATAGATTATACTGTGCTTAAAATGTCAAATTTTTATCTTTATAAGTCCAAGTTTCCATAAAAGCAAAATGAACACAATTACAGTAAGCCCAAACACATAAGGCACAACCGAACCATCAAGCTTCATAGATAGAACCGATATAATACCTAAAACCAAACTAATACCATAAATTATGCATGTAGTTTTTTTATGACTAATACCTCGATCCATTATTCTATGATGCAAGTGCATCTTGTCGGCTTCAAAAGGGCTTTTTCCAGCAACTAGCCTACGAACAATTGCAAAAATAGTATCAAATATAGGAACTGCTAAAACCAAAATCGGTATTAGCATTGAAAAAGCTGCTGCTATCTTTACCATACCAAGAATAGATAACACAGCCAAGCTATAGCCTAAAAAGTTAGATCCAGCGTCACCCATAAATATTTTTTTACGAGGACTGTCTGAAAAGTTATATGGCAAAAACGCAAATGCAGCCGCACCTAAAGTGAAAGCTAGTATGGCCGTATCCTGACGGCCACTAATTAACGCAACTGTAGCCAAAGTCCAAGCAGCAATGCCTGTAACGCCACCCGCTAGACCGTCTAAACCATCTAAAAAATTAATCGCGTTCGTTATGCCGATTATCCAAAAAAATGTGAATGGCAACGACAAAAAGCCCAAGTAATACAGTCCGTCATTACCAGCACCAAGGTTGCCGACAAATTCGATACGGACGCCAGCAGAAATAACAATCAATGCGGCAAGTATTTGACCAAAAAATTTAGTTATTGGTGGTAAATCAAATATATCATCCAATAAACCAACCGCTGTTATAATAGCGCCACCAATCAAAAATCCCATTATCTCAGGTGAGACGTTATTAAAGAATAATACCGCCGTCAAAAAACCCATAAAAATAGCCACGCCGCCACTAGATGGCACAATATTTTTATGGACATGTCTGTCACCGGGAGTAGCTAAAGCACCCACATTATTAGATAATTTTCTGACGACTGGCATCACCAAAAAAGTAACTAAGGCGGCGATTAGGGGTAATATTATTATCTTTGCAGTAAACATTCTTAGGTTATTTTAACATATTCTATTTACTAATAGCTGGTAAAGGCCCCGAGTTTTATTCCACATCTTATCAACTGAGTATTTATCATTATATTTTTTAATATTTGCTAATTTAAAACTGCTTGATATTTTCAATACACCTACAGCTGTTTTGCCAAGTTCTTCATAATCTGGAAAATCCACCGTAGACCCATTATCATCGTCAATTAAACCCTTCAAAGAGCTTAACTTAAACGCAACAACCGGCAAGCCACATGAATAAGCCTCTAATACCGCGAGCGGTAATACCTCAGTTCTTGAAGGCAATATTAAAACTGAAATTTTGCTAAAAAAGTCCGATTTGTTATCAACTCTTCCCATTAACTCAACATTTAAATGATTTTTATCGGCTAGGCATTTTATAGATAAAAGATTCGGACCATCGCCAGCTACAACTAATTTAGTTTTTCTAAGAATATTACAATTAGCTTCAATAAAATCCAAAATACCCTTCTCATCAGATAGTCTTCCAATAAACCCAAGCGCATATTCATGATTATCAGAATCTACCCTCAAAACACCATTTTCTATTAGGTAAGTTTTACTTTTTATGCCATTTTTCTTTAGATATTCACTCATAAATTCAGTAATGGATATAAAAGCATCAGTAAACTTAGAATATAACCACATTAAAGGTTTCATCTTCCAATTGAACTGATCAAGACGATGAAAAGTGCGAACTAACATGAAATTACTGCCTAAAATTTTAGCCAGTATCGCAAGGCTTTGTTCGCGAAGCATATGTGAGTGAATTATGTCTATTTTTCTTGATTTTATAATTAATTTGAGCTTGACTGCTGAGATGAAAACAGAAATTAAATTAAATGAGCTTCTCATCGGCAAGCTTACAATCTCAAAATTGTTTTTTTCTAATTTGTTAAGCGCAGAATCGGCAATCTGATCGATTATAAAGACAACTTCATCACCCGATTCTTTTGTTTTTTGTGCCAGCAAAAAAGCCTGCTCTTCGGCGCCACCTTCACCAAAATATGAAAATATATATGCGATTTTCACTTTGCCGCCTTCTTGTAGGCCTCAGTCGTCATATTAACCCATTTTTCCATAGAAAAATTATTATCAACAAATTCTTTCGCATTTTTACTAATCTTATTAGCAAGATCCTTATCTTTCAATAAATCATCAATCGCAGCTGCGATATTTTCCGGCCACAAATCCTTAGTTATAATTCCAGTCTTTCTGTTTTTCACAATCTCCTTTAAGCTACCAGCTGGTGTTACAACAACAGGCAAGCCTTGTGACATAGCCTCAACAACAGACAATCCAAATCCTTCAGTAAGCGAAGACTGGACATATATATCAACCGAGTCTAAAAACTCGTAAATATATTTCTTAAAACCAACAAACTCAACCCTATCCGCAACACCCAGTTCGACAGCTAGATTAACCAGTCTATTCAACTCAGGACCTTCACCGGCTATTTTCAGTAAAACTTTTTTATCGTCTAATTTAGCAAAAGCCTGAATTAATAAATCATACCCTTTAGTCGGATGTAGGCGACCAACGCTTCCTATAATCTTCATATTATTGTTTATGGGCTTAGAAGATCTGATTTTTATACCATTATATATAACTAAAATTTTGTCTTTTAAAATTCCGCTTTTAAGCATTTCTGATTTTAGATATTCCGAAACTGCAATATAACTATCAGTTGAAAAACGAGTCAATTTATCGATGATTTTATATACAGTTCTACCAAGCAGGCTAGAATAATCACCGCCCATAACCGAATGGACAGTTACTAGATTTGGTATTTTATAAAATAATGATATCGACCTTGCGTAAGCATTAGCCACTACACCCTGAGAAACCAATAAATCGAAGTCGTTTGATATTAAATAATCACCAGCCAATTTTATTGTTTTTGCACTAATTCTTTTTTGGCTTAAAAAAGTAACCTTATGTCTATTTTTAAGCAATCGATTTGTCAAAGGCCATTCGCCCATTGATAAAAGTTCCAACTCGATCTTATTTTTATTTACATTATCAAAAAGATCAACCAGATATTGCTCGATACCGCCAAAATAGCGTCCGCCACTGTAAAATATTGCAACTTTTTTCTTTGAATCATTTTTCATAATAATTTCCTAGACCAAGATATGCCCCAGACAAAACTGCGATAGCGCCAAATTCCCATATGTTTGCAAATAATCCATTCACAAAAATAGCAATCGTTGCCGCAATAATACCTAGACTAATGTAATCCCCAGTCTTTCTATATTGTCTCAAATTATTAATAATATGACTAATAAAAAAACCAGCAACGGATAAAAATCCGATGATACCAGTCTGAACCAATACCTGCAGCCATTGGTTATCTGTATAAGGTAAGGCAATGTAACCATTTTGCATACCTTGCAAATAAATCGGGCTGTTATAATAAATAGCCGTTTGACCACCATAAGATCCAGGCCCCGTGCCAATCAATGGTGCCGTTTTAAATATCTCGATTGCATTATTAAACGACCATACACGGCCATCTAGCGTCGCATCAACCAGATAAATTTGGCTGGTCGCGACAAATAGCCGCTGACGAATACTCGGAATAATCAATAGGATTAAACTAAACGGCGCAAAAATTATTAGTTTCCAATTTTTAATCAATAAAGCTACAACTAGACCAATACTCAAACCTAGCCAAGCGCTCCTTGAAAAGGTTAAAATCAGCGCAATTAGTGCTAGTAATAGATAAACTAAATAATACCATTTCTTTTTTTCTAAAAAACTAAATAATGAAGCAATGATAGTTATCATCGACAAGCTACCAAGGATATTTGGGCTACCAAAAAAGCCGTAAGCCCGCGAATTAATCAAGTTTTCAGCTCCCGAAACCCATAATTTAGAAGTTGCCTCACCCCATATACCTTGAAATACTCCGACAATCAAAATAGGTAATGATAAAATCAATATTATATTTATAAAAGTTATTTTAGATTTATATGTGGAGGCCGTAATAAACGCTAAAATAAATTGACTAAATAATAAGATCCCGGTCATTATCATGCCGAACTCTAAGCCATTGATAGCTGCCAAGATCGG
>CAJBFN010000005.1 GCA_903952435.1 uncultured bacterium
GTTATGCCACGTTATCGATTAACCGAAAATAAATATCGACGTCAACAGAAAACAGGACGACGCAAGCGGGACAGAACTGATTGGATAATTCATAAAGTAGAACCGATCATAAGCGATCAACTATTCAAAAAAGTCCAAGACCAATTAAAACTAAACGTTAAATTTAAACCGACCAATCGTAAACATAATTACCTACTCACCGGCCTAATTAAATGTAGTTGTGGCGCAAACAGAAATGGAGATGGCCCGACTGGAAAGAAATATTATCGCTGCACAAGTCGACACAAAAATTTTGATCGCATCAATCAATGTCCGGTTGGCGGCATAAACGTAACTATCGCAGACTCTCTCGTTTGGAAAACTATCGCTTCCCTTTTGAGCGACCCTACACAAATCCGAACACATGCAGAAAGATGGATTAAAGCGCAGCAAATCAACAAACCACTCAATGACACACAAAAGATAAGAAAGTCTCTCACAGACGTTGAAAATGAGCAAAAACGCTATATAGAGGCCTATGGCAAAGGCATTATAAATGAAGAGATGCTTGATCATCATATGCGCGTAACAAACAAACGAAAATCAGTAATTGAAGATGAACTCGCTACTGCTTCTAAAAACAGAGCTATTACTGGTAAAATAGATATAGAAAAACTCGTAGAGCGAACGACGACAAAATTGAGCGACCTTAATTTTGATCAAAAGAAACATATAGTAGAACGAGTAATAACGAAAATAATAGCTAGCCCAAAGGAGATGATAATATGCGGACAAATACTCGTACCAGCACTTGCAACAGTCGGAAAGGTCAACTATGAGCCTATCAATCGGAATCGTCGGTCTACCTAATGTTGGGAAATCAACATTGTTCAATGCGCTGACAAATAATAATATTTTGGCCGCCAATTACCCTTTTGCGACGATTGAGCCTAATACTGGTATCGTGCCAGTTCCTGATGAACGACTAGATAAGTTAGCTGAACTTTATAAATCTAAAAAAGTAATACCAGCCACCGTAACATTTGTTGACATCGCTGGTCTGGTTGCTGGTGCTAGTAAGGGCGAAGGCCTTGGTAATAAATTTTTGGCCAATATCCGCCAATGCGACGCGATTATACATATCGTGCGCGCCTTTCAAGACGACAGCGTAATTCACGTATCTGACAAAATTAATCCCCGCGATGATATCGACATTATCAACACTGAATTAATTTTGGCTGATATTCAAACTATCGAGACTCGCCTGCCAAAGATTCAAAAAGAGCTAAAAGCTAACCCTAAAATGAAGTTTGCGGCCGAATATTTAGACAATTTATTAAACAAATTAAAAGCTGGTACTATGCTGTCCGAACTGCCAGATTTAGACAATGAAATGATTTACGACCTACATTTACTAACTGCCAAACCTGTGATCTACGCTTTTAATGTAGACGAAGAAACACTAGTCAGTGAAGATAAAAAAGCCGAACTGGCCAAATTAGTCGCGCCAGCAACGGCTATATTTGTATGTGCTAAATTAGAAGACGAGTTAAAAGCTTTAACGCCTGAAGATTCGGCCGAATTATTAGAAAGTTATGGCGTCAAAGAAACTGGATTATTGCAAATGATACACGCTGCCTATGACATTTTAGGCCTGCAAAGCTACCTAACTGCCGGTCAGGACGAAGTTCGCGCCTGGACAATTCACAAAGGCGCCACCGCTCCACAAGCCGCCGGCGTCATCCACACCGATTTCGAACGAGGCTTTATCGCTGCCCAAATCGTAAACTATAACGATCTAATCGCCGCCGGCTCCGAAGTAGCCGCCAAACAGCAAGGTAAAATGCGCACCGAGGGCAAAGAATACATTATGCGCCCCGACGATGTGGTTGAGTTTAGATTTAACGTATAAAAAACTATTTTTGAAGAGACTTCAACAAATAAAACCGCTCTTGATTACCCTTTGCACCAGCGACATCACTGTCGCGTTTATTAATAATTACAAAAAACTGGCGTGCCCAATCTTCAAAATCTTTTAAAATCTGCCGACGCATTGAATCGTTTTTAATAATACCTTTGTTAGTTTGACCTATCCCCGCCTCAAATTGCGGCTTTACCATCGCCACAATTTGCGTATCAGTGTTAGATAAAAAATTGTGTAAATGAGGTAATATTTCGCGCAAACTAATAAACGAAACGTCAGCCACAATAATGTCTGGCGCCGTATCTAAATAAAAGTCACGAATATCGGTCTTTTCATGCAACTCGATACGTTTGTCGCCGCGTAAACTTGGATGTAACTGGTCCGTCCCGACATCAACCGCATAAACTTTAGTCGCACCATTACGCAAAGCAAAATCCGTAAAACCGCCAGTGCTACTGCCAACATCTAAAACCGTTTTACCGCGAAAATCTAGCTTGAAAATATCTGCTACCGACGCCAACTTTAGACCAGCCCGACTGACATATTGAACATCGACATTAATCCTAATATCCGCATCCGACCCAACAAAATAGCCAGGTTTCAAGATAACCTGACCATTTACCGTGACCTTACCTAATTTAATCCAAGACTCAGCCTGAGACCTGGTAGCCACTATTTTTCTTTTGGTAATTTCTTGGTCTAATCTAAATTTCATAATAATTAAGCTGCAGAGTAGACCACAAAGATTATTTTCGCTGAGCGGCGATTAAACCTTGTTTTGTCTCTTCCATCGCATCTGCCACTATCTGGCCGTAACTAGGCACGTTCATCTCGAGCCATTTTGTAACACCATAGGCTTTTACAAAATCATCTTCCGATACGCCACTCTCTTTCATAGCTGATACATACTCTGGCGACTCTGCGTAATATGGAATAACTTTCACTAGCCAATTGCGCACCTCACCTGCCGTACCAAGTGTTAAATAATCAAACTCATCAACCAATACATCAGATAGCTGTTCTGACATCTTCATAGATATCTTGCCTTGTATGTTTTGCATAATTCCTGGTATTAGCTCATCCTGCATAGCCTGCGGCATATCCGCAACACCAATCTCTTTTAAGTATTCTTCTGATAAGTCAAACATTTTTGCACCCCCTTTTTTTATCAATTTAATTTTATCTTATCCTACGACTACCGTCTATCACACCATCAACCCTCAATTGCGCTAGAATTTCGTCAGCAATTCTAACACCAACACCAAGATTCTTTTGAATTGCTATTGAAGAAGCATATGCCGGTTCGTTACCCCTAGAATCTCGGAAAGTCCTAAGGCCACTAACGACCTGATCATATTGTTCTTTACTGTAGACTCGCTCTGGCACTTTATTAAACTCTGGCGCAGCTGATGATCCGAATTCTGATGAGCCAGATTGTTGATCTGCAGGTGGAATGTTTTCTTCAACCACTTCAGGCCCAATTTCCTCTAGCGGCTGAGATTCTGATAATTCCGGTACTTCTTCTACTGTTGCATCAACTTCTGGAATATCTAATATTTGAGGCTCTTCCTCTGGAGTATTTGTTACCGGCAAACTTTCTGACTCTACTGATACTGCTGGTTCATTATCAACAACTATATTTTCAGCCTGTTGGTTTTCTGAGCTAAGCTTCATATTAATCCTATTGTAATTAGCGGCTCCACCAAATCTGCCGACTGCCATCTTACCCCAATGAAGGTTAGATACAGATAATGCACCTGCTAACACCGACAATACACCTGTTGTAATACGATTTTTATTCTTGTCATAATTCGATAGCTCTATTTGCTCTTTACCTAAGTAATCACTCATTCCGGTAAACGCTCTTGTCACCTCGTCTTTATCACGAATATTTTCTATACTCTCGACAGAGTTTTGCATAGATTCTTTCTCGGCCAATCCCTGGATTGCCCTTCTTTCCTTACTCCTCTGGTTAAAGTCTTTCGAAGCAACTTCCAGCCTATTTAGATAATCATCACGGCTCTCACCTTCTTTGCGAGCCAAGCCATTTTCTACCACTATTGAATTTTCTTTATCGCTTGCCGCACTCAAAACATCTTTGTGTGCTTCAAATGACGAACCGCCATAGCCGGGCCTTGTAAACGCAGCCACAGTTCCAACTGCGATAGCCGCACCAACTACAGGGTTAGCCACGCCAATCGCCACTGCTCCAGCCCAAGCTAACGTTCCAACGCCATTTGAACCCGCGGCTCTTGCGAATGGCCTTAAAACTTTTGGCAAACGGTCGATTGAGCTAAATATTTTCCTAAACAAATTACCATTTTCTATTTGATTCTTAATTTTACCATTAAGCTCAAAATCCTGATCAAGTTTATTTTTTATAGCATCAGCATTTAACTGCTCAGTCTTTTCTTCAATAGACAGCTCGCTTCTACCATCCAGCTCATTAATCTTTGCATCATATTTAGACGCCAAAAGTTCGGCTGATAATTTTACATAATCATCCTTGGCTTTTTCTAGCACCTCTGCATGTCCAAAACCACCACCAAAAATACCTCTGCGTTTAGCCAAAGCTTCTGCGAAG
The DNA here is from genome assembly GCA_903952435.1 of uncultured bacterium. GTDB lineage: Bacteria > Patescibacteriota > Saccharimonadia > Saccharimonadales > Saccharimonadaceae > UBA1547. Next base: position 4,488 of record CAJBFN010000005.1, read on the forward strand.
TTTTCTTGCGCTTGCTTGTATTGCTCATTTAGCTCTTCATTTTCGTCCTTTTGTTCTTCTGGATTTTTTTCTGGTGCTGGCGGCAAAACTTCAACTGGCGTATCAATTACCCCTGCTGGCTCGACACTATCAATTGCAGGTATTTCGTTTGTTTCTATTGGAGCTTCGATTATTAGCTCGTCACTTTCAAGCTCTTCATTAATAATAGACTGTCTTACTTCTGATTTATGTGGAACTAGTACCGGATCCCCATCTGCAACTCGCCCGTCTTGACGACGATCCGATATGTCTGGATGTACCTTATTGTTCAATTCGTAAGTTTGGTATATCTCAGTTCTCTTGATTGGATTAGTAATATTCTCAAGCCTTGATTCTACAGCCGACACAGATTCTGATTCATCGCCTACTTTTTTATTCAGGCTATATTCACGCTCTTTGTTGTCAGAAAATTCATTTTTGAACTGTTCGCGCAGTCTAGATCGCTCTTCTAAATCTTGAGTCTCTAGAATTCTATTTTTTAAAGATTCTCGTTTGGAATCATAGCGCAAACCATCGCGTCGCTTTTCTTCATCATACTTCGCAAACTTTGGGTCGTACAAATACATCGCTTCTTCCAGCTCATTTTTTGCTGTCGCAATATCTTGACGCATACCTTCTTGAACAAACTCATTTTTTGCCTGTTTATCATCCCAGAAAGCTTTGTATTTTTTATACTGATCATACTTTAAAGCTAAATTTAACTTAATTACCTCTGAATCACTCTCTGCCCGACCAGTCGCCTCTGCAATATTCTTTATATCCTCTTGCGTATAGGAATTTTCAGTTTCTCTTTCTCGAATATCCTCTATTGCCTTTGGGCCTTTTGATCTTTCGGCAGCTTCCATGGTGCTTTCTACAGCCTCTTTGCCCATTTCTTGTGCTATCTCATCATTATTTAAGCCCTTTTCCATCTCTGGACTAGGGTTATTATTTACGCTACTGGTTGGTTCTTTTTCCATTCTTATTTTTCTCCCAGTTTGCCTATATTATATAGTACTCATTAAGATGTATTTTACAGTCGAAATTATCTAAAAGCAATAGCGCAATGATACTAGCTATTACTTCTTTCGCTCGCGATAACTACCGTCCTCAGTGCTAACACTAATCACATCGCCGGTTTTAATAAATGCAGGAACTTTAACAACCAAACCAGTCTCAAGCGTTGCATCTTTTAATACACTACTGGTAGTGTCGCCTTTTGTAATACTTTCAGCATAAGTTACCGTCAAATATACATTTTTAGGCAGCTCAATATTTGTAACATTACCGTTAAATGATTGCAGAGTCAAATTTTCAGCCTCTTTCAAAAAACCAGCCGATTCTTCAATAACATCCGCAGGTAGTTCAAATTGTTCAAAAGTTTCAGGGTCCATAAAATAATAACTGCTGCCGTCATTATAAAGATATTGCACTGTCTGATTAACAACTTCAGCTGATTCAATTTTTTCCTGACCCTTAAAGGTCTTTGGGATAACACTGCCATCAATTAGGTTTTTAATCTTAACATTAACAATACTGCCGCCACGTCCGACAACTTTTTGGTTGTATTCAATAACCTTGAACGGTTTACCATCCAATTCAATTACAACGCCCTTTTTCAGTTCTGTTGGTGAATAAGCCATATACTATCCCTGAATTTGAAATGGTAACATTGCTAGGTGCCTAGCACGTTTGATAGCAACTGCTATTTGGCGTTGTTGCTTTGCGCTAAGACCAGTCTTGCCAACTGATTTGATTCGACCGTAAATGTCGATAAATCGCTGTAAAGTCTTTACATCTTTGTAGTCAAAATAAACTGGTGTATCTTTTTTAAATCGTTTCATTGTCATAAATTTCTCCATTAATCCTTAAAAAGGAATTTCACTTAAATCAATAGGTTTGTCGTCGATGTCTTCAATAACAACATCTTCGCTTTTTTTGCTGGCACTCTTTGGCGCGCTAGTTTGGCGATTGCCATCACTTGGGCCGTCCAAAAAGGTAACGTCGGTTGCAGTAACTTCAATTTTAGTTCGTTTTTTTCCGGTTTCTTTATCATCCCAGCTGTCCTGTCGCAGGCGACCTTGAACCAAAACTTTTCGGCCTTTACCTAGGTACTGCATAACTAAATCGCCTAGCTTTTCCCAAGCTGTAACTTCAAAAAAGTCAGCTGTGTCATCTTGGCCGCCGCGATCAACTGCAATGCTAAAATTAACAATATTTTTACCACTAGTTGTTGTTCGTAGCTCTGGATCACGAGTTAAGCGACCTAATAATATTACTTGGTTGATGCTTTTTGCCATTGTTTTTACTCCTCTTCGCTTGCATCAGTTTTTGATGCGTTTTCTTTTGCTTCCAACAAAGCCTTGCGGCCCTTTAAATCAGCAGCGACAAGCAAATAACGCAATACTTCGTCTGAAATATTTAGTATGTTGCTAATTTTCAAAGGCGCATCAGATGGTAGTTTAACATCAAAATAAACATAGACACCGAAGTCTTCGTTTTTGATCTTGTAAGCTAATCTCTTTTTGCCCCAAATATCTTCTTTGATAATATTTCCGCCGTTAGCTGTGATAAGATTGCGCACTTTTGTAAGTGGTTTTTCAATATCGACTTCTAGGTCGGGGTGAATTAGAACTGTTAGTTCGTATTCTTTCATTTAGATTTCCTCCTTTGGAATCCTTATGGATGTTTACACTGTATGTAAACTGAGTTAATAACGTTACAAATTATAGCATAAATTACAGATAAGGTCTAGAGGTCGTCGTCAGATTGCGTTTCACTATCGTCACCTATCTCATCAAGACTACTAATTAGCACTTCGCGTGGTCTAGCGCCATCAGCTGGACCAACAATACCCTGCTCCTCCATAGCGTCAATCAAACGAGCAGCCCTTGAATAGCCAACCCTTAAATGTCTTTGTAACGAGCTAGCGCTAGCCTTGCCGCTGCCAATTACCAACCTAACCGCGTCCTTAAACAAATCATCCTCGTTATTGCTGTCAAAGTCCATCACTACGCCACCCTTGCCATTCAAATGAACCGGCAAGCTGACAACCTCATCGTTATATTGTGGTGGTGACTGCATGCGCAGATGATCGGTAATTTTATGAACTTCGGCGTCGGTTACCCAGGCACCTTGGATGCGCATTGGTTTTGCCATATCAGCTTTTAATAACAACATATCACCAGAGCCAAGTAATTTCTCGGCACCGACCTGATCCAAAATGATTCGGCTTTCCAGTTGTCCGGCCACTGTAAATGCAATCCTGGCTGGAATATTAGCCTTAATTAAACCGGTAATAATATCAGCACGTGGACTTTGAGTAGCAAGGACTAAATGGATACCAACAGCACGAGCTTTTTGAGCCAAGCGCACAATTAGCGCCTCGACATCCCTAGCGGCTAGCATCATCAAATCTGCCATCTCATCGATAACAATCACAATATAAGGCATAGCGCCGTTCTCGTGCTGCTGAGGAATACCAAATTCATCGGCAACTGTTATTTTTGCGCCAGTTGCACGAACTTTGTGATTATAAGACTTGATATCTTTAACTTTTGTTTCAGCCAATAATGAATAACGTCGTTGCATTTCGCTAACCGCCCACTTTAAGGCACTGATAGTTTTGTCAGGCTCGGTTATTACTGGCGTCAAAAGATGCGGTATATCCTCGTAAGGCGCCATTTCAACTTGCTTTGGGTCAACCAAAATCAGTTTCATATCACTTGGGCTATTATGATACAGCAAACTAGTTAATAGCGTGTTAATCATGACTGATTTACCAGAACCAGTTTGACCAGCAATCAAAAGGTGCGGCATCTTGTTTAACTCGCCGACAATTGGCTCGCCCGAAATATCTTTACCGATTGCAAACGCTAGTGGCTCGCCGTTAGTACCCCAAATTGGGCTAGAAAGAATCGAATAAAGCCTAACATCGGCCGCAGTGATATTTGGTACCTCGATACCAACCGCTTTTTGACCAGGAATTGGAGCTTCCATACGAAGACTTTTAGCAGCCAAATTTAGCGATATATTTTTCTCTAAAGTGGTAATTTTTTCCAATTTTACACCGCTTGGTGGTGACAAAATAAACTGAGTTACGCGTGGACCAATATTGGCGCCTTCCATTTTTACGTCGATATCAAATTCACTGAGAGTATTTTTGATTATCAAAGCATTTTGCTGAACATCACCGGCGTTAGCTGGCGATTGCTTTTTTTCCAACAAATCTAGTGATGGCGGAACCCAGTTTGGATCACTAACAGTAACCAGCGCAGCTTGCTCTTCGGCCGCTTTATCGCGGACAATGCTATTTTTCATACTTGATAGTCTGGAATGTTTTTCATCTGTTGAATCGAGGGTCGGCACACTAGCATTCATCTTAAAATTACTAATAAGTGAAGATTTTGGATTATCAATTGCAGCCGCATTGCGCATAATTTTGATATTTTCCTCTTCTTCATCGGTATCGCGACGACTAAATTGCCAGATTTTTTTGATAATTGAAAATGGCGAAACTTTCATAATAAATAATAAAGTAACCAGCAACAATAAAATATAAATAAATGCGGCAATAGTAGTGTTAACAAGACTTAATGTGCCACTATTAATCAAATCTCCAATGACGCCACCGGTGGTATTTCCTGCCCCATCTTTAAGCAAGCCAAACAGTGCCGAAAACCAAATTATTGCAGTTGCGGTGGCAAATTTCACAGCAAAAGTTAATCGGTTATTTTCAGCCCTAAAAATTTCTACGGCAATATAAACAAATAAAAATGGAATTGTATAAACCGCGTAGCCAATAACATAAAGTGATGCGCTGTGAATCCATTCAAGTACTGGCCCACCAGCTTTGAACCATGCAACTACAAATAATATAGATATGGCGATTAAGAATAGCGCACCTATCTGCGACCAAAACCCATTCGGCAGACTATGCTTTGGTGCCCCTTTGTCTGATCTTTTTTTGTAGTGTTTTCTTTTTTTTGGCATAACTTACTTTATTATAAACTTTTTTGCCTTTATTTTATAAACATATCATAACAAAATTTACAACAATTTGCAAGTAGCTAATGCTTAATAGCCGCGATACTCAGATTTGCTGCGCGGCTCGATTGCTTCGCTGTCAGGAACCTGTGGTAATTGGAAAGTTCGTGGCGGAAAATTATTTGGTTTTTGCTGATTTTGACCATCTGGTCGCCTTGGCGGCTGATTATTATTTTGGTTAGGATTGGATGAGCCTCCGATTTCATTTATAACCGGGATAACAATTGGAGTACGCCTGGTCTGATCATAAAGAATATGTGTAATTTCATCTTTAAGCTCTTTTTTAATAACATCCATATCAACATGCTTGCCAGTAAAAGACCGAGCGACTTTTTGTTTCAAATACTGACGAATCATACCCATTAATTCTTCGCTATCACGCAGGTATATAAAGCCGCGGCTGATAATATCAGGGCTGGTTAATAATCGGCCGGTACCACGCTGAACAGTTAAGACTACGATAAACATACCCTCGGTCGCCATGTGGATTCGGTCTTTTAGAACAACTTCTGATACCACTTCACCACTATCGTCATACATCACGCCACCAACTTGGATTCGACCAGCTTTGCGAACACCATCTGCAGTTACCTCTAGAACATCGCCATTATCACAAACAAAGATATTCTCTTTTTTAATACCAGCTTCTTTTTCGGCTAGTTCGGCATTATGAACTAACATATGGAACTCGCCGTGAATCGGCATGTAGAACTTTGGATTTAAGGCAGTAATTAATTGAACATGATCGTCATAATAAGCATGCCCTGAAAGGTGTAATGGACCGATACCAGTTAAGTGAGTTTTACCATTTTGAATGATATCGCTTCCCTCTCGCATCAAACCGTCAACTGTGCGCGTAACATATTTTTCATTACCAGGAATTGGGTTAGAGCTAAAGACAATAACATCAGAATTTTTAATCTTGATAAATTTATGACTACCGCTGGCCATACGGTTTAGAACCGCAGTAAGCTCACCCTGCGAACCAGTACAAACAATCGTCACTTTATTGTCGGGCAACTTAATGATATCTTCCATTTTAACAACGACATCGCGCGGCACTTTAATCATGCCTGTACGAAGTGCAACTTCTAGATTTTGGATCATAGAATAACCGGCAAACGCGACTTTTCGTTCGTGATTTTTTGCCTCGTCTAATATCATCTGCATACGATGAATTTGACTAGAAAAACAGCTTAAAATCAGGCGGCTGTTTTGGAACTTATCCATAACTTCGCCAATACTGTGTTGAATATCAAACTCGCTGTGAGTATGTGTACCATCGGATTCACAGTTAGTCGATTCGTTCATTAACAACAAAATGCCCTCTTTGGTAGCGATTTCCGTAAAGCGCTCTAAGTCTAATTTTTTGCCATCTACTGGCTGTTCTTCAAAACGCCAGTCACCGGTATGAATAATTACACCAAGTGGCGTACGGATAACAATTGCTGCACAATCTGGAATAGAGTGATCCATACGAACAAACTCAACACTGAAGTTATCACTAATTTGAATTTGTTCATGACTTTCAGGATTAACTTCGTTATAAACTGGCTCATAATCACCAGTTGCCTCTTCCATAGTCTTTTGAATCATACCGATTGTAAATTTAGTAGCATAAACTGGCGCTGGAATTTTTTGACCAATATGACGATAAGCGCCAATGTGATCAAGATGGGCGTGAGTAAATAAATGCGCCTTGATTTTATGTTTGTTCTCTTCAAGATAGGTTGTATCAGGAATAATATAGTTTATACCTGGATAATCCGCACCCGGGAACAAAAAGCCACAATCAATTACAATAATCTCATTATCATATTCGATAGCCATCATATTTTTACCGATACCCATATCACCAAGACCACCAAGTGGCATAATTTTTACTTTTGGACCATTAAAACGAGGCTGCTTTTTCTGATCAGCCAAACTAAATTGACGACCTTCATAGCCGTTATAGACTGACTTATTAACCGGCACATTTATAACGTGCTGGCTGGCTCGTTGGTTAACGTTTTCGTTAGTACGACGTTGAGCCCTGTAAGCTTCGCCCTTACGAACGGTTGTATTATTTAAAACCGTATTATTTGATTTTTGACGCGGCTGTTGACCGGGTCGTTTAGATTGATCATCACTTTTGATGGTTGCGAGTCTTTGTTGACCCATATTTTATTTTCTCCTTTGCCCTCCAAAGCTTTAGCGACGGAGGGCTTCTATTAATTATTAATGTTTCTTATTATTTTTGGTAAATTTTTAAAATCATCTATCAGCGCTTCACGCATACTGCGCCTGTAAAGTGCAGCGGCCGGATGATAAAGCGGCACGACTGTTAATTTTAGGCTGTCAATTTCTACCTTGCTAGACTGTCCATGAACATCGCATATATGTGCCTGTGGTAAAAAATATCCCATACTGTGCCTACCTAATGTCACTACAACCTTTGGTTGAATAACATCCAGTTGACGCAGTAAGTATGGCCAAAATTCTGCTTTTTCAATTTTTGAAGGATCACGGTTTTTTGGTGGTCGGTATTTAACGATATTAGTTATAAACACATCTTTGCGTGCGATACCTACACTGTCGAGCATCTCATTCAAAAATTTACCGGCGGCGCCCATAAACGGCAAACCTAGCTCATCTTCTTTTTTACCTGGCGCTTCGCCAATAATCACAATCTCGGCATCAATATTGCCATCACCCATCACAAGATTCTTAGCTTCGCGAGCCAAATTCGGGCAGACATTATTTTTGATAATATCTGCCTTGATTTGTTCAAGAAGCACTTGTTTATTTTCTGGCATATTATTTACAAGATCACGATCAGTACTTTTATACTAGCACCAATGGTCGTAAAACGCAAGCTTAAAGAGCAGCTTTTATACTTAAACTTAGCCGTCCGCGCTCGTCAATACCGATTAATTTAACCTTAACGATTTGACCTTCGTGCAGAACATCTTCGACTCGCTCGACGCGATCTTTAGACAACTCGCTGATATGAACCATACCGTCGATGCCGGGCATAATATTTACGAATGCGCCGAAATCTTTGATAGTTACAACCTTACCTTCGTAAATTGTGCCAACTTCTGGCTCTTCGGTTAGACCCTTAATCCAGTTCATGGCCTGTTCAATAGCAGACGTATCAACCGCAGCAATCGTGATTAAACCATCTTCGGCAATATCAATTTGCGCACCAGTTTCGGCAGTAATCTTTTTAATAGTCTCACCGCCCTTACCAATAACTGCACCAATTTTATCAGGATTAATCTTGATTTTTTCAATCCGTGGCGCATATTTGCTAAGAGCTTCGCGAGGCGCAGCTAATGTTTCAATCATATGCTTCAAGATGAATGCGCGACCAATTTTACCTTTTTCCAGTGCCTCTTTTAGGATCTCTACTGGCAAACCGTGAACTTTCATATCCATTTGAAGTGCTGTAATACCTTTTTCAGTACCGGTGACCTTAAAGTCCATATCGCCTGCAAAATCTTCTGCATCAGCTATATCGGATAGAACATACGGTTTACCATTATCCATCATCAAGCCCATAGCAATACCAGATACTGGCGCCTTCAAAGGCACACCAGCATCCATCAATGCTAAACAGCTACTACAAGTTGCCGCCATTGAGGTTGAACCATTTTGGCTCATAATCTCAGTAACGCTGCGAACTGCATATGGAAAATCTTCAGCACTTGGGAAAACTGCAGCTAGTGCGCGTTCGGCCAAATATCCGTGACCGATTTCGCGGCGACCTGGACCACTTAAACGGCGAACTTCGCCAACCGTAAAGCCAGGAGCGTTGTAATGGTGCATATAGCGGCGTTCTTCATCGTTTGATTCCATAGTATCAACAATTTGAGAAAAGCTTAGGGGCGCCAAGGTAATAATGTTCATAGCTTGAGTTAAGCCACGAGTAAAAATACTTGAACCATGAGTTCGAGGCAAAACGCCTACTTCTGATGATAATTGACGAACTTCGTCTAATTTTCGACCATCTGGACGAGTGCCATCCTTGATAATTCCCTTGCGAACATCTTTGTGTAGTGCACTAGTAAAAGCCTCGTCATATTCGTCATGCATCTTATCGTAATCATCGCCAAGTTTTTCACGCATTTGATCGTGGAATGCCCAACGCAAAGTTGAAACCAACTCATTGCGTTCTGGGTAAGGTTTATGTAAGGCATCACCGAATTTGCCATCAACCCATTTATCAACTTCAGCCTGAATCTCGACATTTGGCAAAATCAATTCATATTCTTGAGCAACTGGAGCGACCTTTTTAGCTAATTCTTGTTGCAATTTAATTGCAGGTTGATAAGCTTCGAATGCCCAAGTTAATGCCTCGGCAACCATTTCTTCACTAACTTCATTAGCGCCTGCCTCAACCATAGTAATACCGCTAGAAATACCAGCAACAACTAGATCTAGGTCGCTTGCAGCTCGCTCTTCTGGGGTTAGAAATGCTTTAAATTCACCATTAACTCGGCCGACACGAATACCAGACACTGGACCATAAAATGGAGTACCGGTTAGCATTAATGCGGCGCTACAAGCAATCATACCAATCGCATCTGGGCGGAAATTTGGATCAAGTGATAAAACACTTGCCACAACTTGAACCTCTTGGCGATAACCCTTTGGAAATAATGGGCGGATTGGACGATCGATTAATCGACCAATTAAAATTGCCTCGTCGCTTGGACGACCTTCGCGTTTAACAAAGCGGCTGCCTGAAATTTTGCCAGCTGCATAAAATTTTTCTTCATAATCAATTGATAATGGGAAGTAATCCATCATTACAGGCTTGCTGCCAACCATAGCCGTTCCAAGTACTACAGTATCACCGTAAGTTACAAGCACACTAGCAGTTGATCGAAAACCAACACGGTTAACTTCCATTGTTAATTTTTGGCCACAAAAATCAGTCGAAACTGAAAAAATTTCCTTGCCGTTAGGGTTGATAGTAGACATATTTGTCCTCCTTATTTTAGACACGCGCCTTCTTTTATTTAGGCGAATAAGTAACGGGTACAGAAATTTGTTATACAAATAACTCTATCCACCACTGATTCGCTGTAGCGTGTGATAAGACTATTATACCACAGATTTAGCGCACATCGCGGCGACGGAATAATATAATTGTCAGCAAGATTGATAAAATCGTTATGCCAACTAAAACCACAACATCCCAGATTGATATGCCATTTTTAACAATGTCGACAGCTGGAAAATAATGAAATAACGAAACTTTTTCGTAAGGCTGTAGCCAATCAACTGATTTTGCAAAAGTCGTCAATAAAAAGCTACCAGCGCCGACAAGAATACCCAAACCCATAGTTATGCCACGCTTACCGGTCGACAGACCTATACAATAAACCAGTGTCGTCATACAAATTGATAATAGCAACATTACCAAACTTAAATTAGATACAACTGTCCAGTCAAGATTTACATTAACAGACAAAGCACCAAGATAAAGACCGGACACCGTGGCTATTGTCGTGGCCACGCAGATTACAACTATTGCGATTAATTTACCAAATAATAATTTAATTCGGCTTAAAGGCAAGGCCAATAATGTCCGAATATAGCCTTCTTCTTCATCTTTTACACTTAAGCCTACTGCTAAAATAACCGAGAAAACACTTATAAACATTGGCATTCTAATGTCAAAGAATTGACCAGCTAAATAACCAGATGGTGTCGACAAGGCGCTAATATCACCTATCATCCCCTTTAATGCTTTCAATTCGGGCGGTAAAGTGGCCAATAATTGATCAAGGCCGGAATCTTTGAATGCCGGGAAGAACAACAGCATTAAATAGGCAAAAAATGCCAAACCAATTGACCAAGCAATAATAAATATCCGCTTGTCATACATCGTTTTTAAAAACAAATTAAACATTTTTAGCCTCCGACTTGTCTTTTGAATAAAGATCACTAAACGCTGACTCTAAGTCATGATCTTCGATCGTAAAATCCAACATATAAGAGATGCTGCATAGCCATTGCTGTAATTTGATTGGCGAATCTTTGAATATGAATGACATCTCATAACCATTGGCTGTTTTCTGATGGCCCAATAACGAAGATTGAGCTGGCGGTCTAATTGCCCTACTGGTAGTTATATGCACAGCTTTACCATGACTAGATTCTAATTCGGCCCGAGAAACATCCTTGACTAATTTACCGTCACGAATAAACAAAACTCGGCTGCAGACATCGGCCACCTCTTTCAAATAATGCGACGACATAAATATTGTCGTGCCTTTTGCACCCTCATGATTAATAAGTTCCAAAAATTTCTGTTGCATAAAAGGGTCAAGGCCGCTACTGGGTTCATCTAAAATTACAAGTTCTGGGCCAGACATAAACGCTGAAATCAAAGCAATCTTTTGCTTGTTGCCGCGCGAAAGAGTTTTAATCTTTTTATCCATGTCTGGATTGAACTGCTTACATAATTCGCCGAGCTTTTTGTCATCTTTCAATTTATAAGCACGCTTCAAAAACGCAAAATATTGTCTGCCTGTTAAATTGGTAAATAAACTCATATCACCGGTTGCAAAACCAACTTTTGGATGCATTTTATGGGCATTCTCCGGCAGAACTGGCTCGCCAAATAGCCTAATCTTGCCAGCGCTAGTACGCAAGAAGCCCATTATTAAGTTGATAATGGTAGTTTTACCGGCGCCATTTAAGCCAACCAACCCCACTACCTCACCTTTTGAGATCATAAAATGAATATCTTGAATGGCCAAAAATGAACCATAATATTTAGTAACCGCGTCCACTTCTAACACAGGCTGAATTGTCATATGTTTGTATTATAGGCGCAATTAAAAAACTCCGCAATTACTTGCGGAGTCCTAATTTTGCAACAACTTTTTTATAGGCATCAAAATCTTTTGATTCCAAATATTTAAGTAGTTTTTTGCGGGCACCTACCATTTGCATTAAACCGCGACGAGCCATGAAATCATGCTTGTTAAGTTTAATGTGCTCGGTAATCTCTTTGATGCGAGCCGTCAAAATTGAAGCCTGTGCTTGTGGGCTACCGACGTCGTTTTTGCTAGTTTGCGTCAAAGCAATAGCTATAGATTTGTTTTCTGCTGTAATCATCAGGTATGCATTGTAGCAAAGTTTTGCCAAGGTTTCAACACCTGTTGGCCAGATTGGCAAATTTTAGTCAATAATTCCTAAATCTTCTAATTTTTTGGCGTCTTTGACGTCCCAATTTGCGATACTTATTCGACGCAGCTGACTACAATACGCCCCTGTTGTCAGTGCCTTGCCTATATCTTCAGCCAGAGTTCTAATATATGTACCACTCGAAACATTTGCTATAATCTTTAATTCTGGATATTTGTAATTAATCACTTCTAATTTATAAATTTTTACTTTTCGGACCGGCATTTCTACAGTTTTACCCGCCCGCGCCATTTTATAAGCCCGCTGACCGTCAATTTTAATTGCGCTATAAATTGGCGGAGTCTGATCAATTTCACCAATAAATTTAGAAATTACCCTATTCACCTCATCAATTGAAGGAACTAAATCTGAAAAATCAACAATTTCACCTTCTGGATCGCCAGTTGTACTAGTTTGGCCCAATCTAATAATAGCTTCGTAAGCTTTGTCTAATTTGCTATAAGAGCCGGCATTTTTACACTCACTGCCGATGGCTAATATCATAAGACCTGTCGCAAACGGGTCAAGCGTACCAGTATGGCCAACTTTTACTTTTTTGCCCTGCTCACGCGATAAAACACGGCGAACACGCGCCACAACGCCAAAGCTAGTCATATTAGCTGGCTTATCAATTAAAATAATTCCGTTTTGCATAACGCCTAGTATAGCAATTAGTTATCTTTATTGGCCAGGAATTTTAAATTGAGCTGGATCGTTATTTATAGGCGTCGGCGCTGGTTGATCCGAGCTGACGGTCACGCCAAAGTCCGGAGCTGGCGGAGTATCTGAGGTGAAATAATTAGGTATTGGTGGTGGCAATGGTAAATCAATTGATGGACTAGAGACCGGCGCTTCCTGCAAGGTCGGAATTGACACTGGAGCTGTCGTAGCCGCCGACATAGCCACACCCCTAGCCGCTTCAAGCGCAGCTGCACCGTCATCTTCTGGTGGTAATGTCGAGACGCCACTAGTTTCTGTGTCGTTATTCAAAATATCTAGTAATTTAGCACTGGGCTCAGGGGCTATGGTTGATGGTTGAGATATAGCTGGTGATTCGTGTTCTAAAACACTAACTTCAGCAACTGGACCAAGACTATCAACCAATGATTCTGGCAAAATAGTTTGGTTAACATTAACACCAGAAACATTTCGATCTGACATATTTGAAGATTCGTCCGAAGCCGGGCTCTCTTTACTGTCTAATATAATTTTTGGTGGCTCATACTCCGGTGAAAGCGTAGAAATCTGAACCGGTTCGTTTGATTCTGGCGCAACTTGCCTTGGCTCGACTTTATCAAGTACATGATCGATCGACAAAACTTCTGATGGCTTAGTTGTAGGCTCGTCAGCGATATCAGCCGGACCAGAAACGCTAGCTAATGAAGTAATTTGATGCATCTCTTGTAGTTTCGAAGCTATTAATTGCTGGTCAGCACCAGCTGCCATCAGCTGTGCAGCTAAAGTCATAGTCGAAGCCGAGGTTTTATTATTACTGAATCTTTCAGTCGCAGCGACAATGCCAGTTAAAAGAGCCGTTGAAACTTGCTTATCCAACAGAGGCTGATCTACTTTCAACAAATCAGATAAACTTGTAACCATTTCACACAAACAACTGCTGCTTGGATCATACCAATCCAAGGTGCCTAAACGGCTAACCTGTTTACCAGAACTTAAAGTCATAACTGCAACATCGTGCAGTATCTGGCCATGAGCAGCCAAAGCTAAATCTAAATGCTCTTGATTTTCTACACCCAAAGCCAAAACTAGCTCAACATTATAATCACCTTGACTAAATTGCAGGTCTTTATCCGTAATGACTGTTCGGTATGGCGTAATAAATATCTTTACGACTTCACCATCAACCTTGTACCGTAAATGATCGGCCTTTTCTTTATCTAGGGCAATAATAAAATCACGCAAACTATCAATTGTATTTTCAAAAACCTTATCAGGCTCTAAAAAAGTTATGGCTGGCGGAATCGCGCCGCTAAAAATCGCCGTAGCGTGCTTTCCGACTTTATTCAACAGCATTGTTAATCCTAAAGCCGCCGAAAGATCGTCAACCGAAGGATTACGGCTAACAGTGACAAGAATATTTGTGACACTTTTTATCTTATCGATTACTTGTTGCTTTTCTTTAATTGGAGCGTCTTGCATATAAGCTACCCTGCTTTTTATTTTAACTAGATTATGAGGTAAATATACCATAAACAGTTTAAGCAAGTCAAACGACTAAAACCTGAGCCTCAGAATCACATCGAAGACTGTGAAATCGATGGTAATCATCGATTTCAGCCGAACGCTCGAGTAGAAGTGTAATGGCACTTCTGCGAGAAGAGTGTGCTGAGATGTGGTTCTGAGGTTCAGGTTTTAACTTAGGTTTTAGTTTATCTCTTTACAACTCTGTAGATTTGCATTATAATTGCAAGCTGATTATATATATCATTTTAAAGAGGTAAAAGAACTAATATGCCAATCATCAAATCCGCTATCAAGCGAGCAAAACAAACTATCAAGCGACGCGAACGAAATGTCGCCACTAAAAAAGACATTAAAGATGCAACTAAAGCTTTTATTGCTAAGCCAACCGCAGCCAACCTAAGTGTCGCCCAATCAGAACTAGACACAGCTGCTAAAAAAGGCTTGCTAAAAAAGAACACTGTCGCCCGCCGAAAAAGTCAACTACACAAAATGGCTAAAGCCGCCGGTGTTAAACTTGTTGCCGCTGTCAAAAAAGCCGCTCCTGCAGTTAAGAAAACTGCTGCTAAAGCGCCTGTCGCTAAAAAAGCTGTTGCTAAAAAGCCAGTTACTAAAAAAGCCGCTAAATAATCTAGTAAATTTAACAAAATAGCCTCGCTATTCGCGAGGTTATTTTATTAACGAAATTTGCATTAATGCTTTTTCGATTATCAGCCACGGGTCGGCTTTGGATATTTTCATATCATCATCAGCCTTAATAAAAATATCAATTATCTTTGATGCGTTTTTGCTGCCAACTTTCTTTGCCAGTGAGCCTAATCTTGAGGCCACGAACGGATGTAAAGCAAAATCTTTTTGCATATTGTCTGTTTTTTCCGCAGCCGAAGCTACAAAAAGTTGAAAAGCTTGAGAAGATAATAAGGCGAATAAACGATAGCTATCTTCAGTTTTTTCAAGCCTACTTAAAATCTGCTTTAATTCTGTTCTGTCTCCGCCCAAGGCGGTCTCTAGTAAATTAAAAACATTTTCAACCGGATTTGGATCGATTATATCTTTGATTACATCTATTGAAATACTGTCGACCAAAGACAGCTTTTTTAAAGCATTAAACAATTGCCACTGATCAACACCAACCCGCTCTACTAAAAACTGAGCACTTTTTTTATCCAAGTTGAGCCCCATTTTTTCAGCCTCTGTAGTAGCCCATTTTTCGACTGTCACAAAATCCTTATCTGAAAAAGCTGAAAACTCCTTTACAGACGCCGCTTCTTTTATGGACTTAAAAGTCGTCATTCGTTTGTCAGGCTTGGTCTCTATTAAAACTAAATGAATATCATCAGATATTTTGCCTAGCCAATTACCAAAATCCGACCAAATAGCTTTATTTTGGCCAAGATCGCGAATCACAACCAGCCTAGCCGAGCTAAACAAACTAACCCCCATCAATAGGTCTGGCAACTGAGATAATTGTATTTGCGAACCGTCAATTTTTTCAGCCACGCCGTCAAAATTATCAGCAATTTCAGCCAAAGCCCGCTCGATCTCAAATGAATTATCCCCCATCAGTAGCGTTATCATTGGTTATATTATAACAGGCTATTAACGTAGAGCAGACTTAAGAATGCGAACTAAATTTTTTGGCAAACTGGGCAAATATGCGTACCGCGGCCAGCAACTCGAATTTTAACAATTTCGGCGCCACAGCGTGGACAAGCCAAGCCTTCGCGGCAAAAAACGCGCGCAAAATCCATATAACTACCCTTTTTGCCCTCGGCATTAACATAATTACGATTGGTGCTGCCGCCTTTTTCGATTGATAAATTCATAACTGATCGAACTTCTGTATATAATTTCTTAAACTCGACGTCAGTTATTGATCCAACTAAACGAGATGGATGAATTGCAGCACCCCACAAAGATTCGTCAGCGTAAATATTACCAACACCAGCAATTACGGCTTGATCCAACAAAGCAGCTTTTATAGTGGTACGGCTACGGCGCTTAAAACGACCAATAAATTCATCAACCTTAAAATCAGCTTCTAATGGCTCTGGTCCGACCTTTTTCATAAAATCAATATTAGGCACCTCAGCTGTCGGCATCAATCTGACCCAGCCAAATTTTCGTTGATCATTAAAATAAAGATGAGATTTATCCGTAAACTCAATATTTACCCTGGTAGATTTATCAGGCAACAACCCAACCAAACTGTCGTTAGGATGCCCTGCGCCAAAGCGCGAAGTATTATCAACAAAAACTAATTGACCGGTCATTTTTAAATGAATCACTAATGTATAGCTAGTCGATAAATCAATCATCAGCACCTTGGCGCGACGACGAACATCGGTTATTTCAGATTTAATCAAGAATGAATCGACATCGGCTTTACTATTGGGAAAACTATGCGCATTATCAGATGCTACAAATTTTATTTTTTTACCAACAATTAATTTATTAAGTCCGCGCTTAACAGTTTCAACTTCTGGTAATTCCGGCATTAAATTAAAGGCTCTTGCTTAGAATATCTTTGGCATTTGGAATCTGAGCCATAAATAGGCTAATCAGCTGATCAGCACTGGCAGATAGCGAACCTTTCGAGCCTGAGCAAGTTGAAGTCCATAACTGTTTTGCCGTATTAGTACCTGCTACAACCGTAAATTCATAAACGGATCCCGTGGCACAAATACCGCGGGTATCATTGCTGTCACCAGTTAGTTCATTCCCCTTTGTTAAATTAGCCTTATATAATGCAAAAACAAACTGCTGGTAAGAATTAATATTGTTATCCAAAGAGACTTTATCAACAACCTGGCCAGTATAACCCTCATACATAGTCAAAGTCCTAGAAGATGAAGTTATTTTTATTTTATAGGATTTAAAAGATTCACTAGCTACAATTGGACCGCGCGCGCTGAACGTAACGGAATGGTCGGCGTCAGAAGCCAACAAAGCCTCTTTACTAATATCAGCCTGAGAAACCGTGCTCGAATCGCCGGTAAAGAAAATCGTCCGCGCTAAAGTCACCAAACCAGCAATAGCAATCGCAACAATGATTAAAATCAATGCGATTGGAATAATTCTTGTAAGTTTTAGGTTCGCCATAAATATATTATATTATTAAATGGCAGTAGAGTCAACCTTAAGATTCCGACTTAACACCTATAAAAAGATTATTTCGACTTTACGCCGGTACTACCAAAACCAACGTCGCCCCTTTTTGTCTGGCTCAAAGAATCAGCAGTCTCCCAATCAACTTTTTCATATTTAGCTATAATCATTTGGGCAATCCTCATGCCAGGCTCAACAGTAAATGGCTGGTCGCTAATATTAACCACCAAAGCGCAAACCTCACCCCTATAATCACAATCTATTGTTCCAATTCCATTGATCATCGTTATGCCGTTTTTAATACTCAAACCACTACGAGCCCTTATTTGGGCCTCATAGCCGACTGGTAGTTCAAGCGAGAATCCAGTTGACACCATTAACCTTTGCAGCGGCTGAATTATCATAGGCTCATCGATACAAGCATGCAGATCCATCCCGGCGGCATGTTCAGTCTGATAGGCCGGCAAAATAGCCTTTGGGTTAAGTCTTTTGATTTTTACCTTCAAATTACTCATTTACATACCTTCCCAGCACGACCCGATACTAACATCAACTTTTAATTTTACTTCAAGCTCTGGAGCAATATTTTCTAGGACTTCACGCAACAAATCAGACACCTTATCAACATTTGCCACTGGACATTCAATCAAAATACTATCGTGCACCTGCAAGATTTGTTCGCCTAAATCGCCTAATTTTTTATCAAGTTCTATCATCGCCAACTTCATCAAATCAGCCTCGGTCCCCTGAATCGGCATATTAGCCGCTGCCCTTTCAGCGCCAGACCTAACCATAAAATTACTACTTAAAACATCTGGTGTCGGTCGACGTCGACCAAAATAAGTCTCGACATAGCCATCAGCCCTGGCCTTATTAAGTGTGTCGTTAATATATTTTCGAATTGGTTTACGGACTTCAAAATACTGGTCGATAAATTTCTTTGCCTCGATAAAGCTCATATCGGTCGCAGCGCTCAAACCCTGCGGGCTCATGCCATATAGCACGCCGAAATTAATTACCTTGGCGTTGCGGCGTTGGTCCTTGGTTACGGCCTCTATTGGCACGCCGTAAGCCTCGCTAGCGGTCTTTGTATGAATATCAATGTCGCCATCGAAATCATCAACCATATCCTGATCACCAGCCAATACAGCTGCTAGACGAAGTTCAAACTGCGAATAATCGGCACCAACAAATGCGCTCCCCTTTTCGGGCACAAAAGCACTACGAATCTGACGGCCCAAGTCTGAACGAATTGGTATATTTTGCAAATTTGGATTTGTACTACTTAGCCGTCCCGAGCTAACCACATCCTGATTAAAAGTCGTATGAATGCGATAATTTTCATCCATTAAGCGAGGCAAAGCGTCAACATAGGTATTTTTAAGTTTTGCGATTTCGCGCGTTTTTTCAATCAATTCTACAATTGGATGCTGACCGCGCAATTTATCAAGTTCTTTTTGACCGGTGCTATGACCAGTTTTGCCTTTTTTAATCCCCGCAGTTGGCAATTGCAATTTAGTAAATAAAACTTCTGATAACTGTAATGGGCTGGCAATATTAAACTCGTAACCAACCATTGCGTAAATCTGTTGTTCTAAATCCGAATATTCATCTTCGAACCCGATACTCATTGTTTTCAAGATGACTGGATCGATTTTAATACCCTTGTGCTCCATTTTGAACAGAATATAAGTCAGAGGAAAATCAAATTCGCGAGCAATCCTAGCAATCCTTGGATTATCATCAAAGGCTTTAATTTGCTGATTATAAACCTGCCAAATTGCTGCGATATTAGATTTCGGACTGTCAATAATTTCACCACCAGTCAAACTAGTTAATGACCTGTCACGACGCAATGGGTCAATCAAAAATGCCGCCTGATTAATATCATGCAACTCTTCAAATCTTACAAAAATACCTTTTTTAGCCAAAGAATGGTAAGTAACTTTACTATCATAAATAATTGCCGTGCTCATCTCTAAAACTCGCCAAACGCTTCGGTCTAGCTCTAAAATTTTAGCTTTCATGACTGTGTTTTTATTAGTCGAAAGCCAGATATAATCGTCATCTAAATAAATTACAATCGGTCCATTAATAGTTAAGCTATCCGGCCACTTTAACTCTGTTAACGGAGCAAGTGCGACTTGCTTGGCAGCAAAATCCCCCTCAACTCCATGAATACTCATATGCTTTGGCAGACGTCTAATCAAAGATGAAAATTCCAGCCTGTTTAAAATTTCGGCAACTTTATTCAAATCAATATCATTAATATCGGCCACATCCCAATCCAGTTTAACTGGCGCCTCGGACCAAATTCGACCGACCTCTTTACTGATATAGGCCATTTTTTTACCATCAGTTAGCTTTTTAGCCACAGCCGGTTTGATTTTGTCTAGACTAGCATAAATATTATCCAAATTACCAAATTGTTGCAGTAATTGAATAGCTGTTTTTTCGCCAATCCCATTTACACCTGGCAAATTATCCGATGCATCACCTTTTAGCGCTTTCAAATCTAAAAATTGATCAACCTTAATCCCATATTTTTTCTCTAGATACTCTTCGTGGAATTCTTCAAGGTTAGCTAGGCCGTTTTTTAGCGCGTAAACTTTAACTAGCGGCCCAACCAGTTGCAAGGCGTCAAGATCACTAGTCAACAAACAAGTTTCAATGCCTTTTTCGGTCGCCTCTTTGGCAAATGCGCCTAAAATATCATCAGCTTCGTAATCATCAAGCTCATAAAGAGGCCAGCCAAAAGCATCTAATAATTCGTAAAGAATTGGAATCTGCGCATAAAAATCATCAGGCGCTTTTTTGCGTCCAGCCTTATATTCGGGATAAATCTCACGCCGTTTACGAATATTAGTCCCCTGCTTATCCCAGGCAACCGCCACATAGTCAGGCTCTAATTTTTTTATAAGTTCAATTGCCAGTGATGCAAATCCATAAACTCCACCAGTTGGCGTGCCATCTGACAAAGTTAAATTCGGCATCGAATAATAACCACGATAAAACACCGACTTCCCGTCAATAACAGCCAATCGCTTAGTCATACTAATATTATACCTCAAACCCAGCAATATAATCTGCTAAACTAGAGGTATGATTCACAACCACAATGTAAAGATTTTGGCTTTTGTCGGCCTAGCAGGGTCAGGTAAAACTACAGCTGCTGAATATATAACTAATAAAGGCTACCCCAAAGTAAGTTTTGATAATGTAGTACTTGAGACTATGAAGAATCGTGGCATCGAAGACACAGCCGAAAATGAAAAACTTTTTCGCGAGGAGCTACGCACTATAAATAGCGATGATTTTGTCGTTAATATAATTTCATCTCAGATACACTCCCTGATTAATGCTGGCCAGCATCGCATTATTGTTGACGGTCTTTACAGCTGGACCGAATATAAAGCCTTAAAACATGAATTTTCAGGCGAGCTAACAGTTGTGGCAGTTGTGGCCCCTAAAAAAATCCGCCATCGTCGCCTAACTGCCAGACCAACTCGACCATTGTCACAATACGAAGCCGACCAGCGCGACTGGTCGGATATTGGTGATCTAGAAAAAGGTGGCCCAATTGCAATTGCGGATCACTTTATAGTTAATGATAACAACACCGAAAAGCTACATGATCAAGTTGAAAAAGTTTTAGAAGAAATCGAATTTATCAGTTAGGCAATTATTACTCGCCTAGAGCTTCTTCTTGGATCGAGTCTGGATTTTCAACGACGGCTAAACTGTTTTCTGTTGAATTATTCTGAGATAAAGACTCAGCTGCTTTTTTAGCAATATAATTATTCCTAAATCTTTCTGCCCGAACTTCATATGGATCATTATTGGATTGTTTTTCAAATTCATCAAGCACTAAGTTCTCTTCGGTACTAGTTTTTTCTGGTTGTGGTTGCATGTGCAAATTAGAAAAATCTCTCCCACCTGATGGCTTACCATAAAAACCTTTTTTATTTTCATCATCTTCTTTGTCCTCTTCTGTAAAATTCGGTATATTCAAAGGTACATCCAGGTCTCTTTCTCTATTGGCATTTTCCATATTTTATCCTTTTTGTTTTATTTTTTATATACAACAAGTTAAGCATAAAAATGCCAAATAGTCAATCCCGCTTATGCTTTAACCGAGGTATTCGTGAAGTTTCTTGGCATCTTTGTGTTTACGAAGTTTAGCTAAGGCTTTAGCTTCGATCTGACGAATTCGCTCCCGAGTCACAGCAAATTCACGACCTACTTCTTCAAGAGTGTGGCTTTTACCGTTTTCTAGTCCAAAACGCATTTTGACAATTTTTTGTTCACGATCTGAAAGTGACGAAAGAACAGATTGAACTTGCTCTTTTAGTAACTGCGATGTGGCCGACTCTTCTGGCGTAACGCCATTTTCATCATCAATAAAATCACCCAAAACCGAATCTTCATCTTCGCCATCGCGGCCGATACCAGCGTCAAGTGACGTAATATCTTGTTTGATCTTGATAACGTATTCAACCTTAGCTGGTTCCATCTCTAACTCTTTACCTAATTCTTCAATAGTTGGCTCACGATTTAATTCTTGAGTCATGCGGCGCTGAGTCCGAAGTAATTTATTGATTGTCTCAACCATGTGAACTGGAATTCGAATTGTGCGTGCCTGGTCAGCAATAGCGCGAGTAATCGCTTGGCGAATCCACCAAGTGGCGTAAGTAGAAAATTTAAAACCTTTATCTGGATCAAACTTTTCAACCGCGCGCAACAAGCCAGTGTTGCCTTCTTGAATTAAATCAAGAAAATCTAGACCACGGCCACTGTAGCGTTTGGCAATCGAAACAACCAAGCGCATATTTGCCTCGGCCATTTTATCTTTGGCTTTTTTATCACCAGCCACAACCCGTTGAGCCAAAGCTAGCTCGTCTTCAGAATTTAATAGCGGAATCTTACCAATTTCGCGCAAGTATAAACGAACACTGTCGTCACTGGCATCATCAAAATATTGGCCTTTATTTAAAGTCTCTTCATCGTCTTCTTCTTCATCTTCATCTTGCAAATCTTCAAGGCCCGGCTCTTCTATCGCTAGTAATGGATTATTCATATCCTCTAATATGCTTGGATCAAGCGCCACAATATCATCAATCGTCACATCTTTTACGTCTTCGGCAATTGGTTTATCTTTTACCATTTTGGATCTCCTTTATTAGTTTATTTAGAGTGCTGCGTATTTCGTTCGCTTTTTCATCATCACCTGAAATTTCTGCATCACGCAGTTGTTCGGTCAAGATGTCTTTTTGTATTTTTTTTGGCGTTGCGGCAACTTTGCGGAGCATCTCGGCGACGGAATAGTAACGATCTTCGTCATTCCAGTCTGCAAATCGAGTCTCGGCGATCAATAATAATATTTTTACATAGTTATCGTAAGTTTGCAACTGTTTTGGCGTTTCTTTTATAACCTCGCTATTATTTTCGGCCAAATAGCTTATTATCGCCTGTCTATCCTCACCATCGAAAGACTTAGCGTCGAAATTTTTTAGTAAATCACGTGCCTGAATATTTTTAAGTAAAAATGCCAGTAAAATATCCTGATAAGAAGATGGGTCGGTCTCGATAATCGACTGCAAAACAGCTTTTCTATCTTTAAATGGCGCTTCGTCTGTTCCATTTTTACCAAGTTTTATTTTTAAGGCTTCAACCGAAGAGTCACTAAGTTTGGCAATTTTTAACAAATAATGTTCTTGTTCGACCGAATCCTGCAACATTCTGACGACATCCAGCACTGCAGTCGTAAATCGGCGCTTGCCGGCCGCAGTTGTAAGATCTTCACGTAATGAATGCTGGTTAATAATCCAATCAACCGCCGGCATCGAATTATTAATCGCTTGCTGCCATAAATTAGGATCTTTTTTGATAAGTTCATCGGGATCTTTAGCGCCATCGGGCATAGAAATAATCGAAAGCTCTACGCCAACATTTTGAGCAATCGAAATCGCCCGCTCGGTCGCCGCTAACCCCGCCTTGTCGCCATCAAATGCTAATCGGATATGACTACTTAGACGAACCAGCGCCTTTAAATGATGTTCAGTCATAGCCGTACCGGCGGTTGCTACAACTTGGCACACGTCTACCTGATGGCTGCTGACAACATCCAAATTACCTTCTACAACCACCGTATAATCGTTAGTCCTAATTGATTCTTTGGCCTGTGACAAACCAAAAACATGGCGGCCTTTATCGTAAAGAAGTGTTTGCGGAGTATTTAGATATTTTGGCGCATTTGGCTCGTCATTAATAATTCGTCCCGTAAATCCAATCACATTACCAGTCCCATCCATCAACGACACCATCATACGACCTCGGAATAAGTCGCCACCAAAGCGATTAACCAGACCAGCCTGAGATAATTCTTGCTTACCGAAACCCTTTTTGGTCAAAAATTGCACTAAAGCATCGCCACTATC
Organism: uncultured bacterium; assembly: GCA_903952435.1. Taxonomy (GTDB): domain Bacteria; phylum Patescibacteriota; class Saccharimonadia; order Saccharimonadales; family Saccharimonadaceae; genus UBA1547. Next base: position 28,484 of record CAJBFN010000005.1, read on the forward strand.
TGGAGCATAGCCAATCTTAAAATCTTGAACAATCTGCTTGCTCAAACCGCGCTTATTAAAAACATATTCCATAGCGTGTTTATTTTGAATTAAGCTCTGTTGATAGTAATTAGCTGACATTTCATGAGCTAATAATAACCGCTTTTTGCGAGCCGCAATTTCTTGCGATCCTTTATTTTCGTAAAGCGTTAAATCAATTCCGGCCTTACGTGCCAAGTGTTCCAGCGCAGCTCGAAAATCAATGCCCTCTAGTTCCATCACAAAAGTAAAAATGTCACCACCTTTATTAGACGAGAAATCATGCCAAATATTTTTATCAGGGCTGACATAAAAGCTAGGCGTTTTTTCAGCCGAGAATGGACTGAGCCCCCTAAAGTTTCGACCAGCTCGTTTTAGCTGAACATATTCACCGATTACATCCTCGATGTTCAACCTGGCCCTAACTTCCTCTTTAACGTCCTGCATACCGTCATTATACCGGCTTAAAAGTATAACTCAAAGCGAGAGCAAAATAATTTATTTAGGCGCCACTAGATTATAGCTAATCGAAATTAAGCTTTTGATTTCATCATCTGGCACTTGTCCGGTGCAAATAATCGTATTCCAGTGTTTTTTGTTTAAATGATAACCCGGCAAAACGGTTTCATAATCTTCACGCAATTTTTCGGCCAACAACGGATCACATTTTAAACTTAACCTAAGTGGCTTACTGTTTTCAGCAATCAAAGCAAATATTTTACTGTTGTCTGAACCATTATCACCAACTTTATAAACAGCTGTATCTTCGCCAAAAGGAAAATCCAGCCAAGTATTCGGGAAATTTAGTATATAAGTTTCAATTTCTTTATGTGTCATAGTTTAATTATAGGCCACTATACGGCGCTTGCAAACCGCCCAAAGTCGATTGCCAATTTAGGCGCTGCAATATGCTCGCCTGCTGATCTGGTGTGGCTGGTTTATTTATTTTATCAGAGTCATTAGAGCCGACAATTCCAAATTTGTAAGATATGTCTAGCTTTTTTAGATTTTGAGCCTTAGCGGTTTCTAGGCAATTATCCTTAAATGCCACGCAAGTTTCACCAAGCGCTAACCAAACCTTTAAATTATTTGCGCTATCAGAAGTATCACTCATCATAACATTCAGCGCCGCCGAACGAGTAACTTCTGTATTAAATTGCTGGTCAAACATGAAATTACCCATCGAATATAGAATTAGATGCCCATTATAACTTTCTGTCGTTTGTATCCAGTGTGGATGGTCACCAACAACCATATCGGCACCATTATCTATCATACTGCGATAAACGGCAGTTTTTAGCTCGTCTGGCGCCGACTGATATTCGGCCCCCATGTGCGGCATTGCGATAACTGGCATATATAGGCTATATTTTTGCATCTCAGCCAAGGCATCCTCTGGCGGAATCTTAAATACGCCATGGAAACCACACATTGCGACCGGCAATCTACCTTTTGCAATTGAATTATCATTATTTTTGATATCCACCGGTAAGCCAATAACCTCACAGTTATCACTAACCACATAAGGATCATAATGCCCAAAATACTGAATACTGTTTTCCTCCAAATGCTGTTTTGTCTCGGCAAAACCCTCAATTCCCTGATTATCAGTATGGTTATTAGCTAAAGTAACAGCCGTAAACCATTTTGCAGCTTCGGGTAAATAATTTGGCGAACAATTAAATTGCAATGCTGCTTCTTCTTCGGCCGAAGTCATGTTTACACTACCAGCAAGTGGGCACTCTAACCCTGATATCCAGGCATTATATTGATCACGATTAAATTCGTTTAGTCTAGAAAATGGATATTGATATTGCAACGGACTAAGCATCGACCAGTCGTTTATATATCTTCCAAAGTAAATATTACCGGTGAACAAAACATTTGACGATATAGATTGAGGCTGTGGAGTTTTTATAACATTATTTAAATCACCATCTGACGGAGCAACTGAATTTTGAGTCATCGGCCATAAAATTAAAAATGCGGCCACTAAAGTTGCGACTAAGCCTAGGATTACCCATAAAACCCATTGCCACCTGCCGGTTTTTTTAATCTCCAACATTATAGCTTCATTATAGCGCTATTTAAGTTTTGACAAATAATATTTTAATTCTAAAATGCTGCCACGAATATCATCAAGTGCCCTATGAGCATCTGGTTTTAAGAACTTTTGGCCAAATTTACCGTCAAAAACCACCTTCCAGGCGCTGACATCTAACATTCGATAATGTAGCTTGCTGTCTAGTTTTGGCCAATTTGATAAGATAAATCGCCTATCTATATGAATCGAGTTACCAGCCAACAAAACTGGCACATTTTTAGCAAAATTGCTTTCAACAAATTGTAGCAGTTCAGCCTCGATCTTTTTTAAAGATTTGCCGTCACTATTTTGCGCCAGCAATCCATCGCGCGACTCTATATTTTTATCCCAAAAGACTGAATTGGCGGCAATCCGTTTTTTTAATAGACCATCTTTGTTCTTTATGACACCCTGATAAGTAGCGATTTCATTAAAATCCCAATCAGTAATAATAGCAGCAACTTCTAAAATTAAATCATTTTCAAAAGAAAGCCCAGTCATTTCTAAATCAATCCATAAGATTCGTTCCGGCCGAATATTTGCAAGTTTTTTATCCATAAATTACTTTTTTTTGTCTAACTTTTCGACTTTTAAAAAACTAACCAACATATAAACCACAAACGCGATAACAATAAAGTTAAACAAATCATTTAAAAATACTCCGTAGCCCAAGACGACATTAGCGCCATCTGAAGTTTTACCTATTGCAACCGACAGGCCCTTTAAGCCTCCAGTTGAGCCAAGCATCAGCCCCAGTGGCGGCATAACAACATTATCAACCAAGGATTTCACCATTACGCTAACCGAGCCACCCAAGACTAAGCCCACGGCCAAACCGACAACTCCTTGTGTGCGAATAAAATTCAAAAAGGCCATAAACTGCGATTCGCCAGCTACTATTATTGATTTTGGATTGATTTTTTTATTCATAAAACTCCTTTTACATTCTTTCTGGGGTTGGAATGCCCAATATTTTTAAACCATCAGCTAATATCGACGCATAAGCTTCGACTAATTTTATCCTGATTTTTTCACGTTCATCACCTATAATCTGGCTATTTTCATAAAAACGATTAAATACTTGTGCCAGCTCATACAAATATGTGCATAAAATATGTGGCGTCAAATCTTTGGTTGCCGTTTGAATAACATCTTTATATTCGGTTAATTTAAACAGCAGGTTGCGCTCTGAGATTGAATAGTCGCCCGATTCAAATTCCGATGAATCAATTTCAGATTTTCTAACAACTGATTTAGCCCTAGCCAGTGCATACTGCAGATAAGGACCGCTATTTCCATGGATACTGACTGATTCTTTGGGGTCAAATGAGCTGTCTGCGCCAATTTTAAACTTCAAAAATGCATACTTAATCGCACCCAAAATCGGAGCTGTATCACGATTGCCTTGCGCCGCCTCGTTAGCATCAGCCACCATACTTAAAACATCAATCGCTCGCAAAAAATTACCTTTTCGACTAGCCATCTTGACGCCACCTATTAATTTCACCATACCATGTGTTATATGTCTGGTTCGCGATGAAAGTTCGGGTTTGAATTGCTCTATCGCCTTTAAGACGACCTTCATATATTCGATAATGTCATTGCCTGTGATAATTACCGACTGATCAAAGTGGTAATCTTCCCATTTTTTAATACTCAGGCCTACGTCTTTGGCTTCATAGGTTGGTAAGCCAGATTTATTTACAAACACCCTAGTATGTAATCCATATGGTTCGCCTTCAAAAATTATTGCGCCGTCACTATCTTTAAATACGCCAGATTGGTTTTGCTCTAGCACAGTATTTAGACCAATTTGAGCAATATCACTCTCGGGATAATATTTTTCAAATTTAGTGCCAATTTTTGTATAGAACGCGTCAAAATATTCATAGCTCCATTTTCGAAACTGCCAATAAATTTGCGCAAAAGCTGATTCATGATCGCCCTCTATATGAATTTGATAAATTCTTTTGTTCAAATCTGTAATTTCAGTTTTAGCTGATTCATCATCTTCATAAGCGCGAGTCCCGGTTACATAACAGCTACCCATAAACTCAACTCTTTCGGCCTCATTAATTTCGGCTAATTTATCTGGATTTTCGCCACCAAATTCACGCAAAATCGCCCACATAGTCTTTGCGACATGCAATCCAACATCACCACCAAAATTGACCCGATGGACTTGCCCGCCAGCGTTTTCGATTAGATTTGAAATAGCGTCACCGATTACACTTGTATAGAAATGACCGACATGCAAAACCTTGAATGGATTTGGATCAGAATATTCGGTTATGACATTTTTATCTTTATATAAATCTGGCTTGCCATAATCATCTGGATTATTAACTATTTTTTTTAATTCTTTTGTTAAAGTTTCATCTTTTAAACGCAAATTTATAAATCCAGGACCAGCCAAAGAGACCTCGGTAAATTCACCCGTGGATTGCAATTCACTAACTAATTTCTCGGCTATTTCTCGTGGATTTTTACCTAATTGTTTTGATAGTTGCATAGCAACATTAGTTGCAAAATCACCGAACTGCAAATCTGGCCGACTTAATTGAACATCTTGCTCGACATCAAATAGCCGCAAGACTGCCTTTTGAATTATTTCTATTATTTGATTCATTACTCTTGATTATAGCAAGTCAAACGATTAATTACATTTTTGCTCTAATTCTTTCAAGGGCTATCATAAATGCCCCCATGCGCAAATCAATATTTAAATCTTTAGCCAACAAAAATATATCTCTAGCGCTGGATTCCATTATTGGACGAAGCTTGTCTAAAACTTCTCGTTCAGTCCAACGCTCATTCTTAAGATTCTGATCCCATTCAAAATATGATACAGTTACACCGCCAGAATTCGCCAATATATCAGGCACTACAGTAATGCCTCGCTTGAACAATATGTCGTCAGCAGCTGAAGTAATTGGCCCGTTAGCTAATTCTAAGATCACTTTCGATTTTATGTCGGCCGCGTTTTCCTTAGTTATAACATTTTCAAGAGCTGCCGGAATCAATAAATCGCAATCGATAGTTAGTAACTGCTCGTTAGTGATATCCTGACTACCGCTAAAACCAGCCACATAGCCGGTTTCTTGCTTGAATTTCAACAAAGCCGGTATGTCCAAACCATTCAAATCAAGAATTCCGCCCTTCGAGTCTGATACAGCAATAATTTTATGCCCAGCTTTATGCCAAATTGATGCAGCATTAGCGCCAGCATTGCCAAATCCCTGGATGGCGACACTGCAACTATCAGCCAAACCAAGATGACTCTTTAAAGCCTCAAATGCATAAAATCCACCCTGAGCTGTTGCCGTATCCCGCCCCAAAGAACCACCTTGACCGACCGGCTTTCCTGTAATTACCGCACCAGACTTGTCTCCTGTAATTTTTTGGAATTCGTCAGCCATCCATGCCATTATTTCAGCCGTTGTATTAACATCTGGAGCTGGAACATCCTTAAGTGGCCCTAAAATATCCGAAAATTTTTGAACCCAACCGCGAGATAATCTCTCTAACTCATCTTTTGATAGCTTTTTTGGATCAACCGTAATACCGCCCTTGCCGCCACCCATAGGAATCCCCACAGCAGCACATTTTAGAGCCATCCAAAAAGCCAAAGCCTTAACTTCGTTAATCTCAGTATCTGGATGATATCTAATGCCGCCCTTGTAAGGCCCCAACGCATTATTATATTCAACCCTATAGCCTTCAAATATACGCAATGAGCCGTCATCCATATTAATCGGTATTGAAACCTTAATATCCCGATCCGGCTGCCTTAGTTTTAATATAAAGTCACTACCAAAATCTTTAATTTTTGAAACTTTATCTAGCTGCGCCATAGCATTATCAAACGGGTTACTCATAATATGCCTCCCTCTTTAATTATTTAACTTTATATAAGCAAGCTTTTATTAAACCAACAAACAGCGGATGCGGTCTGGTAGGCCGAGATTGAAACTCTGGATGAGCTTGTGTGGCAATAAAATATTTGTTCTTTGGCGCCTCGACAAATTCAACTAATTTGTCATCCGGTGAAGTGCCACTAACTGACAGGCCGCCTTTAATAATCTGTGGTAAAAACTTTTGATTAACTTCGTATCGATGACGATGGCGTTCAACTATATCGACTGAGTGATAAACTTTTGCCGCTAATGAACCTTTAACTAATTTCGCTGGATAGTCCCCTAACCTTAAAGTTCCGCCGGTTGATTCTTTACCGGCCTGACCATCCATAATATAAACAACATCATTTTTAGTTTCAGGATTAAATTCGGCACTATTAGCATCATCCAACCCAGCCTTACGAGCGGCAGCAATAACCGCAACCTGCAAACCCAGACAAAGCCCTAGATACGGTTTGTCGTGATCCAGCGCATAGCGCGCAGCAGCAATCTTGCCCTCGATACCGCGCGACCCGAAACCGCCCGGCACTAAAATTGCATCAACATTTTTAAAATCTTTTTTATCAGCTGTTTCGGCATTTATCCAAGTTATATCGATACCGACGTTTTCATGCCAAGCTGCCGACTTTAAAGCCTCGATAACAGATATATATGTGTCTTCATTATCAATATATTTCGCGACCATTCCAACTTTAACGACTTTTTTTGATCGACTAGTTTGGTGTTTCACGATTTTATCCCAAGCAGACAAATCCGGCTCATTCTGCAGGCCAGTAAAATCAGATAACAACCTATTTAAACCGCTACGCGCAATAATTAACGGCACCCGATAAACCGTATCGGCATTAGGCATTAATAATACGCCGCATTTGGGCACGCCGCTAAATAAGCTAATCTTATCAACGACCTCTGCTGGCGCCGGTTTGTCGGTTCGTACAATAATAACATCCGGCACAATACCAAAACCACGCAAATCATTTAAGGCATTCTGGGCGGGCTTTGTTTTGAATTCTTTGCTAGTACCTATGAACGGCACATAAACAACATGCACAAATAAACAGTTAGCTCGACCAACTATTTGCGAAAACAGGCGAATTGCTTCGATATAACTAAGACTTTCATAGTCGCCTACCGTACCGCCAATTTCAACAATATGAATACCACTATCGCCAGCGGCCTCAATAATAGAGCGCTGAATTGCCTGAGTTAAATGTGGCACCAATTGAACAGTTTTACCGCAGAATTTTCCAGCCCGTTCATCAGCAATTAGCTGCGATAACAACCTACCAGAAAGTGTAGCGTTTTTTTGAGTCATTTCGATATCTAAAAATCGCTCATAATGACCAAGATCAAGATCAGTCTCGGCACCATCTTTGGTTACGAAACACTCGCCATGTTCTCTGGGATTTAAAAGGCCCGCATCTACATTTAGATACGGGTCACATTTTTGGATTGAAACAGTGGCACCTTTTGCCCTCAAAACGGTACCGATACTGGCCGCAGTTATACCCTTACCTACGCCAGAGAGAACACCTCCAGTTACAAATATATATTTTTGTTTTCCCATGTTTGTTTGCACCTCCATGGGGCTATAGTGTAGCACGCAATCGCCAATAAGCACCATATCTAGCGTGTTTGTTGTTTATTCTACGCTATTTGTAATCTTTAACTGTAGTTGTAACAATATCAGCAATACTTTTATCAAACATTGATGGCAATATTTTTTCAGTTGATATGTCAGTCGTTGAATCAGCAATCGCCTGCGCAATGGCGCTGAACATTTCAATCTTGAACTGGGGAATATTAGCCTGCAACATACCTCTGAATGCACCTGGAAATACTAATGAGTTATTTACTTGATTAGGGAAATCGCTGCGACCAGTCGCAACAATAAACGCCCCAGCAGCCTTAGCTTCATCGGGCATTATTTCTGGCGTTGGATTAGATAAACCAAAAATTATCGATTTATCGGCCATTGTACGAACCATATCCTGCGTCAGCAAACCCGGTTTTGAAAGTCCAATAAATATATCAGCACCCTTAACGGCATCAGCCAACGAACCCTCTGACGAATTAGCCGTACTAGCTTTTAGTAATTCTTGCTTTTCTTTTGTTAAATCAGTTCTGTTGCTGTGAATAACCCCCTGGCTATCACAATATGTAATGTCTTTTATGCCATAAATCGTCAGCAAGCGTGCTGTAGCCACGCCAGCAGCACCAACACCACTCATAACGACTTTTACCGTCTCTTTAGTCTTACCGGCTAGTTTTATCGCATTGATAATGCCAGCCAGTGCAACCGTTGCAGCGCCCCATTGATCGTCGTGCATAACTGGAATCGATAATTCCTTACGTAAGCGCTCTTCGATTTCAAAACAGCGCGGTGCCGATATGTCCTCTAGATTAATACCACCAAAAACTGGTGCAATTTGTTTAACGGCCTTGATAATTTCCTCGGTATCTTGCGTGTCTAGGCAAATCGGAAAAGCATCAACGCCTGCAAATTCCTTAAAAATCGCCGCCTTACCTTCCATAACAGGAATTGAAGCCAAAGCACCTAAATTACCAAGACCTAAAATAGCTGAACCGTCGCTAACAATCGCAATCGTATTGCGCTTTAGTGTATATTCACGGGCCAGTGATGGGTCACGCGCGATTTCACGACAAACTTCTGCCACGCCTGGTGTATAAGCCAAAGACAACGCCTCACGCGTGTCTAATTTCACCTTGCTGACCGTCTCAATCTTGCCGTGATGTTTTTTATGCAGCCCTAGTGATTGTTGATATATGTCATTTTGCATCTTTTTACTCCTTAGTTAACCCAAAAATACTATCAAACCAACGACCACGGCCAATATCACCGCATTTAATACTGCGCCTGCTGCTATATCACGGGTTCGCTTGGTCGCTTTATATGTCAAATTTTCGCTATCGCGAACTAAATCGCTTAAATCTTCAATGCTGCTGTTAAATAATTCCGCCGACCAAACAAGCGCAATTAAAATCAAAATTATTGCCCAACGCTCAACGCTTAAACCGCGCGCAAATCCCAAAATCACAACCAAAATCGCCGCCACACCATGAAGCTTCATATTTCTTTCACTAAAACCAGCCGCTATTCCCCGCCCAGCATGCACAAAACTCATAAAAAACTTTTCAAGTTGCTTCATTTTATTTAATCTCCAATAATTTCTTTATCTCTTTTATATTATCATTAATAAACTCAACATTTTGAGACCTTTTAGGATTTAAAGGTGACGGATGATAAAGTGGGAAAACTGAATAAAATTTTTCAAACAAATTAACCTCCTGAACGCGCCCAATATCTAACGACGAGCCGGCTAAAAGATTAAATATAGCCGTCGTTTCCTTACCTAATAAAATTATCAACTTTGGTTTTATATAATTTAGTTGTTCGATAAAATGTGGCCAGTTTTTCAATGCGCAGGCCTGTAGTTTTTTCCTATTATTGCATATGAAGCACTTTGAAATTTCAGTAAAAGAAATGTTTTCTAAATCTAGCCGATCGTCTATTTGTTTTAAATTAATTAACAAGTTTTTACCAGTTGGTACGATTTTACCGTCAACCGTAAAAAACGCCCGACCCGACATTCGCCAATTACTAGCCGGTGATTCACCAATAACTAACAGTTGCCGGCTAATTCCTGTGCCAACTTGCAAATATTTATCAATCGCCAATTTTTGACCGTCGCAACAGTGTTCTTCAACCACAGCTAACTTCACTTTAGGCACTACTTTTCCGCTATCTTGAAATCAGATTTAATAAAAGCCTTCGTGTCACCATTAAAAGTTGCGCTGCCTGTAATGTTTTTGCCGTCGAAATAAAGCGACATCCACTCCCTATCGGCTGGCCACATTTGATCAAATGGGATATCAGATTTTGCAAACCATTGCGGTTTCATTTCTTCAGTTTCGACTGGTTTGCCATCATAATCAGTTACTTCAAAAACATGCATTTCGACCTCTTTGTCGGTCCCGCTAAAAAAGAATTCTAGCACCGCCCGTTTTCCAAATTTTCTAGCAATCAAACCAGACTCTTCTTCTAATTCGCGCACCATAGCTTCTTCAATTTCTTCACCCTCTTGGACTTTACCACCATAACCATTCCACCAACCTTCGCCAAAACCGCGTTTTTTCATAGCTAATAGAGCCCTGTCACCGTCCTCGATTATTGCCAATGTGCAAACCTGTCGCATTTTTATTTATCCAATTAAAACCCTAAATGCCTCGTAAACCATAATTGCCGGCCAGACCATAGCTTTCAAAAAGCCCAATACGCCCATCCAAAAATCTGACGCGTTACCTATAAAATAAATAGCCGCACCAATCATGCCCATACAATAAACACCACTATTGGCACTAGCGTGACCATGGCCATGACCGTGCTTGCGCATATGCCCGCAAGCCTTCCCGAACTTTTTTAACTCTTCTAGATCTTTAATGTCACTGTCTTTCATTTCACAATTTTTCATAATTACCTCCAATTTAAATTATATCACCAAGCTTAAGCTATATAATATGGCGGAGAGAGCGAGATTCGAACTCGCGGTGCCTTTCGACACACACGCTTTCCAAGCGTGCGCACTAGACCACTATGCGACCTCTCCAACAAAAAAATTATAACAAATTAAAACTATTTTAGCTCTTCCTTTAATTTCTCAATTAAGGGAACTGGCGTCGGATTGACATTATTTAAAATCGCCAAGTAAATACTAGTAAAATCTGCCAATATACTACCCCACAAAAGTTGCGAAATTAATGTGTCGCCTTTTAGTTCAATGACATTAGATTTTGGTCGCTTGCCACTTAAAAGTTTGTCGCTTATTTTGAAACGCTTTAAAATTTGCGGATGTTCAAGGTTGCTAATAATATCAAAAACCACAAAAGGTTTTTCTATCGGATGTGAAGTCCAGCCCATAAACTCATTGTGGTCAAATTCTGACAACTCATTCCAAAATGCTAGATTCTTAGCATTCTCGTTCCAACTAATTTTCCATTTATACGCAACAGGTGCAGTTAATGCGCCACCATAAAATATAGCTGTTTTCCCAACAGCAAGTTTTGCTAATTGTTTAGCATAATTATCCTTAGTTGAAACCTCGGGCGCCCATTTCAGACTTTCCGCGTGCAACCACTCACATGTTTTGTAAATCTCGGTCAATTTATGATCACCAATTACCTTAAAATGAACTAATAAATCCACTAGCGCCCTAAGGCCGTAAATCACCGCCATTCGTGGCTGCAACTTTATCGGTAATGGCACATGGGCAATATCGTCCTTGATTGCCAGTTCTAATAGTTCACCACCAGAAGCAATTATGCCGATTTGAGCACCACGATCAATCGCTTGCCTTAAACAACTCAACTCTTCCTCGGTATTGCCAGAATAACTACTAATTATTATCAAATTATGCTTATTGACATAATCAGGCAAATCATAACCTCTGACTATTTCAATTGGAATCGTTAACTCTGACTTTAGCCATACCTTAACCAAACTTGCCGCCAATCCAGAACCGCCCATACCAGCCAAGATAATACTATTTATCTGCCTACCGTCATGCTCGCCACTGCGAATTTGAGGCCTGAAATGAACTTGCTCGTATTGCAAACTAGCAATTGAAAGTGCGCTATTTGGATCACGCTGTTTGATTATTTTGATATTGTCCAACATTTTTTCCCACCCTTGTTGCTATTGAATATAATACTATGATACAGTATTTATAAACAAAGTATAAGCATAATAGGTGGGCAATTATGGATATTCAACCTCAAACAACCAAACCAATCAGTGATGACCAAGAATTAGCAAAAGTTTTAGCCGGAGTAACTCAGACTCCATCAACCACTTTTGGTGTCGGCGGCGTCACAACCGATAAACCAGTTGCGACATCATCCGCAATTCCAAATCTAATTATGACTGATCCGATAAATCCGGAGACTCCTGTCGTAATGCCAGACAACTCCGTGTCAAATAATAACCAACCCGAATATAATGCCATCACCCCAGAAGCATCAAACAGTAGTGATCTTGAAGAAATTAAAAAACAAGCCTTAATTGAGTTGCGTCCACTTGTTGACAAGCTAGACCTTGAACCAGAGGAAAAATTTGACATTTACTTGTTATTACTCCGCAGTACAGATGATAAAACCCTAATTGACCCAGCCCACAAAACCGCCACCGAAATCGCCGATGAATCAAAGCGCGCCCAGGCATTGCTAGACATCATCAAAGAGATTGATTACCTATCAACCCCAACAACAGAATCCTGATATATTAAAATAAAAAATAATAAGCGCCTTCATATGGCGCTTATTAATATATAATTATATAAATGAACGACCAAATTTTAATGTCCGATACTGTTAATTTTAGCAATGCGCAACCAATAAACCCCTATTATCATCAAGAAATAATAAATCTCGAAAAAGCCAAAGCCGAACACGATAATATCTGCCAGTTATTAGAATCTGCTGGCATAAAAGTCACCAAAGTCGCTTCACCGGTCGGCTGTCAAGACGGAGTATATACGGCCAATTGGGCACTAGTTCGCGGCGACACGGCCGTTATGTCAAATCTGCCAAATGCCAGAGAAAATGAAGAGAAATACGCTGAAGAAACCATGGTAAAATTAGGCAAAAAAATTATCCATATTCCAAAAAATCTGAAGTTTAGTGGCCAAGGTGATGCCCTAGCTTGTGGTGATTTATTATTCTGTGGTAGTGGCTATCGTAGCGATGAAGAAGCTCAAAAAATCGCCGCCGATGCACTTGGATATAATCGAATTCAACTAAAAACCGTTCCAAAAACTGACGAAGCCGGAAATTCTGTAATCAATAACTCATCCGGCTGGCCTGATAGTTATTTCTACGACCTTGACCTAGCTCTAGCTGTCATCAAACCACCAATCGACAATCAAAAGGGGCTAATTGCCTATTGCCCTGAGGCTTTTACAGATGAAAGTTACGAATTATTAAAAAACTTAGATCTTGTTGATAAAATTGAGGTCTCAATCGAAGAAGCTAAAAAAGGTTTTGCGACAAATCTAGTATCAACTGGCAAGTTTGTAATAATGAGCGATAAAGCCCCAAACTTAGCTGCCGAAATCCGTCGCCGAGGCCTAGAAGTCTTTACGCCCGAAATCACCGAACTTGCAAAGGGTGGTGGCTATATAAGGTGCATGACCTTGACCATCAATTAATGATTTAAAAGTTTTGATGTTATTATTGATAGTATGAATAATTCACAAAATGGACTAATAAAAGTCGCTGTTTTTGCCGGCGCAAGATCAACCGAGCACGAAGTATCGCTAGCTTCAGCCTATAATATCGTCAACGCAATTGACCAGACAAAGTATGAAATCTTCGTCGTAGGTATTGATAAAAAAGGTGTTTGGAGACAATATGCTGCAAATAATTTTGTAAAAAATCCAACCAATTTTAGCAAAATCGCACTATCAGACAAGCCAATCTCTGGTCGCTTAACAGTCACTCAATGCTCAAACAAATTTTTTGATATCGACGATAACGGCAAGGCGGTTTTTGAATGTGATGTGATATTCCCTGCAGTTCTAGGAAATTATGCCGAAGACGGAACGATCCAAGGACTAATCCGCATGATGGACGTACCATTTACCACCGCCGACGTACTAGGATCATCTGTTGGTATGGACAAGGATGTCTCCTATCGCCTATTACAAGCCAAGGGCATAAACATTGCTGAATTTGTTACTTTACGACCAAATTCAGACAAATTAGACTTTACGACCCTGCAAAAAAAGTTAAAATCTGAAATTATATTTGTAAAGCCAGCAAATGCTGGTTCGTCGGTTGGAGTTTCACGAGTAACTAACCAAAACGAATACGAAGAGGCGTTAGATCTAGCGTTCAATTACGACGTCAAGGTTATTGTCCAAGCCGGAATTGTCGGACGCGAGCTGGAAATCAGCATCATGGGCAATATCGGTAACCAAAAAACTTCAACAGCAGTTGGTGAAATCATCCAGGTCAAAAAAGATAATTTTTACTCATATGGCAATAAATACATAAACGTCGAAAACTCAAACCTATTGGCGCCAGCTAAAGTCAGCCCCGAACTTTACAAAAAGCTCAGCCAAGCCGCAGTAGCAACTTGCGAAGCCCTAGAATGCGAAGGATTTGGTCGTGTCGACTTCTTTGTCGACGAAAATGAAAAAGTGTATGTAAACGAGATCAACACTATGCCTGGATTCACAAAAATAAGTATGTTCCCAAGGCTCTGGATCGAATCCGGAATCAGCTACAGTGATGTTATCGACCAATTACTACAACTTGCCATTGAGCGACATAGATATAGGATTGAGCCAATGGTTCTAGACGCTAACGATATTATCGAGCGAATACAATCAATACGCGATATTGAACTTGGTGCTGCAGATGATCATTCAAAAAAATCGGCAGCTACCTCAATTATTGAAACCACCGTGAAGATACTAGCGAAGCTTTTCGTAGCAATTAAAAAGCCGAAAGTCGTCGCGATTGCAGGTAGTGTCGGAAAAACATCTACAAAAATATTTCTGTCTGCACTACTAGCATCTGAAAAGACTGTATCGCACATGGACGACAGCTATAATAGCGGCTTGGGATTATATATGTCAGTTTTCCGCCAAAAAGTTCCGACAAAATTAAACAGCCCTATATCATGGATAAAGTTATTAGCCAAGACTATCGGAAAATTCTTTGAAAAAGGTACCGAGATAATCGTGCTAGAATATGGTATCGATTGTGTTGGCGAAATGGACCAAATGATTAAATTTATCACTCCAGATGTTGCGATGGTGACCGCTGTAACACCTGAACATATGGAATTTCTAAAGACTATTGACCAAGTTGCCCAAGAAGAATTAAAAATCGTCTCCGCCGCAAATGACTTTAGCGTGATTAACGGTGTGGATATTGATGAAAAATATTTGAAAAATATCAAAGCGAAAATATTCACTTATGGTAGCGATAAAGCCAGTGCTAGCTATGAGGTACACGAATGGACAAAGACAGGCGCAATCGTATCATTCAACGTTGATGATATGAAAATTGAAAAGATAAAGATTAGATTAATCTCGGAGCCACTCATACGACAGCTATCTGGCGCTATATTGACCGCAAAGATGATGGGCATATCAAAGGCTGCTATAGAGAAAACACTAAAAGAAATCGAACCAACTTACAGCCGTATGGTCATGCTTGAAGGCACCAAAGGATCAACGTTAATCGATGACACTACAAACTTCAGCCCAGTCGCAGGTATTGAGGCCTTAAAAGCTCTAAAACGCATCCCAGCAAAACGTCGAATCGCAGTACTAGGCAATATGCACGAGCTTGGCGAATATGCAGACCAAGGATTTGCCGACGTTGCAGAGCACTTCAAGACCGATATAGATGTATTAGTACTAGTAGGTGAACTATCAATCGAAAAATTTAGTGCATCTGCCAAAAGTTACGGATTTATCAAAGATAAGAACTTATTCTTGCTTCAGGATGCCGTTTCAGCCGGCATATTCTTACGCGACCACTTTGTAAAACAAGACGATGTAATCCTAGTCAAAGGACCATTCGGCGGCTACTACCTGGAGGAGACTGTCAAAAAACTATTAGCCAATCCAAATGATGCTAAAAAATTAACCCGACAATCAGATTTTTGGATAATTAAAAAACGCCAACATTTCGGATCGAAATTCGATAAATAAATTATTTTATATTTTTAAGCAATTTCTTAGTTAGTTCGGTTTCATTCCAGGGGTGCTCGCCATCAGCCCGTTCGATGGTTTTCTCATGGCCCTTACCTAATATCACAACTACATCTTCCGACGATTTTGCCCTTGTAAACGCAAATTTTATAGCCGATTCACGATCTAAAATTAAAAACATATTCTTGTCTTTTACTTTACCGGCTTTTTTAGCACCAGATGCTATTTGGTTTAAAATTAAGTTACCATCGATATCACGGTCGTCTTCTTCGGTTAAAATAACTTCATCACTATATCGTCCAGCAATCTCGCCCTGAACAGCACGCTTAGATTCATCACGACGACCAGCCGAACCAAATACGGCTATTAACCTACCTTTTACTAGCGGACGAACCGAAGAAAAGAAATTTTCAAATGCGTCTGGAGTACTAGCAAAGTCGATAATAACCTTAAATTTTTGACCTTCGTTAACCACTGTCATGCGACCTTCTACACCGTCTAATGCCGCAATCCCCTTTTCGATTTGTGCCTTACTTAAACCAAGTTCCCGCCCAACGGCCACGGCCGCCAAACTATTACTAACATTGAATTCACCAGGAATATTAACTTTGATATTATATTCATCAATACCAATTTTTGCCCTAAATGATGAATAATCGGATGCTAATTTTATATTATCAGCCCTAAGCTCGCCCGATTTTATACCATAACTTACAGACCGCGGCACACTATCGATAAATTTTTGAGCAGCCTTATCGTCAGTATTAACAACCCCAAAACCACGACCATTTTTAGCTGTAATCTTAAATAATCTTCTTTTTGCCTCTAAATAATTATCAAAAGTCCCATGATAATCCAAGTGGTCGTTGGTGACATTTGTCATTACAGCTATTTCGTAAAGCAATCCCCAATTTCTATATTGCGCCAAAGAATGACTTGAAGTTTCTACAACCACCCATTCAGCTCCAGCCTGCCTAAAATCTCGAAGTCTTGATTGTAATATACTAGATTTTTCAGTAGTCATATGCTGGATTTGTGGTTTTAAGTCATCACCCACCCCATAGGCAACTGTGCTTAACATAGCAACCTTAAGACCAGCCTCGTGCAGCATTTTATGAATCAAAAAAGTCGTCGTAGTTTTTCCATTAGTGCCAGTAACGCCAATTATATGCATTTTACGTGCCGGAAAACCGTATATGATATTCATAATCACCGACTCGATCAAATGGCCAAATGGTTCAATTTTTTTAAAAAGCTTACTGGGAATTATTTTTTTTACAATTTTTCGAAAATTTATCATATAACGATTATAGCCTATCTATTGTGTTTATGGTTAAAGTATGCTATAAATCAAGATAATAAAAACTAAAAACAAAAAGGAATAAAAATGGACAAAACCCCAAAAGAAGAAGTTCCAGCAGACCCTGTTGTTGAACAACCTGTGCCCGTAGCAGTTCCAACACCAAATAATGCACCTTCAAATCAAAGCTGGCCAGATCAGACGCCACAACCAGCCCAAATCCAATACGTGGTTGCCCAGCAATCATTAGATGGAATAGCCGGCATGCTAGTTTTTTGGATAGTAGTATTTAGCTTAACAGCGATAACCATGGCCTCGACTTTCTTCGCGTATGCCTTTAACCCAGAACTTAACAGTACAGGTAGCGGAATAGTTACAATAATCTTTGCACCATTAATAGCAGCCGCTTGTCTTTATGCGGTATTTTTAATAGCTAGTAGAAAAAAATTAGCTATAAAAGTGAGCATCGCAGCTATAGGAATAATGGTTCTTCAATCAATAATCAGTACAATTGTGATCTCGGCTACAGCAAGTACTATTATTGATGACCTAAGCCGTGAAAGCTCAATGCCAACTGAAACATTAATACAAGCTACACAGTCATCTTTAGTAGGTACAGCAATAGGCGCAATCGTAGCCACGCTAGTATATGGCGGGCTAGTCGCTCTTTACTTCTTAACATCGAAGCGAGTCAAACAAACTCTTGTTAAATAAGACCTTAAGATAACTTAAAATACGCCTCAAAAATGAGGCGTATTTTTATTTAGAGTCCCAATATAGCCGGAGCAGCTACTGAAAATGCTGTTATAATCGCCGCAGATATTACTCCACCCAAGAACACACAAACCATAGACTTTTTGAAATCTAGCCCTAAAAATGCCGCAATCGCACTACCCGTCCAAAGCCCAGTTGTCGGCAAAGGTATGCCCACAAAAGTAATTAATCCTAGCTCTGTATATTTTTCTATCTTTTTTGCACCTTTTTGAATTTTTTTATCAACAAAATTAGTAAATTTATCAAAAGCCTTAATTGTTTTCATCCAAGCTAAAATTTTATTAAAAAAGAAATAAACAAACGGCGCTGGCACAAAGCTACCTATCAAACTAACAAAAAACACTAAAAACGGATTAATATTATAAGCTATGGTCCCAATTGGGATCGCACCTCTTTGTTCAATTAACGGCACCATTGATATCAAAAATATATACAGTAGTTTCATTTTATTAATCTTACTTTCTTTTAGTTAAAAACGCTAATATATTGCACGCGATTAAGATGTGATGCCTTTTTTCTTTTGCTGTTCCGATTTCATGCAACTACATTTTTCACACCTAAATTCCGGTACAGCGGCGGTTTTATCATAGTTCTTAGCCCTTACGAGTCTATAACCACGACTGACTATTTTTTTACAATCATGACAGACAACACCATCGGCCACTTCCCACTGGGATGCCAAAGCTTGTGATGTAAAAATAAATCGATCAACCCAAAAAAATATCAATCCACCTATTAAATTAGCTATTATTGTCTTTTCTGTCACACCAAACGGCAGATACAAACAAGCAGCCAAAATTGGTGTCGACAATTGCCAGCGAAGTAAATATAAAAGATACCTTTTTGCCATAACCCTCCTGAATTCTATAAATTTATTATATTGTTTATGTTAATAATTTTCCATAGGCAATGCCAGATAAAAATTAATTCATGATAAAATTAAACAGATGAAAATATTAGGAATTGAAACAAGTTGCGATGAAACTGCCGCCGCCATTGTGCAAGACGGGCGGACTATTTTAAGTAACGTCATCAATTCGCAAATCGATATCCACAAAATCTACGGCGGAGTCGTGCCAGAAGTCGCTGCTCGTAGCCACATCGAAGTTATAAATCCTGTTATAAATCAAGCTTTAACAGATGCGCATCTAACCTGGGACGACATCGACGCCATCGCCGCAACTTACGCCCCTGGCCTAGTCGGATCACTGCTAATTGGTACTCTAGCCGCCCGAACGCTAGCCATCCTTAAAAATAAACCACTCTACCCTATTCATCATATCCAGGCCCATGTTTATGCAAATTTCTTAAATGAGAAGACACCAGAATTCCCCATCTTAGCCCTAATCGTAAGTGGCGGCCACAGCCAATTGATGTTATTTAAAAGCCACACAGATTACGAGATATTAGGCCAAACTTGCGACGATGCCGTCGGCGAAGCTTTTGATAAAGTTGCAAAAATTATCGGCCTCCCCTACCCTGGTGGCCCATCAATCGCCGAGACGGCCAAACAGGGCGATCCAAATACCTACAAACTACCGAAAGCTAAAGTTTCAGGTAAATATGATTTTAGTTTTTCAGGCCTCAAAACAGCCGTTCTAAGGGCCGTTCAACGCGAAGTAGGCGTTGACATTACTTTTCCATCCAATGACCTTGCAGGGCTTCTAAACGATACACAGCGGGCAAACTTTGCCGCTAGCTTCCAAAAGATAGCTGTTGAAACCTTGATTGATAAAACCCAACAGGCATTTCAAGATTATAGTCCAAAATCCGTCGTCATCGCCGGTGGAGTTGCCGCCAATTCAGAACTTCGCAGAATGTTGTCAGAAAGACTACAAATTGACATCAGCTACCCACAAATCGAGCTCTGCACCGATAACGCCGCCATGGTCGCCTGTTTAGGATATTATCAATCCCAAAACGAACAGCCTACTGATCCATTTAATATTGAAGTCTTACCAAGTTTATCGCTAAAATAACTAACGTTTTAAGATAGAGTTTAATTTACGAACCAGTGATTTTCCAGCTGGCAATAACCCATTAAGCATCCCATATGATTTCGACAACGGCTTATCCAAAGTCCCGACCAATTTAGTCTCCTCATTCGTCCATCCCAACTTAAATGTAGAAACGCCACCCTCAATCAGACCACCAAAATCATATCGATCTAAACCCCACTCTTTGCACTTTTTAATAGCATGCCATTTTAAGGCATAGTTAGCACGCAATTGCCTGCCAGTTTCGTTCATACCACCGTAAAGTTCAAATGCAGTGCTAGCACTAATCGCTAGCCATAAAAACGCCACCAGCTGATTATCAGCATAGGCCGCAAATAACACCGAATTATCACCCATATTCTTAAAAACATCATAATAATACTGATTACTGTGTAGATTAAATTTTGCTCTTTTTGCGGTCTCGTGATAAATATCCAAACAATCATCCAAATCGGCTCTATTATGCAAAAGTTTAATCACGACTTCACTAGCCGATTTACGAATATATTGTCGAGTTTTCTTTGCCATATCGCCCAATAACTCATCCTCGGATTTTTTAAGATTTAAGATGATAGTGTTAGACGGCAATATAGTATTTTGCGATAAAAGCCAACCTTTGGGTATCGCAAAATTAACCTCATCAGGTTCGATTTTTAATACTGCCGATTTATAAACTTTTTTAACATAACTGGCCAATTGTTCAAGCAAGTCTTCCCTATTGTCGCTACCCACAACCAGTCCGCGTGGCACATAAGCCAACGACTTCATTGGCCATGGCAATCGCCTAATTAAAACCTGGACAGCACCAATAACACTTGATTCACTATCGGTTAAAAACAACCTATCAACCTTCCAGTCCTTGCCAGCCTTTACCTCTCCCCAGCCCCATAACTGCAATGGATGTCCGCTATTATCAAGAATATAATCATCCCACTCTTGCCTATCGATACATTGTCGAAGTGTTTTCATATTACCATTATACAACTTATTGGTTTGGGCTTGTGGTATAATAATCAATGAAAACAAACACGGGAATTTGGAAACATTTATAAGGGGTCTTTACTAAAAAGCCTATTTACTTGTTGCCAATATTTCACGTGAAATATTATCGACTGAAGGTTAAAAAATGAAACTAGCTAAAACCTACGATCCAAATCAATACGAGCCAAATATTTATGCCCTATGGGAAACCGCCAATGCGTTCGCTCCAACAGGGTTGGGCGAACCTTTTTGCGTAGTTATGCCACCACCCAATGCCAATGGTAATTTACACCTTGGGCATGCTTTAACTGTAAGTCTAGAAGATATAATGGCACGATATTATCGAATGCACGGCCGAGACGTAGCATATATTCCTGGTGCCGACCATGCTGGGTTCGAAACCTGGGTCGTTTATGACCGCATCCTAACAGAGAAGGGGATTAATCGATTTGACTTTTCACGAGAGCAATTATATAGCCAAGTCTGGGACTTCGTTGAACAGCAACGCGGCAATATGGATATTCAACTACGCGCCCTTGGTGCTAGTTGTAGCTGGAATGATCTTGTCTTCACGCTTGATAAAAAGGTTATTAAAACCGTCTATTCTACATTTAAAAAAATGTGGCAAGATGGCCTTATTTACAGAGGTGAGCGCATCGTAAATTACAGTACGAAATACCAAACTAGTTATGCCGATATTGAAGTTGATCACAAAACCGAAAAGGGAACTCTTTGGAATATTGCCTACCCTACATTCGATCGAGTTAACGAAATTGTTGTTTCAACTACCAGACCAGAAACAATGTTTGGCGATACGGCTATCGCTGTTCACCCAGACGACTATCGCTACAAAAACCTAATCGGCACTAGAGTTTTCCTGCCACTGACAGATAGAGAAATCCCGATTATAGCCGATGAGTATGTCGACCCAACATTTGGCACTGGTGCCGTTAAAATTACGCCAGCACACGATCCAAACGACTTTGA
Organism: uncultured bacterium; assembly: GCA_903952435.1. Lineage (GTDB taxonomy): Bacteria > Patescibacteriota > Saccharimonadia > Saccharimonadales > Saccharimonadaceae > UBA1547. The sequence goes on from CAJBFN010000005.1 coordinate 50,284, forward strand.
AGTAGGCAAGCGCCACAACCTTGAACAGATACAGGTTATAGGTTTTGATGGCAAAATGATAAATGTTCCACAGCAATTTATGGGGCTTGATGTTGACGACGCACGCAAAAAAACCTTAGCACTACTAGAGGCAGACGGTCTAATGCGAGGCCATACAATTATCGAACACTCTGTTGGCTATGACTACAAAAGCGGTCTACCAATCCAGCCATTAATCAAAGACCAGTGGTTCGTAAAAATCCAACCCCTAGCACAGCGCGCTAAACAAGCCATATTGGATGGAAAAATTAAATTTACACCTGCCAGCCGACAAAAAGTTTTAATTCAATATCTCGATAACCTAAGGGACTGGAATTTATCTAGGCAAATACCATGGGGCATACCAATCCCAGCTTTTCAAAATATAAACAACCCTGATGATTGGATCTTTGACGAAAGGGTTGACGAGCCAACAATAGAAATTAACGGCCAGACCTATAAACGCGAAGAAGACACCTTTGATACCTGGTTCAGTAGCGGGCAGTGGCCATTTATAACTACCGATTTTCTTGAAAATGGAAATTTAAGCCGCTTTTATCCAAACAGTGTCATGGAAACCGGCAGCGATTTACTAGACCGCTGGGTAGCCCGCATGATTATGTTAGGTCTTTATGTCGCTGGCGACGTGCCATTTAAGCATGTTTATTTACACGGTATGGTTTTGGACGAAAAAGGCCAAAAAATGAGCAAAAGCAAACGAAACGTTATTAACCCAATAGAGGCAATATCCGAATTTGGATCTGATGCCTTGAGGTTGGGCGTTATCGCTAGCCGCAGTGCCAATCAAAACCAAGCTTTTAGCCTGGCAAAGGCGTTAGCTGGACGAAACTTCTGTAATAAATTATGGAATATTGCCAGATTTGCCGAAAACAAGATAGGTGACGGTCTAAAATCTGCCACAGTACAACCAAAAACAATGGCCGATCATTGGATTATCAGACAATTAAATGAAGCCACCAAAACAATTGAACAACAGATTGAATTATACCGTTTTGCCGAAAGCGCAGAGACAATGTACCACGCCATATGGGATGATGTCGCCGACTGGTATATCGAGGCTAGTAAATCCCAAGACAGCCCAGAGATGCTAGCTTGGGTACTGGATACCTGTCTAAAAATTGCCCATCCGTTCGCGCCATTCGTAACCGAGACTATCTGGCAAACATTATCTTGGCACGACGATCTACTAATCTTGGCTCAATGGCAGACGGCAGCCGATTATGATGATATTGCCGCCACTGAATTTTCAAGACTAAAAGATTTAGTTGCCGAGGTTAGGTTCGTAACTGCCGAATTACCTGGTGATGAAAAATATAACCTTTTATACCAAGATGACAGCCTAATTGCCGACAATGCCGACCTAATAAAACAACTAGCTAAGCTAAAAGAAGTAACTGCGACAGATACGCCAACTGGTATTCGTTTGGCCGCCAGTGGTCGCGCAGCATGGCTAGACATATCGGCTAAAACCCTTATTAAACACGAAAATAATCTTAAAACGCGGCTATCCGAGGCCGAATCAAAAATCGCAAATCTACAAGCAAGATTAAACAATGAAGCTTACATATCAAAAGCGCCCGTTAAACTAGTTGAGGAATCGCGCGAACAATTAAAAGAAACAAGCGCCCTAAAAGAGCGCCTAATTCACGAACTAGAAGTTATTAAGAAATAACTAACAGATTATAATCACTATCTAAGTGATTGGTTGCCGTGCGACGAGGCGAAAGATACTTTTTGTCATTTTCATTGCGCGGCTGAGTCGAAATTTGCTGACCACCGCTGTTAGATAAAGTTAAAGCTTCGCCCAATGGAATATGTGAAGATCGTTTTGATAACTCAGTAGCATAATGTGAACCTAGCACATCTTTTTTGGATACAACATCTATAACACTAGCTACGTTATGCAACTGAGCATCGTGAACTAACGATCCTAATATAACAGATAGCATTATTGATGCAGATAGGGCGCTGGGTGATTTTTTTAATAATTCCATAATGTTTGTTTTTTAAATTTACATCTTTAACATTAGCATAAGTTTTATACTATGTCAAGTATAGGTTATTCGTGGTGATAAGGATTGCCGGATGCTATCTCTTGGGCGCGATATATTTGCTCGGTTAAAATCAATCTAACCAGCTGATGTGGAAAAACTAGGCCTGATAATGACCAGACAAAGTCAGCCCTACTACTAACCGACTCGTCAACTCCATAAGCTCCGCCAATTACAAAAATCACCTCGCGAGATCGATTCAGTTGGTCAGAAATCAACCGTGAAATAGCAGGGGAATCAATATTTTTGCCACGTTCATCTAACAGAATAACGAAAGCACTAGCATTAAGGCGTAAAGATATACGCTCAGAATCGTCACGACGCGCCACAGGGCCATCGAACGTCGAGTTAGGTAAAAATACCCATTCGACCAAAAAAGGTCGCTTTAGGCGCTTTTGATAGCGTTCGACGCCTTCTGATATCCAGCTTTCATGCTTTTTACCGACTGTAATTATCTTGATTGACATTACATTTTTAGGCGTTCTGCCGTCTTAGTGAGCGCACCGTAATCTGGTTTAACGTCTTTATCTTCTTGTTGCTTCTTAAGGTCATTGCCATGATAAATCGGAATTAAATGGACGTGACAATGGGGAACGCCAAAGCCTTCAACAACAACACCAACACGGGTCGGATTGATAACTTCACGAATATGAGCGGCTATTTTATTACAAACCTGCCATAAATATTCATAATCTTCTGGCGATAAATCCCAGATATGATCAACCTGATTTTTTGGTATTACTAATGTATGGCCTTCATAAATTGGGTGAATGTCCAAGACGGCAATGACTTTGTCGTCTTCATAAATTTTATAGGCGGGAATTTCACCGTTGATGATTCGAGTAAAAATAGATGGTTCGCTCATAAGATTATTGTAGCAAAAAATGCTATAATTTAGGTTATGGAAAACGGACCTGAAAATAAATACACCCAATCTAACCATAAAGAGAATGACAGCAATCTAGAAAGTGGTAACCCTTTTTATGCCATGCTCTACGAGAACTACAATACTATCAAAAAAACCGAAGAAAGATATGCCAAAAAAGAACAAGAAGAGCAAGAGACGCTTAGATTAGCCTACACGGATAGGCAGACTAAATGCTATAACCGCAACTACTACGAGAAGATGGTAAGTGACATAGATTATGAGAAGTATAATAACAATATCATCATGATTGTCGTCGATATAAATGATCTAAGCCTAGTAAACAATGAGATGGGCTACGCGGCGGGAGATAAGCTCATTGACAATATGGTTAGACAGTTAAAAAGCCAATTGGAGACAAGCCCTGTCGCACAAAAGATCGATGGCAACGAGATAGATAAAGGCGACACTATAATCGCTCGGGTCGGCGGCGATGAGTTTATAGTCATGCGCCTTAAGACTGAAGAAGAAATGAATGACAATGATTTCGAAGTAAATTTTGAAAATGACATAAATAAAAGAATTTATAATAATAAGCCCAGAAACCTAAACTTTGCTTGGGGGTTCACTACTCTCAATAAAGATTTTGACGAGGATCTTAATGGCACAAAAGATCGTGCTGGTATGCTGATGCACCAACAAAAAAGAGCGATAAAAGCGGGTGATATTTAAATAACCACCTAGGTGGTTATTTAATTTGGCGGAGAGAAAGGGATTTGAACCCTTGAGAACGTTACCGCCCTACCGCTTTTCGAGAGCGGCCAGTTCAACCACTCCTGCATCTCTCCAATAGGATCATTTTAACAGATATGTAATTGAATTACATCCGGCAGGAGTCGGTCACGTTCCGCGACCCCGAAAATTCACGATTGCGAATATAATTCGCATCGGAATATTTCCTTGCGGATTGCCACAGGCAATCCTCACCTGCGACTTAACGCCAGCAAGCTGGCGAGTCGCAGATTCGATCCTAGCGCGCAGTTCACCAAAGTAAAAACCCCACCTAAACAGTGGGGTTTTTACTTTGGTGAACTCGGCAAGATTCGAACTTGCGACCTTCAGCTCCGCAAGCTGACGCTCTATCCATCTGAGCTACGAGTCCAAAAATTTAGGGCCGCTCTTGAAAACAAACGCAGCCCTAATTTCTTTGTAACTAGAAGGTGCTTTTCGCCACAATCAAGATGACGGAATATCGCGTATTATAGCACAAGTTATTGTATATCGGTAGATGTTTTTATAAAAAACTAAAGTCTTAATTTGCGAACAAGCTTATCTACTAAATCCAATTTTATATCTTCCATCGGTAATCTAGCACCTAAAATATCGACAATTTGTTCACCAACCTCTTGAGGAAAATAGACAGAAACGCCTAGTGAAAATCGTTTTATTGGGATTAACATAATCGAGTGATTGCCGTCATCACTAATCAAACCGAAAGATTTAAACTCGCTAAAATGGTGCAGTTGCTCGCCGACATACAAACCTTGCTGGCCACTGAGTGTATAGTTAATTTGCCGGGGTGGGCGGCGCGATAATACAATTACAGCCAAAGCCATTACAGCCACTAAGACTGAAAATGTATAAGATTTTATAAACAAAATATCAGCCGCAATCAATACAGCAGCAATCACTCCAAATATAACAAACCACAAACTGCCTTTTTCGGCGGCTATATATTCAGACGCCATCCAATGAACGGTCTCGCTATCTTGTGACGGTCTATTATATTTAGCACTTTCTTCGTCAATTTCTTTTATATCATCGTCAGAAGTTGGAGTATACATTTCAAGCTCACCATCTGTTTTGGCGGCTTCAGGATCCTGTTCCCAATAGTTTTTTTGTTGGTCAGGTTGCATGACTTTAGTATAACATGAGCGAAATAAAAGTAATAAAAAGAGGAGGGGATGAGAGATATCGCTTTACTCCACTTAGCTACTCTGTTCCGATACCAAGGAGGAGAGATTCGGCGGAGCGATAAAAGGAAGCGAAAGTTTACTTTCGACCCTTTTTGAGCGGAGGAGCGAAGGCTTTAGCCGGAGCGATACTCTCGCATTTTTACGACAAAGTCGTAAAAATCAGCGCTGAGTCCGAATCACCCTTCCTTCGGTATAAAAAATACCCGACCATTTGGTCGAGTATTTTTTATTGGCGGAGGAGGAGAGATTCGAACTCTCGCTCCAGGTTTCCCCAGACTAACGATTTAGCAAACCGTCCCCTTAAGCCACTTGGGTACCCCTCCGTATAATGCTACGTATTGGCTAGATACTGGGTAATTGTATCATGATATCGGTGTTAAATGCTAGATTATTTGCAAACTATTTGCTATAATATAGCTATAATTGTTTAATAACAAAATTATATGATTAAAAATAACCGCAAAAACATTATAAAATTAGCAACTGCATCTGTCATTTCATGTGCAACTACTATTTTATTACCCGCTAAAATCTATGCTCTAAGCTACCTTGAACAAGGAGTCTTAGCAGCTCGGGCCGAAGGTCAGCCCGAAACGATATTTGGCGTAAATGGTATTTTTACAACAATAACTAATACATTATTATTTGCAGTCGGCACCCTAAGCGTCTTAATGATAGTTGTCGGTGGTATCAGATATGTCACGTCAGCAGGCAAGGATGCCTCTGTTACAAAAGCAAAAAACACCGTACTTTACGCAATCATCGGGCTAATTGTGGCATTATTAGCTTATGCGGCTATAAACTTTATTTTACAAACATTAATGCCTGGCGTGGGTAACGGCTGGACAAACATTTAAATTACATATCTCATAGTCTGTAGATTTGTGCTATATTCGTAGTTAAGTTACAAAAAAATAAACACAAATCTCAAATTTAGTAATTATGGAAATAACCCGCAAATCATAACAAGAGATAGCCGCCCAAATAGTAGAGGCCTATCCTTACTTTAGTGATAATATAATGCCCAAAGACCATGCCGTAATGCTAGAAGAACAGACTAAAGCGCTAAGAGCCGAGTTGACAGGCATAGATTTATATACACTTTCTGACGAAGAACTTGCGCAAAAAACGAAAGACATACGAACACGCGCTATCGAAAGTGGCGCCTGGGACCCAACCAGAGGGAAGGGGGCCGATGAAAGAATTGCTTTTGCGATAGAACGATACAAGAGCTATGGATATACAGAAGAAGAGGCTACTACAAAGGCAGTCAAAGACCTACAAAAAAACGGCTACCTTGAAGCTATGAGGATAAAACGCCAAGATCAAGATGAACTCTTTAAAAGTCCGATAAGCGAATATGTCGAAAAACACCAATTAGACAAAGAGTTAGAAAAGCAAGAGATAGACAGCTTACTCGAGCGCACCATAGATATTACAACCTTAACACCCGAGGACCTTATTAAACTATCGCGGGATTTTCCATCGGGTAACTTTATATATCACGGCACTGTCACAAAACAATTAATAGAAATCATTAATAGTGGCGCCCTCTTAAGCGCCAAAGTATTATACGAGCGCGAAAATCAAGCAGCAAAAACCGAATCACGGGAAACAAATATAATCCATCGCAATTCGGGCTACGAGGGTATTTCTTGGAGTATGAACGAGATTGATGCTCTACCAGGAGATCGTTACCATATTGCCGGATTTATTGGCGCCCCCGAAACCGTATTAAATAGCAATCAACAACTAGCGATACCATCTCGCCCCGCGCCAAATGAAGTGATGCAAATATCTAGCGCTATCGAAGCTAACCAATTTTATGACGCAAAAACACAATTCGAATTATATCGAAACCCAGGCATGTTCGGCGAATCAAATTCAGCTTTTGATAATCTGATTTCGATTAGTCTATGGGAAGATGTGGAAAGCCGAAGATTCATGAATGAACCTATATTATACCGAGCAAAGCGTGGCATATTAGCGGAAGCTGATTACAAAAATCAGCTACGTGGGCTATATGATATCCAACCCGATAATAAAATTCGACTGAACCCTGATCTACTACAACAGACAAACAATAAAATACCAGTCATGGCAGTATGGCTACAGGCAGCAATAGACACAGATCGCTTTAAAGGCACAGGGCTTGACGACAAAGAAGTGCCTGAAATTATTGATATGCTAAATAGTAAAAATACAAAAGCTTTATTTGCTGAAACCAAAAAAGACTGGCAGCAGTTTAGCGACATACTCGACAAAGCTGATGATATTACCAGTAATATAGAAGTGCTCGTCGAGGATATGTATTTTGTAGCTCCACGCAAGGACGCCGAAACCTGGCTGAAGGTGATTGCTCGCAGTAAGCATAAACCAGCTGGCATTTTACTTTATGATGACAAAAAAGTTCGACTTGAAAACTTCGCATCCTTACACAGAGGCGATCACACAGAATTAACGAAAGAACTACAATTAGCAATCAACCCAGATAACAAAGATTATATTAATTATGCCGATATACTTGGATCAAAATTTAGCGACGATAAGCGCGCTGGAAACAGACATCAAGTTATCGCCGAACGACACCTCTCGAATCGGAATACCGTACATAAATATAATGGTAAATTGATAATAAAAAAATAATAGACAACCTTTCGGTCGTCTACTGATTTTGGCGGAGGGGGAGAGATATCGGCCTTCAGCCTCCTCCGCTCATTCACAAAAAAATGTAAACACTTTTTTGCTTCAATCGCTACGCCGAACTCACGTTACGCGCCGCTTAAACGGCGCCCGAGAGTTCAAATCTCGCGCCCCAGTCAAATTAAAATATGACCAAGAAGGTCATATTTTAATTTGGCGGAGGGGGAGAGATTCGAACTCTCGAAGTCTTGCAACTTGGCGGTTTTCAAGACCGCTGGAATAAACCACTATCCGACCCCTCCTTAATTCCGGGACAAATTATAACAGATAGGGCACTATTCGCCAAGAGCCTGATAAGCGATTACCGCTACCCAAACATTTTTAGCGCCAGCCTTTTTTAAAGCCCGGGCAGCATATTTAATCGTGGTGCCGGTCGTCACGACGTCGTCTATTAATAAATATGGGCAATTACGATTAGTTACCAAATCGGACGCAAAGGCCGTCCTAGCTTGCGCCTCACGCTGCCTAGCGCTAGATTGTCGCTGTTTTGTATTAGTAACTCTTTGTAATAATTGCTTACACTCAAGGCCTCTAGATTTTGCAATATATCTTGTAATTAGTAGAGTATGGTCATAACCCCTTTCGCGTATGTGGCCAGGGATAGTTGGAACTGGCACGATTATCGTATTGGGTGGTAAGTCTGGTAAAACAGACAATAATAAATCGGCTAAATCTTTATAAGCCGAGCGCATTCTTTGAAATTTATAATCGCCAATTAGTCGCTGTAAGATACCCGACCGTCTACCAACGAGCCAGGCTCGCGAATAGGGAACACGGCAATTGCTACACAACCCGGTAGTTGCAGTTGGGCGATGACAAGACAAACAAATTGTTTCCGTTTCATTAATGATGTTATTTTTACAATTGGGACATATCATACACCCTATTACACCACACCCACAACAGTAGTGAGGAGCGGCAATTGACAGTAATTCGTCAACCATTGTGTTTTTTACTTATTAGGCCTCCTAGCGTTGATTATACTGGATATGTTGGTTATAATGTGAGAGACTATTTGTCAATAGAGCCTAGAGAAAAGTGGAGGAATATCATGGCGCGAAATCAAGACGATTTATTAATGGAAGATGAGCTGGCAGCAGCTTTTCTTGACGACAACACAGCGGTAGTAGAAGAAACCGTAACTAGCAACGATAACTGGGATGACAGCGAAGAAGAGTTCCCAGGCCAATTGGCAGTCGACGTTTATGAGACCGAGACTAAATTGGTCATCAAAGCCCGCACCGCAGGTGTAAATAAAGAAGAATTAGACGTCAGCATTAGTGACGGCATCCTAACAATCAGCGGCACCTTGAACAGTGGCGACGATGCAGATGCAACTAACTGGCACATCCAGGAATGTTACTGGGGCGAGTTCAGTCGAACTTTGGCGCTACCAGTTAGCGTAAAGGAAGATGAAGTTGAAGCAGTCCTAAAGGACGGCGTGTTAACTATAAGCTTTACAAAAGTAAAACAAGAACAAGCTAAGAAGATTCAGATCCAATAAGGATTAGTTAAAAAAATAAAATACGGCTTCAGAAATGAAGTCGTATTTTATTCATGGCATCATTTTCTCAAAAAAACATCCGCCCATTTCCAGAGCGGATGAAATATCAACTTCTGTTATATCTAAGCTGTGAATGTAGTCAAGACAAAGTTGACAATAGCGTAGGCGAGTAAAGCCACAACAACACCGATTACGGCGTAAA
>CAJBFN010000006.1 GCA_903952435.1 uncultured bacterium
AGAAGGACGTACCTTCTAAAGATTGGTTCAATAAGTAATATATTTTTTAGTTTTAAATATATTGCTTGTATTGCATTATTACCTTATGCCACTTATACTAAAGATATAAATTTAAAGGATAATTTAATGGGCAAAATTTATCTTAAAAATAAAAAACAACTCAAAAACTTAAATTTGGCTGGTTTTACGATTGTAGAACTATTAGTTGTGATTGTAGTTATTGGTATACTAGCCGCTATATCAGTAGTTTCTTATAATGGCATTACTCAACGAGCAAAAATTGTTACCTTACAAAGTGATTTAACTAATGCAAAAACTACATTGTCGCTTTATCAAGCTGAGCATGGGTCTTATCCGACTAATATAGACATGACAACAGGCTGTCCTACTGGTCCAATCGAAGATACTAAATACTGTCTAAAAGCTAGTTCTGGCAACACATTTACTAACTATTTTTCATTATCCGGTGTAACATTTAGTATAGTAGAGACTAATACTGACGGTACGGGATATACTGTAACGGATAATACTTCACCAGTAGTTTATGTGGCGCCATCCAGTTCGACCTTCTCTTATACTGGCGATTTTCAGACTTGGGTTGTTCCGTCTAATGGATCATACAAACTAGAAGTTTGGGGTGCACAAGGTGGTACATACACAGAAGCCGGTGGCAAAGGTGGTTACTCTATGGGTACTTATAATTTGACAGCCGGGCAGGTTATTTATGTGTATGTTGGAGGTGCCGGTGGCGTATCTGCGGCGGGTAGTTTAGTCGCGGGTGGTTTTAATGGCGGTGGACAGGCGAGATCAAGTAGAATAACTACATCAGGTGGCGGTGGTACGGACATAAGAGTTGGGGGCCAGGCACTTTCAAACCGTGTAATAGTTGCAGGCGGTGGCGGTGGCGGTAGAGATGCAGGCGAGCAGACTAATTTATCTTCTGTATCAGGTGCGGGTGGTGGTATCTCGGGTAATGGAGGTTCTAATTATTCAGATGCTACACTTGGCACAGCCAGAGGAGGACGAGGTGGAACTCAAAGTGCAGGTGGTGCAAGTGGACTTCGTGAGAATAGTGAAACATTATATGAGGGCGGTCTAGGTTTTGGCGGGTATACGAGTTCTTCAAGCACTTGGGGTGTTGGAGGTGGTGGGGGTTATTATGGTGGCGGCCCCGGTTCGGCTGATGCCAGTGGTGGTGGTGGTTCTGGTTATATTGATGGAGTAACTGGTGGCATGATGTTAGTTGGGGTCCAAACTGGAAATGGTTCTGCTAAAATCACCAAACAGTGATAGTGTTAGAGTATAAATAATATCCGACTTCTGAAAATTAATAGCCCAGCAGATAACTGCTGGGCTTTTTTTGGGCTTTTATTGCCATAGTATTTTAGAATGTGTCAAATTTATCAGTTAAAGCTGCGACTTCGGCGTAATCTTTGGCTATATCCACTAAGGATTTTGTGCCATCACGATAAGATTGCTTATCCTTAGTCTCACCCGAGAACCTTAATCTCCAGGAGTCATTATCGATAACGTCGCCTAGTAGGATTTCGCCAGTTTCAACATCAACTCCAAATTCGATTTTAAAATCATATAGCGTTCCTCCAAGGTTATTCCACCATTCTTCGATGATTCTGAATATCGCTACACTTTGAAACGCTATTTCCGCTATTGTATTAAATTTCATATCTGCAAAGCGGCTAATTGATATAGACTCTTCCTTGATTAATGCTTCAGCTTCTGGCTTTTTGGAGTCATACCTATATAAAGTATCAGCCACGAAGTCAAGCGCCAGCATTGGATCATGATTAAGATCATCTTTCTCGAATATTTCGAATATTGGATTTTGAAAAACAGTTCCTTCTGAGATTTCTGGATTTCTTTTAATGTAACTACCGGTTGCAATTCGCCTAACGACAAATTCCATCGGAATCATATCTAATTTTCTTGCCAGAAAAGTAGATTTATTTTCCAATCTGATATAGTGCGTTTTTACTCCGGCTCTTTCAAGAAGTTCAAAAACATTACAAGTTGTCTTGTTTGCGGCTTCCGCTTTTCCGGCTATTACATTGTTTTTTGCTCCATCACCTGCAGTGATGTTATCCATACTGCAGACATAGACTAAGCTTTCTGAAGCTTCTCTGATTTCCTTGGTTTTACCTTTTGCGATTAAACTAGCCTCTTTAAATTCGACCATTTTTACACGCCTCCCTAAATTTGAATATTCGATCAATAAGATTGATTTTATTGATCTATGTCAAAATACTAGTAGCTGTATAGCCACATAGCGATATATTAACATATAATTAGGAAATTTCAATGGCAACGCTGAATGGTTGTTGATATGTGTCAGATTAAGATTAAAAAAGTATTGACTAAAAGTGGCTAATGGGGCACAATTAAGTTCAAGAAGTAGTGTAGCTGTGGTTACCTGTGTCTTTTTGTATTAGTGGCATATACAGATTGATCACCACAGTTAAGGGAATCTTCGGCGCCAAAGAAACCCCTATAATAAAACTAAATAACTCTCAAGGAGTAGCATCGTCCTATGGCAAAAACCCAGCCTGATAGTGCGAAACGAGTCTTTTTTACTAAAGACGACGTCGCTGTAGCTTTACCAAACTTAATAGCTCATCAAAAGGATAGCTGGCGGGAATTCGTCGAAACTGGTTTGTCTGAAATATTTTCAGAATTAAATCCAATTGACGATTACACTGGTCAAAAGCTGTCACTGCGATTCAATAAATATGAATTTCAAGAGCCAAAAAACAGCGAAAAAGACGCCAAAGAAAACAATTTAACATTTGACGCACCTTTGCATGTTAATGTCGAGTTGACCAATAAAGTAACAGGTGAAGTAAAAGAACAAGAAATCTACCTTGGTGATTATCCTTGGATGACCGAACGCGGTACATTTATTGTTAATGGTACTGAACGTGTTGTTGTCTCTCAATTAACACGAAGTGCTGGTGTATTTTTCACGACTGATGAAACTCTTGCTCGTAATTTTTATGGCGCAAAATTAATCCCTGGTCGTGGCGTATGGTTAGAGATTGAAACTGCTGCAAACGGTGCCTTGTATGTCAAAATAGATCGTCGTCGTAAAATGCCAATTACGACTCTTTTCCGTGCCCTAGGTTACAGTAAGACCTCTGAAATTAAGAGTTTGTTTGAAGATATTGATACTGGCGAAGTTAAATATATTGATGCAACCCTTGAAAAAGATAATGCTCGTGGCACAAATGAAGCCTTAATTGAAGTTTATCGTCGTATTCGACCAGGCGACTTGGCGACAGTTGATAACGCTCGTACAATGATTGAACGAATGTTCTTTGATTTCAAGCGTTTTGATTACAGCCGTGTTGGTCGTTACAAATTAAACCAACGCTTAAATATGACATTGCCAAATACAGCTGAAAATCGTGTATTCCAGTTGAATGACCTTGTTGCTATTGTTCGCGAAATTATTCGTTTGAACAATACTCAAGAACGGGCTGATGACATCGACTCACTAGCAAATCGCCGCGTTAAATTAGTAGGTGAATTGGTTGCCCGACAATTCCGCGTTGGTATGTTGCGTATGCAACGAAACGCTATGGACCGAATGAGCGTCAGTGATATTGAAAACATTACTCCAAGTCAACTAATCAACGCTCGTCCAGTTGTTGCAGCCGTTCGTGAATTCTTTGCTAGTTCACAACTTTCACAGTTGATGGACGAGACAAACCCACTTTCAGAGCTATCACATAAACGACGCCTAAGCTCAATGGGGCCAGGTGGTCTGTCTCGTGAACGTGCTGGATTTGATGTTCGTGATGCCCACCCAACCCACTACGGCCGTTTGTGTGTCGTTGAGACTCCAGAAGGTGCAAACATCGGTTTGGTGCTTAACTTGGCATCATACGCTCGTGTTAATGAGTATGGCTTTATTGAAACTCCTTATCTAAAGGTTGAAAACGGCAAAGTCACTAAAAAAGTTGTCTACCTAGACGCTGCTCAAGAAATTAATGAAGTCATTGCTGATGCTAGTGTTAAATTAAACGACGACGGTTCGTTTATTGACGAGCGTGTTAGCGCCCGAAACGGTATATTGCCAGAACAAGTTGATGCCAGCGAAGTTACTTATATTGACGCTGCTCACAAACAAATTCTAGGATCTTCAGCCGCCTTGATTCCATTTATCGAGAAAAACCGTGTTGACCGATCACTAACTGGTTCTGCCATGCAAAAACAAGCAGTTCCGCTCCTAAAACCTTGTTCTCCAATCGTTGGTACTGGTATCGAAGCTGAAATTGCTAAAAATACCAGTCAATTAATCACTGCGCTTGGTGATGGTGAAGTCATCAAAGCTGACGGTGACGAAATTCAAGTTAAATACGCTGATGGCGTTAAATCTTATAAATTAGTTCATTTTAGCAAAAGCAACGATGATCGTTCAATTAACCAAAAAGTTCGCGTAACTCGCGGCCAAATGGTTAAAGCTGGTGATATCCTTGTTGAAGGTGCATCAGTTGCTGATGGCGAGCTAGCCCTTGGTAGTGACTTGTTGGTTGCCTTTATGCCTTGGGGTGGTTATAACATGGACGATGCAATAGTATTATCTCGACGCGTTGTTCAAGATGACACATTGACAAGTATTAACATCAAAGATTTCACAATTGAAGTTCGCGAGACTAAACTTGGTGATGAGATTGTAACCCGAGATATTCCAAATGTTAGTGAAGAATCTTTGCGACATCTTGATATTGACGGTATTGTCGAAGTTGGATCCGAAGTTAAATCTGGCGATGTCCTTGTTGGAAAAATTACTCCAAAGGGCGAACAAGAACTTTCAAGTGAAGAGAGATTATTACGTGCTATCTTTGGTGAAAAAGCTAAGGACGTTCGTGATACATCACTACGTATGAATAATGCTGGCGGCGGTAAGGTTGTTGGCGTAAAGATATTTAGTCGCGAAAATGGCCATGAATTAAAAGCTGGCGTATTAATGCAAGTTCAAATCTTTGTTGCTCAATTCCGCAAAATCAGCGTTGGCGATAAGCTAGCTGGTCGTCACGGTAATAAGGGTGTTGTTGCTCGAATTTTGCCAATCGAGGATATGCCATTTATGGAAGACGGAACACCTGTTGATGTTGTCTTGAATCCGCTTGGTGTGCCAAGTCGTATGAATATCGGTCAGTTGTTTGAAACTCACCTTGGTATGGCTGCGCGTGCGCTTGGTTACAAAGTTGCAACACCTCCATTTAACGGTGTGCCAGATCAGGTTATTAGCGATCAGCTTGAAAAGGCCGGTTATGCTCGTGATGGTAAATTCCAACTGTCTGATGGTCGTGATGGTCATCCGTTCGAAGAACGTACAACTGTTGGCGTAATGCATATGATCAAGTTGCATCACATGGTTAGCGATAAGATTCATGCTCGCTCAACTGGTCCATACACAATGGTTACTCAACAACCTTTGGGTGGTAAAGCCCAAAATGGTGGTCAGCGCTTCGGAGAAATGGAAGTCTGGGCTCTAGAAGCTTACGGCGCTGCTTCAACCTTGCAAGAAATGCTAACTATTAAATCTGATGATGTTTATGGCCGTGCTAAGGCTTACGAGTCAATCATCAAAGACGAGCCAATTGTTGGTCCAAAATTACCAGAGTCATTCAATGTCTTGGTCAAGGAACTTCAAGGCCTTGGTCTAAAAGTTGATTTACTAGATGAAGCTGAGGATGCAGTTATTGACGCCGGTCAAGTCACTAGTGGCCGCGCCGAATCGGTTAAGATACTAGACGAACCAACCGAGGTTATAGACGATATGACAATTGACGAAGCTGACATGGATGGATTTGATATTAAAACAATAGACGACGTAGAGGGGGAGCTGTAATATGCCAAGAATAACTGCAAACACCGGGATCGCTGACTTTAATGCAATCCGCCTTACGGTCGCTAGCCCAGAAGATATTTTAAAGTGGAGTAATGGTGAGATTACTAAACCAGAGACTATTAATTATCGTACTCAAAAACCTGAACGAGATGGTTTGTTCTGTGAACGAATCTTTGGGCCGGTTAAAGATATAAATCCACATGATAATAAACTAAAAGGTGTTCGTTCACGCGAGGCATCAGTCGACAAGAATGGTGATATTGTCACTAAATCTATTGTTCGACGTGAACGAATGGCTCATATTACCTTGGCCGCGCCAGTTGCGCATACTTGGTTTTTGCGTGGAACACCAAGTGCAACTAGCTTATTGCTTGGTATTACTGTCCGCAACCTTGAAAGAATTGCCTACTTTGCTACTTATGTTATCTTGAAAATTGACGAGACAAAGCGCGATCAATATCTAGCTGATCTAGAAGCTGAAACTGAAGCTGGCCGAATGGCTATTAAAATTCGCTACGAACGAGATGCTGAAGGTGAAGGTGCTGATGTTAAAGCTTTAGCTACTGCTCAATCAGCTGAAATCGAAGAATTAAATAGTTCATATTTGATTAAAAAGGCTCAACTTGACAGTCTTGTTAAGAATGCAATGATTAGCGAAGTTGATTTCCGTAATTTGCCAGAAGAATACGAAGATTTAATCGGAGTAAGTATGGGCGGCACAGCATTAAAAGCTTTGCTTGACGAGATTGATCTACCAGCTTTAATTGCTAAATTATCCGAAGAAGTTGCTGGTGCTAAAGGCCAACGCGAAAAGAAACTACTAAAGCGCCTAAAGATGCTTGAAGGTATGCAAGCGGCTGGGATTAAACCAAATAGCCTAGCAATAACAGTCCTGCCTGTTATTCCTCCAGATCTACGTCCAATGGTTCAACTAACCGGTGGTCGATTTGCAACAAGCGACCTAAATGATCTATATCGCCGCGTTATTAACCGCAACAATCGCCTAAAGAAGCTTATCTCTTTGAATGCGCCTGAAGTTATTCGCCGCAACGAAATGCGAATGCTACAAGAGGCAGTTGATGCCTTGATTGATAATGGTGCTGCTAAAGGTAACCGTGCAGTTAATGCAACTGGTGGCCGTCGCCGTCTAAAGTCAATTAGTGATATGTTAAAGGGTAAACAGGGTCGTTTCCGCCAAAACCTTCTAGGTAAGCGTGTTGACTACTCGGGACGATCAGTAATCGTCGTTGGTCCAAAGCTAAAAATTAGCGAATGTGGTCTGCCAAAACAGATGGCGCTAGAATTATTCAAGCCATTTATTATTAGCTGGTTGATTCGTAACGAGCACGCCTACAATATTCGTAGTGCAACTCGTTTGATTGAATCTGGCGATACGCTTGTTTGGGACGCACTTGATGCTGTTATTGAAGGTAAATATGTCCTTCTAAACCGTGCTCCATCGCTACACCGTTTATCAATTCAGGCTTTCCAGCCAGTATTAGTTGAGGGTAAAGCAATCCAACTTCACCCACTTGTAGCTAACGGTTTTAACGCCGACTATGATGGTGACCAGATGGCCGTTCACTTACCACTTTCAAAAGATGCTCAACGCGAAGCTCGTGAATTGATGAGCGCAACTAATAACTTGCTAAAGCCAGCTGATGGTTCGCCAGTTCTCAGTATCGGACAAGACGTTGTTTTGGGTAATTACTACCTAACATACGTCAAACCAAGTGCTCAAACTAAGTGTTGCAAATCTTATAGTTCGGTCTACGAAGCTGAAATGGCTTATGATAATGGCGTGTTACAGCTACAATCGCCAATTCGCGTTAATTACAAAGGTGAAAATCGAGAGACAACACTTGGCCGCGTCTTCTTTAATGATATCTTGCCTGAAGATTTTCCATACGATAATTCTGTCCAAAACAAAAAGCAGCTTAAAAAAGTTCTTGCAAAAATCTTTAATAAATATGGTGCCGAAGCTACTGCTCAAACTGCCGATAGAATTAAGGGTCTAGCTTTCCGTTTTGCAACGGTTGCGGCTGTATCTACTGGTAAAGATGACTATGTCCAATTTGGTGAGACTAGCGACTTTGTGGCTGGTGGTGATGCAACTACGGCTTTGATATCAGAGCAGTTCAACCAGGGTCTTATCACCGAAGAAGAGCGATATAATCTAACAATTGCCGCCTGGCGTGCTGTTGACAAAAAGATTGCTGATTTCTTGTCAGACAAGATGAAAGATATGGATACTAGTATCTCTGTCATGGTTAACTCTGGCGCTCGTGGTGATATCTCTAACATTAAATGGGCTTCAGCTATGATTGGTATCGTGGTTGACTCAAATAACCGTGAAATCGAGCTCGCTATTCGTTCAAACTACAAAGACGGTCTAAGTTCACTTGAGCAATTCGTTGCTACTCGTGGTGCTCGTAAGGGTCTTATTGACACAGCGCTTAAAACTGCTGATGCCGGCTATCTAACTCGTCGTTTGGTCGACGTTTCGCAAGATGTATTCACAGTTGAAGATGTTGAAGGTGATGATGAAGGCTTCGCAATTTTACGAAGTGAATCTGATATAACTATGATCCCATTCAGTAATCGTCTAGTTGGCCGATTTACTGCTGAGGCGGTATCTGGCTATATCGAAGCCGATCAAATAATTACTCGTGATATTGCCAATGCTATTGAGGCAGATACTAATATTGAAAGTGTTAAAATACTTTCAGTTCTAACAACTAAGAGCCTGCACGGTATTCCTCGTAAAAGCTACGGTATAGATATGTCAACCGGCCTACTTGTCCATAAAGACCAGCCAGTTGGTGTTATCGCTGCTCAATCGGTCGGTGAGCCTGGTACTCAGTTAACACTTAAAACCTTCCACAAGGGTGGTGAGGCTGGTGGTGACATTACTCAAGGTCTTCCTCGTGTTGAAGAGTTATTTGAAGCTCGATCACCAAAAGGCCAAGCTTATATAACTACTGTTGCTGGTCTAGTTGATGTCTGGGAAGATGGCAAAAAGTATATCGTTCAGATCACACCAGAAGCTGGTCATGTCGAGCGAATCGCCCTAGAAGGTCGAACCGCTGTTGTTAAATCTGGCAGTAATGTCAAAGTTGGTGATGTACTTGCAACTGGCGAAAGCGAATCTAAGCCTTTGGTTGCTCCATTCGATGGTGCAGTTGAAGTTGTTGACGGTCACTTGGTTATAGCTGCTAATGCCAGCAGTCCAGTCCGTGTTGAAGTTCCTGGTAATATTCAGTTAGTTGTTAAGGCGGGCGATCAAGTTGAAGCTGGCGACAGGTTAACAATTGGTTCATTGAATCTACACGATTTGATGCGCCTAAAGGGCACCGAAGCTACTCAGCGCTACATCATCAACGAAGTCTTACGTATTTACGCAGCACAGGGTCAAGATGTGGCCGATAAGCACCTTGAGGTCATCGTTCGACAAATGTTCAGCCGTGTCCAAATTGAGGATCCAGGTGATGGTATATTCGTCACAGGCGATGTCGTTTCAAAGGCTTTGGTTGTTGAGGCTAACGCTAAATTAGCCGAAGAAGGCAAGTTATTGGTTGGTTACACTCAATTATTACTAGGTATCACCAAGGTTTCTATCTGGTCGGATAGCTTCTTATCTGCAGCTTCATTCCAAGATACAACTCGTGTCTTGATTAATGCAGCTATCAGCGGTCGAATTGATCGATTGAATGGACTAAAAGAAAACGTTATCATTGGTCGCAAGATTCCAGTTGGAACTGGCGCTAAAGATTACGCCAAGGTTGACGATACAAGTGATATCGAGCAAGAAATTGCTGACAATCTAGAGCTAGCAGTTTAACCTGCTAGCCTAACGGCAAAACAAAAAAACTCTGGCCTAAAAACCAGAGTTTTTTGTTTAAGATTTGACCTTACGTCGCCAAGGCTATGTAGGATAAAATCTTTTAGATTATAAAACCAGATTATTACAATAGCGCACGTTCTAGGTAGATTTTCTTAAACGAGGGCTTATTACCCTCGTTTAAGAATTAGATTGGTCATTAAGATAATGATTAGCTAGTTGCGATAATAATTATCGTAGCGACTATAAATACCACCGTCATTTCAATCATTTTCTTCCAAAAAATCTTCTTACTTGGTACTGCTAAACAGAAAATAACGGCAGTCGATACCAGCGCCATAATATTAAGCAGTATTACCGTGATTACAGTAATGATGTTAATTTGGGTAACTTTTATCACGTTGGTAGCACCAACGAAAAAGAGTACTACTAACATAGTGCAAAATATGTTGACTGAAAACTTTACTATTTTGGAACGCCCCTCTATCGACTCATAAATCGACGATCTTAACCTTTCCATTTGTCTAAACATCCAGACCAACTCCTTATAAAATATTCAGCGCTGCGCCTAAGACGTGCACTGTAATAATCTGACTTGTTAATGTTCGATTTTAAAATCAGATTATTACAATAGTGCATGTCTTTGAGTTTTATGAAAAGCATTTTTGGCTCTGCTGACTGTGATATCCAGCAGAGCCTTTTTTGCGGTTAAAGAAGATATGCCAAAATTCCTACCACGGCAGTTCCGATTATCCAGATTATCATCAATTTGTATGATGAATCTCTAGAAATCATAATTTCTTCGTTAGTGAATTTTTTGGTATTACTTTTCTTGAGTAAGTATATGCCTAGTTCAGTCAGGCACCAAACCCATACACCCATAAACATCACGCATACAGACCAGCTTAGGTACTTCATCATCAAAAGGTGATGAAGTTTTTCAGATAACACCATTGTTATGGCGATATCTATTGCAAGTCCCAGTGCTACGGTAGCTAATACAACTATCAGCGTGGCTAAAAGTGCCACCCAGAGCATTAGCTGCTTTTTGAATTTTGACTTTTTAATAACCTTTTCCCGTAATTCTACCAATGTTATTCAACTCTCTCTCATTGCTAATTTTGCTATAACTTGGCAGCAACCAAGGATAGCGTAGCGGCGACAATTTTTATTATAATCGCCATTGCGCCATCCTCAGTATCAGCTCTAAATTAAAAAAACATAGACATGCACTGTAATAATCTGATTTTTTAACGATCTATCTATATAAAACAGCTCGAAAGCTAATATAAATTATATTTTAAATTATACACCAATTATGGCAATATGTCAACTAGACAACAGAGGTTGCTTTATTTTAAGCGTTTTGTTATAATCACAGATGAGTTTTCCCTTATCGGGTCGATGGATTATTGAATGTGTACAGATCCAACGATGCTGATAAGATGAAACAGAGAAGGCATGCTGAGCCTAATCTGTAAAAAAACGGGCTTTTCTATGCCCGAAATTAATGATAAATAATCTCTTAAAGGAGTATTAATGCCAACAATTAATCAGTTAGTGCGTAAGCCACGCAAGATTGCGATTAAAAAATCGAAATGTCCTGCGCTTGGCAAGATTCACAATGCTTTGAAGACTCGTTATTACGAGCAAAATGCACCACTAAAACGCGGTGTTTGTATTCGTGTCACAACAAAAACACCTAAAAAACCTAACTCAGCACTTCGAAAAGTTGCTCGTGTTCGCTTGACGAATCAGCAAGAAGTTTGGGCCTATATCGGTGGCGAAGGTCACAACCTACAAGAACACGCAGTTGTTTTGGTCCGTGGTGGTCGTGTGCCAGATCTTCCAGGTGTTCGTTATCATATCGTTCGTGGCGCACTTGATCTTCAAGGTGTTGCAAAACGTCAACAAGGCCGTTCAAAATACGGCACCAAGAAAGAGAGTAAATAATGCCTCGTAAAACTACTGCTAGCTTACAACGAAAAATCAACGCTGATCGTAAGTATCAAAGTGTCATGGTCCAACGTCTTATCAATAAATCAATGATAGATGGCAAAAAACTATTGGCTGAACGAGCTGTTTACGGCGCGCTTGAAATGGCTGCTAAAAAATTAAACAGCGAAAATCCACTAGAAGTTTTTGAAAAAGCTTTGAAAAATGTATCTCCATCATTTGAGGTTAAATCTCGTCGTGTTGGTGGTGCTAACTATCAAATTCCATTCCCAATTCAGGGACATCGCCAGCTGCACTTTGCGTTTAGCTGGATGGTTAAATGTGCTCGTCTGCGTTCTGGTATGTCATATTCTCAACGCCTAGCGATGGAAATTGTTGATGCTTGTAACGAAACCGGTGGTGCCTTCAAAAAGAAGGAAGATACTCACCGAATGGCTGAAGCAAACCGTGCCTTTGCACACTTTGCTCGCGCTTAAAAACGATCTTAAATTAAAATTAATAAATAGGAAAATATTATGGCAGAAAAACATTTTGACCTCGAGAATTTTCGCAATATCGGTATTATTGCCCATATTGACGCTGGTAAAACTACCACAACTGAAGCCATTTTGTATCGAACTGGTCTTTCGCACAAAATTGGTTTAGTTCACGAAGGTGAAACAACAACTGACTGGATGGAGCAAGAGCGCGAACGCGGTATTACTATTACCTCGGCAGCTGTTACTTCGTTTTGGAAAGGCTGTAAAGTTAATATTATCGATACTCCAGGCCACATTGACTTCACGGCTGAAGTTGAGCGTTCTTTGCGCGTGCTTGACGGTGCTGTAACGGTATTTGATGGCAAGATGGGTGTTGAAGCTCAATCCGAGACTGTTTGGCGACAAGCTAATAAATATAGCGTTCCTCGTATCTGTTTTATTAACAAGATTAACCAAATTGGTGGTGATTTTTACAAATCACTTGAGTCTATTCATCGTCGTTTAACAAAAAACGCTTTGCCAGTTCATTTGCCAATTGGTTTTGAAAAAGAGATTAACGGTATCGTTGACCTAATTGAGATGAAATCTTACACCTACGCTGATTACACCGATCACGAACTAGTTGTTGGTGAAATTCCGGCTGACATGTTGGAAAAAGCTAAAAATGCTCGTAGTTTATTGGTTGAAGCTGCGGTTGAAGCTGATGATGAGTTATTTGAGCGATTCCTTGAAAACGGTGAAGATTCAATTACAATTCCAGAACTAAAAGCGGCTTTGCGCAAACGAATCCTAGCAGGTGATTTTTATCTAGTTACTGGTGGCGATGGTCGTGGTGTTATTGTTGAAAAAGTTCTTGACCTTGTTGTTGATTACTTGCCATCACCACTTGATGCTGGCTCTGTATGGGGTCAAAATCCAAAGACTGGTGATGAAATTGAGCGTAAGCCAGAGTCAAAAGAACCTTTGGCTGGCCTTGCTTTCAAAATTGCAACCGACCCATTTGTTGGTCGATTGATTTTCGTCCGTGTTTATAGCGGTAAAATGGAAGCTGGTTCATACGTCCTAAACACCACAACTGGTGAAAAAGAGCGTATCGGTCGAATCGTCCGTATGCACGCTGACAAGCGCGAAGATATCGAATCTATCGAAGCTGGCGACATTGCTGCAGTTGTGGGCTTAAAAGGTACATTTACTGGTCATACTTTGTCTGATATCGCTCACCCAATTACACTTGAGTCAATTACATTCCCAGATCCACCGGTATCAATTGCGGTTGAACCCAAATCTAAAGCTGATCAAGAAAAAATGGGTATTGCATTACAGCGCCTAGCTGAAGAAGACCCAACTTTCCGTATTCATACCGATCACGATACTGGCCAAACGATTATGTCAGGAATGGGTGAGTTGCACCTTGATATCTTGATTGATCGCATGAGGCGTGAATTTAAGGTTGAAGCTAATATTGGCGAACCTCAAGTTGCCTTCCGTGAATCTATCAAGGGTAACTCTGATGTTCAGGGTAAGCACGCCAAGCAATCTGGTGGTCGCGGTCAATATGGTGATGTTTGGATTAAGTTTGAGCCAAACGAACCGGGCAAAGGCTTCGAATTTATCGATGCCATTAAGGGTGGTGTTGTTCCTCAGGAATATCGCAAGCCAGTTGAAGCTGGTATCCGTGAAACACTAGAAGGTGGCGTTATCGCCGGCTATCCAGTAGTTGATGTTAAAGCAACTCTTTATGATGGTAGTTATCACGATGTTGACTCTAGTGAACTTGCCTTTAAATTGGCTGGTTGCTTGGCGACTCGTGAGGGTATCAGACAAGCTAAACCGATTCTGCTTGAACCTGTTATGCGCGTTGAAGTTACAACCCCGGAAGAATTCATGGGTGATGTAATTGGAGACCTTAATAGCCGTCGTGGACGAATCGAAGCTATGGAGGACTTAAATGGTGGCGCTAAGTTAGTAAAAGCCTTCGTTCCGCTTGCGATGATGTTTGGCTATACAACCGATCTTCGTTCAATGAGCCAAGGCCGCGCTGCTAGCACAATGGAACTTGCTCAATACGAGGAAGTACCACCAAATGTTGCCCAAGAGATCATAACAAAACGATCAAGCAAATAAAGTAAAATACACTTTACCTTATGCGGTTAAATCTGTATAATGTCAAACATACGTCATAAGAGTAATAATAATGCTCTAATGCGAAAATTAATTAAAAAGGAGAACTAACCAAATGGCAGATTTCGATCGAACCAAGCCACATGTTAACGTCGGTACTATGGGCCACGTTGACCACGGCAAAACAACACTAACCTCAGCTATTACTAACGTTCTAGCAAAGCGCCTTCCAACAGCAGTAAACAAAGCTGTTGACTACGCACAAATCGACAACGCTCCAGAAGAGCGCGCTCGTGGTATTACTATTGCGTCATCTCACCAAGAGTATGAATCAGAAAAACGCCACTACGCACACGTTGACATGCCAGGCCACGCTGACTATGTTAAAAACATGATCACTGGTGCTGCTCAAATTGATGGTGCAATCCTTGTGGTTGCTGCAAACGATGGTCCATTACCACAAACTCGTGAACACGTTTTGCTTGCAAAACAAGTTGGCGTGCCAAAGATTCTTGTTTATCTAAACAAGATGGACCTTGCTGATCCTGAACTAGTTGAACTAGTTGAAATGGATATTCGTGAACTTCTAGCTAAAAACGGATTTGACGAAGATGCTCCAATCATCAAGGGTTCTGCTACCAAAGCCCTAGAAGGTGACAAAGAAGCAGAAGATTCAATCATGGAACTAGTTGAAGCTTTGGATAGCTATATACCAGAGCCAACTCGTGATCTAGACAAACCATTCCTAATGCCAATTGAAGACGTCTTCTCAATTAAAGGCCGTGGCACAGTTGCTACTGGTCGTATCGAGCAAGGTATTGTCAAGCTAAACGATCCAGTTGAGATTGTTGGTATTCGTGCAACTCAAAGCTCAGTTGTTACTGGTATTGAAGCTTTCAAAAAGAATCTTAACCAAGGTCAAGCTGGCGATAACGCTGGTCTGTTGCTACGAGGCATCGAACGCGAACAAATCGAACGCGGTCAAGTTCTTGTAAAACCAGGCAGCTTAACTCCACACACTGAGTTTGAAGCTGAAGTTTATATCTTGAAAAAAGAAGAAGGTGGACGTCACACTCCATTTAGCAAGGGCTACAAACCTCAATTCTACTTCCGTACAACGGACGTTACTGGTGAAGTTGAACTTCCAGCTGACAAAGAGTTGGTTATCCCTGGCGACACATTGACATTCAAAGTTACACTTCTAGCGCCTATCGCTATGGAGCAAGGCCTAAACTTCGCAATCCGCGAAGGTGGCAAAACTGTTGGTGCTGGTGTTGTTACTAAAATTGTTAAATAATTTAAATATTTAACTAGCAAAACCCCGTCATTATGGCGGGGTTTTTGTTATACAATAAAGATATGAATGAATTAACCAAAAAAGCAAAAGAAATAGCCGAAAAATCCCATGATGGTCAACTTTATGGTACTGGTGAACTATATTTTACTCATCTTGAACAAACCGCAAGAATGGCAGAAAAGATGGGTTATTGTGATGAGGTGATTGCGGCCTGTTATCTTCACGATATAGTAGAAGACACTAATACGACAGCCGATGATCTATTGAAAGTATTTCCTAAACCGGTAGTAGATGCAGTAATTGCCGTCACATTTACTGGTAGTAATTCTGATATAAAAATAAAACAAGCTATGTCGGATGTAATTGGGCATGTAGTAAAATTCTGTGATGCATCATGTAACTTATCAAATGCGATATTAAATGGTCCTCTTCATGGCAAAAACTACAAAGAAGTAGTGTTAAAGCGTATGGGATACCTTGCAATGATGCTTCCGACGTTACCGACACCGGAGGTTATCGAAAGCTATCTATTAAAATCTTGCGGTAACGGATAGTATTGTGTTATAGTTGCTTGGTATTATTAATCATATCGACAACTCGGCCAGACGTAATAAAAGCGATTCGAGCACGAGGTTACGGTATAAACAACGAAGGAGCCTTAAATGGCAGACAAGCAAGAACAGTCTTTGCGAATTCGAATTCGCCTAAAAGCCTATGATCATAAGGTTATTGATCAATCAGCAAAACAAATTATTGACACAGCTATCCGAACTGGCGCTAGTATCGCCGGCCCAGTGCCACTTCCTACACGTCGTAGCACCTTTACCGTCGTCAAATCACCACATGTCTATAAACAAGGTGGTGAGGCATTTGAAATGCGCGTGCACAAACGCTTAATCGATATTACAAATGCAACTCCAAAGACAATCGATAGTTTGCAGAATATCAGCCTACCAGCTGGTGTTGACGCCGAAATTCGAATGTAATTTAAAATTTGCATAATAAATAAGCCCTATAATAAGGGCTTATTTTATTTAAATAATTAGTTTAAAGATTACTGACGGCGCGCAGAGTGTCAATTTGGATATTTAAAACCCACATAAACAGTATCGCTATTAAAGCTAATAAGATAACCCAATATACAGTCTGTTCGGTGAACTGGAATGTCATAAAAGGTTTGTTGGTTTTACTAATTGCGAAGGATTGCATTTTTGCTGCCTTGCCTGATCGTTTTTTTGCAGTTGCCATTAGGCCCCCCTTAATAATACTTAATGTTTTAATTATGCCTTAAATTAAAATTAAACACAAGAACTATAATTATTTTTAAAAGCGTATAATATCAAATATGAGACTGGAAAGACCAAAAAAGAATAGAATATATCTAACTACTGTTATTATGTTAGTTTTCATTATTACCATATCTTATTTTTTATTTAGCCAAAAAGATAAGTCAAATACCATAAATAACACTAGCGACCAATCAGCTAGTATTGAAAAACCTGAACAAAATATCATTCATTTTGCAGCAATGGGCGATATGATGGCCCATGATACAATTATTGCCAACGCTAAAAGTGAAGACGGCTATGACTTTGCTAAGTTTTTTGCGAATATTAGGCCAAGTTATCAGGATTCGGATGTGGTTTTTTGTGATCAAGAAGGCTTAAGTTCAGGTGAAACATATGGTATAAGCGGCTACCCCTCATTTAATGCGCCGACTAAATTTGCCAAAGACTTACAATCTGGTGCTGGCTGCAATCTAATTAATTTGGCCAATAATCATATGGGAGATAAAGGTGTCGACGCTATCAATGACACCATTAGATTATGGCAAGGGCTAAAACCACTCGGCTTTAGCGGTGCTAATTCAAGCAGCGATATGCAAAATCAGGTAAGTTATTTTGAAAAAAATGGCATAAAAGTTGGATTTGTTGCTTTTGCTGATTTTAATAATAATCAAGATACGCCTGACTTTGCAGTTAATAATTATCATGATGAAATCTTGGTTCGTAAATTAGTTTCTGATGCCAGGGTAAATGCTGATTTGGTCGTCGTTTCTATGCACTGGGGTGTTGAGGATTCAAATATAGTCAGCGCTGACCAGCAGGCACAAGTTGATCTTTTAAGTTCACTCGGCGCGGATGTGATTATCGGTACTGGCCCTCATGTCTTACAACGGGTTCAAGTTGCTAATAGAGATGACGGTAGTAAAACAGTTGTTTTTTACTCATTAGGTAATATGCTGTCATCACAGTTCCAAACCAAAGAATTGATTGGTGGAATCGCAAAATTTGATGTAACAAAAACAGATGACAATATAATAGTTATATCTAACCTAGCTTTTGTGCCAACTTATATGCATTATGAATGGACAGCTATCCAAGAGGCTAATGGCGATTTGTTGGCTCGTAAAAATGCAATGATATATCTGTTAAAAGATTCTGCGGTGCCATTGTCTAAATCACTGCTAAATACGACTATTGAGGAGCAAAAACAGTATGTCGTGGATATTTTAGGGACGGATATTACAATACAATAGCTTCGTTTGCGATTAGCTGATTTCGGGCCGTTTCAAGATAAGGCCAGGCTTCATCAAGTGTTAACTTGCTTTCATATAAAGCAGTTGCAAGATCGATGCCGATGTATCTAAAGTGCCAAGGTTCATAGATAAGGCCAGTGATTAATTCTTTTCCTTCAGGATAGCGTAAAATAAAACCAAATTTATAAGAATTATTAATTAGCCAGATTCCATCATTAGTTTTAGCAAAGCAATCTAAAAGATAACAATTACGAGCCACGGTACTTATATCGACGGTTAGGCCAGTTTGATGTTCGCTTTGGCCAGGCCTAGCGATTGACTGATTCGCTATTGATTCTCCAACTGAACTGGCTAAGCTATTAAAATATATAGATTGCAAGTTAGCTGGACGATAACCGCTACCAATCATCAATGAATAGCCATCTGCTTGTGCAGCAGCGAACATATCTATTAATGGTTGCTCTATGTCGGCTCGAACAGATCTTTCTTCATCGCCTTTTTCAGGATTAGTATATATATTTGGAATTTTTAAATTAGTTGGAGTATACGTGGTTGATATAGGGTTAGTTTTATTAACTAACATCCAAATATTATTAGTCTGGTGATAATCGCTAACTATTGCCTTGATTGACTGGGTATTTGGAAGTGATATATAGACAGGCTCTAGTCTTTTAGCTTCTTTTGATTCAGCTAGGTTTTTTGCATCTTGTAGTTGTTGGGTAATTTCTTGTTGTTTTTTATCTAGTCTTTGTTGATTTATAAAATAATAAAAACAGATATAAGAAGCGCAGCTAATTAGCGAAACAAATAAAAATATAAATAAAATTCGTTTGATAATTTTGCAATTGTTATTTTTAATTTTTAACATAAATTCTATTCTTTTATAATATCATATTTATTGACTTGTAACAGATAGTGTGATAGTATCAGTCAGTAACTTATACGATATTAATAAACGATTCTTGGTGAATTGGTAGGTCTACATCTGTAGAAACCACCTTCCACCAAGAATTTTAAGTGGGAGTAAAAGCGCTATGAAAGCACTTCTCGGTACCAAAATTGGTATGACCCAAATCATCAGCAAAGATGGTGTTGCAGTTCCTGTAACGCTAATTCAAGCTGGCCCAATTACTGTGACTCAGGTTAAGACTGTCGAAACCGACGGTTATACCGCAGTACAAGTGGCATATGGTGAGGGTAAGAACCTGAGCAAGGCCGTGGCTGGACATACAAAACCAGCCGGAAGTACCCCGAAACACATTCGGGAATTTCGTGTTAAAAACCTACCAGAAGGCCTTCTAGTAGGAAGCACGATCGATGTAACAACATTTAACCTAGGAGACGTTGTCGATGCAACCGGCACCAGCAAGGGCAAAGGCTTTGCAGGTACCGTAAAACGACATAATTTCCAGACCAGCCGTCATACTCATGGTGGCAAGGGTGATATCCGTAAAGTCGGATCAATCGGATCAATGTATCCACAAAAAGTTTTCAAAGGTAAGCGAATGGCTGGCCGAATGGGCCATGACCGCGTAACCGTTAAGAACCTTGTGGTTGCTTATATTGATGCTGAATCTAACCTAATTGGTCTTCGTGGCGCTGTCCCAGGTCCTAAAAAAGGCTTGATTATCATTGGAGGAAAAGCATAATGGCTGAAATCAAAAAATCTACTGTTAAATCTGCTTTACCAAAAGAGATCTTTGCTGTTGATGTAAAAAATCACGAATTATTAAAATTAGCTTATGATAGCTACTTGGCGCAATCGCGAACTGCTAGCGCTACGACTAAACAACGTGGCGAAGTAAGTGGCGGTGGCCGCAAACCTTGGAAACAAAAAGGTACTGGCCGAGCTCGTTTCGGATCAAGTCGAAACCCAATCTGGCGCGGTGGTGGCGTTGTATTCGGACCACGTGGCAACGAAAACTATACTAAAAAGCTTACAACTACCAGCAAGCGCGTAGCATTACGCCAAGCCTTGTCGGTATCTAACGCTGCTGGTAAGATCGTTGTGCTTGATTTCAAGACTACTGGCAAAACCAGCGAAGCTGTTAAGTTCCTAATTGATAACAAATTAGACCGTAAAGTATTAATGGTTGTTGATGAAAAAACCCCAGAAATCTTGCGTGCAACTAACAATGTTCAAAGTATTTTGTTGGTCCGAGCTAATTACCTAAGTGTTTATCACATTCTAAATGCTGACAAAGTTGTTCTATCGACCAAGTCAATTGCCGTTATTGAAAAATGGCTAAGCAAGGAGGATAAATAATATGAATATCTATCCACGCAAAACTGAAAAAGCTTACGGACAATCGTTAAAGAATATTTATATTTTTGATGTTCCAGCAAGTGCAAATAAACAAGAAATTAAAACTGCAGTCGAAACTCAGTTTGGTGTAAATGTTATTAGTATCAAGACTTTGATCCAATCTGGTAAAGCAATCCGTGCTTCTCGTGGTAAACGAGCTCATCCGATTACTATTAACCGAAAAGATCTAAAGAAAGCTTACGTATTGCTTGCAAAAGGCGATAGCATTAAAGTTTTTGAAGAAGTAAAAGAGCCTGAAACAAAGGCCACAAAGAAGGAGAAGAAGTAATGTCAATTAAGCAATACAACCCAACTACTCCAGCTCGTCGTGGCATGACTACTCAGGATACCAGCGAAATTACTACTAAAAAGCCACTAAAAAGCTTAATTAAGAGTAAAAAGCAGAATGCTGGCCGAAATAACACTGGCCGAATTACAGTTCGTCACCGTGGTGGTGGTGTTAAGCGTCATTATCGCTTGGTTAACCATAAATTAGCACCTGGCACAACTGCCGTTATCGAAGAAATCGAATACGATCCAAATCGTAGCGCCCGAATTGCTCGTATTAAAGATCAAGATGGTCTTTATCACTATGTTCTAGCTGACACAGCTATGAGCAAAGGTCAAACAATCGTTAGCGGTGTCGATGCTCCAGTTGAATCTGGTAATCGTATGCCACTTTCTCAGATACCAGTTGGTTCTCAGATTTATGCTATTGAAATTACTGCAGGTAAAGGCGCCCAAATGGTTCGTGCAGCTGGCGCAAAAGCTCAGTTGATGGCCAAAGAAGGTGACTATGCATCTGTACGCCTACCATCTGGTGAAGTTCGTCGTTTCCGCATGGAAGCAACTGCTGCTATTGGTATGGTCGGCAATATCCAACATCAAAACGTCAAAATCGGTTCAGCTGGACGAAATCGCCGCAAGGGTATTCGACCAGGTGTTCGTGGTGTAGTAATGAACGCTGTTGATCACCCACACGGTGGTGGTGACGGTGGTCGTCACGGTACTGGTAAGCCACCAGTTACTCCATGGGGTCAATTGACCCTCGGATATCGTACTCGTCGTCGTAAAGATGTCAGTAAGTTGATCATTAAGAGTCGCCATGATGCGAAGAGGAAGAAATAACTATGAGTCGCTCACTTAAAAAAGGACCATTTGTAGATTTCAAGCTTGCAAAAAAAGTTGCAGCGCTTGGTGCAGATGACCGCACAATCATTAAAACTTGGGCTCGTGCTAGCATGATTAGCCCGGACATGGTTGGACGAACCATAGCTGTTCATAATGGCAAGGTTCACATTCCAGTATTAGTTTCAGAAAATATGGTTGGACATAAACTTGGTGAGTTTAGCCCAACTCGTAAATTCCGCAAACATGGTGGAAAGGATAAAAAATAATGGCTGATTTAATTAAAGCCCGCGCTTATATAGAAGGCGTAGACCAATCCAACCGTAAGGTCGCGATTGTTGCAAGTCTAGTTCGTCGTCGAACCGTTGCTGACGCGTTGGTTATTCTTTCTCATGTTCCACGCCGTGCAGCATTGCCAGTTATAAAAGCTATAGAAAGCGCCAAGGCTAATGCAATTAATAATTTCAATTTAGATGCTAAGACAATTGTAATCTCGACTATATCGGTCACAAGCGGAACTCGTCTAAAACGATTTATTCCTGCCAGCCGCGGTCGTGCATTACCATTTGAAAAGAAAACATCTAACATTTTAGTAGAAGTAACTGGTGAAATTAAACAAAAGAAAACTCCAGTTGTATCGACTGAAAAAGCGAAAGTAACTATCAAAAAGGAGGATAAATAAGATGGGCCAAAAAGTTAACCCAATTAGTTTCCGTCTTCAAGTCCATAAAAACTGGAGCTCTAGATGGTTTGCCCCTAAAAAAGATTTTGCAAAATTGCTAATTGAAGATGTTCGTATCCGCGAAATAATCGAAAAGAAGTTTGCATCTCGACCAACTATCAATCTTATTGAAATTGAACGTTCGGCTAACTTAATCACTGTTACGATTCACACAGCTAAGGCTGGTGTTGTTATCGGTCGTGGTGGTTCAGGCGCAACCGAATTAAAGGCTGAAATTGAAAAAATCGCCAGCCTACCAGTTCGATTAAATATCGAAGAAGTAAAACGCCCAGAATTAGCTGCTAAATTAGTTGCTGAGAATATTGCAAGGCAGCTAGAACGACGCGTTAACTTCCGCCGAGCTATCAAAATGACTGCTCAAAATGTTATGGCCGCTGGCGCTAAGGGTGTTCGCATCCAAGTTGCTGGTCGCTTGAACAACGCTGAAATGGCTCGTAGTGAAAAATTAATCCAAGGTTCAGTGCCGCTTCACACATTGCGTGCTGACATTGATTTCCATGTTGCTAGAGCTCAGACTCCTGCCGGTATTATCGGTGTAAAGGTCTGGATCTGCAAAGGGGAAAGGATTTAAGATATGTTATTACCAAAGAAAACTGCACACCGAAAAGTTCGAAAAGGCAAAAATAAAGGCATCGCAACTCGCGGCCAATATGTTGCTTTCGGCGACTACGGTCTGCAATCACAAGAAAATGAGTTGATTACGGGACGCCAAATCGAGGCAGCCCGACAAGCAATCACTCGATATATCGCTCGTGGTGGTAAAATCTGGATTCGAATATTCCCACACACACCAGTTACTCGTAAACCACAAGATGTAAAAATGGGTAGCGGTAAAGGAAATCCTGAATTTTTCGTTGCAAAAGTCAAGGCTGGAACTGTTTTGTTTGAAATGAAGGGCGTTGAGGAATCAGTTGCCCGCGAAGCAATGCGCTTAGCGTCACACAAACTACCAGTAAAAACTAAGTTTATCCTAAAGGAGCAAATATAATGGCTAAAAAAATTATCAAAAAAGCTCCCGAAGTTAAAACTATCGATCAACTTCGTGCTGATCTAATTGCAAAACAAACTGATTTAATTGAATCAAAACGCGGACACAAAATGGGTGAATTAACTAACCCTAGTGTTATCAAGCAAACCCGTAAAGAAATAGCTCGTCTTCACACTGCTATCCGAGCAAATGAAATGACAGCAAAGGAGAGTAAATAATATGGCCAAGACATTGATAGGTATCGTTACATCGGATGTAGCGAACAAAACAATCACCGTCACTGTTACTAGTCGTGAAACACATCCTATTTATGGCAAACAATATACCGTTAGCCGAAAATATGCAGTCCACGATGAAGAAAATAGTGCAAAAAAAGGCGACAAAGTAACAATTAGTGAAACTCGCCCAGTATCAAAACGAAAATCTTTCAAGTTAGATTCTATCGTAGAACGCTCTCATGGTTCAATTGAACTTAAAGGCGTAGAGGTAGAGGCTTAATATGATACAACAAGAAACCCGTCTAAAAGTTGCCGACAACTCAGGCGCAAAGGAAATCCTTTGTATCCGAGTTCTTGGTGGCACACGTCGTCGCTATGCGCGCGTTGGCGACCTTATCGTCGCTAGCGTAAAAGTTGCATCAGCCATAGGCGTCGTAAAGCGAAAAGCTGTCGTCAAGGCAGTTATCGTTCGAACTCGTGATCAAATTCAACGAAAAGATGGCTCTACTATCGTTTTTGACGATAATGCAGCTGTAATTGTTGGAGATGACAAACTTCCAAAAGGTACTCGTGTTTTCGGACCAGTGCCACGCGAACTTCGCGATATGGGCTACGCAAAGATTATCAGCTTAGCACCGGAGGTATTATAATATGAAAAAAATTATCAAAGGCGACATAGTTAAACTAATCAGTGGCGCAAACAAAGGTACGACTGGCAAGGTTGTTAAGGTTTTGGCTAAAAAAGGCACAATCCTAATCGAAGGTATTGGCAATATTAGCCGAAAAATCAAACCTAGTGCCCACAATCCACGCGGTGGTCAAAAAGATATGCATATTCCGACTCCAATTCATAAGGTTGCACTAGTAGTTGATGAAAAGACTAGTAAAACCAGCCGAGTTGGTTTATCAAAAACTGACGATGGCAAGAAATTACGTCTAGCTCGTCAATTAAAAAATAAGGAGATAAAGTAATGGTTAAAACAACTATAACTAGCTCAACTCCTCGCCTGAAAGCCTTATACAAGACTCAATTTGTTAAGGAACTACAAGCCGAATTAAAATTAGCTAATATCCATCAAGTTCCAAAACTTGAAAAGATTGTAGTCAGCGTAGGAATTGGCAAAAATAAAGATGATAAACGTCATTACGAGGTAGTTCGAAATACTATCTTGAAAATAACTGGTCAAGCTCCAGTTGATCGTATGGCTAAAAAATCTATCGCTACATTTAAAATCCGTGCCGGTCTAAACCGTGTCGGTATTAGCGTTACTTTGCGCGGAGCTCGTATGTATGAATTCCTAGACCGCCTAGTAAACGTTTCATTACCACGTGTTCGTGACTTTCACGGTGTTAGCGCCAAGGCTTTTGACAAGTCTGGTAATTATAATCTTGGTATTGTCGAACAATCAATTTTTCCTGAATTAACATTCGAAGAAACCCAAATTTTACATGGCCTACAAGTTACTATGGTAATTTCTGGCGGTAATGCAACTCTTAGTCGAGCCCTACTAGAAAAATTTGGTATTCCGTTTGAAAAACAAGGAGGCAAAAACTAATGGCAAAAACATCAGCAGTCGTACGAGACGAAAAACGCAAGAAAATGATTCTAAAATATGCCGCTAAACGAGCAGAATTAAAAGAATTAGGTGATCAAGAGGGTTTGGCAAAACTACCAAGAAACAGTTCGCCAACTCGCTGGAAGAACCGTGATGCACTTCATGGTCGACCACGTGGCTTTATGCGCCGATTTGGTCTAAGTCGTATTAACTTTAGAGATAAAGCCTCAAAGGGAGAAATCCCTGGCATAACTAAGAGTAGTTGGTAGGAAAGGAATAAATATATGTCATTACAATCTACAGATCCAATCGCCGACCTACTAACTCGTATTCGTAACGCAGTTATGGCTGGCAAGAATGAAATCAACGTTCCTTCAAGTAAGTTGAAGGTTACTATCGCCAAAGAACTAAAAAAGGCTAACTATTTAGCTGAAGTTAAAGTTGAAAGTTCAAAGCCTCGTGATATCTTGGTTATAACTATAAATAACATCGGTGAGAACCCAACCATTAACGAGATCACTCGTTTATCAAAGCCAGGCCGACGTGTTTATGTTGGCGCAGCCGAGATTCCAAAGGTCAAAAATGGCCGAGGTATGGTCTTGGTTAGCACCAGCAAAGGTGTTATGGCTGGCCACAAAGCCATCAAACAGCGTTTGGGCGGCGAATTAATATTAAAGGTTTATTAGGAGAAAAATATGAGTCGAATCGGAAAACTACCCATTGAAATACCCGCCGGTGTGACAATCACGGTCGACTTAGATGTTATCTCAGTTAAGGGGCCAAAAGGCGAATTAACTGTCCCACATCTAAGCGACGTAACTGTTGCCCTAGAAGGTAATCAAGCAATTGTTACCCGCAAGGATGATGAATTTACAGCAAAAGCCCAACACGGTCTACAACGTGCATTATTAAATAATGCCGTTATCGGTGTAACTCAGGGTTATGAAAAGAAACTAGAAGTTAACGGTGTTGGTTTTCGTATTAATGGTGGTGGCCACGAAATCGAACTAATCGTTGGCTTTTCACACCCAGTTAAATATAAAGCCCCAGCTGGTATCAATCTAGCGATAGAAAAGATGACAATTACCGTTAGTGGTATCGACAAACAAGCTGTTGGTCAGACTGCCGCTGAAATTCGTTCAATTAAAAAGCCTGAACCATACAAAGGTAAAGGCATCAAGTATGCTGACGAAGTTGTTCGTCGCAAAGCTGGAAAGGCTGGTAAATAGTATGTCTAACTTAGCAAAAAAAATGTTGAATTTTGGTTTGCGAAAATTACGAGTTCGCGCTAAAATCTCTGGAACAGCTGTTCGTCCACGTTTAAGCGTGACTATTAGTAACAAACATGTCAGCGCTCAACTAATTGATGATACCGCTACCAAGACTTTAGCAGCCGCCACAACCGTTGGTATTAAACAAACTGGCACAATTACACAGCAATGTGAATTTGTCGGTGCTGATATTGCCAAAAAAGCTAAAAAAGCAAAGATTAACGCAGTAGTATTCGATCGCAATGGTCGCCAGTATGCTGGCCGCCTAAAAGCGTTTGCCGATGCTGCTCGCAAGGAAGGTTTGGAGTTTTAATATGGCTGAATATGATTCACGCAAAAATTCTGGCCGACGCGAACAAGCGCCAGCCGAACCAAAACAGTTTGAGGAAATAGTCCTAAACGTTGATCGAGTTTCTCGTGTAGTTAAGGGTGGACGACGTTTTCGATTTAAAGCTCTTGTAGCTGTTGGTGATGGCAAAAATAAAATTGGTGTTGGTGTCGCAAAAGGCGCCGATGTCCAAGCTGCTGTTTTAAAAGCAACCAATGTTGCTAAAAAGCAGATGGTAACGATTGCTACCCACAACGGTACTATTCCTCATGAAGCAGAAGTTAAATTTACTGGTGCACATGTTCTACTTAAACCAGCTGCCCCTGGTACTGGTATTATCGCTGGTGGTGTTGTTCGAACAATTATTGGCCTTACTGGTATTCGTGATTTAATGACTAAATCTTTAGGATCAACCAACAAAGTCAATATTGCCTACGCCACAATTAAAGCATTAGTTAGTATCGTTCCAAAAAGTCAGTGGCTAAATGTAAAGAAAAAAGCCGTAAAAGCTGAAGAAGTAGCTGAAACTGTCGTTGAGGTTTCTCCAATTGTTGAAAAAACAAAAGCTAAAACAGTTAAAAAAGTATCGAAGAAAGTTTTGGAGACTAAGTAATGAAATATAACGAATTACAAGTTACCGCTAATAAAAAAATCAAGCGAGTCGGCCGTGGTATTGCTGCTGGTCAAGGTAAAACTGCTGGTCGTGGTACAAAAGGTCAAAAAGCTAGGTCTGGTAAAAAACTTCGCGCAAGTTTCCAGGGTGGCTCAAGATCTCTAGTTACTGCAACTCCAAAAGGCAGTGGCTTTAAATCATTGAAGGCGCCTGCTCAAGTTGTTTATTTAGACCATCTAAACGCTTTTGATGGCAAGACGGCTGACAACTTTACTCTTTTCGAGGCTGGTTTAATCTCGTCTCCATACCAGGCCGTTAAAGTTATTCTTCGTGGTGAATTAATTACAAAGATAACATTACATGTTTCTGGCGCTAGTAAAAGCGTACAAGCAGCTGTTGTTAAGAATGGTGGTACTTTCGTAAAGACCGCTACGCCTCTTAAAAAAGCCGTAAAAACAGAAAAGTAGTATTATTATACTCATCGGGGTGTCACTAGACGCCCCTCCTGTGTAATAATAGATATACGAGAGAGGGTAAAAAATGAACTGGAAAGTAATTTTAAAATCATTAAAGAATCGTGATATGTTAAAGCGCCTGTTGGCGTTACTAGGAATTATAATCGCTTGCCGATTTTTGGCCCATATACCAGTGCCACTTGCCGAGCCAACTCAATTAAAAGAGGTTATTAATGGTGTAATTGGTCAATCTGATTTTGGAGGATTTTTGAACTTGCTTTCAGGTGGAGCTTTGACGAGCTTTTCGATTATCCTTGTTGGTATGAGTCCATTTATCACTTCATCAATTATTACTCAGCTTCTAACTAAGGCTATTCCAAAACTAGAAGAGCTACACAAAGACGGTGAATCTGGCCGACGCAAAATTAATCAGTGGACTCGAATGATATCTGTTCCACTTGCGATCGTGCAATCAATTGCCTTTATTTATATCTTGCGCCAAACAGTTTTGGCTGGCAGCACAACCACACTAGCTGACTCTTCGTTAATCGTCTGGGTTGTGGCCGTAGCTGCCATGAGCGCTGGTTCAATCCTATTAATGTGGCTAGGTGAGTTAATCACCGAACAAGGTGTTGGTAATGGTATCAGCTTAATCATTTTTGCCGGTATCGTCAGCCAATTGCCTACGATGATCGGCAGCCTTAGTACTTCATTATTTAATACCGCTAACGGTAGCTTAAATGTATTTAACTGGTTCACGGTACCTATAGACCCAACAACGGCCGCAGTTGCAGCTGGATTGATAGTAGCTTTCTTGTTGATTCTTTATATCCTAGTTAAAATTAACGAAGCTCAAAGAATTGTTACGATAAATTACGCCAAGCGCGTCCATGGCAACAGCAGTTACGGTGGCATCAAAAGCATTCTGCCAATTAAACTAATCGCCGCCAATGTTATCCCAATTATCTTTGCGGTGGCATTTTTATCACTACCAGCCTTTGTCGGCCAATTATTAAAATCTATGAACAATGCCAACTATATGGGTATTGCTAACAATCTTATATCTTGGTTCCAAGCTCCAAGCCCAGGCTCATTTACTGGTGGAACTGCTCAGGCATTTATCTATCCAGCTGCTTATTTCGTGCTAGTCATTCTGTTTACGTATTTTTACACTGGTATCGTCTTTAACTCAAACGAAATTGCCGAAAACCTACAAAAACAAGGTGGCTTTATCGAAGGCGTCAGACCTGGCATACAGACCGAAAAATATCTTAGCAGTACAGTTAACCGATTAACATTATTTGGCTCACTAGCGCTTGGCCTGATAGCCATACTGCCATTTATAGGTGAATATTTAATGTTTAATATTGCTGGCATCACCGGCAGTAAATTAGCTATTAGCGGTACGGGGCTGTTAATTGTCGTATCTGTTGCACTTGAATCACTACGCCAAATCAACTCTCGCGCCCTAATGGTCACTTACGACGACTATAAATAGCAAGTAGATTATAGAATAGATCTTATTAATTAATGAGAATATATTGATTAGTAGGCTAGGTGTTTTTGTTTAAGTTTATTTGACAAGCTTTTTGGTTTTGCGATATAATAAAAATACAATCAAATCGACACAGTAACGTCGTTATTATGTTAATTTTACTCTTTACGCTATCTTAATTTTGGTGTATAATCATTTATTGTAACCTATGGTCAATCAAAAAGAAGTAATTAAATTGCAAGGTAAGGTGGTGGAATCACTGCCTAATACTCAATTTAAGGTAGAACTTGAGAATGGCCACAATATAATCGCTCATATTTCTGGTAAAATGCGCAAGCATTATATCCGACTTGTGCCAGGCGATAAGGTGGAAGTCGAGTTGACTCCTTACGATCTTAGTAAGGGAAGAATCGCTTTCCGCCTAAAAGATTAATTATTATTAACTAAACATAGGTAAGGAGTTTTTTAAACGCTTATGAAAGTTCGTGCAAGTGTAAAAAAAATTAGTCCTGATGACCAGTTGGTTCGCCGCAAAGGTGTCCTTCGTGTTATCAATAAGAAAAAACCTAAAAACAAGCAAAGGCAGGGTTAAGAATGGCTCGAATCTCTGGGGTAACTATCCCATCAGAAAAGCAAATTCAGATCGCTTTGACGTATATTTACGGCATCGGTCCAAAATTTGCATCTAGCATCCTTGCGGCGGCTAAAGTCGAGCCGACCACTCGGGTGAAAGATCTCACCGAGGCTGAAGAACAACGCATCCGCGACGTAATCGATAAAGATTACGTGACTGAGGGCGATTTACAGCGTCAAGTAACAAATAATATTAAGCGCATTAAAGACATTAGCTCATACCGCGGATTGCGTCACAAAGCTGGCTTGCCAGTTCGAGGACAACGAACCCGTACGAATGCACGAACTCGTAAAGGTAAAGCAGTAACAGTTGGCGGCACACAGAAAAAAGCCGCAACTAAGACATAGAAAGGACTAGATTATGGCAGATGTAAAAACTACGACCAATACTAAGAAAAAACAACGCCGATCAGTTCCTGCTGGTCAACTTCACATTCAAGCAACCTTTAATAATACGATTGTTACATTTACCGATAAAAAGGGAAATGTTTTGACAACCTCTAGCGCTGGAGCAAATGGCTTTCGCGGTAGCAAAAAAGGTACTGCATATGCATCACAAATCGCAGCTGAAAAAGTCGCTGAAGCGGCTAAAACTCAGTTTGGCGCAAAATCAGTTGAAGTATTCGTCAAAGGCGTAGGCCTTGGACGTGATGCAGCAATTCGTGCAATGAGCAGTTTTGAAATTGCAGTCGATGGTATCAAAGATGTAACCGGCATCCCACATGGTGGTGTTCGTCCACGTAAAGCGAGAAGGGCATAATATGGCACGAGATGTTTCTCCTATAGTTAAACAAAGTCGTCGAGAAGGCTACGCCCTTCATCCAAAGGCGCATAAAATCATGGCTAAAAAGACCGGTATCCCTGGTCAACACGCTCATGGTCGTGCTAATAAAGGTAGTTTGTATTTAACACAGCTACGCGAAAAGCAAAAAGTCCGCCGAACTTACGGCCTACTTGAAAAGCAATTTGCAAAATTAATGATCGAAGCTAGCCGTTTAAGCGGTAATAGTGTAATGCCAGGTGAAATGTTGCTTCAGCTACTTGAACGACGCATGGATAACGCAGTTTATCGTGCTGGTTTTGCAACTAGCCGACGTGCAGCTCGCCAATTGGTTGGCCACGGACATTTTATGTTAAACGGTCTTCGTGTTGATATCCCATCAATCCGACTAAAACCAGGCGATGAAATCGTCGTTCGACCAAAAAGTGCAAAATCTGGCTATTTCAGCCAAATGGATGAGATAGCTAAAAACACTTTTCAACAGCCTTTAAGCTGGTTGAAAAGCAATGACAAAAAATTAACTATTACTATCACCGGTCTGCCAACTCGCGATGAAGCCGAAGCAGATATTAAAGAACAATTAATCGTTGAGTATTACTCACGCTAAAGGGTAAAGGAGCCTAAACTAATGACAAAAGTTATTCACAACCCAGCACTTGCAAACATCGATGAACACGATGCTAACAGCGCAACATTCAATATTGAGCCTTTACATGCCGGCTATGGTAATACTCTGGGAAATAGTTTCAGACGAGTATTACTTTCAAGTATCGAAGGTGCTGCAATCACAGCTTTTCGTATTGAGGGCGCAACTCATGAATTCACAACTATTCCCGGTGTTCGTGAAGATGTAGTAGACATTATGTTGAATATCAAAAATATTCGACTAAAATGTTTTAGCGACGAACCAGTCGAGCTTCGTTTAGAGAAAAAAGGCGCTGGCGTTGTAACCGCTGGTGATATTAAAACTACAGCCGATGTTGAAGTTGTAAACCCAGACCAAGTTATTTGTAACATCGATGATCCAAAAAAATCAGTCATGATTGATATGGTTGTCGAATCTGGCCGTGGTTACCAAACTATCGAAATCTCAAGCAGCAAACGACTACACAGCGACATGATTGCAGTTGATGCAATTTTTAGCCCAGTTTTGCGCGTTCGCTACAAAATCGAAGGTACTCGCGTTGGTCAAGAAACTAATCTTGATAAGTTAATCATCACTGTCGAGACCGACGGATCGATTTCACCACGTGATGCATTTGAACAAGCTGCTGCTATCTTAGTAAACCAATATACCGCGCTTGCTGGTTCAACTATCGTTGCCTCGGCGCCTGCATTAGGTCAAGATAAAAATGATGATGATAGCGAACTAAATACTCCTATCGAGGAACTAAACTTAACTGCTCGCACCGCAAATGCTTTAATCAACAACGAAATCCGCACAGTCCACGACCTTGTAACGCTTAGCGAACAAGATTTGCGCGAACTTAAAGGTTTTGGATCAAAAGCACTTGACGAGGTCAAAGAGAAATTGGCGGAATTGGAAATTTAATTATGCATAGACACGGATATATAGGACGCAAATTTGGTCGCGAATGCGATCAACGAAGCGCGCTAATCAAAGGCTTGGCAACAAGCTTGGTTATGCATGGCAAAATCGAAACTACTTTGCCAAAAGCCAAAGAACTTGTTCGTTATATCGAAAAGCTAATCACAAAGGCTAAAAAAGGTGATTTACATAATCG
Source organism: uncultured bacterium (assembly GCA_903952435.1). GTDB lineage: Bacteria > Patescibacteriota > Saccharimonadia > Saccharimonadales > Saccharimonadaceae > UBA1547. The sequence continues at coordinate 32,364 of CAJBFN010000006.1, forward strand.
TCGTATGGTTATTGCAGGTCTAAGCACGCAAGAAGCTGCCTTTAGGTTAGTAGATGTAATTGCACCTCAACTAGCTGGCCGCGTAAGTGGTCATATACGAGTTGAACGTACAGACGTACGAGTTGGCGATGGCACTCAAATGGCAATAATTGAATTTGTTGACCAGATTAAAGAAGCAGAAGAAAAAGTTGAAGCCAAAGAGGCTAAACCCTCAGTCGCTAAAACCAAGGAGAACAAATAATGTCTGTTAACGCTAAAACCTACTCACAAAAATCAACCGAAGTTACCAGGCGCTGGATATTAGTTGACGCATCTTCTGCCACTTTAGGCCGAGTCGCAACAACCATCGCTAAATACTTGATTGGCAAATACAAACCAACTTACACCCCGCACACTGATGCTGGTGATTATGTTGTCGTTATAAATGCCGAAAAAGTTGTTGTAACTGGCGAAAAAGAAACCGACAAGATGTATTATAATCACTCTGGCTTTCCAGGCGGCATGACTAAGACCCCACTAGGCAAAATGCGTGCTAAATTCCCAGAGCGAATTATTGAAGAAGCTGTTAAAGGCATGATTCCTCGCAACAAACTAGCTGCTGAACGACTAGGTCGTCTGCGCGTCTTTGTTGGCGAAAATCACGCCCACACCGCTCAGACCCCCGAGAAAGTAGAGGTTAAATAATATGGCCGACACAAAAGCAAAATATTTTTACGGACTTGGACGACGCAAAAGCGCAACCGCTAGCGCTCGTTTATACGCCGGTAAAGGTAAAATCACAATTAATGATAAACCTGCGGCTGAATATCTAAACGAGAATAAAACTCAGTTAGCTGAGATTACCGACCCACTAGCGCTAGTAAGCAAACAATCAGATTTTGATGTTACTATTCTAGTAAAAGGTGGCGGTCTAGCTGGCCAGGTTGATGCTATTAAATTAGCTATCGCAAAGGCTTTGATTGTTGGATTTAGCGACCTACGACCAGTTCTTAAAAAAGCTGATATGTTAGAGCGCGATTCTCGCGAAAAAGAACGCAAGAAATACGGTCTGCGATCTGCTCGCAAACGCGAACAGTTTAGCAAACGTTAACCAAATAAATAAGCCCTGGATAAATCCAGGGCTTTTTGGTTAGCATAATCAGATTATTAGTTTGGAAGAAAAACCTTCCTGTATAAAGTTTGCGTCGATTCCGGCAGGTTATCAAGCCCAAGTCTTTCAACAAGCTTTTTGACAAACATACAACCGGTGCACTCCTTATCATCGCACGCAGCGCCGTAACCGATAATCTTCTCCAAAGCCATAACAGGCGCGGACCACTCTGTTAATAGAGGCTTTATTGAAGACATATCAAAGTTTATTGTGCCCGTCATAACGGACATAACCTCAACATTATCTTTAAAATAATCAACCCTATCCATTAATGCAATTAAGGCATCAATAGGTGTTGTTATCTCACCATTAACCGTGAACTTGTTTTGGCTAATTATGAATACGGTAGGTCTTGTTGATTGCCACCACGAAACAAAAGATTCCGAAAAAACATTCATACCTGCAAGATCGATAAATTTTTCAATGAAATATCGTCCTTTGCAATTTTCGTTACCACAATTTTTGTGTTCGCGAAACGAGTCCATCAAACCTTTTTCAAGCTTCTCAATACCGAACTCGCCCACAATAGACTTAATTGTGTTTGCGACTAAGATTTTTTTATTGTCCTCAGAGTCTTCGACCTCATCATAGTCACCCACAAATTGCGCAATACGAATCATGACACGATCAGGCCCTACTATGCTCTCAATAATCATCCCCAAACCGCCTAAGCCAAGCACAAAACCCCTGTTGCCAAATATGGCCTCAAATAGAGAATCGTCCTTTTCTTTGTTGTTTTCTCCGTTTTTTCCCATTTTTATTTCCTCCTTATAATCTTCGGCCGAGTCGGCCATAATTTTTGCCGATCCCGAAAATAATTCAGGAGCAGCGCAATACTAATTTTTATAAATTAATAATGCGCCACCCCTAAAGGAGGAAAAGAATAAATAATCTGATTTATTAATGACCGATTAGCTATTAATAACAACTATATCTTTGTTATATTAGCATAAATGGTTTAGTATGTCAATATACGAACGGTGGAGACTATCCCCTCATAGCAAGTAAGTGTAATTCATTTATAGGTGTATAATATAAATATGGTTAATAGCAAAGTTAGAAAATTACGTTGTGGAGTTTTTATTGACGGCTCTAATGTAGTTTGGGGCTCACTAAATATGGAATCTGACGTAAGGTGGTTTGTTGACTATGAAAAAATTAAAGATTATTTGAAATTACATTATAAACCACAGTTTTATAGGTTCTTTGGTGCTATTGATACCGAGCCTAAAAGCCCTGTTTTTGTAGAAAAAGCCAAAATGCAAGCAAGGATATATGCAAAACTTGAAGGAATGGGGTATGATGTTATTTTAAAACCACTAAAGTACATAAAACAGGATGATGGCACATATAAAACCAAGGGAGATATGGATGTTGAGTTGTCGATGTCTGCTATGGACTCAATTAATGATTTAGACACTTTTGTACTATTTGGCGGTGATTGCGATTATCACCCACTTATCCAAAGATTACACTCGCAAGGCAAACATATACGTATCTATTCGTTTGATGCATTGCTTTCTTGGGAATTAAGAACCTTTGCTATAAAAAACACTAGATGCAGCTATAAGACGATAGACAGTCTTAAAGACAAGTTCGAGTATATCAAAATTACTGAGAATGTATTGACAAATAATAAGACAAGGAGTAATATTAAAAAGTAAGATTTTACCCGCTCCTCGGAGCGGGGTTCTTGTTTTTAAAAGGTATGGGATATGAGTAAAAAACTATTCAAAAAACTAATCAAACGCGCTTCGCAGCCAGTTCCAAAAGAGCAGGATAAACAACTACACCCCGAAGGTTGTAGCGAAAAACAAACTCGTTCACATAATATTGCAAGTACTTCGGCGAAACGCAGTGATAAGTACCGTCAATCGAGCGCTTCATCTGTCCCCAAAAACCCTCGATAGTATTTGTGTGAATTATACCTCTGACATATTCGTATTGTGAGTGATTCACAGATTCGTGAGGGTATTCTCTTTTCAATCGGTTATAGATACGACTGTCATCTGTAATAATTGCACTGTTCGCTTCAATATTTGCTCGTAAGAACGGTAAAGCTGTGCTCGCATTAGCACCATCAACAACTTTAGCTCGAACTTCTCCTTTTCGTTCGACAACACCTAAAATGGGTGTCTTGTTTTTGAAACGCCTATCGCTATAAGTTTTTCCTCCAATATATGTTTCATCAGCCTCTACATTACCGCTTATTTTAGACCCAGTAGCGGTCATTAAAGAGCGTATTTGTCGAGCCATACGATGAGCTGTTTTATAAGTAACTCCTAAGTGTCGTTCTAATTCTTTAGCGGCTACACCGTTTTTAGATACAGAGAATAGATATATGGCGTAAAACCAACTTTTAAGCGGTGTAGATGACTTATGAAAGATTGTTTCGGCTAGTGGGTGTAATTGGTAGCCACAATGCATACAAGCGTAACATTTACGACCTTTAACACGATAGAACTTAGTGTCTATCACGCCACAATTAGGACAAATAGTAACATCGCCATAACGTTCTTGAAAGATAGTATCAAGACAAGTATTTTCGTCGGGAAAATCTTTCATAAATTGTGCGTGTGTATATCTCATACTTCTAATTATACTCGTAATATACTTGTTGTCAAGTATATATATTAAGGTGTTACTAATGTACATTTGTTTATAATTTTGAGACATATTTAAAAGACCTTTCTGTGAAGTTGTGGCAATCAACAAGAACATCTGATAAAATATATATAGATAGATACGCAGGAGCACGCAAGTGCTCCTTACGCATTTCTTGAGATTGAATTGTTTGGTACCAGCGGACGGATTCGAACCGTCATCGACATATTAGATAGATACGCGCTCTATCCATTGAGCTACGCTGGCATAAGTAATAGTTTTCTACTATTACCTTTCTAGCATAGACTGTGAGCAAAGCAATAAGGCTATTTCCTATCTGTTCTACCTGTTTCTACTATTTTTTATGGTTTTCTACCAAGTTTCTACCAATCTCTACAAGATTGAGGTATTCAATATCCTTCGACTTTAATATCTCTGGTGTAATCGGGTTACGAAACTCAACAGCAGTACTACTCGCCTTGAAAAATAAATTTTTCAGTTCACCTTTAAATTTAAGGTCACTTAAAATCTGATGGACTGTTTTTTTAGCTGGTGAGTTAATTTTTTCTCTAATCTCTTTAACGCTATGACGTTCGTTGGGGTTTGAGTATAAAAACTCGAAAAAGTCGTAGTTAATTGACCCAAACTGGGGCTTGGTCATATAGATATTGTTTAGAAAAATAATACCGTCCTTAAATGTTATTTCGTAGATAGGAGGTAACGGAGCGGTCTGTTGAGTAGCAGGAGTTACTTTTTCGCTATTAGGCACTTTATTACTATCAATTAGAAGTTTTGTTTGATTGATAGTATTTGCAAGACTTCTTTGTCTCAAGTACCCATAAAACTCATAAAATTTATCTCGATTAACTATTAATCTTGCGGTAAGTGGAGACGGGGTTGCATATAAGATACTTATCTCTTTAAGATAATTAAGAACTCGCAATTTTATTTCACGTACCCTTGCTCCCTGAATAGATTGAACGTTCTCTGCCTTCCATACATCATCATGTGCACGAAAAAGGTCAAGAGTCACCTCATTGCTCTTCGTTAGGTTCAGTTCTTGATGAATCTGCTTTGCCACCCCATAAACATTAATAAAGTTAGCAGTTTCTAGATTTTTTACTTCCTCTTCCATTAGGACTATTATATAACTATATCTGCTTACTTGCTATTAGGGGATAGTCTCCCGAACGGTCGTTATAGTGGAGCAGCTACAGATAATGTATAATAGAACTTAATATGACAAAACCTATAATCCTAACCGGTATCAGATCAAATGAAGAACCAACTATTGCTAATTACTTAGGCGCTATGTTGCCGATTGTTAATATGCAGCGCGAATTCGCCGGTCAGTATCAAATTAACATGTTTGTGCCCGATCTGCACAGCTTTACAACGCCGATTGATTATTCATCACTGTATCGCAACACCTTGAACAATCTTAAATATTTTATCGCCGCAGGATTAGATATTAGCAATACCGACACTTTTATTTACCGTCAAAGCTACATCCCGGCCCACAGTGAATTGACCTGGATATTAGATTGTTTCACTGGTTTTGGCGAAATGAGCCGAATGACACAATTCAAAGAAAAATCTGCCGATAGCGGACAAGTAACCGTCGGGTTGTTTAACTACCCAGTCCTAATGGCAGCCGATATCTTACTTTACGATGCTAAATACGTGCCAGTGGGCGAGGATCAGTTTCAGCACCTTGAAATCGCTCGTGATATCGCCATCCGAATGAATAATAAATTCAATGAGATTTTCACTGTGCCACTAGCAACATCCGAACAATCAAAATTCATAAAACGAGATAATGGCCTTCGGATTCGAAGCTTAACTGATCCAACTAAAAAGATGAGTAAAAGTGACGATAACGACAAATCAAAGATTTTACTAATCGACAATCCCGACGTGGCTGCCAAAAAAGTTATGAGCGCCACAACCGACAGTGTAGGTGTGATTAATTTTGATTGGGAAAAACAACCAGGCATCACTAGTATGTTGCAGATGTTGGCCATGCTGACAAATCGTGATCAAGCAGAGGTAAATGCACGGTGGGCAGGCAAAACTAGCTATGGTGAGTTTAAATCTGCCGTTGCAGAGGCTGTACGAGCCTTTCTGGCCGACTTTCAGGCCAAATATAATAACATTACCGACGAGCAGTTATTATCCAAGCTAGAGCAATCTGAAGCTGAATTAAACCCAGTTGCTAATGCGACGCTACTGCGCGCCCAGCAGGCCGTCGGATTGCGACCAAAGGCTTAATTATGACAAAAGTTTCTAGCCGTGACATTTTAGATATTTTGCGCCGCTTTGAATTAGCGGATGAAAAAAACGTACCTCGAAATGTCGAAAGTATCAAAATAACCAATCCAACGCCAATAAATACGTTGGCTTCATTCGTGTTTAACCGGCATCATTTTTATGTATTGTTTGACGACTCGGCCGAGGATGATATTGATTATATTGTCGGTCAAATAAAATCGGTCAAAAACACTATTACTGGCGAATTAATAAAAAATCCACGCGACGAAAATAAAACCTACGAAATGCCATACAAAGGCAAAGGCTGTTATCTTTTCACGGTAGTATCGAATAAAAAAAGGTTAGATAATGAACTGTCATTACGATATCCAGAAAACTCACGCAGCACTTGGCAAAAATTTATTAAATCTGGATTTATTAGCGTTAATGGTCAAGTCGTAGAGGCTCCAAAACACGAAGTAGTCGACACTGATAAAATCGCCATAAACATACCCGAAAAAACCGATTTTAGTGACAGCGAACTGCCAATCGTCTATATCGACGATAATGTTGTTGTCATCAATAAACCAATTGGGGTGTTATCGCACAGTAAAGGTGCGCTAAATGATGAGTTTACAGTAGCCGACTTTTTTAAACAATACACTACCTATAACTCCGATACTAACCGTCCGGGCATTATTCACCGACTAGACCGCGACACCAGCGGTATTATGATTGGCGCGCGAAATGAAGAAACTGCTACATTATTGCAAAAACAATTTGCCGATCGAAAAACCTCAAAAACATACCTAGCAATTGTTGATGGAATCCCAAAACTCGCCAAGGCAAATATTGACCTGCCGATCAATCGTAATCCTTCAGCACCAAGCACTTTTGCCGTCGACAGCAAGGGAAAAAGCGCCGTTACTAAATATGAAGTTGTCGATTCTACCAACAAATATTCATTAATCAAATTGCAACCACAAACTGGCCGAACACATCAGTTACGCGTACATATGAAATATCTAGGTACTCCAATTCATGGTGATAAAATTTATGGCAAAAAAGCCGACAGATTATATCTGCACGCTATGAGCCTTGAAATAACAATCCCTAACGGTAATCGCCAAACATTTACTGCCGCCATACCGGCCGAGTTTAAAAAAATCTTTCCAAGCATTAAATTATAATGAAACCGATTCTAAATCCAATCAGCCAAAAAATAATAATAACTACCGTTGCCAATATGCCGCAATCAGTCCTGATTACAGGTGAAAGTGGCGTAGGGCTTAGCACGGCGGCTAGATATATTGGCGAACTTTTAAGTGTAAAACCAAGCATTATTTTGCCCGAAAAAGATGAAAAAATTGATCTTGAAAAAGGTGTAATTAGTATCGATATTGTTCGTAAAATATCTGAAAATGCCCGAACTAAACTAAAAGATAGGCGATTGATTGTAATCGATTATGCCGAGCGAATGACGCATCAAGCTCAAAATGCTTTTTTGAAGCTGCTAGAAGAGCCAGGCGAGGGGATTTACTTCATTTTAGTGTCTAGTTCGACGTCTAAATTATTACCAACTATATTGTCACGTGTCAAAAAAATTGAGATAAAACCAATTACCAGCCAGCAATCCGAAAATTTAATAAATGAGCTAGGAATAGTCGATAAGACCAAACAGGCACAATTATTATTTATGGCATCAGGACTGCCGGCCGAAATTACTAGACTTATTCAAGATGAAAGTTATTTTACAAGTGCCAGCAATATAGTCCGTGATGCTCGCGAAGCCTTGCAGGGCAGGCTTTATCAAAAACTGCTTATTGCCCAAAGATATAAAGATAATAGACAACTTACCTTGAAAATGATTCTTTATATGGCAAAAATTCTAAAACATAGCATCGAAACTAATCCGCAAGCTGACACTATAAGGCGAGTCGACATCGTGCTTAAGACATACGAACGCGTCGAGGCAAACGGCAACATCCGCCTGTGTTTGGCACAAATGATGATATAATAGGATAAATATGTTAGGACTTTTATTAATCATAGCTTTGGGCGTTTGGGTGATGTATCAGCCACAGACAATCGAAGAGGCCGAAGCCGATTTACCAGTCAAACTATCTGAGAGGCTGGATCAACTTTGGTCTATTGCTCACGAATCACTACAATCAAAAAAATATCTACGTGCCGAAAAAGCATTGTTAACAATTTTGCGTGTCGATGAAAAAAACGCCAGTGCCTATAATCGACTTGGTATTTTATATGCTAAACAAAAATCACTTAAGGACGCAATCGAATGTTTTGAGATTGCTCAATCATTAGAACCTAGCGCCAGCAGCTTGCATAATGTTGGTTTGATATATTACGAAACAGGCGATTACGAAAAGGCTGCATTAGCATTTGAACAAGCTTTATCGATCGATGATACTTTGCCAGCCCGTCATATAGCCTATGCTAAAGTTCAAGAGAAACTAGGACACGAAGAAAAGATGATTAGCTCTTTAGAAAAAGCCCTAGATTTAAATACTAATACTCAAACACTTAATCTTTTAGCTGATGCTTATGAACGAACCGGTCGATCTGAACTGGCCATGAACTTGCGCGAAAAAGTCGCTAAAACAATCTTACGCTCACAACCGCAACCTGTGCACGTGCGACCTCGTCGTCGTGTAGATATGTAGCCTTTTTATTTTCTTGCAAAAACAGACATAATTTTGTACACTTATACCTGTACTTTTAATATTTTGCCGCCTTAGCTCAGTTGGCTAGAGCAGCTGTTTTGTAAACAGCAGGTCCTCGGTTCGAGCCCGAGAGGTGGCTCCAAGTATACGCTGGAATCGTGTAGCGGCAATCACGGAAGACTGTAAATCTTCTGCCTTTCGGCTTCGTAGGTTCGAGTCCTACTTCCAGCACCAAATTTAGAACCCCCGTCTTGTACGGGGGATTTAAATTTGACGTTGCAAGCAGACCTCGAACCTACGGGTTTTCTTGATTTAGCAAGAAAACATTCGTAGAGTTCGGCGAAGTGCAGCGAAGTTAAAATGTGTTTACATATTTTAACGAGCAAACGAAGGAGTAAATATATCTCAAGATATATTTACGATGCCCTACTTCCACATGATATTTACATTTTTTCGTAAATGAACGAAAAAGGCGAAGCCGCTGTCCTACTTACGCGTTACAATATTCTCAATTTATGTTATAATAACACCCAGCATCAGTTCAAACTGACGCACCTTGATAAATCACACATAATAAACGCATCCTAGATTCATTATACATACTGCCAACAGTATGAATCTAAAAGAAAAGATGTGTTTTAAAATGAAGAAAAAAGGAATTGGTTTATGGGCTTTTATTATTATCGGCTTATTAGCTTTTAATATTTTAAACGGCCCAGCTACTATGATTGGCGACAAGATTAAAGAGGCGACAATTGTCACACCTCAACAAATCAAAGCCGATCAAATCGTCATCTTGAAAGAAATACAGAAAATCTCTAGACTAGAAACAGCAACGAATAGTTACAAAGAAATTTTTCAATCAAATCGAGACGACGTTCGATTGTTCGGATGGTTTGGCGAATGGCTAACACTAGTAGCAAATGGCAAGGTTGTTGCCGGAATAGATCTATCAAAGATTAAGGAATCCGATATAACAATCGTGGGCGATACAATAAATATCGCGCTTCCAAAGTCAGAGATATTCTATTCAATACTAGACGAGGATAATACCTATATCCAAAGTCATACGTCGGCAGTATTCTGCAAACGGAGTCTGGATATGGAAACAAAAGTCAGGCAAGAGGCGGTATCTTTTTTTAAAGAGCGCGCAATAGCTGATAATATCCTAGAAGACGCCTATACAAATGCTACTGATTCAATAAGGGCGTTGGTTATTAGTCTTGAAAGCCAAGGTCCTGCAACGGCGAAACCCAGAAACATCACTTTTGAACAAAAAGCTGACTAGTTTTTAGGTGCAATTTTATGCCTAGAGTTTTTAATTAAACTCTAGGCTATTTTTTTTGCTTTTAAAGTCGTTAGTTTTTTGCTATAATTAATCTGTTAAATAAATGAATTATGCCGCGATAGCTCAGTTGGTAGAGCGCATCCATGGTAAGGATGAGGTCTCGGGTTCGACTCCCGATCGTGGCTCCATTATTTAACTTATGTTATAATTTTATAAATGGAACAACAAGAAGATATTATTGTTAAGACCATCGAAAGCTCGGACGATGAGCCAAAATTAAATGCCGCCCCAAATATAAATCCGAATACGGAAACTAGTTCGATCGAAAAAGGGGGATTGCTGGATAAAAATGAACCAAAACTAAATAATGAATTAGAAAAAAATGGTACTTCAGAAGAAAACCAAGAAAATATAAACATAAAAAGCGCAGAGGAAGAAGTGAGCCAAGTAATAAAAAAAGGTGAGATTATTAGCTTGGTTGAAAAAATTAAAAAACAAGACAGTTTTGAGATTAAAGAAAAAATAATAGCTGAATATAAAGAGCGCTATCTACCAAAATATTTAAAAGAAAAAAGGAGGGGTATAATTGATATCGCCTCCAGCATAATTGAAGGGTCTGTAAAATTTGACATCATTAACCAGGAGAATATACCGGAGAAAGGGCCATTTCTCGTTGTAGCTAACCATTTTGGAGACGGTGAAGATATAGCATTACTTAAAACCCTTAAAAAACAGAATTTACACATAACACTCGGCAAAAATCGATGGTGGGATTTGTCACCAGTACACCAATGGGTTTTTAAAAAGCTAGGCTTTATTCCAGTAAACGAAAGTCTAGCCAATCTTTCTGAGCAGGAAAAAGAAGAGGCTCTAAAAAGACAACCGGACAAATATACGCAAAAGGTATTTAGAAAAATAATAGACAAAGAAAAACAAGGAAACTTTTCTGTTGATGATGGACTTGCCCGTCAAACCGTCGCAGCACTTGTAAATGGCGATGCTGTTTCAATATTTCCAGAGGGGCTTTGGCTAAATCCAGAGGGCAGCCACAATAAGGCAGAGTTAGGTAGGGCATACAGAGGTGTAGAAATTATAGCCAAACAGTACAAAAGATTAACCGGTGAAGAATTAACAATTCTACCAGCAGCTTTTATTTGCGACAGGGAGACAGGTAAGAAAGAATTGAAATTTGGAGAACAACTAACACTGAATAAAAACTATACGCCATTAAATGGAACTGATTGGTGCATGTCAAAATTAGCCGATATGTTGCCAGAAGAACAAAGGGGTTATTACAAAGGTATAAATCAAAATATAGCGGCATAATGAGCGAAGCAACCTAGTCTCACGATAAAACTATATAGATTAAATTTAAAAGGAGCCTTTTTGGGGCTCCTATTTTATCTTATCCGTATATCGCTAAGCGATTTATGGAATTTTCGTATTCATTGGCTGCCACAGGATAGTCATCTGAATTGTTTCTATCGGCGTTATAATAAACTATACCGCAAATATAAACATTCAAACATACATCGCTTACATAAGGTCCGATTGGACCAATGCTTGGTAGCACTCCTGCTGCACGTTGCTTTTGCTTTTCGTGTTCATATCCTAGAGCTAGTCGCTCCGGGATAGAATCTGCTTTGACAAAAATCTCTATACCCCTTACTACTATTCTAGCAGTAAGGTTAGATTCGTTGTCGCGCAAAAGCGTTTTAATCGCAAAGTCTATTGCTTCTATAGCAATCAAACCTTCCGGTAAATCGATTGTGCAATAATCAGTATCACACATACTTTATTCACCTCTTTTCGTGCCAAAAAAATAAAAGATCACTACGAGCCTCGTAGATAGGGTGCGAGTCAGCAATAAACCAACTCAAGCTACATCTATATTTTACCATCATAATCATAATAAATCAATAGGCAATTAAAAAGAGCCTTATAAAAAGGCCCTTTTATTTTGTTTAGATCAAAGATTTTAACTTATCTCTAGCGAGGAATGTCGCTGCAGATAAAGCCGAGTTGCTGAAATCAGCATTATACGCCGTAAGAGCCTGCTCATATTCCCTGTAAGCCTGCCTTCTGGCAATCAATGGATCTGATCTAGCGTCATAAAGTGCCGTGATAAAATCCTCCGCAGCTTCATCGACATCAGTGTCATGATGAACCACGATGCAAACGTCAGGAATACCTTTAATACTAACTCTTACAGGTATAGCTAGGTAGCCTTTTGATTGCTTAAAAAGTTGCTCCGCGAAAGCAATAGCATTGTCAGCAGATTCTTTAACGCCAATACTAAAAGGTAAAACTAAATCCATCACTGAACCAGGTTCGCAATCGAATGCCCATTCTAACGGTCTGTACTTTGAATTTGACACATTTACCACATCCTTTAAACAAAATTCATACCCTACTATCTACATAAAATGCTGATCTCGAGTAATACTATTATTATAACATATAGTTGAGATTTAAAAAAACTGCTATACTTTATTTATGGCGACATTTAGTTTTGACACAGTATCCGAATACGACAAGGCCGAGATGAATAACGTTTTTGCGGCCGTCCAAAAAGAGATTAGTAATCGTTACGACTTTAAAGGCACGCCAGCCGAAATTGACTGGGTGGACGATAAAGCCGGCTTTAAGATTATTGGCGCAAATGAATGGCAAATTGAAAGTATTATTGATATTATCCGTAAAAAGCTAGCATCGCGCGAGCAAAGCAGTAAATCACTAGACTTATCAAAAGAAATTATCACCAGTAATCTAAAGGCGACTAAACAAATTCCGTTTATGGCTGGCTTAGATCAAGACAAGGCAAAGCAGATTACTAAATTATTGCGTGAACAATTGCCAAAAGTTAAACCTCAAATTCAAGGTGAAACAGTCAGGGTTGTTAGTGGCAGTAAAGATGAATTACAGTCTGCAATGCAGCTAATCCGATCAGCCGATTTTGACTTTCCAGTTGGCTTTAATAATTTTAGGTAGGCTTTATTGCTTGCACTTGATTTATACACCTTAATTTGCTATAATTTGCCACTGATAGCTTATAAAAAATAGCAGCAATAAAAGGAAACTTATGGCAAAAAAGAATACGAAGCGAAAATTAATTGGTATGGTCAGCGAATTGTCTGGTCACCGTACTTATTACACGACCAAAAATACCCAAAATACTACTGAAAAACTAGTATTAAAAAAATTTGATCCAATAGCTCGCAAACACGCGACTTACACTGAAACTAAGAAAAACCTTGGACGAAACGAAGTTAAAGAGCGCAAGGGCTAAATTTAAACCAACTCCGCTTGATTATCCAGATGGGCTGCTAACCACAGCCCATTTTGTAACATTTTTTCAAGTAGCGATGTAGTAATATGTTGGCTGGTAGAATATATATACAAAACATGCTCGTTCTGCTCGACCGACAGTGGCCAAAGATGCGCACCTAAAACCCTGGCTGAATTTGCCGGTATTAACCGTTCTAATTTAATAGCCATATTTGGTCTGGCGCACATTTTAAAACGAATAATAAAATCCATGCCATAATTTTCAAATGTACCTAGATGAATCTGATGAATAGTCGGAAAAGTCCTAAAAAATATATCGTAAGGCTTATCATCGTGACCCTTGGCGCCAATAAAAAAGTGTGGCAAATCTTGTTTAGTTTTAAGATCAAAAGCCATAATTGTCCAGTTTTGAACTTCAATTTTACCAGAGTTATTCCAAACAGTGTCGCTGCGATCGACAATCGTAACATTACGATCGCCAACCGTGCCAACACAATAATTATCATCCTGATGCGACTGCGAGACGGTAAAGCCACGTATAATGCGATGCTCATCAGAGTTTTGATTAACATACCCGATATAAACCAGGCCGATTTTTTCGGCAAATTTACTAATTATATGACGCCTATTACGACTTTTATTAAAAATTTTATGAATATTATAGGCAGTCAATTTGATCGTCGCTTTTAGCGAATTAATCATCGATTAGTGTCCTTGTCATTTATAAAGTCCAACAAAGTCGATAAGTATTCAGCATGAGTCCAAGTCAATGGAGCGGGGGATATTATAGTGTTCGTTATTGGATCGAGTTGCTCGGCCATAACACCAGTACTGAGGGCATGAGATTTTGCCCAATCCAAGATATCAAGCGCCTTATTATCCTCGCCATTATCTAAATAATATTGAGCTAGCCAGAATGATGTCACAAACCAATAATTTCCAGTTACGCTAGAATTAGTGCGACGATAATCATCATTTTCGTAACGAGGCAATCCTATAACACCGCGATTAATCCCAAATAATTCCTTTATGGTCTCAACTGATGATTTTACTTCATCGCTATTTGCGTCAAACAGACCAAAAGTATAAGCGCCAAAAACCGCCGAACAATCAACTACGTCATCCATAATTACGCGGCCATTCTTTATATTCAGTCCACGATAAAAAACTTTTTTATCTTTGTTATATAAATACTTGTGAGCAGCTACTTTTATATCATCAGCCACCGAACGCCACCGAACGCCATTTTTGCCATCCTTGGCCTCAACCGCCAAATCTGATGCCGCCAGCAATGCTGCATAGGTGACAGCCGTAGTATGAGTACTGGTAATAAAAATCTGTTCCCAAAGATCATAGCTTGCCCTGGGTAATCCGGTAAGTTTATCGATAAACTCAGCTAAAAAGTTTGCCATCGGTACAATCATGTCTTTATAAAATTCTTTTAGTAATTTTGGATCTGGATTCATCTTATAATATTCATTAAACATATAGATTGGCAGGGCTGTTTCATCCTCTTGAATCGGCGGAGCAATAACACCGTCGTGAACATATGAATGCCAACTACTTCCAAGTGCGCCATCAGCACGATATTTGTGCATCATATAACCATCTGGGTGTATGCTTCGTTTTGTAAACTCAAAAAACCTATAGGCTTCATCTTTATATCCCATCCGAATCAATGGCCATAAAGTATAGACACCGTCACGAGGCCAACTATATCCATAAGCATCGCGCGAATAATTCAACATTGAAGTATCAGTGCTTGCAATGATTGCACCTCTTTTGTCGATTTGGGATTTTATAATCATAACGCTCTGCAAAAAACCGTATCGATGATTTTCTGGTAACCTATCGATAATATCGTAGGTCGGCTTTAGCCATTCGTTCCACCAATCAGCCGTTCGCTTCATATAATACAAAGCGCCGTCATGTTGCATTTGTTTATGAATATCTATGGCTTCGTTATTCGATTTTCCGGCCGCCACCCAATATTGAATTCTTTGCGAACTATTAGCCTCAATATTAATCTTAAACCTGATAGTTGAATCAACTCGACCATGTTCAACATTATTCATCGTCAATTCGCCATCAGCCGCATCAAAATAAGTACCTTGTCTGCCCTCAATACCAAATAAACCAATAGTATGCTGATCAAACGGCTTTTTATCATATTCGCCAGAAATAACAAAAGCTCTGCGGCCACGATAATGCAAGATAGCATTCTCATTTGGTAAATATTGAGCCGTGTCCGTATTACTACGCGAATCACCAATCACAAATGCCTGGTGCATAAATAGTCTTATCTCGCGTGCCTGCGAACGCAAGTTTATAACTTGCATATTACGGACAAAAGCGCTCATATGCGAATCAACAAAATCATCAAATTCTATAACCACACCCAAGGCCTCATTCTTGGCTAAAATATGACCAATTAAGGCGTTATTAGGATAGCGATAACTAAAAGTCCATTCACCAGGATTATCAAGCCAACTAAGTGTGCCGTCAATCCAAACGCCAATTTTATGACGTAAATTATTGCCAGCTGAATGATTCTCGAATCCTACATAAGGATAATAAAAATCATGAACCATGCCGAATTCATTAATGCCAACATTCATCTCGCCGTTACTAAGTATTATTGGTCTAGCCATTTAATCCACCAGTATGGTGGTCGTGGTGCAATCGATAGCGCAAATCCCTAACCACATTTAAGTAGTATAAAAAGGCGTCATATGGCGAATCATAAGGGCTAAAGTATGCGTGTACATCACCATCAGCAAACCATTTGGTACATATATAATAAAAATTATCAGATGTCTGCAATTTGCGCCAATCATCGATTAACTTTTCATCACCAGTGCGCAATATATCATCTTGCAGCGCATAAATATAATGCAAAGCCTCTTGTTGCATGCTATTGCCAGTCCAGGCGGTTAAGTCACGTTCGGTATCAGCCCAAGTGACAGTGTAGGGCATACTAATCTCGGAAACTGGCTCAAACTCATCAATTGCACCAGAAACAGTGTAGAATGTATTATTTTCGCCGTCCAGCCATTTGCCAACAAAGGTTTCGTAAAAATCAAATATACCAGTATCATGCCATTGATGTTCACCAAAAGTTTCATAATCCATAAACAAATTAACAATAGAATTATTATCAGCCGCCATATTAACCCATTCGTTATAATTATCAGCGGAAAGTGGCCAGCTCGCCCAATCTTTATCACTGAAACGGAAGGCAACATCATCGCTAAGTTTATAATTTTTAAGAAGTAACGAAATATTTTTTGTGCCAGCTGGCCTATACATCATATTGGGACTGCGCCATTGCAAAATCGGATCCCAACCCTCGGCAAGTATTCCCTTAAAGCCGTAATTTTCAGCCCATTTTGCCATTTCGTCATTATATGAAAGTTCGGTGTTTCTAAAAACGCTAGTTTCAACACCAAACAACTCACGGATTTTGTCTTTATGAATTTTAACCTGATGTTCAAATTCTGCTTTATTGTAAAAGAAAGCAAGCGAATGATAATAGGTCTCGGATATAATTTCGACCCGACCGGTATCGACTAATTTTTTAAAACCATCAATTACATCTGGTGCCCACATCTGAGCCTGCTCGATAAAGGTACCAGTAATACTTAGAGATAATTTAAAATCAGGGTGTTTGTCTAATAGTTTGGCTAACATGGCGTTCATTGGACGATATGATTTATCGGCCACTTTTCTGAAAACCTGCTCGTTTTTGTCATCATCGAAGTAATCGTGATTTATAGCAGTATCAAAAACACTATAATTTCGCAGCCTATAAGGCTGGTGAACGTGAAGATATAAGACTATGCCGCGCTTACTCATACCGCCAGGCTCCTTTTTGCAGTATTATAGATAGCCAAGCACGACTTCGCAGCATCAGACCAAGATATTCGCGTATATTCTTTTTTGACATTTTCAGTTAAAGATTTACGCAAAGCAGTTGAAGTAGCGATACCTATCATCTGATCAGCCAGAACATCTTCTTGCCAAAAATCATAACGAAATATATTATTTAAAACTTCACCGACACCAGATTGACGGGTGATTATTAGAGCGTTATCATGATGAGCCGCCTCTAAAGCTGTTAGTCCAAAAGGCTCACTAACAGAGCTCATTACAAAAATATCAGAAACACTATACGCATCGCGCCATTGCTTGCCGCGTACAAAACCAGTAAAAAAAACTTTGTCTGAAATGCCCAAATCAGCCGCTAATTTAATCAGCTCATCTCGTTGTTCGCCATCACCAGCCAATAAAAAGACCAACTTGTCGTACTTTTCACTAGCCCTGGCAGCGGCTCGAATAAAATGAAATAGGCCTTTTTGAATCGTAAAACGGGTGATTGTTGAGACAATCGTAAAACCTTCATCCTTTAATGCTTCCAGATACGCATATGTGCGGTTATCATATTGATAACCATCATCTAAATCGCCCGCATCAATCGCATTATGAACGACTTCTATTTTATTGCTAGGAATACTGTATTTATCCATAATAATATTTTTAGTAATGCCGCTAACAGCAATTATTCGATCAGCCATCATCAAGCCGTTATATTCAATGTCGTGAACCAACTGGTTGCCATTATTGCGGCCTGATCGGTCAAATTCAGTAGCATGAACATGGACAACCAATGGACAGCCTGTAACTTGTTTGGCTCGCACACCAGCTTCCATAGTCAACCAATCATGACAATGGATAACGTCTGGTTTAACTTTTTTTATCAGCTTTTCAACAAATTTTATATATTGTAACTGCACGCCACGCATACTACTTAAACCATCAGCGCTTTTTTGAGTTTTATCATTATAGATATCGTAAGCACCTAGCATATATCTATTTTCGGGCAATATTTTTGTAGCACCATGAATAGTCATAAAATCAATACCAGGATGTTTAGCTGTATATGGAACAACAAAGTCAATCTTAGCACCGCTAAGAGATAAAGCTTTGGACATATGATAACAAGCTACGCCTAGTCCGCCACTGTTATGAGGAGGCAACTCCCACCCGAGCATCAATATGTTCATACTTATTTAAGTATAGGACGATGCTAATGCTTTTACAACACTTTTACTGGATAAAATAATCTGTTACAATATTCTAGTTACCAAGATAAAGGGGCATAGTACAACGGCTAGTACATGGGTCTCCAAAACCTAGGATCGTGGTTCGATTCCTCGTGCCCCTGCCAAATATAGAGCACCGTAGACGCCATTAATTTTATGGCGTCTTTTTGTTTATGCTTGATTTATCCTAATCACTATCTTAAACTGAGGCGATATGGCTGAAAAGATATATCTAATGGGTAAATTGAACTCTGCTGAGATTTCTATTAGTGATTTTGCCAGCGAGCTAGAAGAACGAGGACATGAAGTATTAGCGAAGTGGTGGGAGTTTCCTAAACTTCCTACGCCATATCTTGATTATCCAGACACTTCTAGTCACGCTGCCAAAATAATGGCAGATGCAGCATACAATTGCAGTGTTGGAATACTTTTTCCTGATGAAAAGATATTGGGAGCAGCAGTTGAGTTTGGTTCCGCAATCGCTAGCACAAGCATAAACCCTGAAAAGAAAATAATCGTCGTTAACCCATTTGAGACTAGGCAATCGATTTTCTATACTCATCCAGCTGTCATTGCAATCCGCGGGATCGCTAGGGTTCGATCAATGGATTGGTATTGATCAACCGATATATTAGAAACTGCCTTATAATACCTACCAAGACGATATCAAAATAGTTATACCTATAATAGACTTCGCAAAGAAGTCTATTATTTTGTTATACTTTAACCATGAACCAACTAGAATTTGAAGCATTAATCGAAAGAGCCGCCGTAGTTGCTGCATGCCTTATTAAAAAAGATGGTAAATACTTACTAGTGCAAGAGAGCCAACCAAAAGCGTACGGTTTATGGAATTTGCCAGCTGGTCATGTAGATAAGGGCGAAAAAATATCCGAAGCGGCCATTAGGGAAGCGAAAGAAGAGACTGGCTATGATGTAAGGTTGATAAAAGAAATCACCATACTGCACGAAGAGGCGACCAATGCCGTGAAGCATATTTTTTCTGCAGATATTATTGGTGGTGAAATTTCATTTAAAAATGATGAGATTCTTGACGTAAAATGGCTTACGTTCGATGAAGTCAAAATGATTGATGACGACAATAAAATTCGTAGACCATGGGTTTGGGATATTATAAAAAATGATCATCTTAGTACCCTATAAGGCTACAAAGTAATTCCACTAATATACACATGTAAGCTCAGTGGTTTTTATTTTTGCTTATGTTAAACTTGAATCATAATGATTAA
>CAJBFN010000007.1 GCA_903952435.1 uncultured bacterium
GATATTAACAATATAGTGGTAAATAATAATAAGAACATAATAACCCTAGTGGAATAAAGTCGTCGTTTATCGCAAAACAATAAAGATAAACCAAGGAATATTGCACCTAAATTAAAGTTCTCTATCCAATTCAAACCTAATCTAGAAAATAATGATTCATACCATAAGTAAAAAAAAGATAGTCCAAAACATATAATTGATAATTTAAAATTACTAAATCGACTCAATAAATGAAGAATTTTAGAAGTTTTAAATAAGTTATTATCACCATCAACAAACAGCCATCTAACTAGCTTATAAATTTTAGATCTTCGCAAATTACAGCTAATTATCATAATAAAAATCTGCTACATAACCCTGAACTTGATAATCAGATCTAATCTCGGTTTTCTGATTAAGATACACTCTTTGTCCGTTAAATATGGAATTTCCAGATGAGATATCGCCAAGGCCTCGTAGGGTTATATAAAGGTATAGATTATCACCGTCCTCGTCCTTAATAATCCTGTAAGAATCTTGCGTAACTGGATATTTAGAGCCGCCATAGTACACAGTGCTCGATGTTTCAACTTTTGGCAATATACTATTAATAGTATCCGTATTAGATATCTTTAATTCTACTAATAAATTTTTAGAACCAAGAAAAGATCTATTATTAAATGCCATAAAGCACACACAAACAAGTATCGCGAATAATATCACAGTAATAAGATCAAATATATTAACATTAAATTTTAATTTGACCATTTCTTATCTTCCATTTTACAACATTAAAAATAAACAATGGTACTGCATTCCATAATTTCTGCAATCTATTGCGAGTTTCTGTCTTACTCTTATTGAATATTGTCCGCCATAACCATTCCAAACCAATCCGATTAATTAATTTCGGTGATTTTTGAGATGGATTAGCAATCCTATCTAACGTTCCACCCTCGCCAATAGCGATATTTACATGTTTTAGTTTACCGATATTAACATTTATCCACATCTCTTGTTTTGGCGATCCTAGTGCAACAATTAATATTTTGGCGTCAGTTTTATTTATCTCAGTAACGGGATCTGTTTTATTATCTATTTGAAAATCATAACCATTCATAAAACCAGAGATTCTTAAATCAGGAAAATCTTTTTTGATATTATTTACTGCCAGATTGATAATATTTTCGGATGCGCCAAAAATAAAAACTCCAGCTTGGTTTTGTTCGGCTACGCTCATCACAATATTAAAAGCCTCAACTCCAGGTATCGCTTCGGATATAGGATATTTTATAAAGCCAGGATTAAATACAATCGACAAACCGCTATAAACAACCTGTCCAAAAGCCTGAATAGGCCCAAGGATTTTGTTTTTAGCTATAGGGATAGTTAAATAACGCGCCGCCCACATAACACCACGGCCATCAACAATATTCAAATCTGAAGAATTTAACACTTTTGAAAAATCACGATCACTTAACGCACGTTGCAAAAACTCTGTATTTACTTTGCTAATCTTATATTTTTTATCTTTTTTTACAGCATCTTTAATATATTCAGCAAACGAGTCGCCAGAAATATTCGCAATTTCTATACCTAGGATTTTCATATGTCTAGTGTCTATTATATACTAGAGTTATGAATATACTTATAACCGGTGGTGCGGGATACATAGGCTCACATACAATAATTGAACTGATAAAAAATAATAATTCAGTAGTAGTTGTTGATAATTTATCAAACAGCAGCCCGGAATCGCTAAAAAGAATTGAAAAAATAACCAACTCAAAAATACCTTTTTATGAAATTGACATGAGAAACAAGGACGGTCTTAATAGGGTTTTCGCAGAAAACAAGATAGATGCTGTTATCCATTTTGCCGGCTTAAAATCTGTCGGGCAGTCTGTCTTAAAACCGATTGAATATTACGACAACAATATTGGATCAACATTAGTGTTAATTGAAATTATGCAAAAATATGATATTAAAAAGCTTGTATTTAGTTCTTCCGCTACCGTTTATGGCACGCCCTCAGAGTTACCATTATCTGAAAAAAGTCAAACTGGCGTAGGCATAACAAACCCATACGGCCAAACTAAGTTTATGATCGAACAGATACTAAAAGATCTTAGTTTATCAGACGACTCGCTGGAAATTACACTACTGCGTTATTTTAATCCAGTTGGCGCACACGATAGCGGCCTAATTGGCGAAGATCCAAATGGAATCCCAAATAATCTATTACCTTATATCTCCCAAGTCGCAGTTGGCAAACTAGAAAAAGTTAGTGTTTATGGCAACGATTACGATACCCCAGACGGCACCGGTGTACGTGACTATATTCATGTTGTCGACTTAGCAAAAGGTCATGTTGCTGCAATGAATAATATTAAGCCGGGTGTTAATGTATACAATCTCGGAACAGGCAAGGGGACATCCGTATTAGAGCTGATTGATGCATTCAGTAAGGCCTGTGGTAAAAAAATACCGTATCAAATTGTCAACAGGCGCCCTGGAGATATAGACTCATGTTACGCCACTGCAGAAAAAGCCGCGCACGAACTAGACTGGGAAGCTAAAAAAACAATTGATGAAGCATGTATTGACTCTTGGAGATGGCAATCAGACAACCCTAATGGATACGCAAACTAGAAAGCTAAGAAGCTTATATGAATAATATCTTAGATATACCGCAGCGTATTTGCTGGAGACTGAGCTATCTAATATATAAATTTATATCTAACTCAATAGCACTATTCATTTCACCAGATAGATCGCGACACATAATGATAAGAATCTTATCGTTTATTGGCGACCTGCCCCTAATAACAAATACCAATAGAGTTATATTTAAAAGACATTTAAATAGTATACTTACCCAAAAAATTCATGGAATTACATTCTGCAATCCCCTAGGACTTTCTGCTGGATATGACAAAAACGGCATTTTGATGAATATAATCTCAACCCTTGATTTCGGCTTTTACACTATAGGGTCGGTGACCGCCAAACAGTGTGACGGTAACCCAAAACCATGGTTTTATCGTCTACCAAAAACAAAATCGCTAGTAGTAAATGCAGGACTTAACAACGATGGGTCTATTGTTGTTATAAACCGACTGCACAGGTACAATAAAAGCACTATTAAACAGCTTCCGATTTTTCTTTCTGTAGCAAAAACTAATTGCAAAGACGTGGTCGATGTAGAGTCTGGAATTAGTGATTATATCAAAACCCTAAAAATTGCAAGAAAAGAAGATAAGATTAAATTTATAGAGTTGAATATATCTTGCCCAAACGCCTATGGTGGAATGCCTTTTACTACGCCTGGTAGTTTAGACTTATTACTAAAGGCAGTGGATGATATTAAATTAATACAACCCATATTCATTAAGATGCCAATATATTTGCCCTGGAATAAATTTAAAGAGCTATTAAATGTTGTGGTTCAACACAGCATTTCGGGGGTTACAATCGCAAATTTAACAAAAGACCGCACAACCGTTGCTCAAAAAGACAAACTTTCAAATAATATACATGGCTATCTCAGTGGTCGCCCAACCTGGGATCTAAGTAACAACCTGATCCGTTTGACATATCTGAGCTATAAAGACAAACTAACAATTATCGGCTCAGGCGGCATATTCTCAGCCCAAGACGCATATAAAAAAATTAGGTTGGGTGCAAGCTTAGTCGAAATCGCTACAGGATTAATGTTTTATGGACCACAATTACCGTCAGAAATTAACAGTGGACTAGATTATATGTTAAAAAGAGACGGATACAATAACATAAGCCAGGCAGTTGGTGTTGATGCCAGCAGGATAATAAATGATTGAAAAATGTCGCCAAATATTGGTTCAATTTGTTAAGTACTTTGGCGTTGCCCTGGTGGGTTACTTATTTGATTTTGGAATACTTTTTATATTAAATGAGTTTTTCCATGTCTATTATTTAATAGCTGCGGCGTCTGGCTTTATTATAGGGCTAATTATTACCTTCTTTTTAAGTAATAGATTTGTTTTTGGAGAGTCAAAGATAAAATCAAAATCAGCCGAATTCGGATTCTTTGCAATCATTGGCGTTATTGGATTAGGTATATTAACTATACTAATGTGGTTTTTCACGGATGTATTTCTAATAAACTATCTAGTATCAAAGGTTTTTGCCACTGTCTTTGTATATATTTGGAACTTTTTTGCTAGACGATCACTATATAATAATTAGTTTCAGTAATCTAAGTAAGTCTCTCTGACGAATTTTATTGCTTTTTCAACCCTGTCAACGTTTGTTCCTGGATTGCCCGGTCGCATTTCAATAGAAATTAGCTTATCATAGCCAATACACCTCAGGGCTTTGGCAGCTGCAACATGGTCAACGTCCGGGCGTGCCTCGACCTGGTCGAGCATAGGAGAACTAACATGAAAGTGCTCCAGTATATCTTTTGATCTACAAATAGAATCGGCAACATCCTCCCCAGCCAGCGACATGCAGGCGATATCTAGATGTAAACCAATACCAGGACTATTGACTCCCTTTACTAACTCTATCCCCTCGGAAGTATTTGTAATATAATCACAGTTATATTGAATAGCATTAGGTTCTATGCATAAAATGACATTATTCTTAAGAGCAATGTCGCCAAGTTTACTAAAAAAGTCTATCGCTATATTATTAGCCATGTCGACGGACATCTCACCACGTTGACGATTCTTTGGTGACCCAAAAACCATTCTATTTGACTTCATTACCCCAGCAAGCTCAATAAACTTTCTCATATATTCAGATGTTTCTTCACAATTTTTACAGTTGTCGAATATTTTTAAGTCAGGCCTTGTATATAACATTGACTGGAAAGCCGAAACCTTAATCCCATATCCAGCCCACCAATCAGCGTAAGCTTGGGCTTCTGCTAGTGATATATTAGTTGGATCTTGCCAAAATTTTGTGGGAGCAATCTCGACATGCTTTAATCCAAGTTCTTGTAACTTTTCCGCAATCGCAGTTTCTTCTTCGTTTGTCCAGGCTATATTAGATACAGACAATTCCATTCTATCTCTTTTCACGCTCAACAAACTCCTTGATCGCTTCAAGCTCTTGTTGTTTTGTGCAAATATAGTTTCCACTACTACCATATTTTTCCGCATATTTAGTATGCATATTCCAGTATGCGGGTGTTGTGCCGTCTGGGACATTATTAAACTTAATACCAAAAGAATCCCTCGCGACTTCTTCTGTACTTACTGGTGGAGTTGCTAAATTTACTAACGGCAATTTATTTTCAAGTGCAATATTAATATCTTTCCATATATTATCCAGGTTGTAATATTGATAAACACCGTCTTTATGAATCCGATTTACATTATTATCATGTAGTAAATCAAAAATAACATTTTTTTTGATGCCATCGCCAAATAAACCAGGAAGCCTTATTACTGTCACATCAAAGTTATCACGGCAGAATTGCTCTAAATAATAACGATTGGCACCATACGGCGTCAATCCATCGAGCTCTATTCTTGTATCTTCATCCGACATATTAGGATCTTTATAGACACCCACTGTAGATATTAAGACGAGCTTACCTATTTTTACATTGCGAAGATGGCTTACGTATTCTTTAATCTCTTTAAGGTCTAATTCAGCCTCTTGGTTGATTCGCCACATGTCTGCTTTATTAGCAGCGCTAACGACCAAATCATATTCTTTCCCTTCTATGTCAGAAATATTCTTGCTATTATATAAATCATCAAATGAACCTTGTTTTTTAATATTACCACCTACGAAGCCAGTATAACCAATTAATGCTGACTTCATTTATTTAACCTCCTAGTCTCAATAGTATATTTCTCCGTAATCACTAAAATAGTAGCCAGGATAGTAGCCAAAACAGGCCAATATATATACCTATAATCAGCGGCAATCACAACAGGAATATAACATAATATATATACTAAACCAGATGCAGATAATGTAATAACGTATTTTTTATATTTATTTATCTTTCTACTATAAAATAAAACTGCAGCGCTGGCCACTAGCCAGAACCAAGCTTGAAATAAAAACGAGAAATGCTTATATCCAAAGTTTACAGAATAGAACTGAACTGCACGCCCAATTTTATCAAAACGCACTTTCTGGCCTAAGGAATTTTCTTCAATGCCATATTGCCAGATATAATCACCTCCATATGCAGAAGTGTCTGGAGGAAAAAGGAAAATAGCATAAGTTTCAACTCTATAAGATATATATTTAAACGGATGGCTAATTATAGATTTTAACCAATAACCCCTAAGTTCATTATATCCAGATATATGAATTTCAAATCTTTGGGAATCATCGGCACATAACCAATAGCCATTCATTATCACATTACGAACAATACAGTTTTTTTGAACATCCATCAACATACTACGGATATTTTTTGGCGCTCTATCTAATTCCTCATAAGTCTTTACGTTAATTATGTCATCAATCATAACGGACGATAATGGATTTTCCGATACCGGCGACAAGAATAAATTAACCAGAAAGCCAAAAAGGAAAATCATAATAAATATGCCAATCATTGCCAATAATTTGTGATATACACTCTTTAGAACAATTATGGTTTCATTAATCGCCAGATAAATCACAGGAGCAATTGCAAGAAAGGCATTATATCTAAGTAAACATGCATAAATGATTAGTGAAAAAACTAAGACACTATCTAATATCTGCCAAAGTTTATTTGGTAAATGTTTATATATCAGCAACAATATAACCGAAAGCCCGAGAGCAAAAGCCATATGCACGTCCTTCCATACAACTCCAGATATATTCAGGATAATTGGCAACAACCCAACACCATAAGGCATAAGAGAGAGTTTCTTAGATTTTGTCTGTCTATATATAAAAATTGAAAGTATACCCAACATTAACCACAAAAAGACCATCTGAAGCATAAGCATAGATGAAGCGATATGAGAAAAGTTAATTAATACCCTCCAAACAAAAACCATGATCGTAGGATGCCAATCACCTACAGCCTTTACACCTAAGGCCTGGTTTAATTGTGACATAGAGTCATTTGACATATAGCCTGGGTAGAAAACTACCATATTAAAGATAAACAGTATTACTGCTATACAGGCTAAAAAGACAAGCCAATATTTATTAATTATCTTTCGTATCTTTTTCATTATTTAGGCCTATACCTACCAACCACAGCGCCAAAAAGCACATTTAAGATATGTAGATTCCCCTTAATTGGACTTATTTTAGTAACAGTTTTACCTTTTTTGGGGTATGATCGAGTAACCGGTGTTTCAATTGTCTTGAATTTTGCCTGACGCGAACTTTCAATCGCTAAATAATAATGCATTTCGTATGTTTTAAAAATATCACGAAACACAGATACACTTTGATCATTCAAAAGTTGAGCGCTATAAGCTCGGAATCCATTAGTGGTGTCTGTATGTCTTTTGCCAGAAGCTAGGCTAATAAGTGGAGCATGAATTAGGCGTAAACCAATTTTTCTAGTTAATGGAGTATTTACAGCTCTGCCACCAGTAATAAAACGAGATCCCTGGATATGATCATAACCATGATCAAGTAGTTTAATAAAATTTGGTATAGCGGAGACGTCATCTTTATCATTACCATCCACAACAATAACACCTTCATAGCCTTCACTTAAAGCCCAAGCAAAAGCCATACGCATCTGAGCACTCAGTTTTCCACCGCCCAATTTCGTAAGTAATGCACGTATACCACAATCTTTTAAAAAGCGTGGCTCAAGCGAACCATCAGTGCTACCACCATCAGCAATAACAATATCAACCATTTTAGAAAACGGTTTTGTTTTTTTAAGTTGTGACTTAATTCGCTCACCTTCATTAATAACAAACACGACTACAAGATATTTATTATTTTTTTTAAAGTATTCATCAACCGAAAAATTAGGAAACTCCCATTTTGGATTATTTTTTCGAATACTCTCTTGAACAATTGAGTTAATCATTATTTTGTTACATTTCTTCGGTTTGGATCTGCCAATGCAACAGTGCTAACAAGCTCATCGGCAACTACATAATTAGGCTCACGATAAGATTCCGCCAAAATCCTTCCGATATACTCCGTTAGAATTATCATAATTATAAATAAAATAAAAAACATAAATGATAACTGCATCGATATAGACGTCCAGCCTGGCTCAAGTCGTGAATTTACGATATTTAAGATTAAGATATATACGGCATAAATTATATTAATAAAACTAGCCAAGAATCCAAGCCATGTAACAAACCTTAGTGGATGAGTGGAGTAGCTGGTTACAATCTCTAAGGCCTCTATGACACCAGTTCGCAATCTGCGTTGACTGCTTGGGTTTTTAATTGGAGTATAAGCTTGAACTTTATACCCATAGCCAATACGACGAGCTAAATGACGAACATGTTTATAGTTACGAACAGATGAAGTTATCGAATTTATAGCTCTTCTGCTGTACGAAGTAAAGTAAGTAGCGTTTATAGGAATATCTATTCCAAGATATTTGCGATTATACCAATAAAACAATCTCCTGCCGATCTGGCTACCAAAAACACCACAAATAGGTGTATTGCTAATACCCTGGACCACATCACATGTTTGATTTCTCTTAACAAAATCAACAATCTTATCAATCGGATCTATTAATATGTCTATAGTACAGACATAATCTCCAATCGAAACCTCAAGACCGGCAAATATAGCGGTGTCATAATTCGATGGTTGTGATAATTTTATAACTCGAATACAAGGAACTTGAACCAGCAGCTCTATGATTGCATCTATTTCTTCTAAAGATGCACCGTTATTAACAATAATTATTTCGTAATTCGTATAGTTAATATTTAAAATATTGTAAAGCTTTAATATATCATCTCTTGCATCTATTGACTCGGGCTTCAGTATTATAACTACCGAGACAAAAATATCTTGCATTTTATTATTTATTACTTCAGTATTCTTATTCTTCTTCATATAGCCTCCTTATTTCATCAAATGCATCGTAAATATTGTCAACCTTACCGCCCATTATGCAAGTATAATTTTTAGGCCCTAAATCTGACCTAAATAATATCGGCCTACCATCGTCCCCCTCGTTCTTACAAAGAACCGTCTTTACTTCCCATATAGACCCCACATATTCCAAATCTTTTAGGGACGGCATATACCTAACAACATCAGCATACATTTTTTTGTAATTTGAGGCAAATCTAATTCCCTTAAAATACCTATGAACATCTTGTCTTTCTTTTGGAGTGTTTTCATTGTCGAGGTATGAGCAGTGTGGTGTATATCTAACATGCGACAATGAATGAACATTCCTGCTAGGAAATGGGACTAAAGAAAAGAATGGACCATCCATCATAGTAATACTAAATTTTTCAATTTTTGACGGAACTTTTACTAGACACATTTCGGTTAATTCATGCTTTAAAGGAACTAGAGGTATGCCCGATTTACGGTGAAGAGTATTAATTTGCGTATAGGTGCAATTAAGTACTCTTGAGGCTACATATGTACTCTTAGACGTTTTAACAAGTATGTCATTACTCATCCCCAACAGCTTTTCAACCTCTTCCTCATAGTGGATTTTGATTCCAGGTCGACTATTTATTTTATCAAGAAGCAAATCACGAAGAACAACTGCATCAAAGACATACTCCTTTACCTTAAATATTTCCTCTACTAGTTTTGGATTAAATAGGGTATTTATGTCCGGAGATGCAACTTCTATGCTAGATCCGATTTTCTTAACAAAGTTTTTAAATTGTTTAGCATTTACTTTTGAAAGTATACGGGCAATCCCATAGTATTTGTCAAAGTCACTTACAATAGCCTTTCCATAGTCCTCGACGAAACGTGGAAAGTTAAAAGCAGAGCGAAACGCAGTTAGCACACTACGTGGATAATGATAACCGTTATGTACTCTAGCCTGATTAACATAAGACGCACGAGTCATAAGGTTGTTTGCCTTTTCGATTACCAAAATGTCTTTGACGCCAAGTTCATCGCGCAAGAATATAGCAATACTAAGGCCATAGAAACCACCACCAATAATAATTGTTCCATACTCTTCGCTCATTATTTTTTCCTAAATTTAATTCTTTTTTTAAAGATAGATTCTATAAACACACCTATGATTATATACCCAAATAATACGGCTGGCATATACATCAAAATAACATTTAAAAATACATGTATCATAGAGTGCTGATGTGCAAAGATTAGCCAGCTTAGATATCCAAGTAGCCCGAAGATAACAACAAGGTAAAGCGCCTGAATTTCTCTTATATTAGTGCCTTTCTGCTTCTTAAAGTATGCAAAGTACAAAACTATCAAAATTAAGAAAAAAACAGCAGTAGACTGAAAATAACCTCCAAAAGAGTCATTAAATGAAACTGGAAGATTTATTACTGGCGATAACAAGTAAACAGATATAAATGAGAACATAGACCATAATTTAGGATGTTGAAGCGTCATATTATCATTATTTGCTAGAAAATTAACAACTTTATAATAAGCAGGGTTTCTAGTCTGAAGCCATCCGTTTGGGAAGTCAGCGTATTTGTCGCCAACGTCCACACTGCGGTCCTTTGCTCTTGAGACTACAATATTAATCGCATCCACCATTGATAAGTGGTCACTTCGTAATGATATGGCATGAGTAGACAAGGCGGCACCAAACGCCATTATTGACACGGCGAGTGTTATTAAGCCAACTCGTAAATATTGACTAAATCTTGTTTTATTAATAAACAAGAAGTATGAAATTATAGAGAAAACCATTATAGATATGGTCGTTATATATTCATAACCGCACAAGAATCTTAAATACAATATCAACCATAATACAAACCAAAAAACAAAGCGCTTATTATATCTAGGAAAGTAATATAAAGTAAAGATAATCGGTAAAAATAATAAAGGTGCGCACCAGTACAGACTTTTTGCAAACTCAACAACTATTGGCGACATTGCAATACCAAACATTAAAACAGTGGATGGAGTAAAGCCAAATTTGTTTCTTACCCACAAAACCAACAGGCCCATGACAGTTGCCGACATTAACGCATTGATAAAATAGAATAATACAATAGATACCCCATAGCTAATGTTAACTATCTTCAGCACTCTATACATTAAAGTAAAAACTCGACCCTGAAGGCCAAATTGCGACTGATAACTAATATAATTATCTTTAATACAAGAGTTGCCATTAACTCCGCTTTTGCTATTATCCAATATTAATAGCTGGCCGTTAAATAATTCACCTTCGCATCTTACAGAGTTAGCCACTAGCGCATCAGAATCATTCTGAAAGACAACAAAATCATCTATTGGAACGACTCCAAACGCATTAATCATAAAAGAAACTAATAGAATAAAAACAGAAATTATAAAAAATTTCTTATATTTTTTAATTGCAGCCAATGGTAATAAGCTATTTTTATTTTCCACTTAAGTATCCCCCAATAGACAAAATTATACCACAACTTTAAGCACAAAGCATATCTTAAGAGTGGCGCAAATCTGCCATATATTACATATTTAATTCTAATTCGATACTAGTTATTTCTTTAGACAAATAGCACTTAGATTTGGTATAGTATAATAGAGATAAAGAAGAGTGAAAATAAAAACATGAAAGTCGATAATAAATCCATACGACCAAATCATTATAAAAGAAGAGTACTGTTAATAGCAGCCTTCTTAGCTATATCCATACCTCTTGGCCTGTTTATATTTAATAAAATGTATACTACAAACTTTATTAAAATACAAACATCGGATAATGACAATGCAAACTTAACCGGCGTAAACAATAATCCCCCAACTCAAGAGCAAATAGATGCCGGAATTAAGCACCCTGACATACAGACCGATAATGACCTCGGCATATCAATATCTACTATTAATAAAACCGACACGCAAGTCAAAATTAGAAGTAATATTAGTGGTGTGATAACAAATAATGGGCTTTGCATATTAACCCTTACAAATAATGATGTAGAGTTAATAAAAACCGTTAAAACTTACGCAATGCCAAATTATTCTACATGCAAAGGCTTTGATATTGACAAGAGTGAATTATCAATTGGAATATGGCAAGTAAACCTATCTGTCTCAGTTGATGATAAACAGTCCAATATAACGGATAGTTTTAGTCTGGAGTAATATCAAGATGATTATACGGAACTCTCTGATATATAAAATATCACTCATAATTATCCCCTCGATAATATGCGCTTCAATTGCATCGGCTGTGGCATCGGCATCACCAGTTATTGGCTTCGAAGCTGGTAATATAATTGATGATACCGTTTTCACAGATTATCAGTCGATGGATGTTGCTCAGATCCAAACATTTATAAACAGTAAGGTGCCGAGTTGCGACACATGGCACGCTGGTTTTTATGGCACAAGTGGCACTTGGTATGGACCACCTTTTACTTGCCTAAAAAATTATACTGAAAACGGCAAATCATCCGCTCAAATAATTTATGATGTAGCTCGAACGTACAAAATAAATCCCCAAGTATTGATTGTGCTACTACAAAAAGAACAATCACTAATAACAGATACATGGCCCGCTTCTTATCAATATAAGACAGCTACTGGATATGGATGCCCTGATGACAGCGACTGTAATAGCAATTATTTTGGATTTACAAATCAAATCACATGGTCCGCAAAGATGTTTCGTGCAATCTTGAACGATTCGCCAACTTGGTATACACCTTATGAACTAGAAAACAACTATATTCAATATAGCCCTAATGTCAGTTGTGGCGGGACAAATGTGTATATTAGAAATCGCTCGACTCAAGCACTATATAATTACACACCTTACCAGCCAAACATCGCCGCACTCAATTCAGGATATGGCACGGGAGATTCCTGTAGCGCTTACGGGAATAGAAATTTTTATCAGTTTTTTAAAGATTGGTTTGGACCAACACATGGTGGAGACCAAGTATCAACAACCCTAAAACTGACATTGCCAATTACCACCCCAGTAGAGCAATTAACACCAGGCCAAACGATACAAATGCCAATAACTATTGAAAATATCAGTGATCAAATAATTTATATCGACAAGACTGTTATGCAATGCCGCTTTAACTCTTGGATAAATTGTGACTCTAATTATGGTGGCGTTTTTTATATCAGTCCAGGAGAAACTAAATCACTTGAATATACAATAACATTAGGCCAAGGTGGCATTTATAAGTTTGTCCCATTCTTTCAATCTAATGGCGTATGGTCACGATACCAATTTGAGAATAGTACGGGGGAGAATAGTCTCCAGATTAAAGTAACTGATATGCGGCTGACAAGCCAAATTAAAACAACACCAGACAACCCTTCAGGAAATCAAACATTCACAATAAGCTATACAGTAAAAAACTTTAGCACTATAGCAACCACTTTTGAAACATCAGTCACCCAGTGTCGTTTTGATGCTGGAAGTAACTGTGACTCTAACTATGGTGGATCAATTACGATTCAACCTGGCAGCTCTCTACTAGTTACATATTTCATGACAACACAGAGTGGCGGTAATTATATAATCAAACCTTATTTTAAGGAAGATGGAATATGGTACCTTTACAACGAACTTAGCCCCGCAAGTCCAAGTGGCATTATCTTAAACATACCCGACATGCGTCTAATATCTCCTATTAGTATATCTCCTACTCAACCAATACCAGGTCAGGCGTCAACAGTAACATATACTGTTAAAAATTACGGAAGCCTACCAGCAATCTACCAGAATGCAGTACTTCAATGTCGAGTTA
>CAJBFN010000008.1 GCA_903952435.1 uncultured bacterium
ATTTTCTCAAAAAAACATCCGCCCATTTCCAGAGCGGATGAAATATCAACTTCTGTTATATCTAAGCTGTGAATGTAGTCAAGACAAAGTTGACAATAGCGTAGGCGAGTAAAGCCACAACAACACCGATTACGGCGTAAAGGATTGTGTTTTTTGCCGCAGCCACAGATTTATCATTACCACCAGACATTGTGTAACGAACACCGCCGATGATCAACATAAGAACGCTGATTGCACCGATGAAGTAGAGGGCAAAGTTGATAACTGTGTTTAAGACACAGTCTTTTTGCACTCCATCCTCGGTATACTTACCAAACAAACAATTTACGCCGCCCGCCTTGTTATTACAGGCCGCCGCATCTTCGATACTAAGACTAGTTATAATCTTACATTTTGGATCATCCGGCCCGGTAACAGTAACAGTAGCCGAACTAACTGATGGCAACATAACCGACATCCCAAGCGCCAAAACTGGCACCATCAACACTACAGCAATTATATTTTTTATAGATTTTTTCATTTTAAATTATTTTACCCTTCATTTTTATAGTTACTTATATTTATAACAGATATTAATAATAATGTTAATGCTTTTATTTAAATGTTGTTATGACAAAGTTAACTATTGCATAGGCTAGCAGTGCAACAATCAAGCCAATAATTGAATACATTAAGGTATTTTTTGCTTTGGTAACATTATTTGCATCCCCACCAGACATAACATACAAGATGCCTGAATAGATAATCATAATTACGGCCAATGAACCTAGGATGTAAAGAATTACGT
Source organism: uncultured bacterium (assembly GCA_903952435.1). Lineage (GTDB taxonomy): Bacteria > Patescibacteriota > Saccharimonadia > Saccharimonadales > Saccharimonadaceae > UBA1547. The sequence goes on from CAJBFN010000008.1 coordinate 788, forward strand.
TTATCGTCGTTTTTACCGTATCAGTAATGTCCTTATTTTGATCTTTACAAATTAATGGGTAATCTGCTGCGGCCGGATCAGGATACTGGCTACAATTATATGGATCCACAGCGCCAACAATAGGCGATAACGCAAATAAGCCAAAACTGCCAATGAGGCTAAGTGTCAATAATATATATTTTATTCTTTTCATATGCTTAAAAAATTCCTATTACAAAATGAGTAATTGTAAATGCCAGTATAACAAATATTAAGCCTATAACGGAATAGAGGATGGTGTTTTTAGCCTTTTTAATTGCCTCGGCATCACCAGCCGAAGTTACCATTGTAAAGCCAGCAATTATAATCATAACTACCGCAATAGTGCCAATTGCGTAATAGGCGATATTCAGCCCATTATTAAGCAGTTCATTTGCTGATATCTTTGGCCCAGGAGAATCTATGAGGCCAATAAATTTAAAAAATATATTCATTTTATCAACTCCAAAGACTAAACACTAGGTTTATTATCGCAACCGCCACTAATGACAGAACTAACCCAATAACAGCGTTAGTAATCGTAGTTTTACCTTTTTTGGCACCATCTGCACTGCCAGCACTGGTTAAATACTGAAATCCGCCATAAATTATAAATCCAACTGAGATATAGCCGATTGCTATCATTAATATATCAATTACATTTAATACGATGCGCCATATATAATTACCAAGGCCTCCGATTTCATCAGGCCCCTTTAACGTACAAGTTGCGTTATCCTTTATTAAGCCTCTGTACCAAGTAGGAAAGCCTAAAAAACTAGCATCCTTATCATTACAAGCGCCGGCCGCCGACACGGGTTGCTGGCTTATTAAAGGACCAGCAAAAAACATCGCAACTATCATAATTACCAATACCAAAATCTTCTTCATCTTAATTAAACACTCCGCCTGGGATTAAATAATTTAAAACTGAATACATCAAACCATAAGCTAATAAACCGATAACCACATTCTTCATGACTTCTTTAGCTTTTTTAATATTATCCTGACTATCGCCAGCACTAGAATATAAAACTCCAGCATAAATAAACCCGCCAACAGCTGCTATACCAATACCTGCTGTTAATATATTAATAGCTAACAACAAGATGCCGTTAATGCCGTTTTCACCGCCAGTACTACAAGGGAGGATAGACGTAGAATAATCGCCACAATCTTCAGCGGATGCAATTGGCGCAATAACAAAGCACCCAATACTTACTAATAAGGCAATTGATAATATTATCTGTTTTAATTTCATACCTATACTTAAGATATACTAACAGTAATTGATTATCAAGCATAACGCTTCTGTCTATTGCTTTAGACGGGGAAGTGTAATTAAATATATGATATATGGGTGCTAAAAAGCAGGTTGCAAAAAAATATCAAAAGATCTCGTTTTTTCTGGCTGCAATCATTTTAATTTCGACGATAATATCAGTATTAGCGACGCCACTTAATGTATCTGCAGCAAGTTTTACAAAATCAAACAACTACACCCCCGAGCAACAAGCCTTATCGATGCAATACCTCACATCACTGTCTATGTGTTTTGCATGGGGGATGAGTAAATACGGTGAACAAGGGAGTCCGGGCACAGGATATTCACATGACGATGGAGATGCGGCTATAACAAGCACAAGAACAGATCCATCAGCAGAGCAAATATTTTCAGCTAAAAGTAATCATACTTCTGCATATATAAATGGCCAAGAAAAAAGCTGTGGCAGTATTTTTACAGACGCAATGGCATTATGGAGTTGGGGCGGAGGCACAGGCAGCTTTTTAAGAGAAGCTCTTGGTTGCGATTTACCAACTGGCACAGGAAGTGATGCCTATATTAAATGCGGAAAAACCAGAACACAGAACTTTATAGGTGCAGTACTTACGCAAGTATACGGAATATCTTATACGACAAATACAGACTCAAAAGGACCAGATATCAACCTTAAAACTTCAGGAATAATTAATAATGCCGGGCTTTATGCGATGTATATTGAGACATTAAAAAATGCGTGCTCCGGCAAAGACTACGGCACACCAGCAGAAATACAAGCAAGAGATAACGCAAGCGGAAGAACATCATTTAATGATTTTTTTAAAGAAGACACTGTGGACAATAACACCTCCTACAAAACAATAAATCTAGCCGTAAGTCCCGGTGGCCAAGCGCTTCATGGTGTATCGTTTGGATATAACATAACCACTACTTTTGTTGACACTGCCGTTGACTCAGAAAACTATATAAATATATATGGTCATGAAACCGAAACTAATGGTCAAGTTGAATCAGTAACCCAAACTGCAAATAACACAGGCCTTACTTCATTTGATACAAGAATGACATGTACTGATATTGCGGCCAACATTAATACATATGCCCCAGATTATGCATCCTATCTAACATATTATCCTGGAGCCCAGGTAACCCGCTTACCGTTTACACAGAACAGCCCAACCGCAGACATAATAAATTCTACCAATGATAATAAGACTGCATGCGCCGTAGATGGTGTAGGTTGGATAGTTTGCCCTGTGTTAACGTTCTTGGGTGGCCTTGCCGATAAAGCATTCGATTTCCTAGCAAACAACTTCCTAGACACCAAGGTTAGTTTATTAAATTCAGACCCATCTAAAGGCAACACTGGGGCGTATAGTGCTTGGCAGGCGATGCGGAATATCGCAAACATTATATTTGTAATAGCATTTCTTATGATTATATTCTCGCAAATTACAAATTTTGGAATTGATAATTACGGCATCAAGAAAATGCTGCCAAAGTTAATTATTGCCGCAGTATTGGTTAATTTATCCTTTTATATATGTCAAATAGCAGTTGACCTTTCTAATATTGTTGGCTATTCACTAGGAGGGCTCTTTGATGGCATAATAAACTCCATACAAATACCAGCAACATCAAATCCAGTAGGTGTTGCTTTTGGATGGGCGGCCGTTGTTATAGCTGCACTTGCTGGTGGCGTCGCACTACTACTCTGTGTCACTGTTCCTGTGCTGCTTGCGGTTCTTGGAGCGCTATTGATGACCGTACTGATATTATTAGCCAGAACCGCACTTATAGTTATTCTTGTCGTTATATCTCCTTTGGCGTTTGTCGCATATTTATTGCCTAACGCCGAATCACTATTCAAAAAATGGACTAGCACTTTCACTAGTTTATTATTAGTTTTTCCTGTTATAGCTTTATTATTTGGTGGCGGTAAGCTGGCAGCTCAGATATTAAATTCAAGTGCGGGAGATGATTGGTTATTACGCCTAATAGCTATGGGGGTTGGCGCAATACCATTATTAGCCGTTCCTAGTTTATTAAAAAATTCAATAAGCTCAGCAGGCAGTATAGGCAAGACACTTTCCGGATGGAGTGATAAGGCTAGCGGTAAAATCGGCGGCAAAGTTAAAGAAACCTCTAGGCTTGGTCAATATCAACAATATCGCAAGAAAGAAACCGATACAAGAAGGGCATTAATAAGAAGCGGTGCATATGTTGGTCATGGCGGTAAGCTAAACCCACGAAATTTAATGAGCATGACAAATAAATACGCAAATAATAAGCTTGGCAAATTTGGCGGCTTAACTTCGGCTTCTGGTGTCGCACTGGCAGATAAAGTGAATAAGGAAAATATAGAGTTAGCAGCATCTAAATTGAATGATCTTAGATTAACCCAGGATGAGAATAGGGATCTAGCAATTGGTAAGACAGTAAGGGGTATTGATGGCAATAAAAATATCGCCATGAGACAGGCCGCCATAAAACAAATGGTAGCCTCTAATGATATCGCTGGTATAAATACGCTGTGGGATGATACTACAAAGATGCCAGACGATGGTCAAAACGAAAAGTTTATCAGAAACACTTTTGCTGATAGCCTTATGGCATCAAGCGCGCGTCCAACTTATCTTGGAGCTGGAGCTATTGCAGGGATGAGGGGTCATACAACGAGCCAGGTGTTTGAAAAAAATATCGACGGAACCGACAAACTAGACTTTAATAAAGAAAAAATTCCAGCTAAAGATGCTAGCGGTAAATTTATATTCAAATACGACCAAGAAATCCATACCGATACCATTTCCTCAGCAATAAAATCTGGCGCATACTCAGCAGAAAAAATAGCAAGAGCAGACAAGGAAGAGTTGAAGAAAGTAAATGAAGTATTATCAACAGGTGCAGCTGGCGATGAAGCCACGAAACTAATAAAAGCAAATGCAAACAAGGCAATAAATGACCCAATATTGTCAGCTGCCATAAGTAAAAACAGGGTCCAAGTCGAAGAAATGGCCAAAGCAAATCAACCCCAGCAAAGCGATCAGATAGAAGGACAGATAAGTTTTCACGATGACGGCTCAACCCATTAAAGGGTTGAGATAATGCGCAATAAACTGTTATAATCATAATCACAATGGCAGTCTATAAGGTTCCTCAAGATGTCGAAGCTGACGATAAACTAATCGGTCCGTTTAGCTTTCGCCAATTTATCTATCTGATTATTGTTGCTATGGCAAGCGCCCTAGCCTGGGGATTGGCACAATTATTTGTACCGCTGGCAATTATTCCACTACCCATAATTCTGTTTTTCGGTGCAATTGCATTACCGCTACGCAAGGATCAGCCTATGGAAATATATATGGCAGCAATGTGGTCATTTTTCCTTAAACCACATATGCGCAAATGGGATCCAGACGGCCTTGAATCGTTAATCGAAGTAACTGCGCCAAAATCACTAGATATACAATTTACAAAAGATATTTCACAGGATGAAGCACAGCGTCGCCTAGATTACCTTGCTGGCATAGTGGACAGTCGTGGATGGGCTATTAGAGGCCCTCAGGCGCAAGTTTCAACGTCAAACAGTCCTATGATAAGCGACGTATATTTAGACGCTCAAAAAACCGAGGACATATTAGATAGCAGCACTCATCGAGCACAGACATTGAACCAAAAACTTGATCAAAGTGACAATAATCGCATGGACGAAATTAAAAAAATGATGAGTGAAAGAACCTCTAATTTGAATTATTTTAGCAATCCACAAAAACCATCCCAAGCACCAGTAGAGGATAACCTCTCCGCATCCGAGCAGCCAATAGGCCAACTTCAAGAAATTATCGAACCTAGCGCCAAAACAGAGCCAAACACTAGCAATAAAACCACCTCTGCTGATATAATAAATCTTGCAAACAGTACCGACTTATCAATTGCGACAATCGCCGGTCAAGCTAATCGCATTAGCGACAAGCAAAACCAAGAAGTCTTTATTTCGCTAAGATAATGTCGGTTAAAAAAGAGGGAGTGGGTAGCGCGACAATGCCGCCAATTAATCAACCGACAGTTCAACCACCAGCCTTGTCTAATGAGGCGCCTATTGCCGTTGGTTCAAATTCAAGCAATCAACAGCCAGTCGGTCAAAAGGTTAAAAACCCAGCATCAACCCAAAACAGTCTTTTACTTTCAGAGGTTCGCGATAACATGGTTATTATGTCTGATGGGTCTTTTAGGGCCGTTGTGGCCTGTAAATCAATCAATTTTGACCTTATGAGCAGCCGCGAACGTGAAGGTGTTGAATTTAGCTACCAAAATTTCCTTAATTCATTAAATTATCCAATTCAAATATTAATCCGCTCGCAACGAGTCGATATAGGACCATACCTAGATAAGCTTGTAGCCATCAGACGCAGCCAAGATAATATGCTATTGAATGTATTAATGGATGATTACATAAATTTTATAGATGTATTATCCCAAGAAGCAAACATTATGGATAAATCATTTTTTATTGCGGTTCCTTATTTTCCAAATGGCGACGTTAGCACATTAGTATCACAAGGCAAGGGTTTTTTTGACAAGTTATTTGCACCCAGCAAAAATGAAATTACCAAAATCGATGCAAATACTTACGCCAAGGCTCAAGCCGAAATCAAGAACCGAGTTGACGGAGTTATAGCTGGACTTTATCAAGTAGGAGTCCAAAGCATACAACTATCAACCAAGGAGCTTGGCGAACTTTACTATAATTTTTACAACCCCGACACCGCCGTTCGTGAACCACTGGTTAATTTTGAAAATTTGGCGACGACTTTTGTAAAAAAAGGGGTAGGCGAGGCGCCAGCCACCAACCCGTGGAGTAACCTATAATGGCAAAGAAAAATGACGCCGCAAGCATAGCTGCCGAACAACGGGCTCGCGAACAAGCCGAAGTTGAACAAGCCTTCTTAAAAGGCGTAACGACCTTACGCGATCTTATCGCGCCCAGCAGCCTAGAATTACATTCATCATATTTCAGACTTGGCACTAAATATGGCCGAACATTGTACGTTTACGGCTATCCAAGACAAATCTACACCGGCTGGTTAAGTTCGTTGATTAATATTGATGAAGTCTTAGATGTTAGTATGTTTATCTATCCAGTCGATAGCCAGGTAGTATTAAATAATTTGCGCAAAAAAGTTACCCAGTTAGAGGCTTCGACTTCAATAAATAATGAAAAAGGACTAACCCGCGACCCAGGTTTACAGGCAGCAATAGGGGACGCAGAGGAGCTACGCGACCAATTACAGGTTGGAGCCGAGCGATTCTTCCGTTATGGCTTATATATCACACTGTATGCAGACAGCCTTGACGAGTTGGCTTTTGTTCAACACAAAATCGAAACCTTATTTGGCCAGCAAATGGTATTCAGCAAGGTCGCCAGCAGCCAGCAAGAGCAAGGCCTCAACAGTACAATCCCACAAATGTCAGACCAATTACAGATTCGCCGCAATATGAACACTGGAGCAATTAGCACAAGTTTTCCATTTACCAGCGCTGACCTCTCACAAGAGAGTGGTGTCTTATATGGCATAAATATGCACAACAATGGGTTAGTTATCTTTGACCGATTTAGTCTTGAAAACGCTAATATGGTTGTCTTTGCAAAGTCCGGTGCAGGTAAATCTTTTACCGTAAAACTCGAGGCTTTGCGCAGTATGATGATGGGCAGTGAAGTAATAATTATCGACCCTGAAAATGAATACGAAAAACTATCCGACGCAGTTGGTGGTAGTTATATTCGCCTTAGTTTAAACTCGAATACCCGAATTAATCCATTTGATCTGCCAAAAGTTATTGACGTCGATGAGGCCGACAATGCTTTACGAGCTAATCTAATTACGCTACACGGCCTATTAAAATTAATGCTTGGTGGTACACAAGTAGCCGCCAACGGTATGCCGATGTCATCACTAAACCCAACCGAGGAAGCCGACCTAGACCAGGCCTTAATTGATACATATGCCCGTGCAGGTATCACCAGCGACCCATTAACACATAATTCATTACCGCCAACAATTAGTGACCTATACGACACGTTGCTACATATGGGTGGAACTGGTCCACAACTTGCTCAAAGGCTACGAAAATACACCACAGGCACCTTTGCGGGCATATTTAGTCAGCAGTCAAATATTGATATTAACAACACAATGGTTGTCTTTAACACTCGAGACCTCGAGGATGAACTGCGACCAGTCGCGATGTATGTCATCCTTAGCCACATCTGGAATATCGTCCGAACCGTCAAAAAGAAACGTATGTTAATTATTGACGAGGCATGGCAATTAATGAAATATGACGATTCAGCCAGTTTTATGTTCAGTTTAGCTAAACGTGCCCGCAAATACTTCCTAGGCCTAACTACTATATCCCAGGATGTTGAAGATTTTATGAGCAGTAAAATGGGCCGCGCAATCGTTGCCAATAGTTCTATGCAAATATTATTAAAACAATCTTCTAGTGCTGTTGATGTTTTATCGGATGTATTCAAATTAACCGAGGAAGAAAAAAAGCGTCTAGCCAATTTCCCAGTAGGGCAGGGTCTGTTCTTTGCCGGCCAAAGCCATGTTCATATCCAAATTGAAGCCAGCGAAACCGAAAAGCAGTTAATTACCACAAACCCCCAGGTATCTGCGCAAATATCCCAACCAGTACCGACAGAGAGTTAGTTTATGGCATTACGAATATCTGATGAAGATTACGAAAAAGCTAACCAATACCCAAACCCAGGCAAGATTGATGATGATGAAAAATTCAACGATTTAAAACAGGCCGAGAAAAGCGGCAATACCGAAGCCGACGAAGGTCTGAATGACAAAGAAAATGATGGCGAAGACAGCTTAAAGGGCGCCGAAGAGAGCCCTAACGGTGACTGGGCTAATAATGTTTCTGGCAAAAATAGTGGTGGTCAAGGTAGCAAAAATAAGATAAAAACCGGCGGAAAATTAGGCTTCTTGAAGAAAAAAGGACCATTAACTACAATAATTTTAACTGTTGTCGGTGGTGGAATGGGTATTAGCGCTTTATTGTCACCAGGATTGTTACTTGTCCACCTAAAAGAGACTTTTTTTGAAAAATTAAACAATGCCGGACCAGCACTACAAATTAGAACAAATAAAATGTTATTTAAAAAATTTAACGCGGTAAGATATAGCTTTTCTGAGTCATCTGATGGAAAATGTAATATCAAATGTAAATTTAATACAATGAGTGACACTATGAAAAAAAACCTCGAGGCAAAAGGCTATAAAGTCGAGGTTGATGAAACAAAGGGGGTTAAAGGTTTATTTGGTACAAGATCTGTAGTAAAATCAATTATTTTACCAGAAGAAATTGGCGGAGGAAAAATATCTAACAGCAAAGAGTTTAATGATGCAATGAAAGATAACAAAATAGCATCAAATTTTAAGAAGGTCTTTAATTCCAAAACCGCCTATTTTTTGAATAGCAAGTTTGGCCTAATTCTCAAAGAAAAACTCGGCATCAATAAATTAAATGTGTTCAAAAATATAACAAAAGACAAAACCGGAACTATGAAAGACGCCGTAATAAAAAAGATGAGAGATGCATTAAAACTACCAGAATTAGACTCTAAAATAAAAACCCTTGCGGATAAAATCAAAGATACTTCAGGTTACAAGACAGCAGAAGCAAAGATGAAAGCTGGCCAAGAAAAATTTAGCAGTGCCGCTAGTTGGGTTGGCATGATATGTGCTGCATATAATTTTAATAGAGTAATCACCGTCTCAGTGAAAGCCGCCAAAATAGCTAGCTTTGTAGCATTTGCTATGTTATTTTTAAATGTAGCAGATCAAATTAAAGCAGGTGATGCGGACCCAGACGTTGTTTCGGCACTAGGTGATCAATTAACCGCTCAAGACTCAAATAGTAAAACAGCCACAGATTCACTTGGTTACAGGAATATATCTTATGGAGACACTGGTAATTTAAGTGATGAGCAAAAAGCCTATAGCGCCTCGGGCTCAGGAAATTTATTTGGCATAACATCAACATTAATGGCTGCAGTATTTGGAACCAATATTGCATTGTCTGTTTTCCAAAAATTCTGTCAAGCAGTAAACTCAACTTGGTCTACAGCGGTCGAATGTATCGCGGTAGCAGTAGAGACTTTTGGTATTGGTTGTATTGCAAAAGAACTTATCAAGGGCATCGCTTTATCCGCAGCAATAGGTACAGCCCTTGGTGCTGTATTAAATATTATAGTAAAAAATGAATTACCCTTAATCGATGAAAATACAATAGGCGAAAATCTAGGAAATACAATTTCCACAGGCACGGCACAGATATTGGGAGTTACAGCGACATCATATGGATTAAAAGCCGGCAGCCTAGCAGAAGTAAAACAATATGCCATAGACACAGCACAGATAAGGAAACAAGAACGAGACATAGCATATTATGAAGCTAGTAAAACTCCTTTTGATATCTATAATAAATATTCATTCCTTGGATCAATAGTTAACAGTTCTGGTCTACTTAATATATTTAACTCAGGATCAATTACATCAACTTTATCTAACATCTATTCTATATTACCAAAGTCATTAGCTTCAATTGACAGTCTGGCACTAGCACAAGATGATTATATAGCCCAAAGGTTTAGTGGATGTACAGACCCGAACATAACAGATGCTGGGATAGGCATAGCCACCGATTCACTCTGCAACCCCTCATTTATAATGGACACTCAGTCTCTAAATCTAGACTCTAATGATGTTGTGGATTTTATGGTTAATAATAACTTTATTAAGGATGAAGACGGCAGTTTAATAGTTGATGGAAGTACAGGATATATACTTGGCGATCCAGCAAATTCATATACTAAAAAAACCGATTACGAGAATTATCTAGATAATTGCGCCAATAGAACAATTCCAGTAGGTGAATCTAGTAATTCAGTAGAGAGCGAATATTTCTATTGGGAAGTTGGTCTAAACTGTACAAATCCAACCGACGAAACTATAAAAAATGAACTGCCATATTTCCAGTCTTATACAATGGATAAATCAATAAATGACACCATGGATGAAACCAACACAACTGCCATAAACGATAATAATTTTAGTGATAGTATAAGTTTTTATGACAGCAGCCTAAACGATCACAATATAGCCTCCAGCCAAATAGATAATATATACGCAAATATATTAACAAGTGATGTTAATATATTTACTTCAGAAACCGAAACAGCAATAAAACCAACATCAACCACAATAGAATTAAATAACAAAACCCAGCCTATTATAACCAACGCCCAAAATACCAATATTTGCAACCCAACTAGTATTAGTAATCGAATCACAGATTTTAACTACCTTTGTATGCAACCATACCTTAACAAGGAATATGTTGGGGTATGAAAAATAGATATATCAGTATATTAACTGCATTGATTATAGCAGTGACCTCGATAAGTATTAACGGCAAGGCTTTTGCATACAATGAATTTTATTCCAGCAATGATATTTTATTTTATGATGAGAATGCATGTTCCACATCTAGTCCACCCTCAAACATAACAACATCTTCATCTGGATATAGCCGACTCAAAGAAGCGGTTAAGACTTATGGCCAATCAGCGATGAACATGCAGCGCGAATATGGATCGCCATGGGAGATAGTACTAGCACAAATGCAAAAAGAGAGTGGTACTGGAACTGCCGGTATAGCAGTTTCCGGAGCAACTAATAACTGGTTAGGTATCACCGGCGAGGGCGACGCTGGCTCATGGACTAGCAGCACTGGTAGAAAATGGGCAAAGTACACAACAGTAGAAGCAAGTGTTAAAGATTGGGCTGGCCCAAGAGTACTCAGAAATGGCTATTACGATACTGCCTTCAGCTCTTTGGACCCAAGTAATTATAATCTTGATACTTTCTTAACCGAAATGCTAAGTCATTATGCACCAAATTCAGACGGAAACAACGAAAGTTCCTACAAAAAAGATGTACTAAGTTTCATCAATGGCCCTATCGCATCAGTTAGAGCAGAGATGGGATGGCCAAGTTCGGCCGAATTGGCTAGAACAGAGAATATCCCGATTGGTGGCAAAAACCCAATTGGCACAATAACATCAACAACCACGACAAGCGCGCCAGATAATGGCTGTGGCGATTCAGGATCAGGTTCAGCTCATAATGGCGATATAAATAAGACAGCAATAGTGCTTGCTTGGCCAGACAGAACCCACAGTAAAAACGACCCTAAGCCAGAATACAAAACAGCCCTTGCGGCAGTTGGATTAAATAAATATGGAGATCCTTGGGTTAATATCGGCGCCAGTTGTGATGCTTATGTCACCACAGTCATGCGTTATTCTGGAGTAGATACGGATTTCAAATGTTGCGGCACAACCAATCAACTTTCATATTTAAGAGGTTCAAGTAAATATAAAGAAATACCAAATCTAGGCAACACATCTAATCTTCAACCTGGTGATATATTTATTCTAGAAGGACATATTATGATGTATATCAAACTTGACGATGGCACCGAAAAAATAGCGGCTGCTTCATACGGAGACAGAACAGCCGACTATAAGTCTGGTATGTTTTATAGCGATAATAGAGGAAGTTATCATATTTTTAGATATATAGGCGGAGGGTCTCAATAATGAAAAATGAACCGATAAGAACAAAAATATTTATTATTTTTGGAATTTTTGTCTCTATAGTTTTGGTAATATCTTTAATTTGGTGGTTTATCAATAAAGACAAGACAGCAACCTTGGAGATATTAGTCACCCCATCTAGCTCTAATATATTGATTGATAATAAAACATATTCCAACGGAATTTATAAAATAAAACCTGGCGAATATAAGGTTGATATATCCAAAGCTGGATTTGATTATTATTCCGGTAATATTATTACACGCAAAGATCAGACAGTTAAGCTTTATATTGCATTATTACAAAGCGACGGATCTTATAGCTGGTATTTAGACCATCAACAGGATGATGTAATATTATCAGCTATTGGCAGTAAAGAGGCCGATGAGACACAGCAAAATTTAACATCTAAATACCCAATATTACAATATATCCCATATACAGATAGCTCTAATGGTAATAATTATAAAATAGATGTGCAGATGAATAATAATAACCTAGAATATTTAACTATATTTTTTAATACATGCTCATCTGATTCTATTGATTTATATAAAATCGAGGCTTTGGCATGGATTAAATCAAAAAATATAAATCCAGATGATTATACTATTAAATACACCAACCTGTGTGATTAATTTAATTTTATATTTTTAATCTTTAAATCTATATTACCGGGCAATTTTGTCGAAGTTATAACTATCTGATTCTCAGCCGATAATAAACTTTTTTGCCGTTCGTCGTCTAATTCACTAAAAACATCATCTAGCAATATAACTGGTTTTTGGCCTGTAATTTTTTCAATTATATTAACTTCTAAAAATTTTAATGCCAGCACAATACTTCGCACCTCGCCGCGTGAAGCGACCGATAGGGCAGGTGAATTATTAAACCTAAATACTACATCATGTCGGTGTGGTCCAGTACTAGTAAAACCAACAATCCGATCGCGACCCTGGTGTAAATTTAAATCATTTAATAATTTTTGTTTTATATCGCCAATATAAGTATGTGAATAATGAACAGATATATTATCGCTAGATTTAGCGATTTTATTATAAGCTTCGTTTAAATGACTATTTAATTGTTCAATAAAAGCTATTCGCTTTTCAATAATATAAGCACCGTGCTCACTAAGTGTAATATCCCAAGCAAAAACCTCATCTTTTTGAATAAACTGTTTTTTTAGTAAATTATTTCGCTGTTTTAAGGCTCGCTCATATTTATGTAATGAATTTAAATAAGCCGGGTCAAGTTGATTAATAAATCTGTCTATAAATTGACGACGCCTAGTGGGTGATCCATGCAATAACCTTAGGTCGTCAGGCTCAAACAAAACAACCGGATATTTATATTTTGGCGCTAATCTGTAAATATCTTTATCATCAACTGTAAACTTTTTTCTTTTATTGTTTAATTCTGGATTAAAAGTAATAATCCGTTTAGTTTTATCATCAAAATCAACTTTTATACGCCACCACAAGGTGTTATGACGCAAAACATCATTATCACTACCTTTAAAAGAAGTGCCTTGAAGTGCAATATATAAAGCCTCAACCAGTGAAGTTTTTCCACTACCGTTATTACCAGTAATTACAGTAATAGTGGGAGATAATTCAACCTCAAACTTATCGTGTGAACGAATATTTTGAACTGATAGGTTTTTTATCACCACCATATTTTTATAAATTAACTCTTTAATGGCATTATTATATGATAATAATTAGATTTTGGATCGGTTGATTTTAGTATACATGGCGCAATTTTACCACTAAAACTAAATTCAACTTTTTCGCCATCAACAACTGATAAAGCCTCACTTAAATATCTTGAATTTAAAGTAATCTGGCCGTCATTATCAACTTCAGCATCAGCTTCGGAAGTATTTTCACCAGATTGAGAGGCGATAGAATGAATTGAAATATTTTTATTATCTTTATTAGCTGTAATAGTCACACTACCACCAGATTCACGCGCAAATAATCCAGATATTTTAGTAATTCTAATAAAATCAGATTTATTAATTATAATTTTAGTTTCAGATGAATTTGGAATTAATTGTCGATAATCTGGAAAATTACCATCAATTAAACGACTAATAATCTCAATCTCGTTAATTCTAAATCGTACCTGAGTTTCATCGAATAAAATATCAATTTCATTTGAATTTTCATTAATATTTCGTAAAACTTCTTGTAATGTTTGAGTTGGAATAATTGCCGATACGTCACTTTTTGTATCAATTAAACACCTTTCAGATAATCTATAACCATCAGTTGCAGCTAAATATAATTTACCTTGATGTGAGTGCCAATAAACACCAGTTAAAACTGGGCGAGTAGTATCACTACTAGTTGTTATGATTGTTTGTGATACAGCTTCTTTGAAATCTTCAACTTTAATACTATATTGAATCGAAGAATCTTCATTGATTGTTGGAAGTTCAGGAAAATCATCAGCTATAAAACCATTAATTATTGATGTATATTTACCACTTTTTATATGTAAATTATCATTTATAACTTTCAATTCAACCTGTTCTTTAGGTAAATTAGATATAAATTCAGATATTAATTTAGCTGGTATAGTAATTGCGCCTGGTTTTATAATCTTACAACCAATATATTGAGTTATTGCTATTTCTAAATTTGTAGCTGCAATTAATAAACGTTTTCCATCAGTGCGAAGTAATATATTACCTAAAATAGGTAATTGTGTTTTACTACTAGCAACTCGACTAACTGCAGCTAGTGCATGATTTAGATTTTCTTGAGTTAGTATTATTTCCATTATTATTTCCTTTCTTAAATTCTTTTTAATAGTCCTATTAATAGGTGTTGTGGATTGTGTGTAAAAATATTATTCAACAGATTAAATATGTATTTTTTGGTTGTGGATAGGTGTGTTGTTAAAGTGGGTGATAGTTGTTGGAAAAAGTTATCTTTTAACCAGTTTTTATAGGTTTTTTTAAACTTTCTAAATCCTGTGTTTATATACCCACTAATTACACTACTATTTAATCGCCGATTGCGCACATTTTTTACACAACTAGGCATATAATTTTTCCTTAATTGCCGCAACTTGCTCACGAATCATAAAATCAAGTTTTATAGCTTTTTCAATCTTTTCAACCGAGTGAATGGCGGTTGTGTGATCTTTTCGTCCTAATTCGCCGGCTATTTTAGGAAAACTAAGGTGTAATTCACTTCGAAGTAAATACATAGCAATTTGTCTTGGTGTAACGATATGTTTATCGCGTTTTTCTCCACAGATTTCAGATATATTTATTTGAAAGTGTTTTGCGGTTTGATCAATAATTTTTTTACTCGATATATGTTGTGGTCTAGAGTTGCGGATATTTCCAATTAAACCTTCAGCGGTTGATATATCCGGCTCGATACCGCGCATCTCGGCGTAGGCAAGTAGTTGATTTAAAGCGCCTTCAAGTTCGCGGATGTTAGTCTTAATATTATTAGCTAGATATTCAGTAGTCTCTTGTTTTAAAGTAATTCCAGATTGAGATGCTTTAATATTTAAGATTGCACACCTAGTTTCAAAATCTGGCATTTGAATGTCTATTGTCATACCCATTTCAAAACGGCTACGTAAACGTTCAGTTAGGGTTGGGATGCTTTTTGGTGGCTTATCACTGCTAATAATAATCTGTTTATTATTTTGATGTAGGTGATTAAAAGTATGAAAGAATTCCTCTTGAGTTTTTTCTTTACCAGCGATAAATTGCATATCGTCAACAATTAATACGTCAACATTGCGATATTTATCCGAAAAACCTTTTTTCTTAAATCTAATATAATCCAAAAATTCATTAACAAATGTTTCTGAACTTATATATAAGATTCTAGCGCTTGGATTTTTTTTAATTATTTCATTGCCAACAGCCTGCATAAGATGTGTTTTGCCAAGTCCAACACCACCATATAAATACAATGGGTTATATTTAACGCCAGGGTTGTCGGCAACCGCCTGGCTAGCGGTGTAGGCTAGGTCATTACTTGATCCAACAATAAAATTATCAAAAGTATAACGCGGGTTTAATCCACCGGTAATTTGAGTAGTTTGTTTTATAGTTTGATTATCAGCTATTAATTCGTCGGCGGTTATTTTAGGTGATAAGCCGACAGTTGTTTCGCGATTTACGCGGGTATGTTTACCAGATATATTAACGATGTAGTTTATTTGTTTTGGGTTGACGCCATTTTTAGACAACACACCTTTAATTTGGTCGTTAAATTTAACCTCAAACTGCTTCTTTGCAAATATATTAGGGACAGCGATAGTTAATAAGTCATCATTCTGATCGACTAATTCAGTATTTTTAAACCAAGTAGTAAACGTGGCATGTGATACCATTAATTCAATTTCGCCGAGTACACTTTGCCACAGAGCATTATGCATAATATTTATAAACCCCTCTAAACTCTTTACTGACTATAATTATAGATAATAAATAAGTTTTCCACAACCACTAAAGATAAGATAAAAGACAGGGCGGTATAGGGGTGTGAGTTATACACAATTATACACCACCTCAATAAAAGTGTGGAAAAGAACTGGATTATTGTGGATAATATTTAAATACTAGATAACACAAATCAATAAAATTCAAGGAATGACTTGTAAAAAAGCATCTTATTCTGTACACTATTACAGATATGACAACAAAAAGAACATTTCAACCACATACTCGCCACCGTGCTACTACTCATGGTTTTCGCGTGCGTGTTGCAACAAAGAACGGTAGGGCAGTCCTAAAACGACGCCGTGCCAAGGGCCGCGCTAAATTAACTGTTTAATTTTTTATTAAATACAGAAAAATAACTTCGCTGTTAATATAGCGGAGTTATTTTTTAACAGATAGGCTAGGGGATAGGGTATAATTAGTAAATAATGATATCTTTTATTAATCGTTTTCATGGTCACGGTAGCTTGCGTTATGTTTATCAAAACGGGCAGGCTTTTAGGTCACGAATGATCACATTAAAAATGACCGAAAATAAGCATCGCAAGAACTCTCGTATCGCGGTGATTGTTAGTAAAAAAGTTCTTAAAAGCGCTGTTGGTCGCAACCGAATCCGTAGGCGAGTCTATGAATATATTAGGAAACAATTACCTAATTTTTCAAGTGTTTTTGATATAGCTATTATTGTCTCGTCCAGCGAATTATTAATCGTTCCATACGAAGAAATAATATCGCAAATAAGTCAAATGATGGATCAGTCGGGGATTATTAAAAAATAATTCAGGCGTCTGCAAAAAGATTTTATAAATCTGTTATAATTATATTAATAATAGCAGTTTTGGAGTTTTATCTGTGAATATATTTGATCTTATTGTTGTTCAGCCAATATTTAACTTACTACTTGGGATCTATAGTTTAATTCCCGGCCGCGACTTTGGTGTTGCGCTGGTAATTTTTACAATAGTTGTCCGCTTGTTGATGTGGCCGCTAATTAAAAAGCAACTTCATCAGGTTAAGGCTATGCAAAAGCTTCAACCCGAGCTGGTCAAGATTAAAAAGGCAGCTAAGGGTGATAAACGGATTGAAAGTTTGCAGATGATGGAACTTTATAAAAAACATGATGTCAGCCCATTTAGGTCTATTGGTATATTATTTATTCAGTTACCTATCTTTATTGCCCTCTATACGGTTATTCAATTCTTTACAATTCATCGCGACAAGATAGACATGTTTACTTATGGTTTTATGAAAGGCTTCGAACCAATCAAGGCAATAGTCACTAACCCGGATAACTTCAATAACCAAATGCTTGGTTTTTTGGATTTAACAAAGGTTGCATTCACCTCTAACCCGTTTAATGTGAATATAATTTTGTTTATTTTGGCAATTATATCTGCCGTTACGCAGTATATTATGTCAAAACAAACTACACCTCAACAACCAACCAAGAAGAAACTACGCGACATTATGGCTGAAGCTGCTGATGGTAAGCAAGCTGATCAGACTGAAATGAACGCAATTGTAATGGGCAAGATGACAAAGTTTTTGCCAATCATGATGTTCTTTATCATGATTAGTCTACCTGGCGCAATTGCCCTTTATTACACAGTTTCAAATATTGTTGCTGTATTACAACAAGGCAGTATTTTGAAAAAAGATGCTGACGAGATGATAGAAATTGCTGATGAGGCTGACGCACCACAAGGTAAAAAAGCAACCGCCAAAGCCCGTGCTAAGATGGCCGCCGAGGGCACAATCACCCGTATCGTCGCAAAGGATACGGCTTCAAAAAAGTTTAAAAAATAAGGAGATTTATTTATGGATAAAGAACAATCAATTCAATTTGCACAGAAGTATCTGGAAGACCTATTATCATTTTTTGGAGCTAATATAACCGTTTCATCAACCTGTGACGAGGATGTAATTGAATTGTCTGTGCCATCAAACGAGTTAAATAGCCTATTCATTGGTCGTAATGCCGAGACTTTGCGCAGTCTGCAATATATAGTTTCAACTGTGCTACGCAACAAAGAGGGCGAATTAACTAGGGTTAATATCGATATCGCGGACTATAAAAAGCAACGTGCTGATCGTATTGCTAAGCAGGCAGCTGAATGGATTGAGGAAGTCCGCAAGACAGGTAGCCCACGGGTTGTAAATCTTAACCCAGCCGACAGGCGAATTGTGCATCAGGTTGCTAGTGAATATGGCGACATTCAAACTGTTTCAGAGGGTGAAGGCTATGATCGCCACTTGATTATTTCGCAGGTTGATTCGCCTGTTCAGTCTTAAACACAAAACGACGATACATTAGATAATTCCACACAAGGGTTACGCAGGTAGCGGCTATTTTGCCTATTGCTAATATCATATTGTCGTTTAATATAAAATTACCCAGGAATGATTTTGTAAGAGCAATTATTATAGGCTGCATGATCCATAAGCCAAATATTGTTATAGCTATGAAACTTGCAGCTTTTGCCTTTACGTTGCTGCTTTTGTCGTTGAAGGTAAATGTTTTATTGGCATAAAAGCTAAAGACTAAAGCTGCGGTTGTTGAGATTATATTACTAAAGAATACTGGCCACCCAAGTAGATTAAACAAGCTAAATAGGATAACAAAATCAATTGCGGTGTTAATACCGCCAACGATTAAGAACCTGATTTTATCGGCGTGCTTTTTTAACATCTGATCCATTGTGATATTCCTCTATTAAATAAAGCGGTCGGCCTTTTGTTTCGGTAAATATACGGGCTATATATTCGCCGATAACACCTAGTGACAATAATTGGACTCCTCCTAGAAATAGTATCACGGCCATTAGCGATGGATAGCCAGCGACTGGATCGTGGAAGACGAGAGTTTTAAAAATTAGAATTATTATAAACACAAAGGCAATAAATGACACTAAAAAGCCAGCGATTGTGGATATTCGCAGAGGTGCGGTAGTGAATGAGACTATACCGTCAATCGCCAAGTTAATAAGTTTCATATAATTCCATTTAGTTGTCCCGGCGGCTCGTGGGTCACGGTTATAGGTTATTTCTTTTTTATTAAAACCTATCCAGCTAAACATGCCCTTGGTATAACGTTGAGATTCGCGGATTTGTTTTAAAGCTTCAATACAGCGACGGTCTAATAGTCGAAAATCACCAGTATCGATTTGTATTGGGATATGGGTGGTTTTTTGTAGGATTCGATAGAATAAATTAGAACTGAATTTTTTAAACCAAGTTTCGCCATCGCGACTGACTCGTTTTGCATAGACATCATCATATCCCTTTTCCCAGTATTTAATCATGTCTGGGATTAATTCTGGCGGGTCTTGCAAGTCAGCATCGATTATAACCGTCGCATCGCCTGTTACGTGGTCAAAACCAGCACACATGGCAACTTCTTTGCCAAAATTACGCGAAAGATTTACATATGAAACTCGTCTGTCTTTTTTGGCATATTCTTTTATTATTTCTAATGTTCGGTCGCGGCTACCGTCGTTTATAAATAAAAACTCAAATTCATAAAACTTGTTATTATGAGCTAATTTAGTTAATCGGGCATAAAGCTTATCTAAAACTTCTTGTTCGTTATAGGCTGGGATTAAGATACTAATTTTTTTCATAAAACTTTCTAACTATTATTTCTTGATATTGTCATAAAGGGGAATAAAATCATTAACAACGATTTTATCAAATTGAAATAATTGTTCATACTGTGCGCGGGCATTTTTGGCTAGTTTTTGGCGTAGGGCCGAATCTTCATATAATTTCCCCATTGCGTCATACAGGGCGAGCGCATCCTTGGAATGTAGCAATATGCCAGTTTCGTTATTTTTGACCACTTCAACATTACCACCAACAGCAGTTGCGATTATTGGGCAAGATAACATACCAGCTTCAACCAAAGCCATACTAAAGCCTTCGCGATAAGTTGGTCTAATAAATACGTCTGATGCGCCAATATACGACAACAGGTTGTCTTGGCGGCCTAAAAATTCAATAGCGTTATTACCTTCAGCTTCTTCACGAAAACTAACCTCGTCTGGCCCGTCGCCCAAGATGATTAGCTTTACGTTTTTATGCTCGCTTGAAAATTTATTAAAGGCATTTATAGCTTCACCGACACCTTTTTCAATTAATAGATGGCTGGCGACGCAAAATTGAAAGGTGCCATCTTTTTTAAGTTTTTTGTATTGACTGGCCGAATCTGTTACGCCATTATATATAACTTTGATTTTTTGCCAAACAGAACTGCCGGCATCAATATTTTCATTAACAGCTGATCTTTCACTATCACTAAAAACTGTGATTTTATCTGCAAATCTAGCTGCCAAATGAACCATTTTACCGACTGGGTTTTTAAACCATCGATAAGTATTTTTCCATATATATTTTAACTCTTTAGGGTCGGTCCAGATAACTTTTTTACTTAATAATTTTCCAGCAATTGTGGCGGCAATAAAATCGTCACGACTTTGAATATGGATAATGTCTGGATTTTTTTTGACGAATAATCCCCAATACCAAAAAGTTAATACACATTGCCATATTAAATATCCCGGGAATAATAATCCCCAGTTTTGTCGTTTTGACATGCGACCACGGATTGTTTTAATGTTTTTATCACGGGCAAAAGATAATATTTTTGCTGATTGAGATACAATTGTTGGCTCGTATCCATTATCGACAAGAGCCTCGGCTAAAAATATAGGGAACCTATCCGTCCCATTAAGATTGTCATTTTGAGAATTGCGAATAATTAGAACTTGTTTTTTATTGTTCATGGTTATTTATAGTATACAACAATTAGCGAGCTGGTATAATATATAAAGATGAAATATTTAAATTCACGCAATCGTGCTATTTTGCGCGAGATGGTCGGTACTGATTTTAAGGTTAGGTATCAGAACTCAGCTCTAGGTTATTTATGGTCGTTGCTTAAGCCGCTATTTTTGTTCGCTATATTATATATAGTTTTTACCTACATAATACCTCTTGGAAAGGATGTGCCACATTACCCGGTTTATTTACTAACGGGTGTTGTTTTGTGGAGTTTTTTTACAGAAGCTACAACGATGGGGGCTTTATCTGTTGTTTCTCATGGTGATTTGATTAGAAAAATTAAAATTCCACGCTACTTAGTAGTAATTGCAAGTTCTATGTCGGCATTAATAAATCTTGGATTAAATCTAACAGTTATATTGATATTTGCTTTAATAAATGGGGTAGTCCCTAGTTTTAGTTGGCTCTTATTAATACCACTTATCGCAGAATTATTTTTCCTTGCACTTGGAGTCTCGTTTCTATTATCTTCACTTTATGTTAAATTTCGAGACATATCATATATATGGGAAATCTTCATTCAAGCAGGATTCTATGCTACGCCGATAATATACCCTCTAACGATAGTTCCTATGAATATGCATAAATGGTTTTTTTTGAATCCAGTTGCACAAATAATTCAAGATGCTAGATATGTCTTAGTTACGCGTAGTTCTATTACATTATGGTCAACAGTACAGTCTATATGGGCTGTAACCCCATTTGTCATAATGATAACAGTCGTTATTATTGGGTTTATATATTTCAAGCGTAGATCAAAATATTTTGCGGAGGATATATAAATGGTTAGTGATAAACCAAAAATAGCAATTTCAATAGAAAATCTTCACAAGGAGTTCATTCTACCCCAGAGCAAAAACTCCACCCTAAAACAAGCTGCGGTTAATATAGTAAAACGAAATAAGAAAGTAACTCAAAAAGTCTTAGATGGTGTTAGTTTTAATGTTAATGAGGGGGACTTTTTAGGTATTATTGGTCGCAATGGTAGCGGTAAAAGTACGCTATTGAAGCTTATTGCGGGGGTGTACGAGCCGACCAGTGGTAATATCTATACATATGGCGGGATTACCCCATTTATTGAACTAGGGGTTGGTTTCAATCCAGAGCTGTCTGGCCATGATAATGTTTATTTAAATGGCGCCCTTCTTGGATTCGACCGAAAACAAATGGACGCAATGTATGATGAAATAGTAAGTTTTGCAGAGCTCGGTCCTTTTATGGATCAAAAATTAAAAAACTATTCATCTGGTATGCAAGTTCGATTAGCTTTTTCTATAGCTATTAAGGCTGAAAACGACATCTTAATATTTGATGAGGTTTTGGCTGTTGGTGACTCAAATTTTCAAGAAAAGTGTATAAGACAGTTTACTAAACTTAAGCTTAGTGGTAAGACGATTATTCTTGTATCGCACTCAATGACTATGATTGAAAAATTCTGTAGTAGGGTGCTTTTAATAAATGCAGGTAAATTAGTATATGACGGCAATGCAAGCGATGCAATTGATAGATATGAAGCTTTAAATATGGAAATGCCAGCTCTTGTTGCGGAAGCTGAAAAGATTATAGACGACAGGGATGTGGCGGTTAAATACATTGATATATTAGATATAAACAATAAGGCGTCTGACATTATCGAAAGCGGTAAGGACTTTTCAATTCGATTTGGTGTTAATTCAAAAAAAGATATCGGAGAATCTTTCATTTCTGTTAGAATTTGTGACGCCGAAACACAGTATGTTGTAGTGGGTTTCGATAGTAAATTAGATAAGAAATCAATCATGATTAAGCAGGGTGATAATGAATTTGTAATACACATAAAAGACAACCCTATACTTAGAGGAAAATATTATATGGTTATTGGTATTTACGAAAGTGAAGAAAAAAAGACGCACTATTTTCAGTATGACGGGCTATCTATGGGCAACTTCTTCTTAATAAAAACCAAGGAAGAGCAGCTGGGTATTATTAAGATAAATCGAAAATGGGATTGATCGAAAAGATATAGGTATTTCAAAATGAAAGGAAGCCTCTGATGAATAGGAAGATGTTGACATTATTACAGAGCCGACTATGGGCAATTATGGACTACATGAAAGCTAATCACCCGTTGATTTATGGGGCATTAAAGTCAATTTTAAAACCTACGGTCAAAAGAATATTGATGTGGGTATTAACTCTTCAGCAGATGAAGACGATTGAGAACAGTAATAAAAATGAGGGTCTATTGAACGATCGCGTTAAAATATCATTTATTATTTTAAGCAATGACGATAGACCGATCTATATCCCTAGGATATTTAATACATTATTTTTCCCGTCTAAAAAAACCAAAGAGATTATTGTTGTTTCCGATACTGAGCTTTTTGTTGACGGTGTGCCAAAGAATAAGATAAAATTTGCAGCGTCTCTATCTGATGCAATTCTTGATGCCAGGGGCAACTATCTGTGTTTTATTGATAAAGATGAATCTTTTTCTCGTATGGGACTTAGATATTTATATAAAATGATATCTAAAACTAAAAACGATCTATATTTTGGTAATTTTATCGATAAGTCTGGCGAAATGGTCAAGGTATATAATCATAATCTCAAATATGATTTTTCTAAGGCTGCTCTACCTATATTATCGGCCTTTGGGCCAAAAGTAATATCAAAGGAGTTAGCAATAAGAGTTCGCCTGCCGAGGGAAAGAATATATAGCTATTTGCTAGAAGCTTCGGATAAGATTTCTAATTTTAGATATATAGAATATCCCATTATTCATAGCAATATGGATACAAAAGGGCGAGCGCTACTTGAAAAAGATCTTTTACAACTTCAAATAGAAACTCTCAAAAGGCGTTATATATATAATAACAAAGCACCCGTTAAGGAGATAAAGAAGGTTCTTTTTATTGTTCCTAGTGTTGTTATTGGTGGCGCTGAAAAAGTGCTACTAGATCTTTCTGGTGGGTTAATAAAACATAATATAAAGGTTGATGTTTTTTGTACCCACAAAGGCGGTGAGTGGAAGGATGAATTTGAAAAGATTGGAGTTAAGGTTTGTGTCTCAAAAGAACAGAACGATGGTAAAAAGATTGAGGAGATTGATAAGCTAGTGCGAAAGAATAGGTACGATGTTATTCATACTTCAAATACGGAGTATGGATACCTCTATGCTCCTAAAATGCACGAGTTGCCATATCGTCCAATCTTCATCGACACGATTCATTCACAAAATAATCCACTAGTTAGGGTGGCAATTACCCACCAATCATATATTGATAAGATTATTACTGTAAATAACTACATCAGAAAGATATTAGGTGAAAATAGTATTGAGATTGACAGGATGGTACCGGTATTAAATGGAATTGATGCTAAGGCGAACGCATCACGCGATGTTCTTTCGAGATTTAAGGATGTGGAAATTGCCTTTCTTGGCAGGATGTCTAATGAAAAAAATCCACTTCAATTTATAAAAATCGCCAAGGTGTTATCGGAAAAACACAATGATTGGAAATTTAAGATTATTGGAGATGGTCCATTATTAAGCAAAGCTAAGCAATATGCATCATCACTGGGATTATCTAAAAATATATCTTTTTTAGGATCTGTTAAAGATGGTGCTAGTGAGCTGGCTTCCGCATCCTGTTGTGCTATTACTTCTTATACGGAGGGATTGCCGATTGTTCTGCTTGAAGCTCTAGGTATGGGTATCCCTGTTGTAGGCTCAAACGTCGGTGGAATTCATGAAGTCTTGATTGATAATGAGAATGGTTTTTTGGTTGATAATCCCGATGATACCGATGAATATGCAAGAAAGATTGAAGAGCTTTTTTTGTCGACTAAAAAATACGAGAAATATTCTAGCCGCGCAGTTGAATTAGTAAGTAATAATACTGTTGATAATATGACCAAAGGTGTAATATCGGTCTATTTAGAGGCGGTTAAGTCGATAAATAATAAATTTAATAAGCTAACTACTATAGCTATGTTATCTTTTAATAGAGAAGATGCGATTAAGAGAACTCTAGAAACCATCTACAAAAATACCGAAGTGCCGTTCAATGTGCTCGTTCTTGATAATGGATCAGAAAAAGAAACTACGTCTTTTTTGAATAACTTTACAAAAACACATAATAACTTCAGTTGTATTTTTGAAAAGAAAAACCTAGGCTGTCCAGGAGGGCGACATAAAATGCTTAAAATGATCAAGTCGGACTATATTGTTACTATTGATAATGATATGGAGGTTCCAAAATTTTGGCTTAGGGATCTAATCATTCGAATGGAAGAAGATAAAAAGATCATGGGTGTGTGTGTCAAGGATGTATTTCCTTGGGGCAAGGTCGAGTTTACAGGTGGAAAAATTGACAGAGATGATAAGGGTTTCTACTTATTTAATGCCGTTAATTACAATAAGTCTTATGATGATTTGTCAACTCTCGAGGAAATAGAATGTGATTGGTTGCCTGGTGGTGCGACCTTATGGAGGGGTAACATACACAAGATAGCTGAGCATTCGCTTGAATATGTAAATGCGTTTGAAGATTTTGATTATTCTTTACAGTTATCCAAAAAAGGTTACCGCACAGTAAATTGTCCAAATGTGATGTTTATCCATCATCATGCTAGCGGTTTTGGAAAGAAACAAAGAAACAAAGAAGCAAAATATATTAGCGATAGAAATAATGAAAATGGTTTTATTATTTCTTTAGCGGCATTTTTTAGGCGGACTGGTTATATTATGAGAAACGATAAGATTTACAGCATAATGGATATTAAGCCAAACGCATCACCAAATGAGGTGAGTAAGATCGTTGAAAAATATGCGCTAGGTATAAATAAATAGGATAATATTAAATAATTAGTTAATACCTATCCGTCATAGTTGGATGGTTACTACCTACTAGAATAGCTAATAAATTTAATTCTATTCTTATAGTGGACAAGGATTTAGTGTACGCTAGTAATAATATAA
>CAJBFN010000009.1 GCA_903952435.1 uncultured bacterium
AAAAAATAAAAAATTTAATCGAAATATAATATTAGGCGTCTTGATTATTACTGTTATTACCGCTATTGCTATAGGATCTTGGTTTATTTTTCTCTATATGAAAAATAGTAATATCTCTGGGACCTGGAAATCAGTAAACAGTTCGGCTCAATATCAATTTAATTCTTTTGGCAAGTATAACTATTATGAAGATCCTTCAAATAAAAAATGTGATTTATGGAATTGTAATTATGATGAAGGTAATTACGAAATAAATGAAAAAGATAATAAAAAAATATTAGTACTGCATTTTTACGGAGTAGGAACTTACTCAACAGAGTTTACAATCGATAAATTTGATAATAATGATTTTCTTATTCTAAAAGATAGTAACACCAAGTTTCAAAAGGCTAACTAATTAGCGTCAAAATACACGGTTATCTGAGTGGCAAGATGGCTGGGACGCGTAAAATATAAAATCATTAGCGGTGCTTGGGTAATGTTTTATTTTTTGATAAGATTAATATCATGAGAACGATAGTCACAATATGCAGTAAAAACAAAGACGGCTCCACTGGAGATATTGCTGCATATTTACGCTATAAATCTAATCGCATTAATGAAGTAATGAAGGTTGCGACAAAAAAGAAACTTCCATTCTTTATTTTGTCCGGAAAATATGGGTTAATAAAACACGACCAACCAATTCCTTTTTATAATCATCTTCTTGTAAATGAAGAAACAGACAGGCTAGCCAAGATTATTTCCGATCAAATTATTAACTATGGAATCAATTCAATTACTTTCTACGCAAAGCCGAAACTTCAAGATTGGGCTGCTTATTACGACGCCCTAGAAAAAGCCGCAAGCATGGCAAAAATAAACCTTGATATACATACTTTAAAAGTTAATTAATAATTGACTACAAAAAAACGCCACCATTTAAGTGGCGTCTTTCTGTTATTTGGTAATCGTTAAAGATCTATTAGCCAAATAAATACACCTATCGATAGCATAGTCAAAGCTATAAATAACCCCAGCCCGACAGGCGAGCCCCAGCTAAACCACGAACCCCAAGCGCGCCAGTGCTGAACTGGCCATTGATAGTTTTCGCGATACTCTTTCCATGCCGCAAGGTCTTTTTGATGTTTTTCTTCTTTTGTATCTTTCATAAAACACTCCCATTATTAAGATAGTTTAATTTATTCGACCTATAAATCAGCCCTTGAGGTTGAATCCGCAGCCTCTTGGTGCCCGAGCTAGGCGAGGTTAGTATAGCGAAATTATTTCATAATTATAATAACATATTTTGTAAATCGCAAATCAATACGTCTCGCTCCAGCTTATGCTAAAATTATCTTATGAATAAAACAGATTTTGCAAAAGGCGTCGAGCGATTAATCGACCCGATCAGTGTCGGTACGCTTCATTTCATGCAATATTTTAATCAACTAATGCCAAAATCAATTCAAAAAAAGCTAGTTAAATCTTCAGCACAAAAAACACCACACATGGGATTTGTAGTCGAACCATATAGTCTTTTTCTTTGTTATGAAATCATTGACATAGAAAAGGCAAAATCTTTGCTGCCAGACGGCTTTGAATTGATTAGAACAAAAATCTTTGCAAATGACGAACCAAAATATTACTGCATTTTTGGCTGCATACGCGCGCACACTAGTGCATTTTGGGGCACCAGAACTGAATTTTATATCATCGCAAAAGACAAAAAAACGGACCTACTAAGCTGGATAATTATCGACTACATAACAGATACAATCAGCTATGATAATAAGAATGGGCTGTCAGCGCCAAATATAAATCAAGCTGTAATGACAACCGATTATAACGGCAATCTGATTATAGATATCGAAAAGAAAGATGACAGCCATAAATTATCGCTTGTCGCCGATGTCAAAAAAGGCGCTATGACAAACCTAGATCAAAGATTATGGCTAGAGGGTAATTTATCAATAGGCTATGGCAAAGATTTATCTGATGATGGAGCGGGCATTTTCGCACTTAAATTCGAGCCAGGCGAAGTCGAAAAGGCGCTTAAAATACCAAATTTAGGCCTAAATCTAGAATCAAACACCTGGTATCCTGGACTATTTGAAAAAGATCCTTCGCAAATCGCTTGTTTTCCTTATGCCCAACATTTTATATCTGACAGTCCTGGACACTCTAGCAAGGTAAAAAACAAAGATGATCTAGAGTTGGCAATCAAATCACTAGATTTTAACAGAATAAAAGTATTTTCGACCAAATCGTTTAGAATTATGATTTTAATAGGCACAATAGTATCGCTTACAATAACAATAACCCTGTTATCAATGCTATTGTCGAAATAAAAATGCCACGAAAAAATAAAGCTCCAGAATATCAAAAAACTACTTTTTATATTCCATGTATCAGTAAAAAACGCTACAAAAACGAGAACGAAGCTCTAAAAACTGCTGAAATACAAATATTACAAAATAGCGGGCTAGAACTTTCAGCCTACAAATGCGATAATTGCAGCTTTTGGCATTTAACAAGATCAAAAAGATAAGACTATTATTTTTCGCCTAGAATAATAACTTCGCCGCCCATAGCCGTGCGAAAATAACCATCATGGCTGACATATAAAATTGCACCACTGTATTTTGACAAAGCTGTTTCAATCTCTTCGATGCTAGGCAAATCCAAGTGATTCGTTGGCTCGTCCAAAATCAGTAATTGTGGGTCATTTGCTAACATAGTAATCAATTGAAACCTAGCTTTTTGGCCACCAGATAAAACCGACACAGGAATTTTACCATCACCCTCTTCAAATAAGTAATCACTTAGCAGACTGCGAATTTTAGGTATTGATATCGGCAAATTACGATCTAAATACATTTTTTCAATCGCATCCTCTAACGTTAAATCAAAATAAGTCGGCTTAACTTCCTGCTCATAAACGCCAATCCGAACATGCGGATCAAGTGATATACTACCGTCAAAAACTTTTGGTGCCTTATCACCAAGAAGCGCCTTAATAAGTGTAGTTTTGCCAGCACCGTTGCGTCCACGAAGCTCTAGGGCCTCGCCCTCGCGCAAATCAATATTCACACCATCAAATAATGGTTTGTCATAGCCCAGCGATAAATCACGGGCAGTTATCAAGACATGTTTACTGCGAGATTCATCATTCTTTAAATTCATTCGAATATTTTTAGCTTTAAACTTCTCATATTGAACTGCAACTTTGTAATTAAGGCTAGCAGCTGAATCTTTGTCGATCCAAAAGGTTGGTTTTTCTTTGGCTTGTAATTCGGCTAATTCCTTACGGGAATTTTCTTCTAGGCGTTTAAACTTTTGAATCGTGCCTGGATTGCGCGATTTCTCTTTCAGCCGTTGGTAATCAATAACCTTAGTTTTAAGATTATTAATACGTTTCTCAACCATCTCAAAATCGTTCATCTGCGCACCAGTACTGACGGCATTCTGCTTTAAATAAGCGTCATAATTTCCCTTATAACTGACACATTCTCCACCTTTTAATTCAATAATTCGATCAACCTCATTTAAAACATCGCGATCATGAGTAATAACCAACATCGCTTCGCTGGTATTTTTCATCCAATCAATATATTGAGCCTTGGCAATATAGTCCATATGGTTGGTTGGCTCATCGACCAACGCCAAATCAGCATCACTATGCATGATTTTTACAACTTCAACTAGGCGTTTTTGGCCACCAGATAGGGTAGAGAATGCACGATGAGCAATTCCAGGTAATTGAAAATTATCCAGTTCGCGTTCGATTTTCTCTTCAATCTGATAAAAACCTTTATCATCAAATCGCATTAAGGCTTGCGTGTATGAATTAATTAATTTCATATCTTCGCCCATAGTTTCGGGATAAGTTTCGATAATATGACTTAGTTCACTATATTCTGGCAAGCCAGATAAAACATATTGCAGAACCGTTTTATCGCCAACATCATGATGCTCTTGGGCGGTCGAGACAACAACTACGCCACGCTTAAATATGATTTCACCTGTAAAATCTTTATCGGTGCCGGATAAAATCCCAAAAAGGGTAGATTTACCAACGCCATTACGGCCGACAACACCAACTTTCTCGCCATCATCAATACTAAACTTGATTTTACTCATCAAGACTTTTGGGCCAAAGCTTTTTTCGGTAATTATAATATCGGCGATCATCTGAACAAGCATATCATAACAGAGGTCAAAATAACAGCCAATTGCAAGCACGGTGGTGTATAATGTAAGCATATGAATGAGGTAAAAGTTCTAATTCCTGGTTTTGCTGAAGAACATGATGGTTTTGAAAAAGTATCGCCATCTGTAGTCTTAATAAAAACTAATGAAACAAAAATAATAGTCGATCCAGGGTTTAACAGGCAGGCTATTTTAGATGCTTTGGATAAAGAAAATCTTATTACTGGTCAGATAAATTTTGTATTATTAACCCACACGCATCTGGATCATTGCGCCTTGGTTGGCATGTTTGAAAACGCAGCCATCTTAGATAACAGCGACCAATTCTTGCAGGACGGAACAATAAAGCGTCAGGATAAAGATTCGTTGGGTGACGATATTCAAATTTTACAGACACCAGGGCATGACCAGTTTCATTGCTCTGTGGCAATAAAAACTGAAGATAAAGGCATGGTTGTAATAGCTGGTGATATATTCTGGTGGCTGGATGGCAATGAGCCAAATAAAGACCGTGCCAGCTTATTAAACCTCGAAGATCCATATGTTAAAGATCAAATCGCGTTAACCGAGAGTCGCAAAAAGATACTAGACATTGCTGATTATATTATTCCTGGTCATGGCAATATATTCAAGAACTATGAGAGGCTTAATAAATGAACGATAGTTCAGCCAATCCGATCGGCCAATATTTCTCTAAACTAAACACATCCGAAAAAGCAGAACTTCAACGAATACGCGAAATAGTAAATGTAACCGTGCCCGAAGCCAAAGAAACAATCAGCTACGGCATGCCAGCGTTTGAGTATAAAGGTAAATATCTGGTTGGTTTTTATGTATATAAAAATCACTTAAGTTTATTCCCGACATCAAAACCAATTGAAGCTTTTAAAAACAAACTAAAAGATTTTCAATTATCAAAAGGCACGATACAATTTACACTTAAAAATACAATTCCAGCACCACTTATTCGCAATATAATTCTTTACCGAATCGATGAAATCGATAAATCAGACCAAGCCTAATAAATATTAGTTTTGTTATAATAAATTAAATGCCAAACAATAGAAAAAGACGAAGTCACATAAAAATAGTGTTTGCGACCATATTAGGTTGTTTAACAATAGGAGTGATAACTTTATTTATTTGTCAGATTCTATTTCCAAGGATAAATATAACAACCAAATTAACAGATAATAATCAAAATACAATAATAGTCAAAGCCGAGGAACCAGCTAAGCCGTTAAATCCGACATTAATTGACCCGAACTTGCCACAAGCGACATCACTACCGATTCTGATGTACCACTTCTTCTACGATTCAGCCACTGGCGGAACAGGTGAGGATGGTAACTGGATCGACGCAAAAACATTTGACGAACAAATGAAATACCTAGTAGACAATAAATATTATTTTCCAACTTGGGATGAGGTCGATAAGTTTATCGCAGGAGAAATTAGCCTGCCTGAAAATAGCATAGTCATAACCGCCGACGACGGCAATCCGACGTTTTTTAATCTAGCAGTGCCGATACTTACGAAATATGACGTTCCGGCCACATCATTCTTAATTACATCATGGACAGACCCTAAAAATGTCACAACTAATAAAGACTTAATAACATTTATGTCACACTCGCACGCCATGCACAAGGGGGGCTGCGAGGGCGGCAAAGGCGGTCTATTTAGGTGCCTTGATCGAGACAAAGCCATAACTGACCTAAAAACCTCGCGCGAAATAATTAGCGGCGGTGAAGTATTTTGTTATCCATTTGGTGACTACACCGATCAATCAGTTCAGGAGCTAAAAGAAGCTGGTTTTAAAATAGCCGTGACAACCGAATACGGAAAAGCTGAACCAGGCATGAACCCATTGTTGCTCCCAAGAATTAGAATCTCACAGAACACTAATTTAACATCGTTTATAAATGCCCTGGAATAAGTTTTAAAACTTATGGTTGCACTAAATATAAAGATGCGAATATAATCGATTTATCGCACCAATATTTGGTAGTGATGTATTTTGTAGAAGGGCGGTGGTTAGATTGAGCAATCTAACAGATTTAATAACAAACCTAGCCGAGAAATATCATTTAATCGATAAGCTAAAATTAGATCATCGTAAGGTTCTTTATTCGAAAGACAAAAAGAACCATAATCTTAAAAAAGCAAGAGATCAAAAAAATCAATTTGCTGACCAGTGTGAAAAGCTTGAACATGAATTATCTATGTTAATCATACCTGATGAATTTAGAAGCTGGAACAGTCTTAAGATAAAAAAAGAATACCGCAAAAACGAAGGAAGCCTTCATATTTTTTATGGTCCACGCAATCCATTATGCGCAGAACACGGACATTGCATAATTGATATCGTGAATGGATGTGTGACTTATCACCGTCCGTTCGGCGAGAAACATGGAATGCATAACTATAAAAATATCTAAACCAAACAATATACAAGGGTCGTCGGCAATAGCTGACGACCCATTTTAAAAATTATGCATATTTTAAAGCCCTGGTTTTTACAACCAGGGCTTAGGGTGGTTTATATTATTTAAAACAATAAACCTTAATTAATTGGGAAAAATTTCATAGTTGCCAACCGACCTTGCTAAATTAAGCAACTCTGGGTGGTAATCTATACTACCACGGAGTTTTACTTCCTTTGTATTATCATCAATTTCGGTAAATATGAAATCGACAGTAAGTTTAGCTGAACCACCAGGCCCATCCTCTACGTTAAGCACCTCAGCGCGTAATTGACGATTTTGATGATTCACAAAGAAGCAATACGATTCTGACAACTTGCCATCCCTGTGCTTATTCACACAAAACAGATTATCTCGATACCGCTTCACGCAAAACAGGCTAGGCCCATCCTTGATTTCGCCTCTTCGGCTAATTCCTTGTGGATTAAGGGAAATTGATTCCTTATTGTTACTGTTGCTCATACAGTAACCTCCTTACTTAAAATTTTGCCCGTGATACGGGCAATCCCTACACTTTTATTATTAACACATGCTTACATATTTGTCAATATATACGAGTGGCACTTATCCCATTGAGGCAAGTAACTGGTTTAAGATAATTACTTATTTAACAAATAGAGCTACTATAGCAACACCAATACCAACGATGCCTACTATAAAGCCCCCAAAGCCTATAATTTTATTCCAATTCTTTTCACTTTTAGATGAAGCATACGTATTAATTTGTGTTTGAGCAATATCAGTAGTCCATTGTTTCAATTTACAACGTGCAGGATCAGCCTCTAAGGCTTTTAATAGTATAGACTCAACACTTTGGGCAAATGCGCTCGAATCTACGAATTCCTGTACAACGTCTTTAATTATCATACGGCTACGTTGATGCTGGAGAGAGTCTAAGAAATCACCAGCTAAAGACCCGGGTATGGCGTCATTTAGGGTAGTGGTAGGCTGGTGGTTTGGCATAAAGATTAATTCTTTTTTGGCTTATCAGTTTTTTTATTTGAATTCGCGATTGATGTTGATCTGTCTTTTACATTTTGCAAAAAGCTAATTGCTAGCTTCAAAGCCTCAGACGGATCATGCTTATCAACATCAAAAAAATCTGCTAAATCACGGAGCTGTTTTAATGAACCATTAGAAAACTCGACATGTAGTTTTTCTATTGTAGAGCCATCGTCCTTTGATATTTCTTCAAGTTGTGATGATGTGGGCATATTTATAGTATATATCAAAGATAATTTACATGCTATACTTTATTTGTCTAGATTCACAATAAGGTCAATTTTATCTCGGAAATGGGCAGCCATTTGCGGAAAGCAATAGGGATAAAACCTTGTTGTGGGTCTAGACAGCCAGCGATGGCTGTCCTTTTTTATTAATAAAGAAATGGAGGTTTAAAATGGACGAGACACAACAACCTAAAGAAGCTCAGGTTCGAGAAAAACCAAACTACGTACGCCAACAAAAAGGGCATAGCCTTATAAAGCATATTTTACTATTATTTGTAGGTATTGGGATGTTCACAATTCCATATTATTCACTTAGTAAAAATCACTACTGGCACGCTTAAAACTGATATAATTTAAATGATGAATTCTACTAAGCAAAAACAACCTACTAAAAAGCAGTTTTTTGATACGCTGAAGCAGGTCGCGCGTAAGAAGCCACTCGTTGCTGTTGCGAAAAAGAAGAAACCGACGGCGAAGTAACATCTGTTAGCAAATGCCAAAATAATACTTGATGTTGGCGGTGATTATATCGCCATGCAAACTCGTTAGCGTATAGCTGTAAGTAACCAGCATTAACATGTCTGTATACGCCTTTAATTCCACGCTTGAAATGAGACCAGACATTTTCAATATTTTGAGTGTAACTGTCTGGCGTATAATATTCGCCTATACTGTGATTAGTCGTCTTGTGACTATATCCATGATACGAAAGTGTTCTGTATGCGCCCCAACCGTCACTGTGAATAACAGTACCTTGTTTGACGTTGGTTTGTATCAGGGGGCGTAATACGCGAACGCCAGATGATCTAACGTGCCATATTTTTACCGATCCACCGCGTTGTACCGCACCAAATAATATTTCACCAGTTCGTCGCGCATCATGTCCATATCTACGCCTAGCCGATGATCGCTTAAAAGTATTTGGGTGAACATATGTCTCGTCCACTTCTACCTCATCCTCTAATTTTACATCTTGGTTGCCCATCATTGAACGTATTTGGTGCATCATACGCCATGCTGTTTTGTAGGTTACGCCAATTTCACGCTGTATTTGCCTAGCGCTAGTGCCAGATTTATTTGTACTCATAATGTAAATTGCATGAAACCAATCTGTTAATGATGTCCGTGACTTATGAAAGATAGTCCCAGCAAGCGGATAAAAGTGATTACGACATTTTGAACAAACATAAGAACGGCGACCGCGCACTTTATAGTGTTTTGTCGCTTCTTTGCATTTTGGGCAGATTATACCGTTAGGATGAAGATGCTGCACTAGCCAATCTAGGCATGCAAAATCATCAGGAAAATCTACCTGTAATTGTTTCACGGTGTATTTCATAGGTCTAGACATTAACCAAGTTGGTATTATATAATCTTTCATACTTTATCGCAAGCATATTATGGACATACTTAACGTATCTCTGCTATACTAGTAGCAGAAGGTAGCCGTAAGGTTACTCAATAAATCCTCAACGCTTTAGGGGATTTATTTTTGTCTTTTGGCCAGCCGAGTGATAATCTTCCAATGCTTCGCTTATTAGCACTGTGTATCACTCGGCAAGTAGGAAACAAAAAAGGCACGGATGCTTGACCCATAAAGGGTGTTACATCCGTGCCGTACACGTAAAAATTACCGGTTCTAATTTATTAAACTACTTTTATATTCTACCATAACCATTTAACTTTAGTACAATGCAGCAACAGATTAAGTCGGTAAACAGCTGTTATGGGTTATCCACAGAAGCATAACCTTGTTTGACACAATGTATTGTATTATGTCGTAGTATATGATAAGCTAGTATTACAAATTCCTTCGGGACTGCCCTCGGCTAACGCCGGGGGCGAATTTTATTCCATCTGCAATACTTTTTCTACATATTTTCTTTTAAGACTCTTAAACATATCTATAGGGACTACACCCATTTTATTTAGTAATCTCTTCTGGCTATAGGCACGCACTTGGCTAAGTATCGCCACGCTTGGTATGCCGCCATATTCTAAGCTAAAGAAATAGTCACCATCGTGGACTTGCGACGTTAATGGAACTCCTAAAAATAGATTTGTGCTGAATACCCTGAGGACCAACACTGGTCTTTCAAAATTGTCGTTTTTGCCATCTACTTCAAACCCAACATTATGCCCAACGCTTACCCAGAAGACATCTCTAGGTTTACAGTGTGCTGTCGGGCCATCATAGTTATGTACTTTTCTTTTAAGTTTAGTCCAAACATTAAATCTTTTTACATAGACTTTAGGGGTAGCTGCTTTGTTCTGTTTCTGCATTCTATAAGTATATAACAAAAGTATAATTGCTTATTATAGTTTACTTGTCTCAATGGGATAATTGCCATACGAGTTATTGTCCAGTAGCCATGAAGTAAAATAATGCTAATGTCGCAAGAGCCATAACAACAAAAGATATCCTAACAAAGACATTAGATAATACGCCATTTTTATATTGACCCATGATTTCAGCATTATTTCCAACCTTCATTATCATCCAAAGCAAAGGCACGGCAGCAATACCATTAAAAACAGCCGTGAATATAAGTGCCTGGATAGGGTCGATACCTATAAAGTTAATCAATAAACCGACACCTGTAGCAATTATAATTATGGCGTAAAAACCAATAGCATGCTTAAATTTGCGATACAAGCCCTCTTTCCAGCCAAACATTTCACTAATTGCATAAGCCGACGATCCAGCCAGCGTTGGTATAGCCAGCAAGCCAATACCTATTATTCCAACTGAAAATATTAATTTGGCGATTAATCCAGCATATGGGAATCCCTGAACTAATGGCTCAAGAGCTCTGGCTGCATCAGACGCATTATTGATGTCAGTTACGCCATTTTCAAACAAGACAGAAGCACAAACAATAACAATAAACCAAGCCGTAACGGATGCCAGCGTCATACCCATAAAATTATCTAACCTAATATTACGCAAAAAACGACGGCTTAATCTTGGAACTTTACCAGCTTCGCTTAAACGATGATGCGATATCTCTTCTTCAACAATCTCTGAAGTGTCCCAAAAGAAACAGTACGGCGAGATTGTAGTGCCAAGGATACCAACCATTATGTAAACCGTTTCAGCATTGATTACTGGCATTGACATAAAGGTGCTGCGAAAAATCTCGCCCCAATCTTGTCCGACTAAAAAGGCTGTTATCGGATAAGCCAACAAAGCGACAGCCAGCCATTTCAAAATATTGGCATATTTTTTATAATTTACAAATATAACCAACAAAACTATAAAAATCGCATAGAATATTGCCAACACTCCATATGGGATATCAACAAATAATTGAGTTGTAGCAGCCATGGCACCAAGATCGGCGCCGATATTTATCGTATTAGCCACAATAACCAATAAAACAGACATGGCTAGTAATTTTTTACTGTAGTTACTTTTTATCACTGCCGCCAGGCCTTTGCCTGTAACAGCTCCTATACGAGAACAAGACTCTTGAACCGCCAAGAGTAATGGATACATAATAGGGAACAGCCAAAGAAATCCTAAACCGAACTTAGCACCGGCTTGTGAGTATGTAGCAATACCAGATGGGTCATCATCAGCAGCACCAGTTATAACACCTGGGCCAAGAACTCGAATAAACCGACTAAAACGGCCACGATGCATTATATATTTGGTTATATTCTTAGCAAAACGCATCGCAGTGTTGGTCTTTTTGGTCATTTTAATCTCATAATGCTTACGATTATTTACTTAATAATACCATAGCCAAATCAACAACGCTATATATTATTTGGCCATAAATTTGTTATAATGTCATATATGAAACCGTCAGATACAGTAAAGCCGCGGATAGTCATAATGGTAGGTATACCAGGTTCGGGTAAAAGCTTTTTTGCTGAACATTTTTCGGAAACTTTCAAAGCACCGCTAATTAGTATTCATAAAATACGACAAGAATTAACGACCGATTCAGACAATAAAGAAGCCGTAAAACAAATAATCAATTACATATTAGGCGAAACCTTGAAAACCGGCAAGATTATAATCTATGAAGGCAACACAGATAGGCGCAGTGAACGCACTAATCTAGCCAAAAAAGCATATGAAGCAGGCTATGATCCAATTTTTGTGTGGGTGCAAACCGAGATAAACGATGCTAAAAAACGATCAACAAAAACTGGCGGCCTATCTGAATGTGAATTTGAGAATAAGCTAAAACAATTCAGCCCACCACATGCTAGCGAACGATTTGTGGTTATCAGTGGTAAACACACCTACAATACTCAACTTAAAGCTATTTTAAAGAGCATTATTGCCCCATCAGCACCAAAGCCAGTAAATCTAGATAGGCCAGCTAAAACTGGCCGAGTATTAATTAGGTAGATTTAAAAATAAAATATGCCAATAATTCAAGATAAAGAATTCGGCAAGGTAACAATACGTCGCAGCCAAATGGCAACTCAAGTCAAAATACGAGTTGCCCCAGACGGCACTTTGCACGCCTCATTACCCATGTATGCGCCGACCTTTTTAGTTAAAGGCCTATTAAACAGCTCGCGTGATAAGATTCGCAATATGCTATCTCAAGCAAAACCTGAATATAATTATGAAAACGGTATGCAAATCGGCAAGAGCCATACATTAATAATTCACACCTCTGACAATAATAATTGTACAGTGACAAAACATGGTCAACAGATAATAGTCAAATTACCAGCAGGTATATCACCAAATAATCCAATTATTGCCAGAAAAATCCGCGACACCACAATATCAGCCCTAAAACTTGAAGCTAAGAGTCATCTACCACGAAGACTTGATTTTTTGGCCAGTAAATATGGCTTTAATTATAATAATGTAAAATTTTCACACGCCAGCAGCCGATGGGGAAGTTGCAGTAGTAAAGGCACAATAAGCCTAAACATAGCCCTTATGAAATTACCATTTGAATTGATTGATTATATTATTATCCATGAACTATCACACACCAAACAGATGAACCACAGTCCAGAGTTTTGGAAACTTGTAGAGCTAACCGATCCAAATTACAAAATACATCGCAAAAAACTAAAACTACTAACTCCATCGATATAATTTTTAAATCTAATAAAGTTGTGTATAATAAACATAAGATGTATAAGGGTGGTCTCAACTATACGCAAAATTCAACTAATTTTATCCGTTACGCCGGTTTATTGGCACCAATTATTCTAATTGGTTACGGATTTTTTGCCACGTTTAATAATATACCAGTCCTCCATATCGTAAATCCTTTAGGTTTAATTATCTTATCTATATTTTGGATAGGACTGGCTTTTTTACAATTTTTTATACACAGCAAAAGTCGCCTTGATTCGCTGCTTAGGATATTCGCATATCATTTACTTTCTGGATCATATTTAATATTCGTCGTCGGTGTTAGCTCACCATTTACAGCTTTTTGGATTTTATTAACTATCGCTTCATACGTATATTTCTCAAAAATAGGACTACAACTAAATATATTATTTTTCATCATAATCACAGCTATCGATATCATATTGCAACAAGGCGGCAACCAAAACAATACAGTATATGACCTTATCGCCTTGATAACAATACTTATTACTAGCGTTATTATACTTGGTATATTTCAATCCCAAGAAATAGCCAAAAAAGAATTAGATGAATCTCGAGCCGCTGAATCATTACAACGTGATCGCGTCATAACAATAGTAAATAATCTAGCAGATGCAGTCCTAAGCACTGACATAGAAGGCTTTATTAGGGTTTACAATGCTGCTAGCCTAAATCTACTTGATACTAATATTAGTTTAAACGGCAGCCATATTGACGAGATATTGCCATTAATAAATATGCAAGGCGAGCCAATAAGCCTATTTAAAGAGATAAAAAAAGCAAAAACGGTAATCAAGCGTGATGATTTAAAGTATATATTTAGCGACGGCGAGGAAATGCGCCTTGAGGTGACTTTTTCACCGATTCGCAGCAGCTTTAGTCGATCCAAAAAAGCCGAAACTCACGATGGTTATATTATAATCATCCGAGATGTAACAAAAGCCAAAAGCCTCGAAGAAGAACGCGATGAATTTATTAGTGTTGTTAGCCATGAGTTACGAACACCAATTACAGTTGCCGAAGGATCATTGTCAAACCTTGGAGTTATGCTAAATCATCCAAATATTACTCCAAAAATGCTAAAAGATGGCGTCGAGATGGCGCATGAACAAGTTATGTTCCTTGCAAATATGGTAAATGATCTTAGCGCACTTTCAAGAGCTGAGCGCGGAGTAGGTAATGATTCTGAAATAATTAATGTAGCCGATCTAGCTAAACAAATGCTAGAAAAATACAGCGATGAAGCAAAAGCTAAAAACTTACACTTAGACCTGGACTTATCGCCAAAAATCGGCAAAATCAATGCCAGCAGATTATATATTGAAGAATTGCTACAAAACCTTATTACTAATGCCATAAAATACACCAAAAAAGGCAGCGTAAAGATGATATTCGAAAACAAGAATGGTATTATAAATTTTTCAATCAAAGATAGCGGCATAGGTATCAGCAAAACAGACCAAGATAAAATATTTGATAAGTTTTATCGCAGCGAGGATTATCGAACCCGCGAAACGGGCGGCACAGGACTTGGACTTTACGTTGCATCTAAATTAGCCCACAAACTATGCACAAAAATTCAACTTACAAGTCGATTAAATATTGGTTCAACCTTTAATTTTAGCTTACCGGAATACAAAAAATCAGAATAATTTTATCTTAAATTAACCGTAAATTATATGATATAATAAACCGCTATGAGTATTATTTTCAAACGAACAAAAATATTAGCAACACTAGGTCCCAGCACTAACTCTATCGAAATGATTGAAAAATTAGTTCTAGCCGGAACTAACGGCTTCCGACTAAATTTTAGCCATGGCAATTACGAAGAGCGCGACCAACAAATCGCCTGGATACGCGAAGTAACCAAGAAGACCGGCAAGCCGATTGCAATCCTTCAAGATTTACAAGGGCCAAAAATACGCCTCGGGACTTTAACTGAGAATATCGAAGTTAATACTGGCGACGAGCTAATTCTTGATTTTACAGCCAAACACGAAGGTTTAACTATACCAGTACAGTACAATCTAGCTGAAAAAGTGAAACCTGGTGAGCCACTTTATATTTTTGATGGCAAAATAAAAACTATTGTTTCAGAAATCATCAGCACTACGGCCATAAAAGTTTGTGTTAAAAATTCTGGTACCTTAATGAGCCGCAAAGGTATTAATTTACCAGACACCGACTTTGCCGGAGACATACTAACGCCCAAGGATATGGCCGATATAGAATTTGGCGCTACTCGCGATATAGACTATGTTGCATTAAGTTTTGTGCAAAGTGCCGAAGATATAAACGCCCTACGACAAATATTAATAGCTAATGGATCAACTGCTCATATCATTGCTAAAGTAGAAACAAAATCAGCTATAGTCGATGAGACACTAGAAGAAATCATAAAAGCTAGTGACGGTGTTATGGTGGCTAGGGGTGATCTAGCGGTAGAAACCGGAGCCGAGATTGTCCCAATAGTCCAACGTCGCATTATCACCCTATGTCGAAAATACGGTCGCCTTAGTATTGTTGCGACTCAGATGATGGCAAGTATGGAACATTCTCCCGAACCAACCAGAGCTGAGGTTAGTGATATATCAAATGCCGTAGTTCAAGGTGCCGACACGGTAATGCTATCTGACGAAACGGCCAACGGTGAATACCCATTAGAGACAGTGGAAGCTATGAAAAAAGTTATTTTATACACCCAAGATCACGAACCGGTTGAACCACTAAAAGACCGACTTTTAGACAACGAAAAACGCCGCGACGCTATCAGCGTAGCAGCTATCAGTATAGCCAAACAATTAAACGCCACTGCAATTATTGCCGAGACCAAATCTGGCGCAACTTCTGCTAATATTGCGACGCATCGGCCTAATTCCACGATCATAAGCGTAACTAGCGAACCAAGGACAGCCCAACAACTAGCCCTTTGTTATGCTAATCGCAGCTATATTCGACCAGACAGTAATAACACTGGACTTGAACTAGCTAAAGAACTAAAACAACAGGGCTACTTTGCCCAAAGAGAATTAAGCGTAGTCATAGTCAGCGGCCAGCAACCAACCGCAGTTGGCACAACCGATATGATAAAGGTTTGCACAATCTAGCCACGCCATAATTACCTGTAGTACGTGCATAATTAATCGCTTGACTAATCGCACCTATTAGATTAGAGTAGTACTTGACAGTCTGCTCCGAGCAGGCTATTTAATTTTAGGAGAGAAAAGTGGTCAAAAAAGAACAAAAATCAAAGACTAAAAAGCTTTCTTTACCGAATGTTTTAAGTTTATTCACAAAAAAAGCCAAAGAACCAAAAACTCCAAA
This sequence comes from uncultured bacterium, assembly GCA_903952435.1. Lineage (GTDB taxonomy): Bacteria > Patescibacteriota > Saccharimonadia > Saccharimonadales > Saccharimonadaceae > UBA1547. Next base: position 16,335 of record CAJBFN010000009.1, read on the forward strand.
AGTAAAAAAAGATCCAAAAGGTGCATTAAAAATGCTATTTTCCCTTGGCGGATATTTCAAAGGCGCTTGGATTGAGTTACGCCAAGTTCGTTGGCCAAATCGCAAAGCTACCTGGAGCCTGACTTTAGCAGTTTTACTATTTACGATCCTATTTTTTACCCTAATAGTATTACTTGATGCCGGTTTTAAAGAACTATTTAATTTAATTTTGAAATAAAGGGAGAATATATGACAAAAAATCGATATGACGATACACGACAATGGTATGCAATTCATACTTACAGTGGCTACGAGGAAAAAGTTGCTGATAATATTCGCCAAAGAATAAACGCCGTTGATATGGCCGACAAGATCTTTGACGTTATGGTTCCAAAGGAAAAACAGATTGAAATTAAAAACGGCAAACGTAAAGTCGTTGAAAAGAAAATTTTCCAAGGATATGCATTAGTCGAGATGAACTTAACAGATGAGACTTGGTATATTATTCGCAATACCCCTGGCGTAACTGGATTCGTCGGCACCGGCACCGAGCCAACCCCTGTTTCGGAATCAGAAATCAAAAAAATCAAACGACGTATCGGTATTGAAGATCCAAAACATCAAATCGACTTTAAGATTGGTGAGGTTATTAGCATCGTCGATGGTCCATTTAAAGGATTTGATGGTGCAGTTTCCGAAATCGATAACCAAAAAGGCAAAATCAAAGTTATGGTTAGCATGTTTGGTCGTGATACATCAGTAGAGCTTGACGCATTGCAGGTATCTAAGGTATAATACCCCAGTTACAACGCTTCTTCATTTAAAATATTAAGGAAATTATATGGCAAAAAAGATTATAGGAAATTTGAAATTACGAATTCCTGCTGGTCGTGCGACTGCAGGTCCTCCAGTTGGCTCAACTCTTGGTCAATGGGGCTTAAATATGATGGATTTTATCAATCCATTTAACGAAGCAACCAAAGACTTAATGGGTAAAAACGTTATCGTTCACCTACAAGTTTACGAAGACCGAACCTTTACTTGGAAATCACTTGGTCAACCAGTTGATGACTTGATCCTTGAGAAAACCGGTATCAAAAAAGGAAGTGGTAAACCACACTCTGAAAAAGTCGGAACAATTACCCGAAAACAACTAGAAGAGATCGCTGAAATTAAAAAAGACCAACTAAATGCAATAGACATGGAAGGTCGTATTAAAATCATCGCTGGCTCTGCTCGCTCTATGGGTGTTGTAGTCGAAGGTTAATCAACAAAACATAAAATTAAATATCGCGGCCCAAAACCGCGATATTTTTTATCAATCAAATATGATATTACGTGGTCTTTTCTATCACCCGAATAGCACCCTTGTCATAATAGGGGCCAGATGGAATATATAAACGACAACATCTTTCAACCAGACATTTGCCACAAGATCTACGCCATGACTCAGACAGCCTTAGGTTATCTACATCTAATTCCCGAAAATCCGATCCTTCTTTAGATGCAGCAGGACGATTACCCAGGCTCTTGCTGCATAAATTCGACGATAACAGCCAAATCGAGTTAGTAAGCTCCAATGGGCAAACATCCCGATTTTTTAGATAACCTTGGAACAACTCTCGCAGCGAATCTTCTACAACATGGCTGTATATATAGAAATCACGAGGCTCAACAGTAATCATTTCCGTAGCCAAAACAACTCTTAATGCATGAAAGTCCACTGGCATCGGGAAGCTCGTTTCAGATATTAGATTCTCGTTCATATAAAAATATAAGATCATACTAGTCATCTTTTCACGAAAACCATTAAAACCGCTATTGCCCGTATTCTTGATACGTTCTACGCAATCTTCATAGGTGTTAATATCATTGAATATATTGCGAGGGTCACCATCATATTTGTCGATCAATATTTGCGCATTTTTTACCCAACAATCAGCCACTGCGTGCTGACGACCGAGCCTATAAACACTCAATCTGTCCGATACTTCAACGGGATCGGCTTCTGCTAAAGACTTACAGTCGAATAAATCAGGGTTTTTGTTAAAGATATCTGTCATTCTTTTGAAAGCCATATCCGTTTTTACACCACCCTGCATATAGCTGCATATATTCCAAAAGAACATGGCATGCTTTGAGCTGCCATGATATTCTCCACCGGGCCGTAAACTATCAGGCTTACACTCCTGAGGCAAGACCGATTCATCGTAAGGTGGCAGATTATTTCTGTATCCATCAACCAAGACATCTAACGTCTCGTAGGCGCTTGGATTAATCGTTATCTTTAAATTAGCACCAGTCAAGGCTTCGCGATTTTTCAGACCGACCGACAGTTTTTCAGAATTTGACATATGGCTAATTGAACCGCATCAGCCCAACTGGGTCAACCACAAGCATATTGCAATCAGCCACATAACCCAATACCGCAACGGCTAAAACATCATTTTCTACGCTGATATAGTAATTATAAGCCGATTGTGATATAATAGTCATATAACAATCAATGTTGGGAGGCCCGAACAGCCGTTATTACCACAGAAAGGATTTATTAAATTATGACTAAAAAGTCAGATTTACTAGATACAGCAAAAACATTAGGTCTTGAATTGACCGATAAAAACACAATCGCAGAGATTGAAGAATCTATTAAATGCGCCCAAAATCCAGTAATGGAAGCGCCCGAATCAGAAATTGCAGTAGCCGAAGATGTTGCTCCAGCGGAAATAAAACTAGCCAAGGCAGGCAAAAAAAGCGCTAAAGCTATCGCCGAAGCCGAAGCTAAAGCTAAGAAAGAAGCTCGCAAAGAGAAGCACGATACAACCCCTCAGTCCGAAGATACTGAATCACACAGCAAAAAAGGCCCAAAGCCAGTTACTCGTCCATTAATTGAACGACGCGGCAAAAATTATCGCAAAGCAGCTGAACTAATTGACAAGTCAAAAACTTATTCACTAGCCGAAGCCATGGAAATAGCCGTAAAAACTAACCCAAGCAAATTTGACGCTAGCGTTGAACTTCACATAAAATTAGGTGTTGACCCTCGCCAAGCCGACCAAAACATTCGCGCAACCGTATCTTTGCCAAACGGAACAGGTAAAAATGTTCGTGTAGCTGTATTTGCGCCCGAAACAGAACACGCCGCAGCAACAAAAGCTGGCGCCGACGTAGTTGGCGATGACACTTTCTTGCAGCAACTTGATAAAGGCACAATTGATTTTGATATTCTAATCGCAACTCCGCAATATATGCCAAAACTTGGTAAATATGCCCGTTTACTTGGACCAAAAGGCTTAATGCCAAACCCAAAGAGCGGAACTGTAGCAGTTAATGTCGCCAAGGCTGTAACTGAAGCCAAGGCCGGCAAGGTTGAATACCGCGTCGATAAACAATCAATTGTTCATTTAAGCATTGGCAAGGTATCTTTTGGTGCAAACAAACTAGAACAAAATGCAATTGCATTCTTCGATAGCCTAAAAGCTCACAAACCAACCAGCCTAAAAGGTCAATTTGTTAAATCAATATCGACCAGCACAACCATGGGACCAAGCGCAAAAATCGAAAATAACATCAATTAATTTTTGATTCTAAAAAAATAAAAATAGCCACTAAAAATGGCTATTTTTGTTATAATGTTAATATTAGGAGAGAATATGGGAGTTTATAGTAATACCGAAATTAGACAAGCGATTAAAGATGGCGTTATTATTTCAGTACCCCATAAAGATTCTCATATATCCGAAGCTAGTTTAGATTTCACACTTGGATACTACTATTACAAACAAGAATATGATGAGAGCACCAACCTTTACAACCCATTTGATCAAAAAGATGTATCACGATATTTTAAAGGACCATTTAAGGCAACGTCTCACAAAGAATGGTGTGATAAAAATAACAAGGAGCTATTTGCTAATATACCCGAAGACCATCCAATCATAGTCCTAGGACCAGGCGAAAGGATTTTAGCTCACACCCATGAGTTTATCGGCATTCGTTCAATCGGCGGAGCATGTGAAGTTAAATCTCGTAGCAGCTGGGGTCGCAATGGCGTTTCAATTTGTTTTGACGCAGGCTGGATTGATCCTGGCTATATAAATCGCATAACATTAGAAATATTCAATTTAAATCAACACGAATCTGTACTACTACCTGTTGGCGAAAGAGTAGGCCAGATGATATTTCACCACACCGGGCCAGTCGAAGGGGACTATAGCGATGGACGAAACGGAATGAGTGGCAAATATCAGCACACATCTGATCTTAATGAGCTAATCCGCACCTGGTCACCAGATCAGATGTTACCACGAGCATACAAAGACAAGCGGACAATTCCAGAAAAAATTAAGGGGCTGGGAGAGGGCATAAAATAGAGTGATTGAAACAATTAAATTCATAGCCATAGAGGGTGGCGATGGATCAGGCAAGGGGACTCAAGCTGAACTACTAAGAAAACATTACGTCGAAACACTAGGCAAACACGTCTTAAAGATAAGTTTTCCGCAATACGATAAGGGATCGGCATATTTTGTTAAGAAATATCTAAACGGTGAATATGGCACATCAGCTGATGATGTGTCCCCAAGGTTGGCAAGTTTATTTTATGCGTTAGACCGTTTTGATGCAAAACCAGAAATTATCTCACACATTAATGATCCCAATGGGATAATCATCGCCGATCGATATGTCGCATCAAACATGGCACATCAAGGTACTAAATATGACAATCCAATAGATCGACGATCGTACTACGATTGGGAAATGGATACCGAATTTGGAATATGCGGAATACCACGACCAGATAAGAACATCGTTCTGCTAGTGCCAACATCACTAGCACAACAGAATGTAGACAAAAAAGACACTCGCTCATATACCGATCAAAAGCGAGATATACATGAAGCCGACGCGTCGCACTTAGACCGTGCAAAGGCTAATTATGAGGAAATTTGCCAGTTATATCCAGATAAATTTTCACCGATTAACTGCGTTGATGATAGCCTTAAAATGCGAAGAATCGAAGATATTCAACAAGAAATTAGAGCCATCTTGGGCGTATAATTGTTTACAATTTAAAAGCGTCCTTTTTTTAAAGGACGCTTTATTAGTTATAAAACGGAGCGATGCTCGACATTCGATAATCTTTAGACTAAATCAGCCTTTCGAGCTGATTTTTGCCCCATTTGCAAGGATTGGTACATTTGTAACCGGAGGCACATCTGGCTCCGTGATCGTATAACTTTATTTCGGAAAAAACGGCCAAATCAGACATACTGGTTTCGCCTATGAAGTTTTGCAAAGTATTGTATGTCTGCATAGATATTTCCAGCTGAGCGCCTGAGCAAAGTCTCTCCTTAGTCTTCAGGATAAATTTTTCGTAAGTTCCTCTCTCTCTGATTGAGATAAGCATACCTTGCGGAAAAAACTCGACAACTGATTCAATATCGCCCAACCAAAGGTCCATTAATTCAACGCTGTCAGCGATAATAGGCGGAATGAAAAACTTTGGATCGACATCTGGCACCACCATCTTATAATCGAGCGTTCTGTGCCTGTGCGCTTGCGCCAGTTGAGCAAAACTACCCAAATAAGTCGTACAATAGGTTTCGCCAAAGTGCTCCTGTCTACTCTGGCGACGATCAAACAAAGATAATTCGCCGCCCTTTGCCTCATCGTTTAAGCCCTCAACTTCCAAGAATTTCATATTTTCAACAAATTCCTCCATATAAGGTTTTAATTTATTAAAGAACACATTTGAAGTCTCTTCGGCGATAAACTTTCTAAACCAATAGACGATTTTGCTCCACTGCCCAAACGTAGCAGTATATTCCATACTTGTAGGCGTGAAAACGCTAATTAGATATCTGGCGTTTTCTTGAGCAAGTTTTTTGACTTTTGTCTCGTCAGTGTCCGGATATTTCTGTAATATTAAATCTTGAAATATCTGAATCCATTTTTCGTACAAAACCCTTTCTTGCTCACTTGGCTTCATCTTTGTGTAGCGCGCTGATTTTTCTGAAGTCGCATAGGCTTTTTCATTGTTTAAAATCATTGCCAAAATCTTTGGTATTCCTTCGAACATTACACTGTAGCTACAATGATCAAAAACCGAATGATGCTTATTGGCAATATTCGACTCAGCCCTCTCCGCAGTCTTGTCTGTAGGTTCGCTCTTTAATGCATCGTAATCATCTGGCATGTAACAAGTGCCGGCAGATCTACCACCCGAAAACTTTGCGTCATCCCTAACTAGTTCATAGCCTGGATGAGTTGATTGCGTGACAGTAACCTTGAAACTCAATTGAAACACTCCCTTTTCTATAATTTTTTTTAAAACACTTTACATCTATCCTTGCAAAATAGAATATAACTGTTAAAAGTTATAGCAGTAAATTGCCAATAAGTCTAATAATTAACATCGTAACAATGTAATATTATTGACAACAGAGTATGTTATTTGCTATACTCATCCCAGACATCACCAAAGACAGTAGCCGTAGAAATACTTAATTTGCTACCTAGGATCATGTAAAACATACATTTTTCGATATAGTCTTTGGCAGTGCGAGGTCCAAAGACTTTTTCTTTTGTCCTTGCAACCGTCTAGTACGCTTAACAATTTGGTCGAATAATAACCACAGAAAGGATTTTTATGGCAATATCACGCGATAAAAAGAACACTTTGGTTACAGAATTAGCTGAATTATTTGCAAACGCCAAAGGAACCGCAGGCGCAGCCTACGCAGGCCTTAGCGTTGCTAATCTACAAGAACTACGCGCTATAGCTCGTGCAAACGACGTTACAATCAAAGTCGCTAAAAATCGGCTTGTACGTGTTGCACTTGCTAGTAACGATAAATTTAAAGCTGCCGATACCAGTTTACTAACAGGACAATTAGTCTATGCTTTTTCTAGCACTGACGAAGTTGCTCCATCTCAAGTATTAGCTAAATTCGCTAAAAGCCACCCAGAATTAAAACTGACGGTTGGTTTTGACGATTCAGGTAAAACACTTGATACCGCAACTGTTATCGCACTCGCCTCACTACCAACCAAGGATCAACTCCGCGGCCAACTAGTCAGCGTCCTAGCAGCCCCACTTTCCAGATTCTTGACTGTCGCCAACGGCGCACAGCGAGGATTTGCGCAAGTATTATCTCAGCGCGCTAAGTCACTTTAATACTAATTTTGTAATCACTAATTAATAAATAATAGGAGAAAATAATCATGGCTGACACAGAAATCAAGCTATCTGCCACTCAAGGCAAAATCGTTGACGAGCTCAACAAATTAAGCGCTTTGGAATTAAGCCAAATCGTAAAACACCTAGAAAACGAGTGGGGCGTAAGCGCTGCTGCTCCTGCTGCAACTGTTGCTGTTGCTGCTTCTAGTGAAGCTGCGCCTGCTGAAGACGCAAAATCAGAATTCACAATCAAACTAGCTGATGCTGGTGCTCAAAAAGTTGCTGTTATCAAAGCTATCAAAGAAATCACAGGCCTAGGCTTGGGTGAATCAAAAGCTATCGTTGATAACGCACCTTCAGTTGTAAAAGAAAAAGCCAATAAAGAAGAAGCTGAAGCTGCAAAGAAAATGCTTGAAGAAGCTGGCGCAACCGTAGAATTAGCTTAGTTTTAATAATTCAACAACCAAATTCGACCATTTTGCAAAAACCTAAAATAACCGCCTACAAAAGGGCGGTTATTTTAGTTAAATAAAATATACAACGTTTTCAGCTTTATATCATAAATATTTGTGGAAAAGTGCCATTGACATACCTAAATTTTTATCCTATGATTATCAAATCCACCGATTTTTAAATTTATTTCATATCTGGCGGAAGGACTATTTAAAAATCAGATTATTACAGTGCATATCTTGGCAACCCATATCTAGATACTAACGAAAGTAGCACGCTAACTAATTTATAGATAAATTACTTGACGCGCTACTTTCGAAAAAGCGAGAGTAAGTATTTATTAGAAGGAGTGGCAAAAATATGTCCAATTCTAACAATAACCCTAGCGAAACAAATCTTGAGATTCTAAGCGTCGAACTCGAAATTAAGATCACAGGAAAGACCTATCTAACAAAGCAGGACGTCGGTCCTATGGTCAAGGCGTTAATGACAGCCTACAACCATAAAATAAGCAATAATGTTAAGCCTGATAGGGCAAGAGCAGAGGTTCTTCTGGCTTGCGAGAAGGAAGCAAAAGAGCTTAATGATACAAGAAAGAGAGCCGTAAGGGGAGGTAGAATATTTATTACTACTGCCTTTATCACAGTAACAATCTTGGCTGTTACTGGCTTTGCTATTGGCACAATCTAAGATATTAAGTTGAATTGCGAGAAAGTTGATCTCCCGTACATCCAGTACGGTTGAGTAAACTTTCTCGCATCAATTTCACACCAAGATACGCACTTTGTAATAACTTGATTTTGGCAGCCATACCTCGCATTAATCACTTACCCAGACACCCATATCCCGCAATGTACGATTAAATCTTTCAATGTAAGCATTATAAATTTTAGATTAAATTTGCTAATTGCCATTATGAATTATTGACATTAAGGTGATAATGTGCTATTATTACAATATAAGCTATCTGACAAAGCTAAGTAGGATCGCTTACGAACTATTTTTAAAAATCAAATTATTACAGTGTATATCTTCCTATTTTTTTATGCCCAAAATCAGAAAACAGCATAATAGCTAACCATTACAAAATGTTTATCTATTATGCTGTTTTCTGCAAATGAAAGCAGACTAAAAAAGGAGTGGTGATAAATAATGAGCAAAAATACAGCCAAAGATGATCAACCTATAGCATGCGCATTAGTAGATTTATCAAACGATTACCCTTCCATATGCAGCCAAAAAATAAAATCATACGTGACAACTAAGTATGATGAGCTTGTTGAAGCCGGACACCCGCAAGATGATGCCTGCAAAATGGCAATAAAATCATGGCGCAGATATGCCAGAGAAAAAGAACGCAAGCAAAGGCTTGCCTCAAAGCTCCTAAGGACTACATTAATATTGGCATCTTTTGTCGTAATAGGATGGGGTTTTGTGTTCGTAGCAACTAAGCTATACATAATAGCTATAAGCTGATAATCAACCAGAGAGAACCAGTTCCTGCACAACTTGCAGTTGAACTGGTTCTCTCGCAGCAACCACGACAAAGATATACACATTGCAATAAATTGATTTTAATAGTTGACAATATCACAATTCGTTGATATATATAAGGTAATATCACTACAAAAATAGACAAAAGGAAATTGCGAGTTACCATGTCTGAGTTACCAGAAAAACAAGTAAAAAGATTACACAGCCTAATTCAAGAAGCTGAAACCAACTTGGCTGCAGCTAAAGAGTTATTAATTAGCATAATCGGCGATAATGGATCAGTTATCACACCAAAATCAAACACTATGGACGAGGCCCGCGGCAAGGTTATTGAAGGTGTGTTTGACGGTCAAAAAATGGCCGGACCTGACGGCAAAGAATACCCAGTACCAGCTAATTACGCTAGCAAATCAAAGCTTGTTGAGGGCGACATCTTGAAGCTAACAATTACTGACGACGGCAGTTTCATCTATAAACAAATCCAACCAGCCGAACGAAAACAAATTATTGGCACACTGGCTCAACATGATGGCGCTTATTATGTTGAAGTTAATGGCCGCGAATACCGAATTTTACTAGCCAGCGTAACATATTTCCATATAGCAATTGGCGAACAAGTAACAATTATTGTTCCAGCCGACAACCCAGATGCTACTTGGGCAGCTGTCGAAGCCGCCCTTTAAACAGATACAATCATAAAAAGTCCACAGATCGTGGACTTTTTTGTTGCAAAAATAAACAAAAGCGCTATACTAAGAATTAGTTCAGAGGTGAAAACAAAAACAAATTTAAAATAAAACCCTCCACTGCTAAAGCTTTCTACTTCGCCAAGGCTTCGTAGAACTTAGTTGGAGGGCAAGGGGAGGTAGAAATATGGCAAAGCTTTATATTAGCTACGAGTCAGACAGTGTCTGTAAAATTAATGTGGTTACAAAAAAATCACAACAGTCAGCAACCGTAAATTAAAGTATACTAAGTATTGCAGTTATGGGGGTTAGTCGTGGCTAAAGCATTATACCGAAAATATCGTAGTAAAAAGCTTGATGAAGTCATCGGTCAAAAACATATTACCGACATCTTGAAACGCGCTATTGAAACGGATAGCCTGTCACATGCCTATTTACTAACCGGCCCTCGCGGAGTCGGTAAGACCTCGGTTGCTCGAATCTTGGCTTACGAAATCAATAAATTAGAATATGATGAAAATGCTACTAATTTAGATATTATCGAAATTGATGCCGCCAGTAATAATGGAGTTGAAGATGTTAGGGACTTGCGCGAAAAAGTCCAAATCGCGCCAGTTTCAGCTAGCAAAAAGATTTACATCATCGATGAAGTTCATATGTTATCAAAGGCCGCATTCAATGCGTTACTAAAAACACTCGAGGAGCCGCCGTCTCATGTCATTTTTATCCTAGCAACAACTAATGTTGAAAAATTGCCCGCAACTATTATCAGCCGTACGCAAAGATTTAGTTTTAGGCCGATTACCATCGAAGACGCCGTAAAGCACCTGGATTATATCGCAAAAGAAGAAAGTATAAAAATCAACGACGAAGCTTTAAGATTAATCGCCCTACGCAGCGATGGTAGCTTCCGCGACAGCATAAGCTTACTGGATCAATTATCCAGCCTAGTTGATGCTGACGGCTCCGAGATAACAGCTGAATTAATCGAGGAATCACTAGGCCTAGCACCACAAAAAACTATAAAACAAATCTTAGAAGCAGTTGAAAATCATAATATTAGCGAAATTGTCAGTAGCCTTAAAAACGCCTTCGATAAAGGTGCTAGCGTAGCAGTATTAGTTGAACAAGTAACAGGTTTAATTCGCGAAGAAATCGTAGAAAAACCACACTTATTGCCGTTGCTAGATTCAATTCTGGACGTCCCCAAAAGCCCGCAACCACAATTGAAGTTATTAAGCGTCCTAGGTATGGCCTCGACCCCTAAAACAACTCCAAAAACCGTCGCCTTATTAGCACCAGTCATGGAAGTTAGCGCCTCGGTCTTAAGCCTTGAAAAAAAAGCTCTAAAAAAAGGCAGTAAAGCCTTTGATGCGACTACTTCGAATGGTCCCCTGGAACCCGAGTCTGACCAGGCGCCGGGGCCCAATTCAGACCCGGAGCGAAGCAGGACCGTGAAAAGTAGTTCATCAAAAGGCGACAGGGTACTTACTAACCTAGAAAAAAACATAAATATAGATTTTGACTGGAATAAATTAATCGATTACACCAAACAAAATTATGTCGCCCTTTATAGTGTTCTATCAAAATGTAATTATGAAATTGATGATAGCGAGCTGAATATCTATACAAATAGTAGTTTTTACAAGAAAAAACTCGATGACCCAAAATATAGCGCCCTAATCAGTAAATGTATCCAAGATATTGGCAGTTTTGAACTTAATATCCACACAATACCCACACCACCTCCGTTAAAAGATAGCCAAGCGGCCGCAATTGCTGCTATTATGGGCGGAGGAGAAGAGGTTGCGCTAGAGCCCTCAGTTTAAAGCACTATGGCCACAAAAGAGGTAGTAGCAGGGAAGGTTCCACCACAAAATCTGGACGCCGAGAAAAGTTTACTCGGTGCAGTTTTAATTGACGAAGAAACCTTAGCAGATATTTCTGAACACGTAACGCCAAAAGATTTTTACGAAAAAACTCACGGAATTATTTATGGCGCCATGATGCGTCTGTACGAAAGACACAAACCTGTCGATTTATTGACGTTAACGGATGAATTAAAGCGCAAAAAAGAGCTTGATTTAGTTGGAGGCTCGGCCTATTTAACAGATCTAACTAATTATGTGCCGACTGCCGCCCATGCCGAAGCTTACGCCGAATTAGTTGCCCAAAAAGCCGTTCGTCGAAGATTGATTCGTGCCAGTGGCGAGATATCCGAACTGGGGTATGATGAGGAAACAACAACCCAAGAACTACTTGAAAAAGCCGAGGCTGAACTGTTTTCAGTCAGCGACCAGTCATTAAAACAAGACTTAGTTAGTATCGAAACTATCTTAACTGAAAGCTTTGACCGCATGGAAGAATTACACCGCAACAAAGGATCATTGCGCGGCGTTCGAACTGGCTATCGCGATCTTGATAATATGACCGCTGGATTACAACGAAGTGATCTTATTATCCTGGCAGCTCGTCCTGCAATGGGTAAAACCACCCTTGTGACCAACTTGGCCTATAACGTCGCGACTGTCGCCAAACAGCCAGTACTGTTTTTCAGCCTTGAGATGAGCAAAGAACAGCTAGTTGACCGTATGTTGGCTGATGCGTCAGGTGTTGACGCCTGGAATATTCGTACTGGTAATTTATCTGATGAAGATTTTGGCAAATTATCCGAAGCAATGGGCGAGTTAGCCGAAGCACCAATCTTTATTGATGACACGCCAGGACTTTCGGTGTTAGAAATGCGCACCAAAGCCCGCCGCGCCATGCACGAAAACCCACTAGGGCTAGTGATCGTCGACTACCTACAACTAATGCAAGGTTCGGGACGAGACGGCGGCAACCGTGTTCAAGAGGTGAGTGAAATCTCACGAGGCTTAAAACTTATTGCTAGGGAATTAAATGTCCCTGTTATTGCACTGTCACAATTATCACGATCGGTTGAATCACGCAGTCCACAAATTCCACAACTGGCCGACCTTCGTGAATCTGGATCAATCGAGCAAGACGCCGATATCGTTATGTTTATCTACCGTGAAGCCTATTATAATCCTGAAACTGAGCGCGAGAATATAACCGACCTAATTATCGCCAAACATCGTAACGGTCCAACTGGCAAGGTTGAATTATACTTCCACCCAGAGCGCCTACGCTTCGTATCACTTGACCGCAAACACGACGCCTAGAATAGCCTGGCTTATAGAAAATTAAACAAAGGGTTATTTTATAAAAATAAACTTTGCGGTGAATGACGCCGGCCGCTCAATCATGTTATAATTAAACACAAATATGAGTAATCTACATATTACTGATTCGTTTTTTTATCGCCACAGATATCTTGTAGGCTATAGTCTGGTAGCTATAGGCTTGATAGCTGTATTATTATTTGCTGGGTTTTATTTACCAGGCGGCTTATCAACCGCCGAGATGCAATCAGCCATCAAAAGTGATTCTATAAATTTTTTTGATTTTAATACTTTTGCAATCACAAATCTGCCGTATCATCTTTTGCAAAAACTCAGCTTGGATACTTTTGGACTGTCAATTATCAGCATAAAATTACCATCAATAATACTAGCTTTCTTCTCGGCAATCGGCATGGCGCTATTACTAGGTCGCTGGTTTAAAAGAAATATCAGTATTTTAGCCTCACTAATAGCCGTCACGACTGGACAATTTTTATTTATTGCCCAAGATGGTACACCTGGAATATTATATTTATTTTGGGCAGTGTGGCTAATGTTGCTAGCTGCAACTGTAATAACACGACCAAAACGCAAAACTATTTTAAAAATTAGCTTTTTTATTATGGCAGCACTCAGTCTTTATACACCGCTTAGTATTTACATTTTAATAGCAATGCTAACATCAACTTTGTTACACCCACATTTAAGATATTTATTACGACAATTATCAAAACCAAAACTCATTATGGGGTTAGTTTTTGCCGCTATCTTGACCATACCCCTAGTTATGGCCTGCTGGAAAGACATAAGCCTAGCGTTGACATTACTTGGTGTTCCGTCACAATTGCCTGATTTTATGACAAATCTTAGCTCACTAGGATCGCAGTATTTTGGGTTCACAAGGCCAAAAGGCATAACAATGATAACGCCAGTTTTTGCGCTAGGTTCAATGCTAATAATAGGGCTTGGAATATTCAACACTATAAAAAACCATTCAACCGCCAGAAGTTACATAATCCTGACCTGGATGTTGTGTTTAGCGCCGTTTATAATCCTAAACCCAAGTTTTAATATAATAATGTTCTTGCCTTTGGTTTTATTGCTGGCATCTGGCCTAAAATATCTACTTTCTTACTGGTATAACCTATTCCCGAACAATCCATACGCCCGGATTGGCGGTCTAATACCAATCATTATACTTGTGGGCGCACTTGTCATCTCTGGCGCCGACCGTTATTTATATGGATATAGATATGATCCAGACATTGCGCCCTTATTTTCACGAGATATTAATTTAATTCCAAAAGACACTAAAAAATTAATTGTATCATTAAACGAAATACCATTTTTTGGCCTGATAGAAAAATATAATAAAAATATAAAAATCAGCACCGATATTTCAACTAATGATGAATCTTTTATGATAACCAAAGAAGCTAAAAAAGATTTCGCTGGCTATAAAATAGACAAAATCATCACAACCTCAAGCCAAAAAAATAGTGACCGCTTTTATTTATACAAAAAGGCAACAGATTAAGATATAATTAGTAAATAATAAAATAGACCAAGGAGTAAAATTATGGCATTTGATCAAATAAAGATGATAAACCAGTTGCGAAAAGCTCAAAACGAACTAAAAAAAGAAATCGTCGAAGTTGAAGCTGGCGATGGCGCCGTTGTAGTGCAAATTACCGGCGAATTAAAGATTAAGAAAATTAACATTAACCCCGAACAAGTCGATCTAGAGGATATCGCTGAACTTGAAAGATGGTTAGAAATCGCACTTCGCGATGGCCTAGCCAAGGCTCAAGAAATAGCCGCCGCAAAAATGAAACCACTCATGGGCGGTCTAGGTAACCTCGGGCTATAAAGGAAAAACCTTGTCACAATTATTACCATCGGCATTAACAGAAGCCATCGAAGAAATCGGGCGCCTGCCCGGAGTAGGCGAAAGGACAGCAGAGCGCTACGCTTATTTTTTATTGCGCGCCGATAAAAATCTTAGCGAAAAACTAGCTGGCGCTATTAGTAGATTGCATATTGGCGTCAAAAGTTGCCCGGTAACTTTTGCCCTAATAGATGCCGACGAAGAAATATCCAGCCTTTATTCCGATTCGAGCCGAGATAAAACAACAATAGCCGTAGTTGAAGAGCCACTCGATATTGTCGCCCTAGAGCGCACAGGGCAGTTTCACGGCACGTATCACGTGCTAGGCGGAGCAATTAGCCCAATTGACGGGATTGGCCCCGAACAGCTTCATATACCCGAATTAATCGGACGAATTAAAAATGATAGCGTCCAAGAAATAATTATCGCTACCAATGCTAGTGTTGAAGGTGAATCGACTGCTATATTCTTGCAAAGACATGTTCTTGACGCCGGTATAGATATTAAAATCACTAGATTAGCACGAGGCATTCCAGTCGGAGTTGACCTGGAATATGCCAGCCAAATAACATTAACACACGCCCTAGACGGCAGAAGGGCATTTTAAAATGTACGAAAAAGCAAAAGAATTAATCAGCGCTGCTAAAAAAGTATTAATTATCCAAGCCGAGAATCCAGACGGCGACTCTCTTGGCAGTGCCTTGGCACTAGAAGAAATTTTAGGTGACCTGGGTAAAAAAATATCGCTATATTGCCCAGTCGAAATCCCAAAATATTTAAGATACATAAAAGGCTGGGATCGAGTTGAGGCTAAATTCGATACAAATGCCGATTTGGCAATTATTGTCGATACAACCGCCGACGTGTTATTAACTAAAACTATGGAAACTCCAGGTGCTAAACATTTTTTGGAAAGTCATCCAGTCTTAGTTATCGACCACCACAAAACCGAATCAAACTTAAATTTTAAGATAACTTTATTAACCGAAGAAGCCGTCGCTACTAGCGATTTAATCTACAAACTAACAATTGACGCTGGCTGGAAAATAAACCAACAAGCAGCTGAAAATATGTTGGTAGCACTGATGAGCGACAGTCTTGGCTTTACGACTCAAAATGTATCAACCCAAACATTTATGATTGCTAGTAAATTAACCGAACTTGGCGCCAATAGTTCCATAATTGAATCTCGTCGTCGCGAATTTATGAAAAAAGCGCCAGAGATATTAAAATATAAGGGAATTTTGATTGAACGAATTGAATATTTTTTGGACGGCAAATTAGCCTTAATCCGTATTCCTTTTGAGGAGATCCAGCAATACAGCGATAAATACAACCCAAGCGTATTAGTTCTAGACGAAATGCGTCTAGTCGAAGGCGTCGAAGTTGGCATAGCTATCAAAACTTATCCCGACGGACGGCTAACTGGTAAATTACGCAGCAACCTGCCAATATCCGCTACTATCGCTGGATTCTTTGGCGGTGGCGGACACGATTACGCTGCCGGCTTTCGCGTTTATGAACCAATTGATACAATTATCCCAGAGCTACTGGACGCCACAGACAAAGCCATAAAAGAGGTAAATGAAAATGCTAAAGTTTTATAACACATTAACTGGTCACGTCGACGAATTTGTATCACAGATCCCCGAAAAAGCGTCAGTTTATACCTGCGGCCCAACGGTTTATGACTATCCGCATATAGGCAACTGGGCTGCTTATATATATTGGGATATCCTAATTAGGATTTTAGAGGCTAATAACTACAAAGTGGCCAGAGTTATGAATATAACCGATGTTGGCCATTTAACTAGCGATGCCGATAGTGGCGAAGACAAACTTGAAAAAGGCGCCAAACGTGAAGGCAAAAGTGCTTGGGATGTAGCTAAATTTTACAGCGAATATTTTTTACAAGGGATGAAAAAATTAAACCTAATTGAGCCACAATATATTACCAAAGCGACCGAATATATTCCGCAACAGCTTGATTTAATTCGAAAACTAAAAGCAAAAGGCTACACATATCAGACTAGTGACGGTATTTATTATGACACTTCAAAATTCATCCAATACGCTGATTTTGCACATCTTGATTTATCTGCTCAAAAATCCGGCGCTCGAGTTGAAACAAACCCCGAAAAGCGAAATCCTAGTGATTTTGCGCTATGGAAATTTTCTCCAGACGATGAAAAACGCGATATGGAGTGGGAAACGCCAATCGATTTATTAGAAAGTAACGATAACGGCGAGATTATGGGATTTCCTGGTTGGCACCTTGAATGTAGTGCTATGGCGATGAGCATCCTGGGCGAAACAATCGATATTCACACTGGCGGTATAGATGCTATACCAGTCCATCACACCAATGAAATTGCTCAATCTGAAGCTATAACCGGAGTCAGGTTTAGTGATTATTGGCTACATAATAACTTTCTAAAAGTTGATGGAACCAAAATGAGTAAATCATTGGGCAATCTGTACAAAATCGAAGACCTTGAAGAGCGAGGTTTTAGTCCAGCTGATTTTCGCATGTTAATACTGCAAGGTAATTATCGAAATGAAGGTAATTTTACATTTGAAAACCTACAGGCTGCTAAAAATCGACTAAATAACTGGCTAAATTTTGCCGCATTGCGCCATCAAATTCACAATAATTCGCCAAACAAGGATAAGGCTGTATCTTTTTACGCAACATCTCAGGCCATCAAAGAAGCTGTCGATGACGATCTTGGAACACCAGCGGCACTTAGGATTATCGATGAAGCTTTTTCGAAACTATCCACCGCTGTACTGATCGATATTGACCGACCATCATTAGTGCAATTATTAGAGACAATCGATTTACTTTTGGGCTTCGAACTGATAAATAATTCACCAGATATTGCCGATGAAACAAAGCAGATTATTCTAGAGAGAAATCAAGCGCGAGCCCAGAAAAACTGGAAAAAATCAGACGAACTTCGCAACCAACTAGCTAATGAAAAAATTGTAATTCGCGACACAGCCAACGACAGTATTTGGGAATACGATTTTTAAACTACCGGTTTAATCTCAGGCTGATCGTGAAGTTGTGATCTTGATAGATAGTTATCAAGCAAAATCCTGATACATCCTGCAATTGGAATCGATATAATACCGCCGGCTATGCCGAACAGCACGATTCCAAGAGTCACCGAAACTAATATTACTAAAGGTGATAAGTTTAACTTTTTTGATTGAATTTTTGGACCTATAAAATTAGCTTCAACCTGCTGGTAAATTATACAGATAGCTATAAATATTAGACCGGCAGTTGGGTTATTAATAGCTAAAGCCAGCCCCATAGATGCAGAGCCAATAAACGCACCAAAGAACGGAATTAAAGACATTACAAAAACAATCGCAGCCGTAGGAATAACCAAACTAAACGGCGTATTCATAGTAAGACTTAATATAAATACAATAATACCAGCAAATAATCCGGCAATAGTAGATATAGTTAATTGTCCAGCAACATAGCTAGTTACTACGCTATACATGCGTTGCACTATATCACGATGTTTAGACATAGCGACCTTGTTATTATAAAGACCCCAAATTTGTTTTATCCAGCCAGGCCCCTCGACTAACATTAAGAAGGTCAGAGCTAAAACAATAATCATTGTAGTTATAAAATATAATACCGATCCTATGCCAGCTATTAGATTAGAGCCTATACCAGACGCAAAATGGGTGGCACTAGTTTTAATCGAATTAATTACTTCATCAACCTGCAGCTGTAAATTATAACTAGAGGCTAAATCCTTCAGCCCGGAGTATTGTGCAGTTGCAGAATCTAGCAATGAAGGTAGTGTATTAATAAACTTAGATGTCTGTTCTAAAACTGGAGGAATAACTAAAAATACTACTACCCCAATTGCAAATAACACAACTGCATAAGCGATAGCGGTACCAGCAACGCGGCTTTTGCTATTTAGCCTTTTAGCAATACGACTAACTGATGGATTTAAAGCAATTGCCAAAAAAAACGACAAACCAATTATAACTAATGCTGGCCAGGCGCTATAAATTGCAAAACCAGCCAAACCAAAGCCGATTACAACTAACCAAAATCTAATAAAGGTTTTCGTATCGATATTTATATTATCTTTCATATTAACTATTATAGCATTTAAAAAATCTTAGAATTTAATCTTGACGATTCCTAATTGATTTACCGGCATCACCAGCAATCTTCCACTGAAGCACCGCCACCGCAATAACCGCGATTAGTATTGGCCAAATATTAACATAAGATGGAGTAGTAAATTTAAAGAACTCACGAATAAAATCAATGCCGAAGCTTGGTAGAACAATCAGAACGGTCGTCAAGAAATACAACCCAAAAGCTATTCTGGTTTTGCGAGTATATTTAATATAGAACATCCTTGGTACCAAGAACACTAAATAAATTCCAAAGAAAGTAGCAATCAGAACGGTTGTAGTCACAACTCCCCTTAAATCGCCGGGGTGCAAAATATGTAAGGATATGTAAGATATCGCAACCATTAAACCAGATAATATAGCTATTGGCATAACCGCCTTTAGGGTATCTTTCCAGAAAAACTTTGGTGAGATGCGTCGCATTGGTTGAGGGGCAAAGATCGCCCACATAATCGTAGGTGTCGTAACTAAGAACATATTAAGAAAAGTTATATGCCTTGGGTCGAACGGAAATACAACGCCTAAAGACAAGGTTATGACTAACAAAATTATACTGTAGGTAAGTTTATGAAAGAACAGCACAGCTATTAACTCGATTGCCTGGATGACTTTATTACCTAATTTCATACCTAGTGGCAAAGAATTAAATGAATTATTCATTAAGACTATATCAGCAACGCGTCTAGTTGCGACTGCGCCAGCATACATTGCCACGCCAAGATCGGATTTTTTAAGGGCTAAAGCGTCATTAACACCGTCACCAACCATGCCAGTAAAATTACCCAAACGCTTGAAGGTGTCGACTAGTCGTTCTTTTTGCTCGGGCAGAACCCTAGCAAAAATAGTCGTATTCATTACTTTTTCATCCCAATCTTCATCAGATATTTCTTGTAATTTTGCACCAGTTAGCACTCGATGATGATTTATAATACCGGCTTTTTTAGCAACATAACGAACCGTGTCTGGGTTGTCGCCACTAATAACGCGAATGCTGACATTATTTTTTTGCAAGTACTCAACAGTTTTTTCGACGCCATCACGCAACTCATTAGATAGCACTATCAGGCCGACAGCCTTGCCAGAATTATCTGATAGCTCTTTAATCGAAACATCAGTATCCTTAAACATCGCCACCAACATAATCCTCTTGCCTTCGCCAGCCAGTCCGGCAATTCTAATTTTTTGAGTCGAAGAAAGCGGTGCCAACTCGCCAAGAAACTCTGGCGCACCAGCAAAAATAGTATAAATTTCTTTACCGTATTTTACCTTTATACCACTCATTTTTCGAGCCGATGAAAACGCCACAACTTGTAATATTTCATAACTCTTAGGCTTTAATATACCGTCAACGATAGCGCTACTGGTGCTATTGCCGTTGCCAGTCTCTTTGGCTAATATATAAACCAAATCGTTTATCGGAGCATTGTAATCTCCAAATAATTCCACATTTTCAAAAGCTATCTTGTCACTAGTTAAGGTGCCAGTTTTATCAACACATAAAACATCCAGTAGCGCCATGGCTTCAATTGCTGCTAATTTTTGTGGTAAAACTTTGGCCCGCGCTAATTTTATTGATCCATAGGCAAGCAAAAGGGAACTAGCCAATAGTAATCCTTCTGGCACAATCGTAACAGCGGCCGAAGTGATTGTTTTAAATATAACAATCATGTTTTGACCATAAAATGAATAAAATATAAAAATAGATAGCGCCAACCCCAAAGCGCCATAAGTCAAAAACGTAATTGCATGAGATATCGCAGCTTGTAATGGTGTTAATTGGGGGCTGTAATGTTTTAAAGTAGCAGTCATCTTACCGACTTTCGTATTTACCCCAACGCTTGAAACGGCAGCCGTGGCACCACCGGCGACTACAGTACAGGCCGCATAAACAACCGAGTCTTTATTTTTTTCAACCGGAGCAGATTCGCCAGTCAGAATACTCTCGTCAACCTCAAGCCCCGAACTAGTTAAGATTTGTCCATCGGCTGGTACCTCATCGCCACTTTGCAGCTGAATAATATCGCCAATTTTTAATTGATCAAAAGGCATTTCTTTAACCTTGCCACTAGCCGATATAACCCTTGCCATAGGTGCACTCATCAACTCTAATTTTTTAAGTTCGCGCTGAGCCCTAGTTTCCTGAATAATTGCCAAAATAGTGTTAATCACGATCACCGACGAAACAAACATCGAATCTTGTTTTTCACCAAGGATTAATAATATTACCGACAATATAAGAATCGCAATTACGATAGGCGATATAAAATTTCGGCGTACGATTCTAAAGAAATCTTTCATATGCTTTAAATATATTATATTGGTTTTCTAGGTTTATTACTACGATGCAATACTTAGTAATGTCCAGGCGCCGTCAAAGTCGTGTCTTAAGTGATAGTCAGCCTTGCCGTCAGATAAAGTTAAGAACTCGGCAATATTGCCACTACAACTCATTAAACATCGTAGACCAGCATCGATAAAGTTATATGTCGAGCCACGAAACTCGATTCGGCGAGGGTAGGCAACTAGATTTTTATTTTTGCGAAAACCCATTGAAGTTACTGTAATTTGCTCGTTGATTTGAATCTTTTTCATGATGATAATCCTCCATAATTTATTTTTAAAGTTTAGGTGCCTGAGTCAATCAAAAACTACCGGAGCAATTTTTTGACCAGTTAACGGATTTTTTGGTGAGTAAGTCAGATAGGAATATAAAACCGTTTATATATATTCTTTTTACTGATTGTTACTTTAAAAATATTTATCGTTTACCGTAGTAATATAACTGACGGATAAACTTATGGTGGCTAAAAGCCTACAAGTGGAAAGGTTTTAACCAGTACCTGTATGACTAATACCAGTATACCCCAGCCGATACTGCGGGCGTCAATTAAAAAATGATGTAAAATTGTGGTCTGGTCATTTCTCAGATGTGCTAAAATGACCCTATGGCAATATTAGAAATACTACAAATCGGTGACCCTAGACTAAAAAGTAAAAACGTAGACTTAAAACCCGCCGATACTAAATTAATCAAAAAGATCGTTGCTGATATGGTTGATACCATGGGCAAAGATAAAATCGTCGGATTGGCCGCGCCACAAATAGGTGAAAACTTCAAATTATTTATTACCGAGCCACGCGAAACACCTTACCGTGCCGCTGATCAATCAGATATATTACGAGTTTTTATTAATCCTAAAATCATTGAATTCTCTAAACGTAAAACAACCATATATGAAGGTTGTGGCAGTGTTGCCGCAAATTTCTTTGGACCAGTTATTAGACCAGCCGAAATTGTAGTCGAAGCCTATGACATAGATTTTAAAAAATTCCAACTACGTTGCGATGGTATGCTGGCTCGGGTTATCCAGCATGAATACGACCATCTATCAGGTATCGAATTTGTTGAAAAAATTAGTGACTATAAAAAAATTATGAACTTTGAATTTTACAATAAAAACATTCGAACCTCACCAACTCAGGCATCAGCCAGTAAAATATCAGTTATTGAGTTTACTCAGCTATAATTTGCGCGCGTCAACGCCAACAGCTTCACTAATATGAGCAAAACCATCGCGTTTTAAGAATCGCGAAACGCCTTCATTAATTTCAGCCGCCAGTTGAGGGCCACAATAAATCAGGCCGCTAATAATTTCAACCAGACTGGCACCTAGACGGATTTTTTTATAAGCATCTTCCGCCGTAAAAATTCCTCCGACACCAATAATCTTTAGGTTATCACCATAATTTAAATAAGTTTGACGAATTAATTCATTGCCAATATCTTCTGTTAATTTTCCGCTCATACCGCCCAAAACCGTATCTGGCAAATTATCTAATTTATTAACTATCGATCGATCCTTAGTTAGATTAGCAATCGTAACTCCTGAAATTTTATACAAAACTGCCACATCTAATAACTTCTTGAAATCCGACCATTTTAAATCAACTGGCATCTTTAAGAATATTGGTTTTTTAATGCCTATTTTATTTACCGCTTTTAAAAGGCGTGTCAATTTTTCAGGATCAGTAAAAGGTTCGCCACCATAAGTATTAGGGCAAGAAATATTAATTTCGATCATCTTGATTCGCGGTTCAGACTTGGCGCGAGTTATAGTTTTAACATAGTCATCAATTCCTTCCGCCACGCTAACAACCTCCTTGCAGTTGGTCTTAGCAACTGACAATATAACAGGAAAGTTACCGATCGACTTGTCTGAATAGGCGCGTACTCGCCCTAGAACACCCTCGGACCCTTCGTTGGCTAAACCAGCGTGCACAACCAAGGACTGCGAATTAGGCAATCTATAAAACCAGGGCCTAGGGTTGCCAGCGCATTTTTTCGCCGTGACCGAGCCAATTTCCATAAAGCCAAATCCAAGTCTGGACATCATTGGTATAACTTCGCCGTTTTTATCAAAACCAGCCGAAACGCCAACTGGTCGCTTAAAATCAACACCACAGATTTTTTGCGCTAACGATTTATCATCTTTACCTTTAAACAAAAAACCAACCAGAGCTCGAAAAAAAGCATATTTTCCACCCCAAGACGTCAAAGCAATCATGTCGCTATGAGTTTTGTCTGGCGGAATTTTAAATAAAAGTGGCTTGGCCAAATATTTATATGACCATCTGTTATATCTTAAAAAAGCACGTCGAAACATCAGTTTAAAACCCTCTATTTTTTATAATCTTGATACCAGTATAACAAATATTCGTTTATAATAGATTTATCAGATAGGGGTAATTATGAAAAAAAAGATTAATGATTTAATAGATACAACAAAAAAAGCGTTAAAGAATATTTTACCAAATATACAACCACTAAAATTTAAAACCTTAAATAATATTATTCTAAGTGGGCCAAACTTAATTAACAATTTTAATTTAATCCAGTCTCAGCACCCAAAATTTCAGATAATTCCGGTCTTAAAATCTAATGCTTATGGACATGGTATCGTTCAAATTGGACGATTACTGAACCTAGTAAAATGCAAAATGGTTGCCGTTGATGGTTATTTTGAGGCACTAGAACTATCAAAGATATCAAATCACAAAATATTAATAATGGGATATATTGATAAGGCTAATTTTAGAATTTTGAAACTTAAAAAATACTCTTTTGTTATCCAAAGTGCCGATGACCTAATCACGCTAGGACGACTCAATAAAAAAATAGCTATTCATCTAGAGCTAAACACCGGAATGAACCGTTTGGGTTTACAGCCAGATGAGCTAAATCATTACCTAAAAACCATTCAACGATTTCCAAAAATAAAACTAGAAGGTGTTATGACGCACCTGGCAGATGCTGATAATATCAACAATTCATTTACCAAAAAACAGCTTAAATCTTTCGATGAGGCAGTCGAATATATCCTAAATAAAGGATTCAAACTAAAATATATTCACATCGCCCAAACTGCCGGTAGTGTAAAGGTCGAAAGTAAATATGCTAATGCTATTCGTGTCGGTATTGGTCTTTACGGAATTAATCCGTTAGCACCTAGCGATAACTATTTTAAAGATCTAGAAAAATTAATGCCGATATTAGAATTAAAAAGTAAAATCATCAAAGTCCAACAACTAGAAGAAGGCGACAAAGTCAGTTACGGCGGCATCTTTACTGCCAACAGACCAATGCAAATTGGTATATTGCCAGTAGGTTATTACGAGGGAGTCCCGCGCGAGCTTAGCAACTGCGGATTTATTACTCACGAAGACACAACCTTACCAATTATCGGTCGTGTTTGCATGAACCATACGATTATTGATCTAAAAGACTCGAAACTAAAGGTTGGCGACGAAGTTACGGTAATCAGTGCCAATCCATCTGCGCCAAATTCAATCGCCAATATCGCCAAAAATAATAAACTATTTAACTATTCGTTATTAACTGGATTATCAAGCACTATTCGACGAATCATAAACTATATTTAGACTAGCCCTTATCTTAAAAAGATGATACAATTAATCTAATATAAATTACTGAACGGAATTAACTATGCGAAAAAATAGAAACGGACACAGCGCCGACACTAAACGAGCCTTAAAGAAAAAACTAAAAGCCGCTAACAAAAAGCGTATCTAAACCAACAAGAATGATGAGCCAAAAACTCATCATTTTTTTATGGGCTTTTATAGTGATGAGTTATCTAGTATTATTCAATTATGGATAAAAACTCTACAAAAAGTAGATGTGCTAAACTTTACCAACAGGCAAACAATCTATTGTTGAGATTTGGACCCAAAAAGTATCTACTACTAACCCTATCTATCTTCGTTCTTGGATTCTTTATGGCCGCCATTATGACACGTGACAAAGAGTGGTGGGTTAGATCAACTTGCTCGCTTGGCATGAGAATCAACGGAACGCCCGAATTCTACAATTACTCTTTTATAATTGTCGGGGTAATGTTAATTATATTTGTTATTTATCTAAAGCCACAAATACAATCATTAATATCCAAAAATCTACTAACTAAAACAAAAACTATCACACTAACCATTCTATATTTCATCGAAATAATAACCCTGATATTAGTCGGCGCTATACCTTACGGAGACTCGGACTGGACAAATAAAATCCACGTTTGGTTCGGCTTTTATGTATTTATTAATCTTGGCATAGCCATGTTTTTTGCCTTTTGGTTCTTTCGAAAATTTTCAAAAAAGTTTTTAATTACAAATTATATATTACTTATAATTGGCATGTTATCCTACTTTCTTGGCATAGGAGCCCAGTTGCTGCCATACGCTATCGCCGAAATGATAACAATTATTGTAGTCCTGAGCTGGATGGGCATGACATTTATAGAAATCGACGAACTTAGTAAAATTAAAAAATAAACATATATATTATTGCATTTTTAAGCCAATTGTGATAATATTTAGATATCAAGACGAAAAGAGTTCCAAACGGCTGATTACCTAAGGAGCTCTTTTCTTTTTTCTGTTATCTATATGAGCAATCTTTTTCTTTACATCTTTCTCGTCCAAATATGCAAAATACTTCGCACCTATTTGTTTGTACAAAGAAGATCTAAATTTTTTATTTGGGAATAATATCTTTTCAAATCGATTTTCTTCTATTAAAAAATCTACAAGCATTTTATAATCTCCATCGCCAGAAACTAATACAATCTTGCCAAATTTTTCTTTTGAATATAATCGCTTCATGACGGAAAATATAATGTCAGAGTCAACATTACCTTTTTTATTACCGATCATCGCTGCATTATGCTGCCTAAAAACAAGAATAAATCCAGCATTTTGAATACTCTCGTAAAGCTGTTCTATTTTAACGCCATCCTGAACATAGCCCAGGTAATAAAATGCCTTTTCGATACCATATTTCTCGCGAAGATACACCCTAAATTTTGCCAAATCGATTTTCCAAGAAGGCTCGGCACTTGCCGTACCAAGATGTAAATTCTGTCCATCTACATAACAATAATTATTCATATTACAGATACAATTATACCACTTTATGTTATAATTTATCTTGTTATTGGGGATTCGCCAAGTGGTAAGGTGAAGATTATCAGTGATAATCTGCAAGGCCGGAGACTGGATTGCGAACGCAACCAAGCGAGGCGGGATCGCAGAAAATTATGGAATAATTTTACTGTGACATGGTTTCTGGCACAGGCTACCAAAATATAGCAACGCACAACTTAATAGATTATAATGCATTATGTAATGGGGATTCGCCAAGTGGTAAGGCACTGGTTTCTGGTACCAGCATTCGGGGGTTCGAATCCCTCATCCCCAGCCATAAAAATATAACTCACCATTTTTGGTGGGTTATATTTTTATAATTGAGATTAGGGGATTCGGGAACCCGAATGTCTCATTCGGGGGTGAGAACTGCCTAGAATGGCAATTCGCAAGGCCGGAAGCCGGATGGCGAACGTCACCGACTGAGGCGGGGTCGAGAAAAATTACGAGGTAATTTTATCGTGACCGAATCCCTCCTGTTTTTAAAAACAAGCGGAGGAGCAACTTGTTGCGATATCCCTCATCCCCAGCCACAAAAAGAAGTCGGATCTATTTCGACTTCTTTCATAGCTAAGCTTAACTATTCCCCGAACATGGATACCCATAATGTAGTAATTTGTACTTTGTAGGGGAATCTGTATAATGGTAGATAATACTATAAACCTTACGAAAGGGCATCTCGTGAATAAACAAAAATATCAATCAGGGTTCGCACATCATCTAATAATCATAATATCAATTGTAGTTGTAGTTATTGGATCTTTGGGATATGTATATTGGAAGAATTTTATGCAGCCAAAAGTTACAGCTAATAATACGACAAGTGTTACAAAGCCCGACGGCACAATCGTGACTACAAAACTTGACGCAGATGGCAAGACTATTACTGTGACAAATGCACCCGATGGAACATCCACTACGGCTAAACCTGACGGTACGGTTGTTGTCGAGAAAGTGAATCCTGATGGTGCCGTGATAGCTACGGAAACTAAATCGGACGGCGCAACCACCGACACAGTAATAAGGCAAGCCGTAACAGCACCTGAAACACCAAATGTGTCAGTGACCGGTAATGGCGCCACTTTGGTCGCTATTTATTCCCAATTTACTATATCTGGTGCCGGAGCGGAAGGTTATGAAGTATTCAAATCAACAAACTCGAGCGAATACGCATTTTATAATAGGATAGCCGCCTCGCCCGCAGGAAGTAGTGTAACTATGAGCGCTAATGCCTATAGAGGTGAAACATGCGGTTATAAAGTAAGAGCATATAAAAAAGACGGGGAAGTCTATGTATATAGTGGTTTTTCATCACCACAAACATTAACTAATTCGACTAGTCCTTTAATAGCAACACCTACAATTTCAATCGGAGGAGCTGGTGCTGAGGGCGATTCATACGGCATGTTGCTGGTAATGGCGGATACAGATGATGTTAGTGGGTTCCAAATGTTTAGATCTACTTCGGGTGTTGACGGAGAATATACGCTCCTAGAGCAAATAAATGACGCTAACGAGTTTTCAGTTACTATACCAATCGGGCAAACTTATTATTATAAAGCGAAGGCATTTGTAACTGATGGCGAGACTACCCTATATAGTGATTTCTCGACAGTCAAGTCAAGCTAAGGTTAATATATAATACGAATTGATAGATTTCAGTAAGTTATTTATCAGATATCGAGAAGTATGCCATCGAAAATTCCGGTGGCATACTTCATGTCAGAGTATATTTTGCAATACGAAGCAAATATATCGCCATTAGTTTGCAAAATAATCTTTTACCAAGATATAACTATATAGTGTCTCTTTAGCCTGTTAACAATACCCGACCCATCTGCTCGACCGTAAGGTATTTGAGTTAAAGTTAAATATACAAACAACATCAAACATATAACACTGAAAGCTCCGTTTAACACGGAGTATTTTTGTTACAATATATAAAGATGGTAATAAAAACCGAAGAAGATATCAAACAATTAATAGAATCAGATAAATGGATGATGCAAGTTTTGCATGCGGCAGAAGAATTAGACCTTCCAGACTGGTGGATAGGGGCAGGATTCCTACGCAATAAAGTTTGGAATACTATCGAAGGTAATAATTCACATTCGAATAGCGACGTCGACTTAGTCTATTTTAATTCCGAAGATATTCAACCAGAAACTGATTGGTCTTACGATGAAATGATGAGTCAAGACTATCCAATCGCCGATTGGGAGATTCGAAATCAGGCCAGAATGCACACAAAAAATAACTTCGAACCATATATCTCGACCGCGGATGGCATTTCAAATTGGGTTGAAACCGCAACCTGTACGGCAGTTAAGCTTGAGAACGGTAAATTAAAATTATTATTTTGCCATGGTATTGATGATTTAGTAAATCTTGTAGCTCGGCCAATTGAAAGATTCCAAACAATTGAGTTAATCGATACTTTTAATAATCGTATCCAAAAGAAAGATTGGCAGAAAAAGTGGCCACATTTGAAAATTAAGCTAGCTTAATAGTATAAATTTTATTCCGAAATAGAAAAATCGCCCAGCTTTACGCTAGGCGGTAATCATACTTACTTTGAGATAGGGCTAATCCGGCTTTACCAGAGATAGGTATTTTTCCATATGGCCAAAACCATCATCTCCAAGTTCGGCTTCGCACCAATCCTGGATAACGCCGCCAACAGCAAGTGCGCAGTCTGTGTCTTCAGTACCGGTAGCGCCGCTGACCGATACGTAAATTCTTAAATACAACTGGGGCGACGGGTTATCTGTTATGCCAAATTTTTCTGCAGAAAATATTTCATAAACAACACAACCAGGGTCATTTACACGACCCCACGTCTCGAATCCCCCGGGCATATCGGATGAGCGTCTGCCAAAACCGTTGCGAAGCGCATAAGCGCAACCTTCAATCTTTTCAGCCGCGTAGCCATAACAGGCACACTCCTTTTGCTCGTCCATGGCAGGTCTTGTGCGACTTCCGCCTTCTTTGATTGAAAAACCGAAATCAACTTCACAGTCAACTCCGAAGCCACCAAGAAACTGATTAGCGTCCTCACATTTAGGGACAAAGAGCAACCGAAAAGCCCCGTTTTCAAAATCAGGGACTTCGGCCGCCTTAGCTCTAACCGCATCAGAGATTCCCTTAACCAGTTTTTGAACCGTAATTTTTCCCATAATATTTACCACCTTCAAAATAATATTTTTCCAGCAGTACTTAATGACCGCGGAACAGACAGGCTTTAAAAAAAATAAAGCTCATTTATCCCACGATCATATGAATAAACTTCAAGTAAATATGTAAAAGTTCAAGATAATATTTTATGCTTTTGTAAGAACTAACTATCTATCAAAATATAAATTACTCTATATTACTCATATTATAGCATACTCATGTATGATAGTCAATTTAACAGCAGAGACAGTTCTACTAGTCGCTGTTTTATATTAAAATATTGATAAAAAGGCATTTCGGCAATCACGGCGCAGAAACTGCTATCTGTCGAAGCTATGCTATTTGAAAATTATTGTAGCCAAGTTATTGCCAGACAGCAGAAGAAGTTCTAGCGAGATGATTTAGCTTGATTACCACCACAAAGGAAACTAAGGCCACCTATTAAGAAAGGCCAGGAAACATCATGAGAGCTAAAGCTATCAAAAAAATGTATGATCTTTTAAAGTAACATACATTAAGGGGCTTATCCCAACGATACGCCCATTTTTATTTGCTATAATCTAAATATGAATTTGTTAATAATTAACGGTTATTCTGCGTCAGGCAAATCCACTCTGTCTTTAAAGTTTTCCAAGAAACACGACTATGCATTAATCATTCAAGACCATTTTTTATTTAAGATGAACCCTTCCAGTTTAAAAACGAAAAAGCCTAATAGTTTTAATCATGAAATTGCACGAATAAATTTATTGTCCTGTATAGAAAACTATATGAAATATAAAAAGGACATACTACTTGAAGGCGCCCTGGTTTCAATTACAGATACCGACCCAATTAATATATCGGATTTCATAGATACTGCAAAAAAGTACAACTACAAGACTACCGTGGTAACTTTAATAGCCAATGACTCAGTTCGAAAACAACGTCAGAAAAAGCGCGGTAACACGCTCTTAAAACATATTGATAAAAAACTAATCGACGCTTCAGATAGACAATATAGCGTATTAAAGAATCACAGAATTGATACGTCAAAGTTATCTATCAAGAAGAGCTTAGAAGAAATCGAAAAAATAGTCTTTTTTGAACATAAAGTTTGAACCAATATCAAACATGTATTCACGTTAACATTAAGGCACCGGACCCATATTCTTAGCCAAATTAAAATCAGACCTTTTGGCCTGCTTTTAATACACCTTCAATTGTCGGAATCTCGAAGCTCCGAGTGGGTATCCGGGTTCGAAAACCACCAAAGCCGCATAATGGATGTTATAAATTGACTTGATAGAAAAAATAATCAAGACATTTTTTAAGTTTAAACTCTCTAAATAAAATATCCCCGGATTAACATCCGGGGAGGGGGTGAAGTTGTTCACCCAAGCACAAAGACAATAGCATCTGCATACATATTAACCACTTCTGGCCTGTAGATTGCCACCTTATCTGCAGTTGAATTAAGTTTCTCATGTTGATCCCTCATAATTACTTCACCAGCAATTAAATTTTCATCAATTTCTTCCACCTGATATAATATGCTCGGTCCCAGGATGCTGACTAAATTTACCGCCATATAGCCCTGAACAGTCGCAATTAATAATGAGTCTATAAAATAATCGCGAATTGAACCCCTGAACAGTTCGACCATTTTGTCTTCTGAAGGGTCTTCTGCGATAATCTCCAGCGCAACAATATCAGAGCGAAAATCATAACTACCGGGATAATGGCCCGACTTTGTTCCAAGCGATAATAACCAAGTTTTGTTATTGATCACTAATACCGACAGTTCAAAGTAGCTCATCCTGCCGGTACACTTCCTGTGATGGTCGCTATCATCAGCTATTTCAACCGATTTTGGGCCTACCAGTTCAATTTTTTTGACTCCATACGAATTATACAAATTCGTAAGCACGCCGTTTAACACTTCTGTCGCAGATAATTCCGTCTTGTTAACAATACTTTCCTGATTCAATATAAACACCGCCTTTATAAAATAGGACTTGAAAATGATACTAACACTATATTGCCTATATGTAAACTAATTTGTGATACCAATATGTACCCAGCAAGTGTAGCTAATCACTGCGATATTTGATATAAACCATAGCGCTCAGCTACAAGAGATTTGGACCAGAGTCAAGCAAGTAGTCACGCTAGCATAACGGCACCAGACCTGTATGCTCAACCGCAAAGATAGTCGGTCTTTTGACCGACTATCTTCATAGCCAAGAAGCCAATTTGCCAACAATACTTCTCGATATATCAGCGAAAACTGCCAAAGCTACATCATGGATCTTATAGATTGACTTATATCAAAATATAGTATATATTATTGTAATTAACCGCGTGAGTAACCTCGTGAGGTTACGTACGTTTTATATATTTTATTTTTTATTTTTCGCAATATCCAAATATTTTTATGGAGGTAGTTAAAATGAAGATCAATATCAAAAGCGCGATCATCTCCCTGGCAGTTATTACTGCATTGGCAATTGTATTTTTCGCTATCAATGTTGGAGTCAAAAACCATGTGATAGCGCTGGAAGAAAATGCCAATAACTCAAAGGCAAATGTTGGATCACAAGAAAAACGTCGAGTCGATTTGGTTTATAACCTTGCTGACTCCGTAAAGTCTTATGCCGATTTTGAGCACAAGACTCAGATGGATGTTATCGCAAAGAGAACCTCTGAAGGAACAATCGATTCTAATGGTGGAGCTGCAGTCAATATTAAGGCTGTGGCGGAAGCATATCCAGACCTAAAGGCATCGGCGCAGTATCAACAGCTGATGACTGAACTTGCGATTACAGAGAATCAAGTATTTAACTATCGGACAATCTATAATGATGCGATACGCGAATATAATTCTTACGTTCGCAAGTGGCCAGCAAATATGATCATCGACTCTAAAGACATAGCTGATTTCAAGTACCTAGAGTTCGACACCCCAAGTGACGCTCCTAAAAATTTATTCGATAGGAAGTGATGGTTTGTATATTGGTAGCATCGAGATTAAGAAAAGCGAAATTGCCGTTTCGCTGATAATCATTTTATTAACGGGATCGATAGGTTTTTTATTACACGATTTCATAAAGGAGCAAATCCTAAAAGAAGCTCAAATTTATAATCGTGCATTCAAACCGCAAACTGTCGAACAGTTTCAATATGGTGCACAAACGAGCATTGGAAACGCGTTAATGTTAGGAACACTATCGACAAAAGATTCTGTAAGTACTGAACATGCAAACGGCCGGTATATGTCTCTAGAAGTAATCAAACAACATTACACGATGCACACTAGAATAGTGACAAAATCCGACAGTAAGGGCCGCACAACAACTTCAACTGAAATTTACTATAGTTGGGATAATGTTGGCCGAGAGGTAAAACAAGCGAAAACTTTCAGTTTTTACGATTTCACCAGCAGTGTCGCCAACCTACGAGTCAGTAATGATTACATCACGACTGATACTCATGGAAGTGACAGATGGCAAGTCTCTGGACTACCTTTATCTTTTAACGCGACGCTTCTGGTTAATCTTCATGATAATTCAATTCTGCCGATCGACAATCGTGGTATTGAAGTTTATCGAGACCAGACGGTTAATCAGGTTGTCTCGACTAAGAATTCCGACGCTGGAGCTACCATATTTGATATTATCTACACTTTGATTATTATCATATTCGTGGTTGCTTTTGTTGCCGCCAAGAATGATTGGCTAGATGGTGGTAGTTCGATTTTTTTGCGATTACCTTTTAGAAAAAATAAGACATAAACTATAAAGGCACCCATTTTTTGGGTGCTTTTTTATTTTTGACGTGATTTAGGTATTTTTGCAATATGCGTTTTATGCCTTTTTTATTCCATTAATTGTACAGTGCCCATATACTCAGCCAGATACGACAGCATAAATGGCTGACCCATGCTTCTAACTCTGTTTTTGTATTCGTGCCACAATCTACTTACGTTTTTTCTTTAAAAACTTATTGAAAAGATGAAACTTAATTTGCATAAATACCAGTAGACCAATAATCAAAGCACCAATCGCCGAAATTATAATTATCCAACTATTAGATGCTACTGTTTTACTATCTTTAGTTAGTGAAGTGTCCGATGATTCAAGTCCATCGTTCGATATAACACCATCAGCGTCGGCAGTTGAAACTAAGGCAGGTGTTTCAGATGTACTATTAGTTGTAGTAGCGCTAGGATTGGTGGCTGTTGTAGTATTGCCAGGAACGTTAGGGTCGGCAGCGGCAACGGAAGGAACAACAACTGGCGCTTCTTCAGGGACTACTACTGGCGGAACAACAGGCGCAACATAAGTATAGCCCATGGTCGTAAAACCAAAGTCTTTATCTAAATTCATAACGCCACCGACGATAGACACGCCGCCTGCAACGCAGTTAGGGTCGGCTTTAAATGGCCAACGGACGTTTCCACCACCGGTAGTCGAGGTTAGCTTTATTTTATATGTATCACCAGGTGTCAAGGGAACGTCGTACTGTTGCCAATCGTTGTCATAAAAATCTATATACAACATCTGATCACCATCCAAGCTTGCCGTTATATTAATGTCTTTCGAGGCCAATACTGTTTCTTCGTTAAAATCAGTAATAGAAACAGTTAATACGCTTTCGTCGTCAGCAGCGTTAATTAATAGATTTAGCACAATAGTATTTAATCTGTTTTGGGTTGGAACAAAAGTTTGACCAAGGCTTCCATTCTCAAAAACACTATCAGAGCTCTCCAGCGTATATGGTAAATTAGCCGAACAACTTTGATCCTGAGTATTTTCAATTGCACCAACATTATTGATATTAATACCTGAGAACACTAATACTGCTAATACAAAAGAGCTAAAGATTTTTTTCATTTTGTCCTTTTTTTGTTTTTTTTATGAATACAACTTTATGATATATCATTCCAGTATTAAAAACAACATTATTGCAATTACGATGCATATTAGTATATATAAACTATGCTAATATAAAAATGTACATTAATTAATCAGCATATCCAGAGTGCAGCGAGAGATCTAGCTCTATGACCTGCCGGCAACCAGCCAATTATAAACAAATTGGACAAGGTGCCCCTTCTAGCCCGTACGGGAAAGATAAATTTTTAAAACTCCTTTATCTTGTTTGTCCGGGCGAAAAGATATGCGAAAGGAGTTCTTTTTATGTCAAAATTTAAAACCGCCGAAAGTGTTTCGCCAAAACACCCAGACAAAATCTGCGATCAAATCTCGGACGCAATACTGGACGCGCACTTATCTCAAGATGTAAACGCACGGGTTGCGATTGACGTCACCGGTGGTCACGGAAAAGTTTTTGTGACCGGTGAAGTTACATCCAAAGCTACAGATATTAATATTAAACAAATCGTCAAACGACTAGCTGGTAATGTAGAAGTTATTGAAAATATAGCGACCCAAAGCCCAGAAATCGCCAATGGTGTAGATATTGGCGGCGCCGGCGATCAGGGGATAATGGTTGGCTATGCAACCAACGAAACGGCCGAATATCTGCCAATTGAAGTCGTATTATCCAGACGGCTGAACCAAAATATATACGAACGCTGGCCATATGACGGAAAAACCCAAGTAACAGTAAAGGATGGCAAGATTGTTTCTATTGTGGCCAGTTTCCAAAATGCACCACGAAATGAATTAGCGGCCCAAGTTTTGACTTGGCTAAAAAACGAACCTTTGGCTGTTGCGGAAAATGGAATCGTAAAATTTCATATCAATCCAGCAGGCGATTGGGGCCTAGGCGGATTCGACGCTGACGCTGGACTAACCGGCCGAAAACTTGTTGTCGATAATTATGGCCCCAGAATCCCAATTGGAGGTGGTGCATTTAGTGGCAAAGACCCCAGCAAAGTCGACCGCTCGGCGGCGTATATGGCCCGAAAAATTGCGATTGATTATATTAAAAAATTTAACGCCAAAGAAGTTTTTGTCTATCTAGCATATGCCATTGGATATGACCAGCCACTGGAATCCACGGTCGTTATTGATGGTAAAGAAGAAACAATGAAAGGCTACGACTTATCACCAAACGGCATAATTAAATTGCTTGATTTGCGCCGCCCAATCTACGAAGAAACCGCCAAATATGGCCACTTTGGTAATAAAACTTTTAGTTGGGAAAAATCATAAAATCGCTTATGCTATAATTGAAAATATAATTAGGGGATAAATCTATGGACGAAAAAATACAAGATAACGAACTACAAAATATAAAATTAGAATCAACACCGATTTCACCAAAAAAGAGCTCCTTGGCTATCAAACATATAATATCCGGCATAATCATATTAATCTTAATGATAGGATCAACTGCCGGTGCCTATTTCTGGCGAGACAATCAAGCAGCAGAATCTGAAAAACAGCAAACCAATAATATAGCGAGCTACCAGAAAACTATAGCAACGCTTGAAAAACAAATAGCAGACACAACATCCGGAGTGCCAGATAATAGCCCAACTCCATGTGCCGAAATAGCACCCGACGCAACGACGGTTGAAAATATTCAATTATCAATTACCTCTGGCAACACAGCCGCACTGGAAGGTTATATGGCATCGAGCGTAAATGTAATTTTAGCCGCTTCTGAAGCCTATGGCGCACAAACACCCACTCAGGCAATTTCAGACATATCCCAATTTATATCAGACGATATCAATTCATGGGATTATAATTTCACATTACCAGCCGCAACCTTAAATACATACAAAGCAAGTGGTTACGCCCAATACTTTGCAACAACATCAATAGTTGGCAAGGCCACAAACGAAAAAGTTATCTCATTCTCTTTTGACTGCCTTGGAAAAATTGACACAGTATTCCTATCAAGCGATGAAAATTTGCTTTAATGTATTTACAATATAGCGAAAACTATAGGGGACTAAAATAAAGAGTTCAATTACCATATGATTTTAATTAATAATTAGGAGACAGAACATGGACAATCCGGGCCAAGAAGATAATGTAGAAAATCACAATCAAAATACCAATAACCATTGGGACTCTGTCACTGCAGAAATGCCAAATTCCGAGCCGGCACAAGATACCGTGATAACACCAGCTCAACCTGTCACGCCAATACTACAGTCGCAACAGCCAATTACACCGATCCAACCTGCCGTTGAAATAATCACCCCAAGCCCTCCATTGACGCTCATTTTGCAATGGTTGACCTATGCTTTTTGGATAGCCTCAACTATATCCGTAGTTATACTAACTGGATTCGTAGCTTACTATTTTCTAAGTGGCGGTAAAGATTCAGGCAGCTCGATTGCTTATTCGATTGCAGCCGTATTGTCATTTGTCACATTTGCTATAATTTGTGATTTACTTTACATAAAAAAAGAGCCAGCACAAAAAGCAAAGGGCGCATCAGCGCTAATGATAATCCACGCCGTAATTTTTGCGCTTGGTGGCGTTGGGGCCTTATTCACTATAATATTTAATCTTGTAAGCCTAATGACTGGCGAAAACTCCAGCTATTCTTATTATTACGATAATTATAGCTCTACAGTTAGTATATTATCAGCGCTATCTGGCCTAGTATTCTGTATTATTTTATTCTTCCGCACGATCGCAATTAAATGGGTATTTAAATTAAGAAAAATAATAGTTATCATCTTAACAGCCTTATCTCTATCTCTAGTAGGACTTGGAGTTTTTGGGCCAGTTGTTAGCTCTGTCGCAGGCAAGGATGATAAGTTGATAGAAAACAATTTATCATCAATTTCTAACGAGATAAATAATTATATATCAGCCAAAAACACGCTCCCTCCAGATCTTAATGTCTTGTCGCTAAAGGGACCAGCAAAAGACCTAGTGTCTAACAATAAAGTGACCTACAAACCAGAAATTAGTTCGAATTATTCATATCTTCGATACCAACTATGTACAACCTATAAAAATGCGAGCACCTCTACTTCATACTCGACGAATAAATATGAAGACGAATATTCTGCCTATGCCGACACAGATGGGCACCCTGCCGGAAATGTATGCTATAAGCTAGAATATTATTATAATGTCGACTCAGTTATTGATATGAACGACGAAAGAAATTATCTCCAAACAGCAAACTAAATATTTATAACAACGATTAGCACGATAAAACAGAATAAAACTAAATAATCAGATTATTCTTTACCGCGCAAAAAGTCCATAACATTGACTGCCGAAAAGCGCAGACCGTATCTACCAACAAGCCTTCTAACAACTTCCGGGGTCTGGTCACCCAAAGTTACAATTGGCTTTGGCTTTTCCTTTTCGTCATTATAAATCTGCCCTAGGCCAATGGTTGACAATAAACCATTACATAAACACAAACTGCCTAACGTCCTCTCAATATTTCCATTTTTAGAAACATATCTCGATTCAGGTTCTGCAGGACAACGATAATCAATTCTCTCTAAACCACCAGCAGCTTCACAGACATACGGTTCACGCAGACCGCCCAAATCACATAACCGCCTTTTTCTGTCTTGAGATAGACCTTCAACAACCTTGAAAGGGAACCCTGTTGGCGATGCCTTGCTGCTAGTCAATATATTCATATCGCCATCTAATATTTGTCTTATTAGTTGCTCTCGCAATAACGGATCAATGCCGGATTCTTCGCACAAGGCAAAAACACTACCCGCCTGTATGCCATTGGCACCCTGTTTTTTTGCATCCATTAATCCCTCGGGAGTACCATAACCACCAGCTAACCAAAAAGGCAAACCTAACTTAATAATTTTTTCAATTATAACCTTGTCACGATCACCATAAATAGGCTGATCGCGCTCGTCGAAACCCTTATCTCTGGCTGGTGCATTATGGCCACCCGCAGTTGGACCTTCAATAACTAAACCATCAGCTTTAATTGAGTCGATATGACTACGCGAAAGTCTTTCAGCTAAGGCATTGGAAGCTACGATTGCCAAAAAAGCAGGTTTTTCGTTATTATTCTCAATCTCTGGATATTTTGCCGGATCAAAAACAATTTCATTCTCAACACCGCTACCAGTAACGTAAAATTTTGTCTTGGCGGGCTGTCTATTAGCTATATTCTCAATCGCCTGAGGTATATCTTTTGGTATGCCAGCTCCCATAACAACACAATCAACATCGGCCAGCATAGCACCATATAAGGCGCTAAAAGTAGGTAACTGCAATTTTGTAAGCAAATTTATGCCGACCATACCAGGCTGTCTGCCACTAGTGCTAGCTAAATTTTTAGCAAGCCATACTTCTGCAAACGCTGCTGCCATATTCAAATCCTCAACCAACCCAAGGTCATAAGGCTTAAATGTAGTCATTGGCACATTTTTATAAGGCTGATTCAGCCGACGACCATCTGGCAAATAATAATCATTGATAATCTTATTAGCAATTTTTTGATCAGGAAAATGTTCAAGCGCATAGCGCATAGCACCATCAACATCACCGTCTTGTAGACGCCGCGCCATAACTACATCAGCCGCAGTGCCAGACACTATACCTAGACCACCATCACCAGCGACTTCGCCAGCCAGACACCAATCAGATACACCTACGCCCATGCCGCCCTGAATAATTTCTGGTATTTTATTAACTCGTTCGACTGAATTTAAGGTCTCCATCATCTTTATGGATTATAAGTTAATATGAGGACAATGTCCAAAGACATGATTAACTAAATAAAATCAAATTAAATGAGCGGCCATAATTGGCCGCTCATAGTTTGTGTCATAAACACATATTTTTTTCAATTTTCAAGGAGTTCAATTTCTGTTAAGATATTGGTCAGTTTATTTTTACTAAGACCAAACTCTTCCAGATCTTTTTTAAGTTCTGACAGCCGTTCCCGATTAATCACAGACCTGTCATACAAGTTTCGCTTAACGCCAAGCTTATTCACTACATCATCATACTGTGATTTTGTAATAATATTGACGTCAAGAAGTGAGTCAATCGGAATTTCATTTATACTCTTCGTACAAAATGCTATACCGACGCTAAATATACCGTCCTCAAATTCAACCGAATAAACATCGCTTGAACGATTAGGCTCTTCGCAAGATTCAAGATTGCCGGAATCAAATATCTTATGCACCGCAACAATCTTCTTGCCGTAAAAACTGGTCATATTATTTGTTCGTTGGCCTCTGGAACATGGGTTATCCTTCTGATCAAAAAAATCAGCAAGATCAGGTTTCCAATTGACCATATAGTCCAAATCGAAAACCCTACCAGCCCATTTCCAACTACGCGACTCTTTTTCTTTTTTGAGTCGCAACAACCCGGCTTCAATGTTTATAATATTATTATAGACATCGCGCCGATCCCGTTTATCAGACAATAAAAATGATTCCTGCAGGGCACGTCTTTCTTTAGCCAATGACACAATATTATCTGCCAAAGATTTATAGTGCGCCAATTCTTTAATTCGCTCATCATTATCATTTTCCGTAAACATACCAGCCTTTATTAAAAGATTAAAGTCCGGCACATCTCTTTTCTCAAATGGATTGATTAACGTGATACCCTTGGTAAATAAAGCACCGATTTTTCCGTCATCAAATTTTATACAACAGATTGCGCCACTAGCATCAGAAAGGCCACGCGAAAACACCAAAGACGAACCATTGATAGTTTCCAAGCTTACGATTTTTCTGCCAACCCATTCATCAGCACTTACAAGATTATTAAATATCTCGTAAAGTCCAAGATCCTGGCAAGCAAGCGCTAACTTAAACTTCGATGAACGACCATCGACTATTATATCGCCCTCACACACAGGCATTCCATCTGTAGTGTAAAGCACCCGACCTTCATTTACTGACTTATCCCATTCACTTGCGAATGTAAACAAACCTACCATCTCCTTCAAATTTTTAAAATTGCTTTGAACCAATAAGGAACAATTCTATTAATATTTTACAACATAATTCGCGTATAGTCAATATTTATCTAAATTACCATTTTTAGGTTATACTTAATCAGATGAAGAAAAAGATTTTACCGATTGTTAATATAAAATTAGATAAGATAGTTGGCGGCGGGCAAGCGCTTGGCACTCTTGAAGGTGGCCGAAAAATGTTTATTTGGGGCGGATTGCCAGGTGAAACCGTCAACGCACAAATGACAAAGAAAAAATCTAATCTGGCCGAAGGTATCGTTACAGAAGTTCTCGAAAAGTCAAAAGATAGAATTGAACCCAAAGACCCAGATAGCTATCTTTCAACTAGCCCTTGGCAAATTATGAGTTTTGAAGCCGAGCAGAATTATAAAGCAGCTTTAATCGAAGAAGCTTTTGAACTACACGACATCGTTTTGCCTGAAAAAATCGAAGTTTATACTGATAAAAAACAATACGAATATCGCAATAAAATTGAATATAGTTGGTATTGGAATAAAGAATCAGACACACTAGATCTAGCGTTTTTCCGCCGTGGCACTCATGGTAAAATTCCGATTGAATCTACCAGCTTAGCTAATCCCGAGGTTAATCGAGCCGCAATAGCTATGCGCGACCTATTAAGAAAAAAAGTAGATGTCCGCGCTTTCATGCTTAAAACATTGCTAGTTAGATGTGATCAATCAGGCAATGTCGCAATGCAATTATATGTTCGTGAATCAGATTTTCCGATATTAAAAGACTTCGAAATTGAGCTATTAAGAGTAAGTGGCTTTGAATTAATCTTTTCTAATCCCCAAAGCCCAGCCAGTGTAATCACAAAAAGACTACAACAATGGGGGATAGTTAATTTGTCAGATACAATACTTGGCACACCATTCACATATGCAGTCGAAGGCTTCTTCCAAATCAACATACCCATCTACGAGCAAGCCCTGAAAGATATGAAAAAGTGGGTAATTGCTAAAAAACCAGTCGTTGACCTTTACAGTGGTGTTGGCACCATTGGTATGACAATAGGTGGCGAAAATGTCACACTTGTCGAGATTAACGAGCATGCTGTTATAGAAATGAAGCGAAACATCAAAGCCCTAGACCGCGAAAAAGCAATCAAAGCAATCCTAGCGCCAAGCGAAAAAGCCCTGGAATATATAAAAGGCGATTCGACGATCATTGTCGATCCGCCACGCGCCGGTCTGCACGAAGATGTCGTTAATAAATTACTTGAAACAAAACCTGCTCGAATTATTTATCTGTCATGCAACCCAGTAACCCAGGCCCGCGACACAGCCAGATTAGCCGAAAGCTATGGAATTAAATATCACCGTGGATATAATTTCTTTCCAAGAACACCACACATTGAGAATCTAGTAGTTTTAGATCTAAAATAACTAGCATACTACAAACAAATCCACTACAATAAGCTTATGCATAAGTCAAAAAGCGGCTTTACTATTATTGAGTTGATCGTGGTTATTATGGTTATTGGCATACTCGCTACAATTGGAGTTATATCTTATAACGGTGTTCAGGCAAAAACTCGCGATGCACAAAGAGCTAGTCAAATCAGTATTATTCAAGATGCCTTAGAAAAATATTACAGCAAAAACGGCGAATATCCTAGTTGCAACATAATGTCATCAGCAACGCCAACAGTAGTGACATCAACCTTAATAGGCCTTGATCCGAGTGTATTAAAAGCCCCTAAAGATAGTAGTGCAAACTCTATAAATACATGCATGCCGCTCCTACCGACCAACGGTGATAAGTTTTCATACACCGTCGATCCGACTAGTTGTCTACCAGTAAATACATGCCAGCAATATACTCTGGAATATAACAGCGAGGTTACGTCAACAACTATATCAGTGCCCAGTCGCCACAAAGTAGCCTCGAATGTAGCTGATCCATTAGATAAACCGACTATAAATGTGTCGTCTGTAAACTCCGCCACCAACTTAGCAACGATTCGACTTACCATGACAACATTATCAGTATGCACAACTGGCACTTATCAATATAGAATTGGCAGCAGTGCGCAAAATAGCGACGCATCATGGTCTAATTATTTATATACTGATTGGGGGACAACGTCATCATTAGACACCCAACAGCCAGTAATATATGGCGCCAAATATAGATTTAAAGCTGAAGCTAGATGTGTTTATTACAGCCAAAT
This sequence comes from uncultured bacterium, assembly GCA_903952435.1. GTDB lineage: Bacteria > Patescibacteriota > Saccharimonadia > Saccharimonadales > Saccharimonadaceae > UBA1547. Next base: position 59,143 of record CAJBFN010000009.1, read on the forward strand.
AAGTAACTCATTATATAGCGACGAGCAATCTCTAAACGTCACCATACCTACACCATCACAAATATCTGGTCTAATATTAGACACGACAAATACTGATCCAACATACATAAAATACATATGGAACCCAGTTGCTGGGTGTACTGACGACACAACAGTCGAATATCGCTATGGATATTATGGTACTAACGGATTTGACTCTATGGCTCCAGGCATGACGCCCAGCGGTTATATTATTGGAACCAGCAATTCAGTTTCTATTAGTTCTTCATTACTATGGGCTGGATATACTTACAATATAAAAGTCTGGGCGCTGTGTCATAACAGTTATGGATACGGTAGCCCCGGTGCAGTAACTATATCAGCAAATTATTTATCGCCCGTCCCTGCGCCCGGCACAATATCAAACCCTATAGCATTTAACCCAGCTGTCAGATTTGAGAATTCAACAGATCCCGCTATTATAGCCATGAGGAATGCTGGTTATGGGACATACGGGGCAGTATTCTCGTCCAACTCATCCTGCAAGACAGGAAGCGTACTATACTCAGCCTTAGATGTATACTTACCATCAGGATATATTTGGTATTGGAACCCTATGTATGGCTCAGGACCAAGTACCGGATGGTGGGCAGATTTTAACGGCAGTTGGTTTAGCCTATGGTTTAACACCCACATGATAAGCCCAACAATAAATAGTGCATATAATTATTATGGTAATACAATTAATATCATAGTAACATCATCAGGCCCGCTTACATCTGGCATGCCATGGAAGATAAGAATTAACATGAAATGCGTAAACACAACAACCCATCTTGAAAGTCCTGAGTCGGGAGTGATAACAAGCAGCGATTTACTAATACCATGATATAAAAAGGAAATACAATGACAATTAAGAAAAAAATTATTTTATCATTAGCTATAATTATATTCGTTGCTATAGCGGCATTGACTACGATAATAATTTTAAATTCAATTAACAAAAAAACAACGATAATTACCGATACTACAGATAAAAGCCAACAAATCGCCGCACCAGCTAATGATTATGAGATAAAGGCAGATACAGCCGCTGCGGCAGGTGATACAACCACCGCTAAAACCTTATATGATCAAGCTAAGCAAGTCTACACGCAAGATGCGCAATCAAGTAATCAGGCAACAATAGATGCCAAACTATACCTATTAGAAAACCCACCGGCTACACCAGAACCAGCACCGCCATTATATATTCAGTTATAAAAAGATCAACTAGTCTTAATCCGCCGATAAGCAAATTTTGCCGCTGGTCGCCAGTTAGTATTTGAATCACTATCAAACCTGTAAATATGACCATCTTTAACTTCGCTAATTAAAATCAGTGCTGGATTATAGGGCGCCAATGTTTTATAAAAAATAATATCTTGATCACTAATATTCTTGCGACCCGGAAAAACTTCGCAAAATTTACTGCGTCCAAAATCATTAAAATAATCCGGTCGGCTTTTTGGCGGCAAGTAAGTATCGGCCGTTAAGCCCATATTAAAAACTATCTTTTTAATATCACCAAAAGATAATTTTGATTTTCCGTTAATATATAAAAATAGTTGTTTTTTAGAGGTTAGAAACAGGGTAGCTTCGGCCATTTGGCTGACTGGCACATTAAATAAAATTGCCTGCCGAATATCGGCGTCGACTCCAAACCTCTCTTTAATTGCTCGTTGTAACGCCAATTCCTCGTATGTTCTGTCGCTCATATAATACTATTGTAACACCTTTGACAAGATGGCAACTCGACTAGGCCTATTTAATCGACTACAATAAAGATATGAACTTTGAGGATAGATATACTAAATTAAATGTCGAACAAAAAGAGGCGGTCGATATTATTGACGGACCGGTCATGGTAATTGCCGGTCCAGGCACTGGCAAGACTGAACTTTTAAGCATCCGCGTTGCCAACATCCTCAACAAAACTGACACCTTGCCTGAAAATATCTTATGTCTTACTTTTACCGATAGTGGCGCCAAGGCAATGCGCGAAAGGCTAGTTCAAATAATTGGCAAAGAGGCGTATAAGGTCGCGATTCACACTTTCCATAGTTTTGGGTCAGAAGTAATTAATCAAAACGGACAATATTTCTATAATGGTGCTAATTTTAAACCAGCCGATGAACTAAGCAGTTACGAGATAATACGCGATATATTGCAAAAACTTGATCACAAAAATCCCTTAATTAGCCAATTAAATGGCGAATATACGCATTTGTCGGACATATTTAGGGCTATATCTGAAATAAAGAAAAACGGACTCAATGGTGACGAATTAGTTAAGATATTGGATATAAACGACGCGGCAATCGAAAAAATCGAGAAGCTAATTGCGCCAATTTTTAGCGAAAGAATTAGCAAAAAAACCTTAATTTTAGCCAAAAATATAATACAGCCAATTCGCAATATTAATGAAAAACAGGACTTATCGTCGATTGTGCCGCTGTCACAAGTTATAGCCGATGCGATAGAAAACGCGATAATCGAAGCTGAAGCCTCAGGATCAACCAAGCCAATAACCGCTTGGAAAGGCTTATGGCTCGAAAAAGACAATAACAACCAATTTATTCTTAAAACACGCAATCGACAAACTAAACTACGCGCCCTTGGGCTAATTTATGACCAATACATAAAAGACATGCAGGCAGCAGAGCTGTATGACTTTGATGATATGATCTTGCAAATCGTTCATAAAATGGAGGATAATGACGATTTGCGCTTTAACTTGCAAGAAAAACATCAATATATTATGGTTGACGAATTTCAAGACACCAATATGGCACAAATGCGTATCTTGCATAATTTAACCAATAACCCAGCCCAAGGCGACACGCCAAATATACTAGTAGTAGGTGATGACGACCAAGCTATTTACAGCTTTCAAGGTGCTGACGTTAGTAATATTATTGAGTTCCGCAATACTTATCCAAAATCTAAAATTATCACCTTAATTCAAAATTATCGATCGACGCAGAGTGTCCTAGAAGCTTCGCGCGATGTTATTTTGCAAGGTGAAAATCGACTTGAAAATGTGTTTAAAGACATAAACAAGAAGTTAACCGCTCAATATTATACAAAAAATAGCGTAAAGATATATGAGGCCGAAACGACATCTATTGAGTATTATTTCATAACCCAAAATATAAAATCAGCTATAGACGCTGGACAAAACCCAAATGAAATTACAGTTATTACCCGACATCACAAAGAGATAAAGGAGTTACTACCTTATCTTTATCAAGCGAATATAAGCGTAAATTATGAGCAACAAGATAATATCCTAGACCAAGAAATAATAATTTTAATCGAGCAAATTTCTAAACTGTTAATGCATCTGGCCGATAGTCGACATGATGATGCTAATTCAAGCCTGCCTAATATTTTAGCTCATCCAGCTTTTGGAATAGACCCGATAAATTTATGGAAATTAAGCTCTGACGCTTATGACACCCACAAGCGCTGGTTAGATGTGATGGCCGATAATCAAGAATTTAAACCATTACAAGATTGGATTATAAAAGCTACAGCACTAATCGATCAGACACCAGTCGAGCAAATGCTAGATATTATTATAGGCAATCCAAAAGACAAAAATGATGGTTTTAATAGTCCAATTTACGATTACTTCTTTTCAACAAAAAAAATAACAAATAATCCGGCGCAATATTTGAATTACCTCAAATCTTTGCGCACCTTACGCGATAGATTACGCGAATACAAGCCTAGCCAAAATCAAACACTCAGAACTTTGGCCGAGTTTATATCTTTAAATCGTCAAATGAATCGAACGATTAATCTGTCCCGACAGTCCGCTAGATTAGACTGCGCTATTAATGTTATGACAGCCCATAAAGCGAAAGGGTTAGAATTTACCACTGTCTATATTACAAATGCTACCGAAAAGGTCTGGGGCGCCAAGGCGCGAAGCCGTAATCGATTGATAAATTATCCCGAGAATTTGCCTTTGGCACCAGCTGGCGAAACTAGCGACGAAAAATTAAGATTATTTTACGTTGCCATGACCCGCGCCAAACAAAACTTGATTATAACTTATAGCGAAGATAGCAATGGCCGAGGGAACTCAATCGCAGGATTGTTAATAAACGATAAACTCAAACCAATTAAAATCAATACAAAAACCGACATCAAGCAACTAGTTGAAACCGCTGAAATAAATTGGTATCAGCCGATTGTTGATCCAATAACGTCGAAGATGAAAGATTTATTGGCGCCAAAACTTGAAAACTACAAATTAAGTGCAACACACCTAAATAATTTTATAGATTTGGTTAACGGTGGGCCTACAATTTTCTTGCTGCATAATCTACTAAGATTCCCGCAAGCTAAAACTGTTAATTCTATCTTTGGGACAGTAATCCACGATACACTTCAATCAGCTCATAACTATCTAGCGACTAACGGCAAAAAGCAACCAATTGAGGATATAATTAAAAAATTTAAATCCTTAATAAAAAGACAACATCTTCTAAAGCAGGATCTGGATTTTTGTATTAAAAAGGGAAATGATATATTAAAAGTTTATCTGGAACAAAAATACGAGACCTTTGATCAGGCTCAGCGAACCGAGTTGAGTTTTTCTGGTCAACAATCAATGATAAACGAAGCACATATCACCGGAAAATTAGACCTGGTCGAAATTAATAAAAAATCCAAAACTATAATAATCACAGATTATAAAACCGGAAAACCGGCAGAGTCATGGAGAGGTCAGGCTGATTTTGAAAAAATAAAATTACATAAATATAAGCAACAATTATTGTTTTATAAGTTGCTGGTTGAAAATTCGCGCGATTATCATAATTACGATGTGAGTCAGGGAATAATGCAATTCGTCGAACCGACCAAGGATGGCCGAATATTAAATATAGACACTGATTTTAAAGATGAAGACATGGATAGATTCAAAAAGTTAATCAGTTCGGTATGGTCGCATATATTAAATCTTGATTTTCCAGATATATCTAATTACAGCCCAAATTACAAAGGTATTTTAGATTTTGAGCAAGATTTGATAGAAAGTATAATTTAACTATTGACGACTGGTGCGGCACTCTGTTAGTATTATCCGTAACACCGAAGAGCAAATGCTAGGAAAAACCAAAACTGGCAGCCTTAATTTCTAGGCAGCCAGTCATTCCTAGAGCCTATCGGTATAGTACGTATTACAGTTTATTGTTAGTAAGACTAAAAAAACCGGGGAGTCTCCAAAAAAGGAGGTCACATTATTGCATTTTGAAAGTTCAATAATTTTCTCCGCACTAATTCTTATGGCAGCGATGCCCGCTATAATGCCGACGCTATTATACATGGATGCTATTATAAGCGACCAGATAGCGATGCAGCTAATAAGCGCCTGTTACCGACAAGATTTAAAATCGCTCCTATCAAATGATGAGGGCAAAACAACACCTGACACTAAACCGTCAATCGAGCATACGAAAGTGGATCGTATAAGCTTAATATCAACATCGACGGCCTAGTGATCTTCGGAAACAACCCAAAACAATAAACTGTACTAAACGTGCAAAAGCCCCCTGATTTAATCAGGGGGCTCTTACTTTTTAAAAAATATTGACACTATGTGTTTAATATTCTAATATATATTTATTACAGATGAGACATCCAAAGTCTCTTTGTATAATAAAGAAAGAGTCTACCCCTAAAAAGCTATTTCCATACTTTTATAGAGGTTGTCTCTGTCAAAAATCACTCCAGAATCGGTGTCCGTCTAGGCTGAAAACCAGGAAAGATGCGAGACACAAAAAATTACTGAAGGAGGTGGTCAAATTGCCCAGCAATGAAGAGTATGCCTTGAGAAAGGCAGAGGAAGCGTTGAAAAACGCAAAGAACAGCGGAGCAGACAGAAAAACTATTGGCTTGCTACAAGCTGAAGTCGATAAGTGTAAAGGCATCATAAATACATGCCGAGAAGGGCAGTCTAGAACTTTCTTCTAGGCCCCTCAGCCCCAACTATCTTATTGGTGCAAAATAGCTTTAAAACGACTATTTTTGCAGACCAATAAGAGGTTGGGGCTTTTTATATATAAACCATATGAGATAATAATATAGCTATGAATAATTTTTGGCACGATTTACCAAAACCCTTTAGCGCCCTTGCCCCAATGGAAGCGGTGACTGATATCGTTTTCCGCAAAACCGTTGCCAGCGCCACCCGACCAGATGTCTTTTTCACGGAATTTGTAAATGTGACCAGTTTTTGCAATCCAAAAGGCCGACACAGCACCAATGGGCGACTAGAGTTCAACAAGACCGAACAACCAATTGTTGCCCAGATTTGGGGCAATAAACCATCCGAGTTTGAGCAAACCAGCATAGAACTTGCAAAAATGGGCTTTGCCGGTATTGATATAAATATGGGTTGTCCGGACAAAGCAGTGGTTAAACAAGGATCAGGCAGCGCCCTAATTCGCACCCCAGATCTAGCGTGTCAAATAATCGCCAGCGCCAAAGCTGGTGGACTACCAATAAGCGTTAAAACTCGAATAGGCGATATAAAACCAAGTGAATGGCATGACTGGATAAAATTATTATTGCAACAAGATATAACTAATTTAACGGTGCATTTGCGAACCAGAAAAGAAATGACCAAAGTTCCAGCTCATTATGAACTGATACCCGAAATTATAGCCTTGCGCAACGAAATTGCGCCTAGCACCTTGATAACAATCAACGGCGATATTGCCAACTACCAAGATGGAATAAAATTAGCTAAAAAATATGGTTTCGAAGGTTTTATGATTGGTCGTGGCATTTTTACCAATCCGTTTGCCTTTGAAAAAATGCCAAAAACACACTCAAAAGAAGAATTGATAGATTTACTAAAGCTACAATTAGATTTACACGATGAACATAATACCGACCAAACCCCACGCAAATTCAACCCACTAAAGCGATATTTTAAAATCTATATTCGTGATTTTTCAGGTGCTAGCGAACTGCGCGATAAATTGATGCATGCAAAAAATACTAATGAGGCCAGAATGATTATTAAACAATAAAATAAGGCAAACAAATCTCTCCATATTATACATAGCTTAATTATGGAATAAGACGGATAATACAATCCCGACAAGTATTAAATAAAACATATCAACAATTATAATATCGCTTGGATTATATAAATAAATAGTTTAAATATGAAAAAACTATAAAAGGCCGAAGATATATTTAGATATAAACAAAAAAACAATACACCAACCTATAATCTTCCGAATAAACAAACTACATTATAGATGATTAATTACGAGAGTACATGGAGATATTACCACTATTATAGTTCGTCACATAGACTGATTTTCCATCGGGAGATATAGTTATATTAATAGGGTTAGAACCTGTTGCTATAGTGGCGGTCGATAAGGTTGCTAGGGCGCCAGTAGATGTATTGCGGGAGTACATGGAGATTGAATTACCAATCCAGTTCGTTGCATAAACTGATGCACCATCGGGAGATATTACTATACCATGAGGGTTAGAACCTGTTGCTATAGTGGCGGTCGATAAGGTTGTTAGGACGCCAGTGGATGTGTTGCGGGAGTACATGGAGATGGAATTACCGCCATAGTTCGTCACATAGACT
>CAJBFN010000010.1 GCA_903952435.1 uncultured bacterium
ATAATTTTTAATATATATAATAATCAGACCTAATTATAACATCATATTCTTGCGCTTACACCTCTATTTTGGTATCCTCTAATAGGTACGGGCTCTTAGCTCATTTGGCTAGAGCGCCACATTGACGTTGTGGAGGTGAAAGGTTCGAATCCTTTAGGGCCCACCAATTAGACCAATAATTCACCGTTTTAAGCGGTGAATTTTTTATACCCACAGTTTTATAGTAGTTTTCCACCTGGGTATTATATAAAACAGACAGTATCTTATATCACAGCAAGTATAACTACCGATTACCTGTTCCATTGACATTTATTAATGTTTATGCTAATATTTAAGCATGGTACAAAATAACCAAATACAACCAGATAATAAATCAAGATTAGATAAGTTAGTCCTAAATTTTGAATATGATAAAACGTTACAACAGATAAAGCACGATATGAGAATAAGAACATTTGATAAGAAATAGTCTATAACAATATAGACAAGATAACACCCCTTTCAATAAGGGGTGTTATTCATTCTAAATATTAATCTTATCGGTTAGCTTTAGCGCTAGCAATAGATTTGTGAGTAGCTTTATCTGTAACGTCAAACTTATTTAGATATCGACCAGCAAACAATCTAGCTTGAGCATTTAAGGCCGCAGCTGATCCGTAGACAATAGATGTTATAGGCATAATTGCCCACTGAAGTACCATAAATATGGTTCGCGCCTTCTTGTATCGCTCTGGCCTTGGAGGCAACATCTTCATAGATAAGAATATCGCTACAAACAAGCCAGCAAGCGCTATTTGCTGTAAAACACTGACAGCATCGGGTAATTGGTGCGCCGCTATACTACGAGCAGCCTCACTATTAATTAAAAGTGGTACCCAAGCGCCAACAGCTACAAGTATTGCCACACTCGCAAGAGACACATGGCTATCTATTAGGCGAACCAAATGGGCTAAGCCATTAACCAAAGGCACCTTATTTTTCTTATTAAACACCATGGTCGCGACATATGGGATATCCGAAGCGCCGTAAGACCATCTTCGAAGTTGAATAAATTGAGCTTTTAGTGTCTTTGGTAATGTGTCAGACAAAACCGCATCTTGATAGATTGGCACATGTAGCGGCAAAACCGAATAATCACCCTTAAAATGAAAATAACTCCGCCAATATTGGTGGCCGTCCTCAACTATAGTTCTAGTACTCCAAAAACCCATCTCTTCTAGCGCGTCCATTGGTTGTGAATGTGATGCGAAATTACGCAGAGTATGCGGCCTCATCGAACTAATTAAATTCCAAAAAGAGTTACCGGTCGCTATAACCCGCATAGGCGCGGGGGCATCCCAAATATTACTTAAGAATAAAGCAATAGGCTGATAAGACAGCTTCTTACGATCCTCGCGAACTATATATTCATAAGTTACATAGTCAAAATATGAAGGATATGGCCTATTGTCGCTATCAAGGGTCGTGACAATAACATTTTTTGACTTTATATTTTTTTCTACCAGCCATTTTTGCAAAAAATGACCAGCATAAGTTATATTTCCACCCTTGCCCACTACCTCATTAGGTAGATCTTTCGGATGTTCTACAAGATGAAAGGCAAAAAAGTCATCTTTGAATTCCTGCTTTAGTTTTTGAACAGTATGCTTTATTGCCTCGCCGCCTCTTTGCTCATAAGCTATGGTTAAAATAATTTTTTTCTTATCAAAAGAGCTATTTAAAACTGATCGCACTGTAGGCTCAAGAACATCATATGACTCGTTATACGTAGCTATAATTACTGCATTATATATATCTGACGGACTAGGAAATTTAGAAGGTTGTTTAGATAACACGTCTAGGTTTCGAACATGTTCGTCATAGCCAAACTCTTTTAGATTATCTTCTGATAATGCCGATAACGCCTCTTTTGGGCGCCCTAAGTCAATTAGTCGATTATGCCAATCGACTTTTTTAGCAGCTTCCATCCAATTTCTGCCCTGTATGGTACGAAAAGCAATAGCAATAGCCCTCACAAACATAGTTACTATCACTAAGACTAAATAAATAGAGGCCAGTACTGGATTCAAGAGAGATAAAACAATAAGCAACACAAATGCACCATAGCTAATAATTGCGGGTAGCATCTCAAAAAAACGATATTGCGGAGTTCTTTTGCCGATTGGTATTTCAAGATCTATCATATACTTGAAATCTATTTTAGCACATTCAAGACATGCTGAAATACTATCCAGCCAATCATAATCACGCCAACTCCAGACCAAATAAACATAATCGCGACCGAGCGCCCTTTTGCTACTAATAATTTAACAGATATAATTATATGAAGTAACGAGACAATTATCCCGAATATAGCAAAATTAATAAGATATACCCAATTGTCAGTATAGTAATTAGATATCCCGAAAGCAGAATAGTGTGAAACTATTTTTATATCACTAGGTATAATGGACACGCCAATATTAATAGCGCAAATTATGCTTAAAACTAATATAAAAACAGACATTACAAGAATGTATCTATCAGATATAAGGTCTTTCAAAAAAATCTTTATATTTTGCTTCATATTTTTTCTAATTGGAGCCGCTATCCGGATTTGAACCGGAGACCTACGCTTTACGAAAGCGCCGCTCTACCAGCTGAGCTACAGCGGCACTTATCATTGCCACAGACCACATTATAGCATCACTAAAGTATAAAATAAACGGCCCATATATATTGCGCTATCAGATAAAAACTGCTAATATATTACAAGTTAACTTATTAATACGGGCTCGTAGTGTAGCGGTTATCACGCCTCCCTGTCACGGAGGAGATCACCAGTTCGAATCTGGCCGGGCCCGCCAATAAAAAATAGTCACCATTTGGTGGCTGTTTTTTATTGATGAGATTCGCCAGATCCGAACCGGTGAGGACGAGCAAAGCCAGTCAATCACCAGTTCGGCGTAGCGTAGCGAAATAAAAATGTATTTACATATTTTTATAAGCAAGCTGAGGAGCCGAAGGCGATATCTGGATAAAAGGCCTTACAAGAACACCTCTGCTTTATCCGCTCCATAATACCGTTCCAAAAACTCTTTCTTATACTCAAAAAACGTATTATTTTCGATACTCTCACGAATACAGTCGACCGTATGTACTACAAATCGCTCATTATGGATACTTGCTAGTGTCAAACCTAAAATCTCATCAGCCCTGAATAAATGATTTACATAGGCGCGAGTATAATTTTTGCAAGTGTAGCAATCACATTCGCCGTCTATCGGTGTAAAATCTTGCTGATATTTATTATTTGTAATATTTATTCGCCCATCGTATGTAAACAACGCACCATTTCTGGCCTGACGGGTTGGCGCAACACAATCAAACGTATCAATTCCGTATTGAACACCCATAAAAAGGTCTGCTGGTTGCGCCCCCATTCCTAATAAGTGCCTGGGTTTGCCTTCCGGCAGGATTTCGTTAATCCACCGAACAGTTTCAGATATCTCTTCAGGCTCAAATACTCCACCGATTCCATAACCATCAAAATCTCGTTCACCTAAGAATCTTGCGCTCTCCTGTCGAAAATCCTGCTCACGCGCACCCTGAACAATCCCATATAGCGCCTGTAAATTATCTCCTTTTGTTGTATGTTCATCATTCAATTGTTTATGTCGCGCCAATGAACGCTCGGCCCAAAGATGAGTTCTGTCCATCGCTTGTCTAATATATTCCCTGCCAGCTAGCGGTGCGGTCAACTCATCAAAACTCATATGTATATCTGCACCAATTTTATGTTGTAATTCCATCGAACTTTCTGGCGTCATTGACAAACTACTACCGTCTATATGTGATCGAAAAAAAGCGCCATCGTCAGTAACCTTTGCTAATTGCGAAGACGAGTGTTTTGCCAGATCAGCATCGCCTTTCGTGCTATGCGATGTAGCGTCAATGCCTTTTTTATATGCCATGCCTAGTGAAAATATCTGAAATCCACCGCTATCTGTAAATATCGGACCATGCCAATTCATAAATTTATGAATTCCACCTGCCGCTGCTATAACATCAGACCCCGGGCGTAGCATTAGATGATAAGTATTCGCCAATACTGACTGACCACCAAGTGCCAATACCTGTTCGACTGTTAAAGTCTTAACTGTTGCCTTTGTGCCGCCAACAATAAAAGCTGGAGTCTTAATCACGCCATTTGGAGTTTCAATTAGACCAGTACGCGCCAGTGTAGCTTCTAATTTTTTATTAATAGTGAACTTCAAAGCTTCTTTCATCTTACTTATAATATCAGCATTGAGTCACCATAACTAAAGAAATGATATTTTTCTTGGATCGCATGTTGGTAGGCCGGCAAAAGTTTATCCCATCCCGCAAAGGCGGCAGTTAACATTAAAACTGTGCTTTTAGGCGCATGGTAGTTAGTCAGTAGACCATCAATAATTTTAAACTCATAGCCTGGATAAATAAATATATCTGCCTCTCCAGAAAGGTCTTCATTACTTTGAACAATTGATTTGTTCGCATATTCTAGTGTTCTGGCCACTGTTGTGCCGATAGCGATAACTCTTTTGCCGGATTTTTTAGCAACCTTGATCGCAAAAGCTGTTTCTTTGGGTATATTAAAGTATTCTTTGTGCATATGGTGGTCCTCTATCTTATCAGTACGAATTGGCAAGAAAGTGCCAAGGCCAACATGAAGTGTCAGATAAACTACATTGATGCCCTTGGCTTTTATATTTTCTAAAATTTCATTAGTCATATTAAGGCTGGCTGTCGGCGCAGCGACCGATCCATTATCTTTGGCCCATAATGTTTGATACCTTTTTATATCTTCGGCTGTAGACTCGCGATGCATGTATGGAGGCAATGGAACCTCGCCATACTTGTCTGCTATTTTGAGTAAATCTTTTGTGCTGCGGACAATCGCAAGACCGTCACCCTCGATTTTTTCGATTAACAATTCAGCATCGCCGATTGTTAACTTATCGCCAATATTTAGTTTTCGACGATACATAATTCGATGCCTAAACCAGTCATTGTCAAAACTATGCTTTTCTAAAAGTACTATTTCGCGCTCTACCCCATTGTCTTTTTTAACGTGCAAACGAGCCTTAATAACGCGTGTGTCGTTGAGCACAATTGTATCACCTGGCTCTAAAAAATCAGCAATATTAGAATAATAACCGTCTATAATTTTATTATTATGACGTTCTAAATACAACAATCTTGAAGAACCCCTATCTTTTGGAGGCTTGTTTGCTATTAATTCGACTGGCAAATTGTAGTTGTAATCAGATAATTGCATTGTAATTATAACGATATGTATTTTTGAACTTTACCATTATCAATAACACCTTTGAGGTCATTATTAAACTCTGAAAGTGGTATATTAATATAATCATAATTTACCTGAGAATCATTGATATCGATTAGTCTTATAAAGTAATACCCGTCGCCAGTTGTTGATTTAACTACAGAAGATAACTCATTTTTGCTCATTTTTGAAGCTGCCGCTGCTCGCCCACCGTCCCGATTAGTTTTAGAAACCCAACCAGAATTTCCGTAGATTACCTTTACGCCACTTTTTAAATTTAGCTGGTCTGATAGATTTTTTAAATTAACTAGGCGGTCACTGGCAATAATAGAATTTACATTATCAACCAAGTCGGAAGCATTTTTATCAATCTGATACGAGACTTTCTTCTTTAGTAATTCATTTTTAACCATATAGCGATATTCTTCCATACTCCAATTATAATAATCTGCAATTACAGACTCGTATGCCTTATCCGATTGACCACCACTGTCTAACTGTTGATATTTTATAAACGACTCTACCTCTGCATCACTAACCGATAATTTTAAACTTTCGGCTATCTTTGCGGCATAAGAATTAGTTATTACATAATCCATAGACTGTTGTTTAATATAGGTTAGTTGTTTTTTGCCATCTTCCGTCCTTGGATCAAGTTGCTCTTGTCTTTCTAGGTAAAAAGCCGAGCTAAGATACTTCATTAAATAATCACTATATAACACCATTTTGCCGTCAACCGATGCAACTGGAACAGGAATAACTCTGGTGACTCGATAGAAAAAATCACTGGTGTTTTTCTCGGGATAAAGTTGCCACCATCCAATAACCATCAGTAATATAATTGTGCCAACACTGATAATAATCGTATTAAAGACTAATTTGTAACGGGCATATTGAATCGGATATTTAAATTTACGACCGCCAGCTAAAACTTTTTCACGGTGATGATCAAGATTTTCAGTAGTTATCCTGGAAGAAACACTTTCACTGGGAGTTTTCTTTTTGAATAAATTAAATATTCTTTTCATTATCATACTTACTTTCTACTACATTATTTACTGCATCCTGCAGTTTATTATATATTTCATCAGGATGATCAACATTATTGATAACTAAATCACCGACGAATGTTTGAATTACGATTGTGCCAAAACCAAAAACCTCGCCAGTGAATCCTGGTATATTATAACTTATGTTTTGGACCTTTGATAGTTTTAGCTCGATAACATCTTTACCAAAAAAACCTCGCTGAGTAATCTGTCTAATGCGCTGGTCAGTGACTATATACATCGTAAAATACCAAAGCATAAAATGATAGAAAAAAAGAACAAGCCCAAATAAAAATCCAAATAGCGGCAATAAAAACAGTTCAAGATTACTACTCCAAATAAGTGGTGGTATTACAGTTATGACTAATGGAATAACCAACAAATAGAAGCCTTTACGCATAGCTACCACATGACGACGAAAAACAAATAATAATTTTTCACCCTCGCGTTGACCAACAAAATCAAGTTTTGGCTTATTAGACACTTCTTTTTTAACCATATATATATAATAACAGCCCTACGTCGCTAAAGCTATGGAGAGCAGTGTTCGGCTCCTACCGAGACATACCACTAAACAAGACCTATCAAAAGACAGGTCTTGTTTAGTGGTGCCCCGGGCAGGAGTCGAACCTGCAACCTTATCCTTAGGACGGATCTACTCTATCCAGTTGAGCTACCGAGGCATAATGGATATTGTATCAAATTAACGAGTAAATTTCTCGTGCAAAACTTGATAATCGTATAATTCCGATTCGCTGAACCAATGTTTAATCTCTTGTTCGGCATCCGAAGCGTCGGCGCTAGCATGAATTAGGTTTGGTACACCCTTGCCTTCTGCATCAGCCCTAGAATAGCTCATATGACAGTAGTCGCCACGAATTGTACCAATAGAGGCAGCTTTTGGTTCAGTTGATCCTATTAATTTACGGACTATTTCAATTGCCTCAACACCCTCCAAGACAGCCGCAACTACTGGTCCGGTTGACATAAAATCAAGCACAACGTTAAATGTATCCTCGCCTCGGCGCGAAATAAGCTTACCAATTGTCTCGTAATGACCGTGGTACTGTTCACGATTTGGAGCCAGCATTTTCATACCTACAATTTTTAGCCCAACTCTTTCAAATCGAGTTAATATCTCACCCATAATTCCACGCTGCAAAGCATCCGGTTTAAAGATTATAAAAGTTCTTTCTATATGTTTTTGAGAAGTCATAAGTTGTCCTTTATTAAATATTTATTAATATTATAACAAATCAATCTGTTAATGGCCACAAAAAACACATTTTAGGTTATGCTATTAGTATGTATATGTCCGAAATAATCACCGAATACATCGAGCACCTTGAAGTTGAAGGTGGACGCTCGGCTCATACGGCTGAAAATTATAACTTATATCTGTCGCGTTTTATCGAATTTACGAATGACATTAAAGTTGGCGACATAACGCCAGAAGTTGTTCGCAAATATAGGTTATGGCTGAATCGGTTTAAAAACAGTCATGACGACGAACTGGCAACTATAACCCAAAGCTATCACCTGATAGCCCTGCGTGGTTTCCTGAATTACCTTTCAAAACGCGGTATCGAAAGTATGTCGCCCGAAAAAATAGAATTACCAAAAACATCACGCAAACAAGTAACGTTTTTGCATTATGATGAGGTCGAACGGCTGTTGGAGCAAATCGAAACAAATAATGAATCGGGATTACGCGACAGAGCTATAATTGAATTATTATTTTCAAGCGGGCTGCGAGTTTCAGAATTAGTCAATTTAAACCGCGACCATATCAACACAAAAAGGCACGAATTTATGGTTCGCGGCAAAGGCCAAAAAGATCGGCCAGTATTTATTAGTGAATCAGCCAGTAGTCACATTAAAAATTATATAGACGAGAGAAAAGACAATCTACCTCCCCTATTTTTGAATTACAGCCGCAATAATATATCAAATACCAGCGGCGATTATAAACGCCTAACTGCCAGAAGTATCCAAAGAATAATTAACAAATATGCAAAATTAGCTGATATAACCAAACATGTCAGCCCGCACACGATGCGTCACAGTTTTGCAACCGACCTATTAATGAATGGCGCCGATATTCGAAGTGTCCAAGTTATGCTAGGCCACAGCAGTATTAGTACGACTCAGGTATATACGCACGTCACTGACGAGCATTTACGTGAGGTGCACGAGAAGTTTCATAGTGACATTATTTAATAATCAATAGTTATGGTGTACAGGTGCCGTTTGCGCTACCATTATAATCACCAGAAGCATCAGTAATTGAAAAGTTTTTACAAAAATCACCACCCACATCAACTGCTGCCTGGGGATATGGAAAATTTATATCCATAAAATCAACCCGAGACACAACACGTCTAAACAAATCATTAGCTCGACCGGTTGAGTCAATTGAAGGCTGGACACTATCAAAATCGACATGTCCATCGTTAACAGAGCCAACCTTACTACTATCAATTAAAGTTACCCTAAAATTAGCTTTTTTATACAAGGCCTCCAGATATAAGTACGCCACCCTGTTAGTTTTGTCTCCATTTTCTGGGTTTGGCAATTTTATAGTGGCCGAACAAGCGTATTCTGAGCCATCACTACATTTAATTACTGTTGGTGTTTTTATCGGCTGACCAATACGAGTTGCCAATCCCATATTAATGTCACTAGTTACGCCATTACTGCTAGGATATAGAAATAACGTATTTGTATTTTGCCCACGATTAAACGAATCTAAGGTAAAACCAGTATTAGGATCATTACTACTACTAAACTGTATTAATTGCGCCCGCATAACAGGTGGCCGGTTTATACCACCCCAATCATCCGAGGATGTCAGTAATTTTGTTTTATCATCAGTATTGCTAACATTTGGCAAATCAAGTTTCGTACTCTTATCAACTGGTAAATCATCAGAATTGAACCATTCAATTCTTACAGTATCATACTGATACCTGCCATTATTATCAGCAACACCGACTAATGGCACCATCTTGCTAGCGTCTTTATCTAAAGTTCCAAGATAATTTGGCGTATTAAGAGTAATCTTAACACAAGTGTAGGCCTGATTTAGCTTTGTGTCATTTCCAAGTTGATCTTGCTTTATTAAAACCTCTTTTCCAATGTCTGTTCCGGTTACACCTAGAACCGCGCTAACCGCGACATTACAATCAGTTTCAACACCTGATTCTGTCTGTATTTTTCTCTGTGCGTCTTCGCAAGCACCACGGTCGCTACCAGAAGAACATTGTTTTTGATAATAAATCAAAGCACGCTTGCCGTCCTCAACCCCAGCCATAGCCGAATCATATGCGCTTTGCGATAAATCTGCAGCCGTAGCTTGGCGCTGATCATTAAGCATTAACCTAGCAAAACTAATAGTTATTACAGTTACGAGTAACATAGTAAATATAACTATAAATAACGAAACCGCACCATATTGATTATTGCGCCTTTTTAGCGATTGCTTCATCTTAATATTGTATCTCATTACCAGCCCTCACGACCATATTAAATTGATTTACCGAGCAATAACTAATATCTAATTGGGCGACGTCGGGCGTACATGATATAGCGTCTTTATTCGCAGCCGCTGCACTATCGGTACCAACTGTGAATGATATATAATACAATCCCTGACCAGTTTTAGCATCAAAAGCACTTTGCGTTATAGAAAAATCATATAGGGCTAATGTCAAATCATCCGTACCTAGCAAATCTTGTACTGACGAGACAGCTATTTTTTTACCTAAATCATTTGTTGAGTTAAGACAGTAGTTCGAAGTGCTGTCTGGGATCCTAATAAGGCGCATCATATTATTATTCTTGTCAAAATTGGCTTTATTATCGTCTGATATCTTTGGACTCTCAGTTATTGTCTTTGCGTAATTCCAAATGTAGCTATACTGGCCAGTGCATAGACGACCGCCATACTCGGTTTGCACAAAGTTTTTACCGCCAGTAACATCAAAACTCCTAGATTGAGAAATAGTCTGTTGTAAATCCCTAATTATCACTCTGCCAGCCTGATTAACATCTTTTATTGTTAGCCCCCTGTTATAAATATCCCCTACTCTAATCACCATCATTGTAATCATAACTAACAATATGGACAAAAATGTCATAGCTAATGTTAGCTCGATGATAGTAAAGCCATTTCTTTTATGAAGCTGGGTCATACAACCTCACAATCGTTCCCAATGTCATAGGTGTAGATTGACCAGGACCATACCAACAAGCGCGAATATGAAAATCTATATACTTATTATCAACAATCTTACCACCCTCACTGCTACTTTGAACCGCCTCTACCCATATGCCATCAACCGCAACTGGATCATAATCATAATTTAATTGCGAATATACCGACTTAATACTGGGCAACATTTTTGGCGTAACATCACTCAATGTGCCACTTTTAGTATTTATTACGAAAGGTTTAGCTGGGACACCAGAACCAGAGTCACAAGTCCCAAAATCTGATGCCTTATCAACTATTTTATTGTTTGTGCTGCCAGTAATTGCCCACCACTGGCTAGTTGTGCTTGGAGCAGCAATGTACGATTCATGTATAAAACGCAAAGCCTCGGCCTGAGCATCTATTTCGCTTCGAACTAACGTAATTTCAAGTGATCGCTGAGCTGTTTGTGTACCCTGATTCATTATCGACATAGACCCAACCGCCACAAGACTAAAAATAGTTATTGCAAATAAGACTTCGATTATAGTGTCACCTTTTTGGAAGTTAGATAGTTTGTTTAGCATTTTGGTGGATTAC
Organism: uncultured bacterium; assembly: GCA_903952435.1. Lineage (GTDB taxonomy): Bacteria > Patescibacteriota > Saccharimonadia > Saccharimonadales > Saccharimonadaceae > UBA1547. Next base: position 11,150 of record CAJBFN010000010.1, read on the forward strand.
CTATAAACGCCGAGCCAGCTTCGTATATATCAGCAGGGTTCATATCATTAGAATGTATTTGAACAGCGCTCGCATCAAAGGCCGTCGCATCAACCCAAACTGACAGCCCTTTATTGAACCCATCACCCGAATATACACAAATATTTCTAATGGATTGCCCTGGATCTCCATTAGTATCGTCATTAATCATGCCCGTATCACCATTTAACGATGTAGATATGTCGCTACTTGAAAAAGTATAAATTAAACTACTAGTTGGAGAATGAAGAAATAAGAAAGCAATACTTCTTGGGGTTGTAGTAATTTGATAGCCCAATCCACTTTCAGGCCAAGCTATTTTAGCACCCCATTCTAATTGAGACGTTTCAGTGGTACCATCCACTATAAACAATATGTATTTAGAACTGAGAGCTGTTATTTCTTTTCCATCGGCCGCCGGTGTATTATCACTCCTGTATCCAGCAACCGTACTTGTTGAAATACCTCCATCTTGATCAATTTTTAGATATTTACCTAGAATCATACAATCGCTCTGACCTACACCCGCAACCAAACTTTTACATTGATTATTATTTAGTAAGCGACCGTTAATAGCATTATCAACATCGGAATACTGCTGTTTAATTAAAGATTCTAGCGATGTAACGCTATCACGATATCTTTGAGCATTAATAGAACTCCAAGTTCCTATCATAAGAGCTCCTATTAATGCACCAGAAATAGCTAAAACAAGCGTCGTCTCAATAATAGTAAAACCGCTGTTATTTAGCCTCTTCATTAAGCATAATTATACCATAAGCAGATTAACTAATTTAATACAACAGATACATATTGAACGCCGTAATAATACTGGCGCTAAACAATTTAGCTATGACAAAACCAATTATTAATAGTGGTCCAAATGGTATGTGCGAATCGCGTTTTAATTTGCCAGTTACAAGACCTGGTATTACCATTAAACAACCAATTAGATTGGCCACAAATAACGCAACAAATGCCAAGCGCCAGTCAGCTAACATTAGTGCTAGCCCTATACCAAGTTTAATATCGCCAAAACCAATCCATTTGCCTTTTGAAGTAATATAAAGTAACCAATAAATCCCACTTAGGATCGCCATAGCCCCGACTATGCTCATTATTGCGCCGTTTTTATCTGTTGAATTAATAATTACCAAGATTGCATTTATTAATCCGATTGCCATAACTGAGAAACTAATGCTATCTGGCAATAATAACCATTTTAGGTCATAGGCGAACAAAATCGTCAAACCAACTCCAGAAATCAGCCACAAAATAAACATCGAGACATTAATTGGACTATCTAAGGTGTAAGGCCATAGCAAATAAGATGCGGCAAACAACAGCGCAACGCTAATCTCGATTAAAGGCTCGAAATAGCCAATTTTTTTGTTACACTTGCGGCACTTGCCTTTTAGAAAAATCCAGCTAAATAATGGTATTAAATCATACCATTTTAACTCGTATGAACAATGTAAGCATCGCGATCGATCTGTTAATAAAGTTTTTTTGGTTAGTTTTTTAAGATTCTCATATTCAACATTATCAACTAACTCGCCATCTTTTTTGTCTTGTTCCAGCTGACGTGCTCGCAATCGCCAAACCGATGCGCCAGCAAAACTGCCTATACAAAGACCAAATAATATAAGCACCGCATAAATAATAATTTCATTCATAGATATTAGCATAACAGTTTTTGAGTCCAAATAAAAACCTCACAAGATTATTGCGAGGTTTTACAGAATAAAACTTTTTAATATTTATTGGTTATCGACACAATATAAAGACGCTTGGCTCTCGAGCACCATAGTTAACGCAAAGTTCCGAGCATTTACAGGAGTTGACGCGCTATTATTAATAACCGCCCCATCTACACCACATTTGCTAGCCTTATAATATCCTATACCGCCAATTGTGGTCCCTGGAGAAGCGCTAAGAAATATAACGTATCCGGTGCCAGTGGACGGATCTAGATAGTCTGCTCCCGCGACACCTGTGGTAGTAGACGGTCCACCAAGATAATTCTTAACAAAGCTTAGATCAGTAGGGATTAATCCTCTATTAGATGACGAATAAGTTGTTATTTGCGTCATGATTCGTGACAAATCATTCTTGCGCTGCGTATCACGCTGGCTTTTTTGCAATGCAGGCAATGCAATAAATACCATCATAAATATTAATCCAGCGATAGCAAGCACCAAGACCACCTCGATGATTGTAAAGCCTTTTGTTTTTGTTGTTCCTTTGATTTTCACGAGATTGCCCACCTTTCGTAACGATATAATTATATATAACTTATGTTTATACTACTACACTAAATATGCTTTGTCTATATTGGCGCTCCGTTTATTAAGCTGTATATAGGCAATAATATCGCCGCTACCATGCCGCCAGCCACAACCGCCAGAACTACCATAAGGATTGGCTCAATTGCCGTTGATATAGACCTAATTTGCTGGTCAAGTTCATCCTCATAAATTTGCGCTAACTTGCCCATCATCTCATCAATATGGCCAGATTGTTCGCCGATACTGATCATTTGCGGAACAAGTGGCAAAATATACTCTTCGCCTGCAATAGCTATTGAAAGTGCCTTGCCACCCTTCACCTTGTCGGCAGCGCGCATTATACTGTCGCTGATAACTGAGTTGCTAACAGCCGCCGATGTAATTTTAAGAGCGGCCAACATACTGACACCCGTAGCTAACAATGTCTGTCCAGTACGAGCGAATCGCGCCATATATAATTTAATAAACATCGGCCCAAAAATAGGCACCTTAATCTTAAAATTATCTATAAGCTTAGCGCCGGCATCAGTCCTAAAGAATTGAACCAAAAAGAATATGGCTGCGCCAATAGCCAGCAAAGCAATCCACCAGTAAGCGGCCAAAAAGGCCGAGGTATCAACCATGATCTTTGTAACCAACGGTAATTCACGCTTTAGGTCATGATATAATTTTTCAACCTGCGGCACGACTGTAAATAACATAAACAAAATAACGCCAAGTATAACAAATAACACAATAAATGGATAAGTTAGCGCGCCCTTTATTTTACTCATCGTATCAGCATCTTTCTCTTGTTGAGTAGCAACTCTTTGAAGAGAAGTATCTAATGTACCAGATGCTTCACCGACGCTTATCAGCGCTAGAAATACCGGATCAAATATCTTTGGATACTTTGCAAAAGAATCAGATAGAGTTTTTCCACCTTCTACTGCTGATGTTATCTCTTGAATAATCGATTGTAGCTTTTTATTTTCAGTCTGTTCTAAGATTGTCTGTAAACTTTTAGATAAAGGCAATCCAGCACCTATAAGGGTCGCTAACTGACGAGTAAAAACAATCTTATCCTTGGTGGTTATGCGATTTGTCAACTTCGCCCAAATATTTTTATTTTCATCTTGCTCTCTGATATTAAACGGGGTTAATCCTTGGCTTATTAATAATTTTGCAGCCGAAGTTTCAGTCTCGGCCTGGACAACGGCCTTTATTATCTTACTAGTATGTTGATCGCGAGCCTCATAGGTGAATTTTTTCATCTATCTATCTAACCCTTCATCAATCGTTCAAACTCTACCGTATCAACTGCAACTTCGTATGCATTATCATAAGTCACAAGACCTTTTTGAACCAAGTTAACTAATGTTCGATCCATTGTTTGCATGCCCTGTTCACCACCGGTTTGGATTACTGCATCTAACTGATGAGTACGGCCTTCACGAATAATATTTCGGACTGCTGAGTTTGTTACCATTACTTCAGCAGCTACAGCCCTACCGCCGCCTATGGTTGGCACTAATCTTTGCGAACAAACCGCCATTAATATATTTGAAAGTTGTGCACGAATCTGTGGTTGTTGATGTGGAGGAAAGACATCAATCATACGATCAAGTGATTGCGAGGTACTATTGGTATGTAATGTTGCAAAAACTAAATGACCAGTTTCGGCAATCGTAATAGCAGCGCTGATAGTTTCTAAATCACGCATCTCACCGATTAAGACTACATCCGGATCCTGACGCAGGCTGGAACGAAGTGCTGCGCTAAAACTGTATGTGTCATAATGCACCTCACGCTGGACTACGACTGCTTTTTTAGATTTATGAGTAAACTCAATCGGATCCTCGATAGTAATGATATGTTTGGCTTTTTCTGAATTAATTTTGTCAATAAGAGCAGCCAGAGTGGTCGATTTGCCGCTTCCGGTTGGTCCGGTAATCAAAACTAAACCTCTTGGATAGTCGGTAAACGAAGAAACTATATTAGGCAAGCCAAGCTCTTCAATATTTTTAATTTCGTTAGGGATCAGTCTTAATGCAGCAGCTAAATTACCGCGTTCATGATAAGCATTTACTCTAAAACGACCAAGAGTACCAAAAGCAAAACTAAAATCAAATTCTTTATCTTTTAATAATATTTGTTTTTGGTCTTGATCCAAAATTGCAAAAACCAATGACTCGACGGCTTGTTCATCTAGTGGGTCCACTGCCATAACAGGAGTGAGCGCGCCATCAACACGTAACATAGGCGGCAATCCAACCTGAAGATGTAAATCTGAAGCATTCTTGCGAATAACCTCTTCAAGTAGTGACTCAATTTTCAAATTTTGTTGCTTTTCCATTTCACCACCCCTTTATTGTGTATCAGATGTTACGCGATTTACTTCTTCGATTGTAGTAATACCCTGTAGAACTTTCAAGTAGCCATCTTGACGCATAGTCACCATGCCTTGCTCTTGGGCTTTACGTTGAATTTCAGCACTGGTTGCGTGAGCAACGATTAACTTTTGGATATTTTCGTTAACATCCATAACCTCATATAAACCGGCGCGACCGCTGTAACCGTGCGGAGATTGAGGTGTATCTATGCCCTTAACTAAAGTATAAGCTTTTTGACCAGCTAAGGGCAAGTCTTTATATCCTAAATCTTCAGATATTCTAGCGACATCAGCTGGAGTTTTTGGCAAAAGATGGCCAACGGTTCTTAATATATTTTCCGTTTCGATTGGGTTTGACTGATAGACCTCTCGCCTTTTACCGACTCGACGAACTAAACGCTGACCAATAATTGTATTAACAGTGCTGGCAATTAAAAACGGTTCAATGCCCATATCAAGTAGTCGCGGCAAAACACCGGCCGCGCTATTGGTGTGAAGAGTGCTAAATACTAAATGTCCAGTTAACGCAGCCTGAACAGCCAAGTTAGCTGTTTCGCCATCACGAATCTCGCCCACCATCACTACGTCTGGATCTTGACGCAAAATTGAGCGCAAACCACTAGCAAAAGTTAGACCAACATCAGCATTTACCTGTATTTGATTAACATCATTCATTTTATATTCGACTGGATCTTCAAGTGTAACAATATTTACGGCGTCATTTTTTATCTCTTTTATCAAGGCGTAGAGACTAGTTGTTTTACCACTACCAGTCGGACCAGAAGTCAATACCATACCATTTGGCCGCTGGATACCTTTACGAATCGCCCTTAGACCTCGACCAGCGTAGCCCATCTCTTCAATATCAAAAGTGTTGTTAGATTTATCGAGCAACCTAATAACAACTTGTTCACCCCAAATAACTGGGCTAATTGCAATACGAAGATCAACCTCTTTATTGGCAATTTTAACCGTAAATTGTCCATCTTGAGGTATTCTATGCTCGTCAATCTTTAAATTGGATAAAATCTTTATACGGCTGACCAAGGCTGGTTCGATGCTTTTTGGTAATTGCATGATCTCGCGTAACATACCGTCGACGCGACATCTAATCTTTAAAGCGTTCTCTAACGGCTCAATATGAACATCGCTTGACCTAGTTTTTAAAGCATATTCCAAAATAGTACTGAGCGCTTTGCTGATTGGCGAATCCTGAACGATTGTCTTGACCTCACGATTAGCTTCTTGGGTTTCTTCGGCTTGACTAGCTTCGGCTGCCGCATCAACACTGGAAAGATCGGTTTTATATTGATCCAGAATATGCCTAACACCAACCTCTGAGGCCATAAAGACCTTTAATTGACGCTCGATTCGATTTGCTAAATAATCAACCGCCTGAACGTTGTTTGCGTCTATCATCGCCACAGCCAATCGCCCCTGAACCTCAGCTAAAGGCACGGCCATAAACCGCTCAGCTACATCCTCTGGTAATAACGCCAAGATAGTCTGATCTATAAAACTATTAGCCAAATTAACATATGGCACGCCCGAAACCTGAGCAATAGCGTGTGTCAAAAGTTCATCGTCAACAATCCCCTGCTCGGCCAATAATTCAATCAATGGTTGTTTAGTTTTAGTTGACTGTTCTTTAGCCTTATCTAAGACGCTAGTTTCAACAAGACCTTCGCTAATCAAGAGGCTAACGAGTTTATTTTGCATATCGCTAGTAAGAAGAGCCATATAAAAAACCCTACTGAGTTCCCGATGTTATTTGAACTTTTACGGCTGGGTTTATTGCGCTTTTATTAAAAATATCATCCCGTGGTGAGTCAACATTTGAACTAATACTGGTGATAGTCTTGACTTTTGTGGAAGATGAATAAGCATTAGGAAAAATCGCTTTTGCTACGAAAAACGCAACAATTACGCTAATTGATGCTATGAAAACGAGTGTTATTATGTCGGATTTTTTCATTATTTTATCACCTTATCTTTCAACTCTATTGTTTGAGCTGGCTCATAAAATGCGCTGGCGCTAACAGTCATCGTGCTATCCTGGCTAGAGCCACCTTCTATTTTCAAAGATATTATATCGATAGTTCTAATTGACGACTCTAATTTTAGTAGAGCATTTTTTAATGCAGCTTCACTACCGCTGACGGAAAACCTGAAATTAATTGCATATGACGAAGCGACAGAACCAGAAGAATACGAATTATCACTAGTGCTAGATTCAATCCCAGCAACAGGGTCAACCTGTAAGCTTATCAAACTCAGACCGTCTATACCTGCTAATAATTTATTTTGGATTGAAGCACCCAGTGCTGAGGAGTTTGCATCTGATGGTAATGCATCTAAAATAACCTGAACTGCACGATCATCTGTCTGGGCCCTTAGACCCATCAGCAGTTGATTGGCATCAAGCGCACGAATATTATCCTCTAACCCTGGTATGGCCTTTATGTCACTATCTAGGGCTGTAATTGTTTTTTGTTTTTCGGCTAATACTTTTTCATTATAAAGCGACATCTGAGCTAAAAATATACTACAGACTAAACCAAAACCAAACAATACCGATGCGCCTGCAACCCATAAAAACATCAGTTTGTTAGTCATGATAATTTGAGTTCGTTTTCGAATAGCAGTGTTTTGAGGTTTCATGATTATTGGGTGCCTCCAGTTTGTATATCATTAGCTTTAACGGTGAATATACTGGTTGGCACACCCAGATATGAATCAGTTACATTTCCGCTAGCAGTTACAGTTACACTTAAATCTTTTGATGTAACGGCAAAAAGCTCGCTTGAATATTTAAAACTAATCGAAAATCTTAAGACCATTGCCCCGGTCGTTGCGTCTTGACCATAACTAGTGCTGCCTATGTCTAAAGCACTAACTATCAACGGAATTGTATTTTTAATACCATCGGAATCTGTATAATTAACGCTAGTGCCTTCGATAGTTTTCTTGAATATCTCAAATGCAACATAGCTATTTGCTGCCTGACCATCAATAGTTATGGTTTCTGTACCTGAATCTATATTAAGGCTAGATATTTTGACATCATTAGGCGCTGGTGGAATTATTCTTACTAAAACATCAAACAATCTTGAGTCAATTTTTTTATTATCATAAATATCCGATATTTTATTTAGCTGATTTTGAATAGTGAGAGTTTTTGGTAAATCCGCCATATTATTTAAACTATTGCCTTTATCCTTGATTGAACCATCTGCTATATTATTACGAACTGCCTGAACGGCAAATACATTAATAGCTAGTAAAACAACAACAACTATTGATATAACACCAACGATTACCGAAATGACTATAACCTTGTTGCGTATTCGCTGAGCCTTTATTAATTCCTGTTTTACATCAGGAGCTAGGTTAATTTCTATCATTTGTCATTTTTCCTTTGAGCTAACCCAATTACAGTCGCAAACTCTGACGCAATCGCACCGAGTTGCTGCTGATCCGCTTGTGCTACATGGACCCTTTGCCAAGGGTTAGCAACTGTTGCGGCAAGACCGATCTTGGCGGATATATATTCTCCAAAACGAGGCACAACCGCCGCAAAGCCAGATAGTAATATACCACCAACTGGTGTGTTTGGATAACGAGTTTGAAAAAATTTAACTGATTTTGTCAACTCAACAGTAAAACTATCAAGCGTATTTTCAATCGCCCTAAAGACCTGACCGTTTAACCTATCTGGCGCCAAGCCAAACTTCAGAATAAACTGTCTTGCTTGAGTTTCTTGAATATTCAAGTTTTTAGCTGCCGATTTCATCAATGAGCCAAAACCAACTGGTATATTACGAACCAATCTTGGAGAATCATTAAAAACAATTGCCAAATCAGTTGAAGATTCACCAACATCAATTATCATACGCGCATCAATTATATTGGTTGGTAAAAGCGAACGAATCATAGCGATCGGATCTGGCTCGGATGCAATAACATTAAACCCAAGACTTTCGATGAACTCCAACCTGTTCTCGGTATATTCATTAGATGTCCCAGCCAGTAAAACTTCTTGTTGTTTTGGATCGTGGAGCGACTGACCTAATAATGCCCAGTCAGCCTTTGTCTCGTCCATCTTCATAGGAATATACTGGTCCATTTGATATTTAATAGTGCTTTTAAGCTCAATCTCGCTCATAGATGGAACGTCAATAACCGTTATAAACGCTTTGTTCGACGGTAAACCTATGACGACATTTTTTTCCTTGATGCCACTTTGACCAACTGCGGTCATTATAACTTCACCAAGGCGAATCATAGACTCGTTAGAATCATTGCCTGCTATTTTTTCATCAAAAGTAACATAGCCGTAATGTAATAAACTCCAACTGTCATTGCCAGCCTTTTCCAATTGCACAACTCGCACAGCGGTAGTCCCAATGTCTAACGCAAAGAAGTCAAAACTGCCCAAGCCCTTTAGTAATGCCATATTAACTACTATTATACAGAAGCATTAGCGTTAAAAGCAAGTAAATCAGATGAAACTAAAATCGAGGTGGTAATTCGGTAGTATAAGTAGTCTGAACTCGCCCATTTACAAGCGCATGTGCCGCTGCCCACAGATAAGCATCAGCGCGAAGATTAAATATTTCAGCCGGCGTACCACTATCGCTACCAACCCCCGAACCGAATGTGCGAAGCATATACAGATGGTCAGTCATAACTGGACCATTAACAATTAAAGGATTGTTACATACATCTATAGTCTCTTTAGTTGATGGATCGACATCGCATGTTTGAATACTGCCATTACCGCTATCTCTGGCAATCAGCCAAGCGTCAACCTGAGTAACATTTGCAGCAATAACAATTTTTTTAGCGATAATCACCATTTGCGGTATCTGCGAAACATCATTATATTTTTTACTAGAGTCATTAATTATATTATTTTTTATAGTAACCGTGCCACTAGACTTTATGACTTTTGATATATTCTCGGTTGATTCAGGCAAAATAATTTTAGCTAGTTTAATATCGCCACCACCTGCGCCAATTAAATCCATATTGCTATCAGAAATGTAGCTGCCAGATTTATCAGCCAATGACAACAACCTAATCAACGACGCCGATATGTTATTATAAATAGCGACTAAATCTCCGGCACCGCCACTAGAATAATTAGCAGTGCCATTTACTGATGACGCCATGGCTTTTAATAAAGTTTCCGCATTTGAACCAGGAGCCACTCCAAGACCAATTGTATATATCTGTACTCCAGCTGGTTTTAGTATATTGCTACAATAATCAACTGCAGATTGACCGTCACCAGGATCACCATCGGCTAAAAATATAATAACGGCAGTTGAAGAAGGATTTTTTTCGGACAATATATTATTAGCTAATACAAGAGCTGGCTTGTAAGATGTACCTCCGCTAGCGTCTATATTACTAATGAAATTGGTCGCAACGCTAAAGGTGCTAGTGAGGCCACTCATCGAGCCATTATTTAAAGTAACTACAGCCACCCTATCGCCAGGCTGAAGACCAGTTATATTTTTTGCGGTATTGCCATTTATAAAATCCGTTGCGGCTGTTTTTGCGCTAGATATTTTCGTTCCATCCATACTGCCAGAATCATCAATCACCAAAACCACATCAATCGGCGAACGTTGAAAATTTATTGCATTAACATTTTTGTCAGATTTAATATAATAACCAACAGCCCCTATTACCAGAACTACTGTTAGTAATAGTATTAACCTCAAATTCAATCGTCTTGGTCGTATATTAATCATAATGAAAGCGAACCTCCACTTACGTTAATAGATGCGCCAAATGTCATATCAGACAAGCTCGCCTCGACATTAGGAATACTATGAGAATTAACATAACCACCCATCGTACCACCAGAGCAAGCTGAATTAGCAAAACTAAGCGTGCTATAGCCACAGGTATTTATGCTTGGAGATCCGCCATTCGTACCGGCAAAAGCCGAGCCAGAAGCCGTGCCAGCTATATTCTTTACCGTTAATATGCCGTATTCTACCCAGCTACCAAAAGTTCCAGAATTTTTTACTGACGAGCTAGAAACCACATTTCCGCCAGCCCACAGATCACCACCCCATATTTGGACTTTTGGTTTTTTCGCGACCGTTATGCAGTTTTTCTTATTATTAAACGATGCGTGAACCCACTGGTCGCTACCACCAGGGATAGGAATACTATTTGCCGGATCACTTTGACTCGGACGAATCGAGAAAGCAAAACATATCTTGGTTCCAGCTGGCGAATCTGGAACTGTCGATCTATACACACCAGGTGATGACTGCCCGTTTTTGGTAAATGTATGATCACCAGATTCAGCCTTTGTGCATCTAAACGAATTTGATGGATCAAAATAAGCACAGGGCTCAGAAGACGAAACACCAGCAGCAACCGACGGCGGAAAACCAAAACCTGGATCAACATTCATTTGAATAATCTCCCATCGAGTATTTTTACTTTTCGTATTTATTATTCCATATTTTTGAAAAAACTTCTGACTATACTTTGAGGTATAAGATGAATTATCCGCCCACGGAGAAACTGTTATTGGCGATCCAGGCTCAAGATAAGAGCCAAAATCCTTAACACTAGACACTAGGATATAATCATAACACTGCCAAGATTGCGAATACCAACTAGATCTAGAGGTTACAGCATCCCATCCAGTATGCAAGGTTTTATATTTTGGAGTACAAGTTTCCGTCTCGCCGCTACCAGTACAGGTCTGTCCGTCTGGAAACTGTCCGGTTGTTTCATTATATCCAGTTATATGGTCTCTGGTCTCAGTAATCTTAGCACGGTAGCTATCACCTGTTGTGTAATTTTGGGTTAGATCTAAAGTAGTGTTATATCTATATGTACCAATCGTGGTCCCATTTATAGATACTTCTACGGGGACATTATTGTCATCTCCCCATGTTATAGTTGGCTTTGATCCACTATTATCAGGATAATTAGCGGTTACACTGCCGCCAGAATAAGATTTTAACTCTACTTTTACCTCTATTGGCCTACAGCCAGAAGCGTCCTCCTCTGGAGGAGAGATGACAAGATTAACGCAAGCCACACTAGAAGGTTTATTTGCCAAAGTAACAACATCATCAACAACAGAGCCAGGAGATACAACAGTTTTATGGCATATCATCCCAGCAGGTCTATCTGATGGCACGACATATTCATAAATAGATGGATCTTGATTTATGTCTGGGTAGTAAATCGACGGGCTAAGATTACTTACGCTTATATCGTCGCCCCTATCAATACCATTAGTACTTTCCCAGTGATACGTTAAATTAGGCGCTATGTCTGGCCCATCATTACGAACTCTATGTCGCCAAACCACCTTGTCGCCGGCATGAACCGTAGGCACACTACTATGATATATGGTTCCATTTACTGACACGCTTGCAAATGGAGATATGCTCCAATTTTTTTTAACATCAACATCCGGCACAATGCCAGGCAGGGCGCCTATAGGATTTGCGCAACTAATTTTTAACATGTAAACAACTTGTTCTCCATCCGGCCTTGTGGTATCTCTAAAAACCAAGGCAGAAAAAGTCATAGCCGACCACGGCCTGTAAATTTCGTCTGGAGTGCTAGGGTATGAAGATCCAATATACCCAGAATTATAGTCACCATCGGCCAGCGAGTAAGCGGGCATATAGCCTATCTCTATTTCATCTTGATTAATGAGAGATTCCCATGTTGATAAATCTTTTGAAGAAACTACTGGAAAGTCGGTTGATTTGTCCGGCCTAGCGCCCATCATAGTTTTAATAATGAAAGCTGCGCCAATTTTGTTTAATTTTTTAACTTGGGCTTCATTCTTACTTGATGTTGCAACCCCACATCCATTTAAATACTCTTTTATCTTTGTTATAAATGTCGCTTTATTAGTTACGCTGCTTGGAATTGCCGGATCGCCAGCCTTAGTACAGGATAAAATAACATTATCTATTCCGGTGCCACTAAAATCAATTCTAGTAAAATAACCTTCGTTAGCAGAAACAGGAACTTGTATGTCTAAAGCCGATGCAACAATAAAATAACCGACAAAAAATGAAAATAAAAATGAGATAATCAAGGTTATATTAAACTTACCGATTATCCTCATTTAAATACTACCGCCAAGACTCTTTATTTTATTTACAATATCCTGCTTATCAAAATCATCAGCACCAGAGTTGCCGGTCATGCGATTAAGAGCATTATGGTAATTTTTTATAGCCTCTTGAATATCACCTTTACTCTCTGACGATAAGGCCATTAACTGGGCGCTAGATAAGTTGGGGCTGATCTCTTCGGCTTTTTTTGCAAAATTATAAGCATCATCATATTTTCCAACATTAATTGCCAGTGAAGATTTTTGAGTATAAATATGCGCCCTATCTTCATCCGAACTGGCTGAATTAAGGGCTTCGTCCATAACTGACTGACCAGAATCATAACTAACATTACCAGCCTCATCCATAGCACTAAAGAACAGCTTGTTAGAGCTATTAATCTTCTCCTGTTTAGTCTGTAAATTCTGATTATTATTTGGCCCACTAAAGTAAAGCCAAACAACTAAACCAGTGCTAACCAGCAGACCAGCTGACACAACTAAAACCATAGATCTGAATTTAGAGTTATTAAATTTCTGCAAAAAGTTTCTATTCATATGATACCCCTAATGTTTATTATAATACCATAATAGGATAAATAAACTAAGCTCGCATTTTACAAGCACCTCTGTTAAAATAAAATGCATGAGTTTATCAATCGGAATCGTCGGTCTACCTAATGTTGGGAAATCAACATTGTTCAATGCGCTGACAAATAATAATATTTTGGCCGCCAATTACCCTTTTGCGA
>CAJBFN010000011.1 GCA_903952435.1 uncultured bacterium
AAATAAAACTAATTTAGGATAATTTAATGTCTTTAAAAATAGCATCTTGGAATATTGAAGGAAGATTAACGAATAATGATGTATCGGCACGCAGCACGCCAGACAAAATAATTGCCGAAATCAGAAGCCTGGATGCTGATATATTAATATTGCTTGAGGCACATAATAATTTAAATCTTAATAATCTAGAAGCTCGAAATAAGCTAGAAGCTATGGGATATAAATTACATAGCGTCACTTATAATGACAAAATGCCAAGCCGCCCAGATGATTTTTATAAAAACCTGTCCCTAATGATACTAAGTAAAATACCGATAGAAAAACCCGAGACAATACGACTAGCTGATTATCGTAACGCTATCATGGCAACAATCAAAGACCCGGAAACAAACAAAAAGATTCGTATTATTGGGCTACATTTAGACGATAGAAGCGAGGAGACTAGAGTTAATCAAGTTATAGATTTATCAACCATAATTAATTCATCAAAAGTTCCGACAATTGCAATGGGAGACTTAAATGCTATGCATGGTGACGATTTTTGGCCAGCACGAATTTTGCAAAACAAATTAGTAAAATTTATGGCACGTTTTATATTTAAAAGTCTTTCTTTGCGAACTACCGAAATGGCCCGTGGTGAAGCATTAAGCCTATTACAATATAGTACTAATTTAATCGATGCTGACCCAAGACATCAACCAACAACTACGCCAAAAGTGCGTAAATATGATTTTTTACCAAGCATCAGACTAATCCAAATCGACCACATTTTTGCATCACCAAATATAAAAATTAATAACTTCCAGATATCAAAAGATGGCGGCGCAGACCATCGCGCAATCTCGGCAACTATTAGCCTTTAATTAAAAATCACTAATTAAATTTACATCTTGAGACAACTAGCCAATTAGTGTACAATTTGTAATGTTATTGGGATGTCGCCAAGTGGTAAGGCACTGGTTTTTGGTACCAGCATTCGGGGGTCCGAATCCCTCCATCCCAGCCAAAATAAAACAACGACCTTTTTTGGTCGTTATTTTATTTTAACCGGCATGGTCGGGATCCGGACCGCCGAATTCTTTTGCAAAGCAAAAGTTCGGCGGTTCGGCGTAACGCAGTTTGTCAAAATTAGCTTGCTCATTTTAAAAACAAGCAGAGAGGCGAGATTTATGGAGCAATATCCCTCAACTCCATTCTAAACTCTTATCTCTTCAAAAAACCTATCTCCAGATTCTGCTAATTTTATTATTTCCTTAACGCCAGGTATTAATTTAACATTTACCAAATCTTTTTTTGCCACCCACATAGCAGAATCACTAATTAAAACTTCTTTTTTAATAACAGCCGAAAATATATGAGCTAATAAATCCGATATTAAAACGTTTTTTATATAAATCTTTAGATAAATATCGCCAACATGTTTCATCTTTTTATATTTAATCCCAGTCTTCTCATAAAGCTCCCTGGTAGCAGAGTCCAGAATATTACTGTCTTTATTGGAATGTATTTTACCAAGCGGAAGGCCATAATGATTTATATATGGCTGCTTAAGCCTCTTTGTCAATAAAATATTTCCGTTACCATCATTGACTAAAATTGCCGTTGTAATTTTAGGTTGACTATTTATTTTTATGCTACTACTGGTATGCTCAACATAACTCAAGCCTTTTAAGCTAAGTCTGTAAAGTTTATCTATTTTCTCGACATGTCCAGATAATACCAATCTGTTAAGATGATAGGCATATAGATTGCTATCTACATTTTCTGGGCGCATCTCACTATACCTGGCGTATTCATTAAAGACTAAAACCCGCATTATGCTTTTTTGTATATGATGCTCGATTATATTTTGCTCAAACATATTTGACTCAAGACCCCCTGTCTATATCCATATTTTATCATCAAGTATCATCAAAACATAAAGATAAAAATAAAGGAGTTTTATGGAAATACTAAATTTTATGCCAGCCGAACAATTAATCGAAAAAGTACGCAATACTACAATGCTAAATAACAAATCAGTCTATCCATATAAGGATGCTCAAATAAGGATTGATGATATGCAAATCGATGATTTTTTACCTACTCAATTGTATATACTAAAAGACCATCTTGAAAAACAGAAAGAGTTAAGGGATTGCATATTAGAGAAAGGTCACGACACATTAAGGCTTTACGGTAGCATTTTATTAAGAAATGCAGGCGTGTCAATCGGAATGATGCCACCCATAGTCGAAGATGACCATGAATTTGGGCCCTGTCTACTTGATGGGACTCACAGAGCCTACTTAGCCAGACAATTGGGCATCAAAAGCCTTGCCGTACTTCGAATATGCGGCGTGCCAAAGGAAATGCCGATGATACCGCTGCCGAATCAATGGAATGAAATAATTGAATATGAAGTAATACCTAACGATAAAAGCAAGAAGAAACGCTACCGAGACTTGCCAAATAAATATGATTATTATCGTGACTTTTCGGAAATAACTGGCATAGGTAAAGACCCTAGATCAGAAATGATAATAGAGGCAAGAAATGTCTGATAATAATAAAAAGATTTTATACATTGACCTAGATGGTGTCATTGTCGATTTTAATAGTAGCATTAATAAATTATCTAATAAACACAAATTAAAATATTCAGATAGATACGATGAAGCACCTGGTATATTTAAACTTATGGAGCCAATCCCGGGCGCCATAAAAGCTGTAAAAGAGCTATCTAGTCATTATGATGTATTTATCTTATCTACAGCCCCATGGAATAATCATGGCGCCTGGAGCGACAAGATAAAATGGGTTAAAAAACATTTTGGACAAAACGCTGATAATATATTTTATAAAAAAATGATATTAAGCCCACGTAAAGATTTGAATCTTGGTGATATATTAATAGACGACAGAACTAAAAATGGCGCTGACCAATTTAGAGGCGAGTTGATATTATTTGGATCAGAAAAATTTTCTAACTGGGACGTAGTAATTGATTATTTGATTAATACTTAATTAACTTTTGCTATAACCCCTATGTATCTTGCCGATACCGACCTAGGCAGTATATTAAAGAAGGTCCCAAAACCATTAATAACCTTTTCGATAAATCTATACTTCCAACCACTTTTTGTTACGAATCTAAAATAAAAATTACCAACATAATCGGCAGTTTTAATATCATATTTCAGTTCATTAATATAATTAGTGATGTTTTTTAGCGACATAGCATTAGATTTGTGACTTTTTAATATATCTGGCTCAAATATGCCATATAGTATACGATAAAGTGATGAATTCAAATTCGGCACCTCTATAACACAAAAACCATCGATCGCCGTCATAGCCAATTGCTTATCTACCATCTCGTGCCAATTATTAAAATGCTCGATAAAGCCAAACGAACAAACTAGATTATATTGCTTATCGGGCTTATTAACCAAAAAATCACCTTTTTCTAGGCTACCAATTTTAAACCCCTTAGAGGTAAGCCAATCAGCCATAGTCGCAGTCTTTTCAGATAAATCGATACCATTTAATTCATAGCCCTTGCTGCCTAACAAGACTAGAAATTTGCCAGGATAACAGCCAATCTCAAAACAACTAAGGCCTTCGCCAGGACAAATTTGACCATCCAACCATCTACATATTGGATGATTATCTGATGATGCGCATATGTCTGTATGACGCCAATGCTTCTCCCAATATTCGCCGTCCGCCACTGATTCTGATTTTTGCATAAAACCAGCTTATCATATCTAAAGATAGAGTAAAATATAATTTTATAAAATCATTGACGGCGCATATTTTATGTTGTAATATACAGCCAATCGGTTGAGCGATATTTTTTATTACTCCTGATTGTAACTCAAAATTTTATAAAAGGACGGTGTTGTTAAATGTCAGAGGCAAAAAAGCCTAAAATGGAGACCAAGCGCCCAGGATGTCGTTGTAAAAGAGTATCAATGCTAATTGATGCGACTACAACTAAAGAAAAAGTAGAAGCATACAACCATTTAACATTGATGATGAAGGATATCTTAAATGATATACTAATCAATCATAATAAGCATAAAATCCATCAGGATTTAAAGATTACCCTGGAGATACGTGAGAAAAATCATGAATCATATATCCTTTATGAAGAGCCCGGTTATTTCATTGCGTGGACACTCAATGGAGTCGCAAAATTTGAAGATGGTTTCTTTAAAGGATATGTTAAATTTATCAATATCAACCCGGAAAATAAACTTGCGAGCCTACAGCATTGCTATTGTGAAGATAATGCTGTGGACTTTCTGACTCTTGCAGATATAGTGCGTTCTATTATAGAAGATAAGTCAGTCCTACTTGGCTTTTCTGATTCTAATGTAATAGTCTTACGCGAAAAATCCGAAGACTGCATGAGGCTTGCTAACTTTCTTAAGCAGGCGTTATAAAAATTTAAGTTAAAGGGCCCTAATAAAGGGCCCTTTTTAATTATCTCAAAAAATTATTTCATATCAAAAAATTCAGAATCTTTTGTTGCGTCCCCAAGATACACAGACCTAAGACCAATGCTATCAGAGCCATAATCCCAATATTGGATCCTGGCGCCACTTCCCTCACTGGCACCATTACTATATTGATACCAAATCATTGTTTTACCATTATCGGCAGTTAATTTGTCTTTCGATGAATCTAGTAATGTTATACCAAGAGGTAATTTAATCTTGCCATCCATAGTTAATAATTTTATCTCTGTTGGATACTTATCCTTGCGACTTCGGTAACTGCCTACTATGTTCTCGACCACGCGCTCGTTTCGCATAACTAATGACATTTTTGTTGATAACTCGCGAGATCTAGCAATCTCAGCAGATTCGTAGCCAACCGGCTTAAAAACATTAAAGGCCACTACCGTCAAAACAGACATCACAACTAAGGCGATAGCGCTAATGATTATGATCTTTTTCTTTTTGCCCCATTTTTCATAAGATTCGGCAATCTCTTGCAAATCTTCTGGGCTAATTTTATTTTTTGGACGCTTTTTGAAAATCATAAATAACCTAACTTTTTCTAATTATCTTATGCTTAGTATACCAAAATTTAATATATAGATAAAATGTTGTTATTTTTATCATTCCCCTTGTGCTTTTATGCACCCCGGCGTAAAGTAGCAATAAGCGAAGTTACAAAAACAAACATGTACACCACAAAAATGTAATGTATCGCTATACGATATCCACCACAACCCCCGCATACTGCGGGGTTCCTTATTGCCAAAATTTTATTATAGAGCAGTCGAAGATATTACTATCCAGGATAATCTGCAGCCCAAGTCTGACAAGGCGCCGGGGCCCTTGTTCAGACCTGGAGCGAAGCCTATCTTAAATAGTAATGACTGAGAATACGAACTAAATCTAGGCTATTCTGCTTTTAACGAATTTTCGGCGCGCCATTTGGCGATTTCGGCGTGATTACCACTGATTAAAACTTTTGGCACTTCCAAACCTTTAAAGACTTCTGGCCGAGTATACTGAGGAAACTCTAAAGTTTCACCGTCGCTGAAACTTTCAATTGCAGCACTATTCTCGCCACCCAGGACTCCCGGTATCAAGCGTACTATGCTATCAATAATCGTCATAGCAGGCAGTTCACCACCCGTCAGTACATAATCGCCGACACTAATATAATAATCAACCAGATTCATCACACGTTCATCTACGCCCTCATAACGACCGCAGATAAAAATATAGCCATCTTTACTATTTGCAAAATTCTGCGCCGCAAGCTGCTTCCAGCGCTGTCCACGGGGTGTCGTTAATATAACCTTGGCGCTAGGATCATGTTTTTTGGCATCGCTAATAGCTGCCGTCAAAGGCTCAATCATCAGAAGCATGCCATCACCACCACCGTATGGCGTATCATCGACTTGCTTGCGCGGACCTAGTCCAAAATCTCGCAAATTAATCAAACGAAAATCAACTGCCTGTTGTTTTTGCGCTTTCCACATCATCGAGCTATTTAAAACGCCTTCAAACATTTCAGGAAATAATGTAATTACTTGAATTTTTATCATCAGATATAATGATAACCTAAAACCACAAAAAAACCACCCCCAAGGGTGGTTCGTTTGACATATAAATCTCTCAACAATTATATTGTTGCTCGCATAGAGCTTTATTCTTCTCGCAGTTCAGACAATTTGTCTGTAACTGTTTATGATTATATATCGAGGTCGTCTAGTTCTGCAAGCTCTTCGCGAGTGGTTTTTGCATAATCAGATTCGTTTTCCACAGTTTCATCTGTTGAATTGTTCACAGGCTCGCTTTCGGTCGTTTCTGATGGCGTTGTATTGTTTTCGCGTGGACCTTGTTGCTCATCGGTATTTACAATTTTTAAGTTGTAACGAGCGTCATTTTTAGTACCAAGTGCGCGTAAAAGCGTTCGCAAGCTTTGAGCGGTAACACCGCGCTTACCAATAACTCGGCCTAGATCCTCTGGATTTACTGTAAGTGTTAATAAAACACCTTTTTCGTCAACTGATCGTTCGACAACGACGTCGTCAGGATGCCCGACGAGTGATTTAACTGTATATTCTACGAATTGTTGGTCTATTGTTGACATAATGCCCCCTTGCCTGTTCGGCCAATACTGTTAATAGTTTAATTGTAGCACTTTTGTTATTCAGCAACAGTAGGTTCGACTTCAGCGATTTCTTCAACTACAGCTGGCTCTTCGACAACCTCAACCTTTGGTTGATTTTTGCGAAGTTTATCGGAATTTTTAATAGCACTAGTCTTTTTGTCGCTTTTAACTACCCATTTTGGCAATTTAACACCGGCATCAGCCAATAATTTAATAACTCGTGGTGATGGCTGTGCGCCGTTATCTAGATATTTTTGAGCAGTCTCAACCTGAATTTTGACTTCCTTAGTATGGGGGTTGTATGTGCCGACATAAGCAACAACACGACCACTTAATGGATGTCGTTGAGATTCCTGAACAGCCACTCGGTAGACTGCATAGCCTGTGCGGCCAACACGTTGCAAACGGATTGCTAGCATTTTGTTATTATTTCCTTCTTCTTATCTTTAAAATTAATTTTTAACTCTTTGACAATATTACACTGTTTTACATCTGATGTCAATCAGTTAAAATTGCCATTTTTTATAACCCAACCTTGACATTTTATTACGTTTATGCTATTATGTTGTTAATGCAAGTAAACAAGGAGTTTACTAGCACGTTAAAAAATCAGTTACTTACTTTTACCTTGGTAGACTGGCCTTTTGGCCTTTTTATAAAAAATTATTAAAAGGAGGTTGTTTTTTTAATGAAAAACAACAAAATTGTAACAATTATAATCGTATTAACGATTATAGCAACAGTGACATTGGCCACATCCATCAACAGCTACGCCTCGACAGGTACAGACGAAGGTGTTGGCGTACCGATGCCAACATCCAGCCCAAGTGTTCCATTATGGATATCGACACCCCCAATTAGAACAGGGCTATCAATTATATCCGACCGAATAACAGGCTTAGTAATCTCATACCCCATGGACTGGGAGTATGGGAGTGCAACGATTAATAGTGATGACCACCTATCCGGCAGGTCTATAACTATTTTTTCGCCAAACGGCTACAAGCTTAGATTTATCCGTCTAATATGGACGGGTAAACCAGACTGGATATTGGTAGTTGGCAAAAAAGATGCTATCACTAATGATAAATCCAACCCAAATAACCCTACCCAAAAAGACAGCCCAGCCGTAGGCAGTATCTACTACCTATCGCCTGGAGGAGTTGGAGCAACGCTAATCAGTGGCACAGGTTTCCATAGCGCTTGGACAGATAAAGAGATCGTTCAGGCACAGGACATTATAGATAATATAATGTTTGCCACGCCAACCAGCTATAGCGTGATGCCAACAACAGCAACTGCATTACCACCAGCTCCAAACGGACAATAAAGTAACTGATTTTAACTCAAAAAGGTCGCGGAATTTTCCGCGACCTATTTTCTTTGTCAAAAATTATTTACCGCGCTGTGCATATTTTTCAAGCGCAGCTTGGGCGGCCTGTTGTTGAGCGACCTGCTTACTGGGACCACTACCAATACCCATTAAATTATTGTTTACATAAACACCAAGTGTAAAAATCTTGTCATGATCTGGGCCAACTTCTTCATGAACACGATATTGTGGCGTTTGGTTATCGACTCGCTGTGAAACCTCTTGCAGGTGAGATTTAGCATCACGCCAGCTACCGGTATCTAAAACATTATCTAATTTACTGATGATATTTTTAGCGATAAAGGCAGCCGCATCGTCATAACCGCGCTCTAAATAAATTGCACCAGTTACAGCCTCAAAGGCATTGGCTAATATTTGTTGGCGAGCTCGCTCACTCCCCTGCTTTTCGCCACGACTCATCCGTACAAGTGGCTCGTAGCCCAAAGCAACACCTGCAGCACCAATACTTTCAGTTCGCACCAAAGCAGCGCGCCAACTAGTTAAAATACCTTCAGGTTCAGAATGATTTTTATAAAGATAATCTGTTACGACAAGCTCTAAAACTGCATCACCTAAAAATTCCAGACGTTCATTATGCTCGCTAACGCTTTTTTTATGTTCATTAACATAACTACGGTGAGTAAGGGCTGTGATTAATAACTGCAAGTCCTTAAATTCGAAACCGAGCTTTTCCTTTGCAAATTCTTGGTACGGCGCTGTTTGCATCCCACTCATAAATTTTCCTCTCGTATTCGCTTCATAGCGAGTAACATTAATTTACCTATATCCTCGTATTCAATAGCTTCCAAAGCATCCTGAAACTTGAACCATTTAATGTCATTCATCCATTCTTCTTTTTGAGTCGCATCGGTGTCGCCAAGTGCTTTGACTAGATAGATTTGAGTCGTCATCAAAACCAGCCGGTCGATTCTGCGATAACGAAAATGTATTTTGCCCAACCAACCTAACATCTCAATATCTGTAAGACCCGCCTCCTCGCCAATCTCACGTTTAGCGGTTTCGAGCGCAGTTTCACCTGGTTCAATGTGGCCTTTCGGAATCGTCCAACGATTTTTACCATCTTGAATCAAAAGAATCTCAACACCGCCATCCTTATCGCGACGAAAAATAATACCACCAGATGTTGGCTCGCGGACTATCTCTTGAATTTGATGTTTTTTGCGATTAAAGTATTTTTTTAACTGCTCAATTTGTGGCACTGCTGTCATCGGTTTTATCCTCCACAAGCGTACGGTAAGCGGTACCAAGTACCCCATTTATAAACTTGCTTGAGTTATCAGAACCAAACGCTTTGGCAAGCTCAACAGCCTCATTAATTGCAACTTTTGGCGGAACTATCTTTGCTTGATATAGCAATTCATACAGGCCAATCCGCAAAATATTGCGATCAATTCGGGCAATTTGATCAATTGGCCACTCCGGAGCGATTGGCTGTATCTTGGCATCGAGATCATCTTGATTTTCGATAACCCCTTTTACGATCGATCCAACAAAGTCCTTGTCGTCAATTGTAGACTCATATCTGGCAAGGTTACGAGCTAAAATTTCATCAACATCAACCGAATCGTCAGCTGATTGCTTGCGAAATTCATATTCGTAAAGTGTCTGGAGTGCTACAATGCGACCAAGATGCCGATTAGATGCCATAGCGCTTTGATTCTTTCTTTATTATGTTTTAAGGTAATTTAGTTTGTTGCTATTTTTTTCTTAGCAAGTGCTTTGCCAGATTCTTTAGCGGTTGTAAACGCCTTGACTGGTGATTTTTTGTTAACACGGCGCGCTAATTCAAGTCGCAAATGACTGCGACGAAGGCCGGTTTTTCGTGGGCTAGTTTGCTTTTTTGGTTGACCCATTTAAAGAGCTCCTTTGTAGGTTATTATAATAAAACTTGTATACATTATACCGAATAAATCACTTTGACTCAAGTGCGTTTTAAAACGTTTATTCAGCGACGACAATATTGACTAATTTCCCGGGGATATAGATGACTTTGGTTGGTTGTTTGCCGTCTGTATACTTCAAAACATTTTCTTGAACTTGTGCCAAACGCTTGATATCATCAGCTGGCATTTCGCTTGAAACCTCAATTTTGGCACGAAGCTTACTGTTAACTTGAATAACAATTGTTAGCATATCAGATTGCAAATACTTATCGTCCCATTTCGGCCAATGATCAATATGAATCGTGTCGCTATGACCAATTTGGCCCCATAACTCTTCGGTGATATGGGGCGCAAATGGCGATAACACCATCAACAAGCTTTCGATCGCATAATCCCAAGCAGCGGATTTGCCGATACTATCTTTTAACTTATAATATCCATTAACTGCTTCCATCATAGCCGAGATAGAGGTATTAAACTTCTCATTTTCGATATCTTCAGTGACTTTTTTAGCAAGTTTATGGGCAATCGTCAGCACTTCGCGCTCAGTTTTTTCATCCGATTTCGACTCACCCGCCTCGATATACTCTTGAGCCAAAGTCCAAACTCGATTCAAAAAACGATATGTGCCAGGGACACCACGAGTGTCCCAAGGCGCTTCCATATCGTAAGGCGCAATAAACATCTCGTAAACCCGTAGGCTGTCAGCGCCATAACCACTGTTCATAATTTCAAGCGGATCAACTACGTTATTGCGAGATTTGCTCATTTTTGTGCCATCGGCTGCCAAAATATAGGCGTTATACATCATTCGCTTGAATGGTTCGGGATGCGACACAAGGCCTAACTTAAAGAAGAATCTTTGCCAAAACCTAGAATACAACAAATGAGCTACAGCATGGTCGGCGCCATTATAATAATCTACTGGGCCCCAATATTTTTCAATTTCTGGATCCCAAGCTTGCTTATCGTTAAATGGATCAAGATATCTTAAGAAATACCAACTACTACAAGCATAGCCGTCCATAGTATCAGTTTCACGCTTGGCTGGTTTGCCGCATTTTGGACAAGCTGTATTGACCCAATCAGTGGCCGATTCTAGCGCCGAAACATTACCGCCCTTTGGTTTGAAATCTTCAACCTCTGGTAATACTACTGGTAATTGATTATCTGGCACAGGCACGGCGCCACAATCTTCACAATGAATAATTGGAATCGGCGCACCCCAATAACGCTGACGAGAAATTAGCCAATCACGCATCTTATAAGTTACTTTTGATCTACCATTGCCATCTTTTTCAAGCCACACAACGATTTTTTCACGAGCCTCACTTGAGGTCATACCGTCAAATTCACCGCTGTTGGTTAAAATACCTTCTTCGGTATAAAGTCCTTTATTCGATTTTATCCGGTCTAACCATATATCCAATTCAGCACAAGTCATCCTATCTTTTGTAATATCTGACATTTTTAACCAAACTAGATTATATTTGCCCTGATCTTCTTCGCTAATATCATCTTGTTCGTCATCAATTAATTCAAATAATAATCCATTCACAAAACCACGACGATTTTGGTTTTTATGAGCAGCATAATACTCAGCAACCACTTGGCCACCCAAAACCTTCATTAACTTTAAATTTTTATAGCCAGTCTCTTCGTATATCTCTCTCTTTGCCGCATTTACTATATCCCCACCGTCAGATTCTTCAACACCACCTACAACAAATGTCGTCCATGGAAAATCTTTATATTCTAAACATAAATATTCATCTGTTTTAGGATTATATACAATTCCATGAATATTTTGTCTAATCACAATCTCCTTATCATCTATAGGTGGATTTTTAGTATCTATACGATGAGGCAATACAACTTCTTTAACCTCAATCCCAAACTTCTTGGCAAATTCAAAATCACGTTCGTCATGAGCCGGAACAGCCATAATTGCACCAGTTCCGTAACCAGATAACACATAATCAGCTATCCAAATCGGAACCCTGGCGCTATTAACCGGGTTAATACCGTAGCTACCAGTAAAGACGCCTGTTTTCTCTCTGTTTTCATTCATTCGTTCAATTTCTGACTTACAAGCAGCTTGTGATATATAATCTTCGACAGATTTGCGATTATCATCAGTTGCTAAATCTTTAACCAGCTCGTGCTCAGGTGCAATAACCATAAAAGTAGCACCAAATAGTGTATCTGGACGAGTTGTAAATACTGTCAACTTTTTATCACTGCCGTCAACCTTAAAATCAACTTCAGCGCCTTCGGATCGGCCAATCCAGTTTTTCTGCATAGTCTTAACCATTTCAGTCCAATCTAAATCATCAGTTGCCTCTAATATCTCATCTGCATAATCTGTAATTTTGAAAAACCACTGTTTTAGATTGCGTTTTGAAACCTGATTGCCACATCGCCAACATTTACCGCCTTCAACTTGCTCATTCGCTAAAACTGTTTGATCTGTTTCACACCACCATTGAGGACTTTGTTTCTGATACGCCAAACCATGTTCAAATAATTTCACAAAAATCCACTGCGTCCATCTGTAATAAGCTGGATCGGAAGTGCTAATTTCTTTGCTCCAGTCATAGCTATAGCCAAGTCTTTTTAACTGCTCTTTAAATCTACCTAATACTTCTTCGTGTGCTTCACGAGGGTTTTTACCTAATTTGATAGCAAAGTTTTCAACTGGCAAACCAAATGAATCCCAGCCAATTGGGTTATAGGCATTATATCCCTGCTGGCGTTTTGCTCGAACTTTAATGTCACTAAACTGAAAAGTTCGGCCATGACCGACATGAATACCCGCACCAGTAACGCCTGGTAGCATACTCATACCGTAATATTTCGGCTTTGAGTGATCAGAAAAATCTACTTTATAGGTTTGATTATCATCCCAAACCTTTTGCCATTTTTTTTCAATCTCAACTGGGTTGTAGCGCTTCATAATTTATATAGTATAGCAAAACAACACCTGTTACGCCACAGATAAAAGATTATTTAAAATATATACTAGAACAAATTTAATACATATTTAGCTACAATATAAGCGGCAGCAACTACTACTAATACCAAGACTGCGATCAAGATTACAGTCATATTGGATTTTTTCTTTTCAGGTGCAGCGGTTATAGCTACAGGCTGAGCCGTTGCAGTTTCTGAATTATCAGCAATAACTGGATTTGGTAAAAAATCCTTTGTTTCTGATACCATTTCAGGTTGGGTAGCTTCGCCCACAGAAGGAGTATTGCTAGTATTATAATCTGGCATCGATTGAGTTGGTTGTGAATAAGTATCTTGATATTTTTCGGTTTTAATTTGATCCGCTTCCGCATTAACAGTAGCTGCCAAATCAGACACTGGCATTTCTGCTGGTTGATTATCTTGCGGAGTCTCATTTACGATTGGTTGATTTTGATCTTGCGGTTGCATATTTTATGCCCCTGTTTAGAGTTTAATAAATCTAACCCTTATTCTAGCATAAGTGTTTTTATATAGTAAAGAAAACAATATCACATCAAAAACTCGCCCCCTTGCACAGGAGACGAGTTAGTTGCTGTTGCGCGCCCACCCGGGGCACGATTTTGTTTTTGTAATCTGTTTATTTTTACTAGCGCAAAGGTTACCCCTTATGCGCACCAGCTCATTTATAATGATATCGCACTTTTATTACTTATGCTAGTATTTTTTATTAAAGTATGATTAAATAATGTTGTTCAGAAGCACACGCGTATCAAAGCAAAAGGCGGGCGCTTACCTCTTATAGGTAAACTCTCTTCTTCGCAAAAAATCGCTGCAAGCGGTCGATCTGACGATAATATATATCAGATAAGAAGAAAAGAGTACCAAACAATATGGCACAAAATCTATTTATCGGTAGCCTAGCATATGCTACTACCGATGACACAATGAACGCTTTCTTTGCCCAAATCGGTGAAGTTGAAAGCGCACGAGTTATTACAGACCGCGACAGCGGCCGTTCAAAAGGCTTCGGCTTTGTTGAATACAAAGATGAAGCAAACAACCAAAAAGCAGTTGACCAACTTAATGGTAAAGAATTAGACGGACGCGCAATCAGCGTTGGCCTAGCTCGACCAAAAGAAGATCGACCTCGCCGTGATTCAGGTGATCGCGGCAGCAACGGTGGTGGTTCATTCCGCCAACGAAGCTGGTAATTTAATTACCAAAACCGAACTAAATACCTCGCCCTAAAAAGCGAGGTATTTTTTTATTTAGCAAATTGAACAGCTAGGAATATCACCATAATACCCAAAACTGTAGATAAAGTCGTCCAAATAGCTGGATGACGGTGATGACTTTCGGGTATAAGGTCGCTGGCACTAATATACAAGAATAGCCCAATAAATACAGCCAAAATTAATCCCAAAATTGGAGCCGAAACCGAGAAGAACAAAGTAGTCAAAAAGCCGACTGCCGGTGCAAGTGACGCCAAAATAAGCCATTTTATAACTGTTTTGCGCTTTGCATTATTTCTTAACGCAAGATTGACTGTATTTATACCGTCCGAAAAATCATGAGCCAAAACTGCCAAAGCTACCACCCAGCCAATTTCGGGCGAAACCTTGAATGCCAAACCAATACCTAAACCATCAAAACAACTATGAATAACTAATGCTGCAGCACCAAGCTGTTTGCTGTGCCTAGGGTTTTTACAATCATCCTCGCCATGATTATGAAACGAAAAGAATCGATCTAAAAACATATATGTCACAAAGCCGGCGGCTATAGCGATTGATATTAATTGCAACCCATAAGTCTCGCCCGCTAGCTCAATCGATTCTGGTAATAAATCAAATAAAGCCACACCCAAAACAGCACCTGCACTAAAACCTAGAATTAGATGTAATTTATCTTTTAATTTTATTGCAAACAAGCCGCCAAGTAACGTGCTAATCGCAGTAGCTAAGATTATTAAAAAAACAGTCATTATTCCTCTGGAAATACATCTGGTCGTTTACGATAATATTGGACCCACTCGTCTTCATCTGTTAGCTCAAGCGTATCGACAAAAGCGCCATTTTTAAAACCACCTTTTTTGTCATTTTTAGCCTGTTTAATAAGATTAATCTGAGCCTGATCAATGCCACAAATAAAAGCCAAGTCATCTAAAACTTGTTGAATATCAGCAATTTCACCAGTTATTTCTTCGTTACTATTATATATGTTGATTTCCGAGGCTTCTTCGATAATTTTACGAACCAGCTCTGATTTATGTTCGGACGGAGTTAGCTCACGATAAGTCGCCTTTTGACCAGTTTTTTCATAATCGGCCGGTAATTTATCACGAACTAATTTGTTAAGTTTAAATTTTGGCATTTTAACCCCTTATTAAATTATTTAATTCATCTTCTTTGATAATTTTAACACCATAATCCTGAGCTTTTTTAAGCTTGCTGGATCCGACATTTTCGCCCGTTACTAAATAGTCCGTATCCCTTGCAATTGCAGCCTGGAAGGTTCCGCCCAAAGATCGAATTTTATCCGCAGCCTCGTCACGAGACATAGTTTTTAATGTTCCGGTTATAACAAAATTTTGACCGACTAACTTTCCAGTAGCTGGTTGATAATATGGCTTTACACCCAAAGCATCAAACTTATCTAATAATTTAAGATTATCTTCATCTGAAAACCAAACAACAATACTTTCAGCTACAACTTCGCCGATGCCGTCAACCGATAATAAATCTTCAATTGTGGCTTTTTTAAGTGAGTTTATAGATTGAAATTTATTTGCCAAATCAACCGCAGTCTGCGATCCAATATGACGAATACCAAGCCCAAGGATAAATCTGTCGAGTTTAGGCTTTTTTGTAGTAGCAATCGCGTCAATAAGTTTATGCGCTGATATATCAGCAAACCTATCTAATTTTACTATCTGTTCAAAAGTTAATTTATAGATATCAGCCAAGTCATCAACCAAGCCGGCATCAACCAAAGCAATAACATTTTTCTTACCCAAAGTATCAATATCCATCACACCCTTGCCAGTAAAATACTCAATAGATCGCTTCAACAAAATTGGACCAGTTGTGCCTTTGACTCGATAAACCACCTCGCCCTCTGGCCTTTCAAACTTCAATTCCGGATACTCTGAACTAAGCGCCTCTTCAAAATCAAAAGCAAATGATTTTTTGGGACGAAGTTCTAGGACGACCGACTCCACCTGAGGGATGATATCACCTGCCTTAAAGATTACAACCGTATCGCCAATCCTGATGTCTTTACGCTTAATCTCATCTGCATTATGCAAACTAGCGTGCTGAATTTGGCTACCGGCCAATGTTACAGGCTGCAAAATAGCCACTGGCGTGGCCGCACCAGTCCTGCCCAGCCCAATAAATATATCTTTTATAATAGTTGTGACTTTTTCGGCTGCATATTTATATGCTACAGCTGCACGCGGCTGCTTGCCAACAATGCCAAGCTTAGTAAATTGAGCCCTATCATTAACTTTAACAACCAAACCATCAGTATTAAACGGCAAATCATGGCGCTTTTTGTCCCATTCATCAATAAATTTCATAACACCATTTAGGTCACCAAACACGCTAGCTTGCTGATTACAACTCAATCCTAAAATACCAGCTGCCTGATAAGCAAACATCCAACTAGAAACCTGCGAAACATCATCGCGAATCAAATCATATGCCCTAAAATTCAATGGTCGTGTCGTGACAATTTGTGGATCTAGTTGTCGAATAGTGCCTGCTGCTAGATTACGAGGATTAGCAAACTCGGGCTCGCCCACTGAAACCCGCTTTTTGTTCAAATCCTCAAAATCTTTTTTGAGCATCACGATTTCACCGCGAATCTCAGTGCGACCGACCAAAAACTGTTCATAGCCTTTCTCGTATCGCAATTTCAGTGGCACATTACGAATAGTTTTAACATTGTCAGTAACATCTTCACCGACAAAACCATCGCCACGTGTAACCGCCTGGCTAAAAACACCATCAATATAAATTAACGAACATGCCAAACCGTCCATTTTGATATCTGTGAAAAATTCATGTTTTACGCCGGGCAATAAATTATCCATTCGCTTCACCCAAGCCTCGACATCGGCCCGATCAAAAACATCATTCAAACTTAACATCCGAGTTTTATGAGCAACTTTTTCAAAACCATCCAATAATTTACTGCCTACTCGTTGAGTCGGACTGTCTGGCGTGATTAGCTCTGAATGTTCGGCCTCAATACGTTTTAACTCAGCAAAAAGACCATCCCAGACAGCATTACTAACAGATGGATTATCTAAGACATGATACTCATAATTATATTTTAGTATCAATTCACGAAGTTCTTCGGCGCGTTGTTTATTTTTTGTCAGATTCATCATCAACTACCTTACGATAAAGTAAATAAATATAACTTGATACCCATATAACAGTTAAAGCGCCCAAACCTAGCAGAAATACAGGGATTATAGGCATCCAAGCAATTGCCGGCCAAACACCTTTTATCCATCCATCAAATAAAATAATAGGTATCATTATAATCGCCCAAGCCAAAACAGTCAGAACAAGTAGCCATAAAAACCTCAATAAAATGCGAACCCTGCGCCCTAAGACTAAATCGCCAGCTATTTTTATAGCCTTAAAAGGATACATTCCAGGTAAAGTCACGATTATTAATGCAAAAATAGTACTGGTAATAAAATAAAGTGAAATTAAAGTTAAAATCCCAGCCGTAAACCAGAATAACATTGCCTCGACTCCACTATTTAACAGGCCAGTTACCGAAGCAGCACCATACCCAATCAAAGCCAAAGATGCTGGTAAAAGCTGAATAATTAAAATTAAAGCAACCAAAAAAGTTGGCAATATTGGAGAGCCGGCGTTATATAATCCATCACGTAATTTAGGCTTATGACCAGCTAAAATATTTCTAAGAAGCCAAACACTAGCCAGCCAAGCCATTAGTATGATAATGCCGCTAAAAATTTGCTGGCTCTCGGATAGTGACCCGCTGAGACCACCAGTAGCAGTGCTAGTAAACAAAAGTCCAGCTTTGCTGATTTGCCCCCAGAATCCAGTTATCATATCACCGCCAGTTACCGATAATGTATCAGCGATTGTCTGATATGTATCTTGTGATGCCAAGCCAACCATTAAACCTGTAAAGATTGCATAAAACAAAGATAACAATAAGAATATTTTTCGATTATCCCAAATTGTGTCAAAAACAATTCTAGTAAATCTAAAATAGCCTGGTAATTTTAATTCTCTAACATAATCGCGTCGACGAGTCCGTAAAAAACTACGATGAGGTCGACGAGCCAGATAAGAAGATGTTCTATGTTTAATTTTAATAAAAGGTTTTTTTATGATATTAAAAAAAAATTTAAATCGAACTTTATTTTTTTTAGTAGATTTAACCGACATAGCTAAAACTTGCCTTCATTATTTTGAAGTCTAGCAATTCGTTCTTCGATTGGCGGATGAGTGCTGAATAAACGGCCCATAATACCAGGCTTTAAAGGATTAGATATAAATAAATGAGCCGCTGATGTATTCTGTTTTTTAAGCGGTTTACCAAACTTCCGCAGTTTATCCAAAGCCGAAATCATCGAATCTGGATTGCGAGTCGTCATTGCACTAGTCGCATCAGCCAAATATTCGCGCTGTCGACTGACAGCCATTTGGACAATAACAGCGATTATTGGCGCCAAGATAATAACAACCAACCCAACAACCATAGCTACAGGCGAGGCATTATCATTATCGCGATCACCAAGAATAAACATTCGCATTACTATATCAGTCAAAAAGCCAATAGCACTAACCAGGCCGAATGTGATCATGCCAACACGAATATCATAATTTTGAACATGACCTATCTCATGGGCCATAACCGCCTCTAGTTCGCTGTCGCTCATTATATCAATCAAGCCAGTCGTAGCGGCTACAATAGCGTGCCTGGGATCACGACCAGTCGCAAATGCGTTAGGCGCTGGATCATCAATAATATAGACTTTCGGCATTGGCATGCCAGTAGTAATCGACAAATTTTCGACAATTCTATAAAACCTTGGATTATCCTTTTTTTCAATTTGGCTTGCCCCAGTCATCAAAACTGACAACTTGTCGGCTATAAAATATTGAATTAATGCATAAAATCCAGCGATTACCAAAACCATATACACAATATTAGAATCACCATAATACATACTAATAACCCAACCAATCGCACTAATAATAGCGACAAACATTATCATAATTAGAATTGTATTACGCTTATTGGCGGCGATTGCTTTATACATATTTTTAATTATTAGTATTAGAATTTTACGTCGACTGGTTTTTCAGCAGTTTTTTGCTCTTCGTCACTTAATTCAAAGAATTCTCGAATCACAAAACCAAACATGCCGGCAATGATATTACTTGGGAAAGTTTGAATTTTAGTATTTAAATCACGAACACCGCCATTGTAGAATCGGCGAGATGCTTGAATTTTATCTTCAGTGTCGACCAATTCTTGTTGCAATTCGGTGAAATTTTGACTAGCCTTCAAGTCTGGATAACTTTCGGCAACTGCGAACAAGCTTTTTAAAGCACCCGTAAATTCACCATCAGCTGCAGCCGTCTCTTTGACGCCTTTTGCGTTTAATGCGTTAGCACGAGCTTCTGTAACAGCCGTAAACACACCACTTTCATGTTTTGCATATCCTTTTACTGTTTCGACAAGATTTGGAATCAAATCCAGCCTTCGTTTTAATTGAACTGTTATATCACTCCAGGCTTCGTCAACCCGAACACGCAAAGTTACAAGTGAGTTATATATAGCCCCTAAAATTATTGCTAATAAAACTACAATTCCTACGATAATCCATACAATATTGTCCATATTTTCCCCTTAAGTTATAAAATTACTATATATATTATAGCAAAAATATAAAAATTAAATAAGCCATTCAGAATCGCAAAAGCCCTCCGTCGCTAAAGCTATGGAGGACAATTAAAAATAGCCTCGTAAGAGGCTGTTTTTAATTGGTGCGCAGAGCGGGACTTGGTCACGTTCCGCTACCCCAAAAATTCACGATTGCAAACATAGTTTGCATCGGAATATTTCCTTGCGAACTGCCACTGGCAGTTCTCACCCACAAGGCTTTCCCTACGGGTTCAAAACTCAATCTATATACCAAAGTAAAATAGCCTCCCGAGGGAAGCTATTTTACTTTGGTGCGCAGAGCGGGACTTGAACCCGCAAGGCTGTAAAGCCAAGAGATTTTAAGTCTCTCGTGTATACCATTCCACCATCCGCGCATTTTAACTTTACTATCTTATTTTTAGCACAAAATTACACTAAAATCCACAGTAATATGAAGAAATCTTTTAACAATCGACAGAAATTTTTTAATATCAGCTGTTTTTCAATATTTTTTTATACCTAATTCCGAAAACAATCAAAAATATTAATATTAAAGATATCGAAACTATCACGCTTAACATAGAATTATCTATAAGCATGTAAATTAAACAAGCACCTCCAAGAACATTGCCAACTATACTAACGATCTTACTATGTTTCTTTAATTCTTTTAGCATTGTAATGTTTTTTTGATTGTTTCCATTCAAAACAGTCCCTCTATTTGCTTTCTTTTGCATATATATTAAGAAAATCGTTATTAATAAAAAGAACAATCCAAAACCAATGAATCCTATCGTGGCTCTTAAACTATTGTTGTTTGTAACTCTTGCAAATTGTGATGGATTTTGACTATTAATATAAATTTCATAACTATTACCCATATTCTCTTCTTCTGTAAAACCATCATATGAAGGAATTTTAGAGCTATAGTATTTGCCTTCAAAAATCCATTCATAATATTTAGTATCATATTTATTACCATTAAGAGATGTTCTTGTCACGGGATATGTTATTGCTTGTACAATAATATTTTTTCCTTTAAGATCTATAAATGTTTTATAATCTAGAAAAGTGGAAACAGCCATTATTGTAAGAATAATAGTAAAAAACCAACCACATATTATTGGAATTCTAAATTTCTTCTTTAATGCTAAATTTATCCCAATAATAGCTCCTCCAATATTTTCAATCATACCTAATACCACCCTTTCTTTAAAACTCTAACGTCTGATTCAACCTTATTTGGAGGCACGTGTGGGAGTCGAACCCACTTAAAAGGTTTTGCAGACCTCTACGTAACCGTTCCGTCAACGCGCCATGCGTGAACATATTATAACAGACACGTTTATCATTTTATAAAATGTAGCCTATTTTGCTACATTTGTTTTGAGACTAAATCAAGCAAACTAGCCTTTGACGTCATCCCTATAGCTTGGTCAACCACGTTGCCATCTTTAAAAACTAAAAATGCTGGCAGGCCTGTAACACCAATTTCCTGCACAAGATCCATCTCTATAGAAGCGTCTAATTTTGCAAAATCGGCCTTATCTTTTAGCTCCTCGCTGACAGATTCTAAAATCGGCTCCATCGCACGGCAAGGACCACACCAAGGAGCCCATATATCCAATAAAACAACTTTTTTTGATTGTAAAACTTCTGTTGTAAAGTTACTTTTTGTTATTATTTTCACCATGTCCCCCTTTGATATTTGTATGAATGTAATAATAACAATTATCGTTGACATACGCAATATATAGCGCTTATACTACAACACAGACACAACATATGGGGATATGAGAGGATTAAAAATGAAAGAAACAACACAACAAACTACAATTTTAGATGAATCTAATAAAATTGAAGAAATACAAAAAATAGGTCGTGATATACCAAAGCCGCCAGAAAATCTACCAGAGCCAAAGCTAAGCGATAATGCATGGTATATTGGTCGCACTCGCTATGCCAGACGTGACATAAATGGACAACCAATTGAAAGCGCCAAAGAACTGTTTTGGCGAGTCGCTTATAATATTGCTACTGCCGAAAGAATATATAATAACAACGAAAAAAACCACCTATCAGTAGCCGTCAAATTTTACAATCTAATATCTAGTCGAAAATTTATGCCCGGCACTCCAATCTTACTAAATGCTGGGAAACCAAATCAGCAACTTTCATCGTGTTTTGTACTTCCAGTACCAGATAGCCTTAATGGAATCATGCAAACAGCAACAGAAATGGCGATGATACATAAATCAGGTGGCGGCACAGGCTTTTCTTTTTCAAGATTACGCCCAAGAAACGATCTTTTAGCATCCTCAGGCGGTTCTACGACCGGACCAATATCGTTTATGCAAATGTACAACGACATAACTGGCTCGATACGACAGGGCGGCGTCCGACGCGGCGCCAATATGGGAATACTGCATTATAATCATCCAGACATATTACTGTTTGCCATTTACAAACTAGATGAATTCTCTCTTACTAACTTCAATATCTCGATTACGACCAGCAAAGAATTTTTTGATCAAATTAAGATTGACGAGAAGCTATTAGGTGAAGACTACGAGAGAAACTTTGACTTTGACGGGTTAGTCGAAAAAGCTCGAGAGGCCCTACAAACTCGAGATCAAGATTTAAAACAAGTTAGACTTGATTCTGTAGTCGCACAACTTAAAGACTGGTGCAAAGAAGAAACGCCAGGTTACGGCTATCCATTGATCAACCCTCGTAATGATTTTGAAGTTGGTCGACTAAACGCTAAAAAAGTATTTGACCTAATTACTCGATTTGCTTGGCAATATGGCGATCCTGGAATGATATTTATGGATAAGGTTAACAACTCTAGAGCTAATCCGACACCACTACTCGGCCAAATTGAAGCCACCAACCCATGTGGCGAACAGCCGCTATTGCCTTATGACGCCTGTAACCTTGGAGCTGTAAATTTATCCTTGTTTGTAGATGTAAAAAATAATGACTTTGACTGGGACGCACTTCGTAAAACCGTTCACTTGTCAGTTCAATTTCTAGATAATGTGCTGGATATGAATGATTACCCAATCGAAAAAGTTCGAGAAATGGTAAAGCAAATCCGCCGTATTGGCCTTGGAATTATGGGCTTTGCAGATGCATTGTTAATTATGGATATCGGATATAACACCGACGAAGGTGTCGAAATGGCCGAGCGAGTAATGAAGTTTATACAACAAGAAGCCGACACAGCATCGTCAGAATTAGCCTCAAAGCGCGGCGTATTCCTTGCATATAAAGGATCTATCTACGACAAGCCAGGCGAGATAACACCACGCAACGGCGCCAGGACAACAATTGCCCCAACTGGCACGACAGCCATGCTAGCCGACGCCTCAAGCGGCTGTGAACCATTATTTGCGCTGACTTACTCAAAAAATACAATTGAAGGCAAAAGGATGTTTGAATCCAGCCCATATTTTATAGCCGCCCTAAAAAAGCGAGGTATATATTCCGAGGAGCTACTTGAACAGATTCAAGATAATAAAGGATCAATCCAAAGCATAGAATCAATTCCTGGAGATATAAGAAAAACATTCGTCGTTTCAAGCGACATTAGTCCAGAATGGCATCTAAAAGTTCAAGCTGCTTTTCAAAAATACGTAGACAGCGCCATCTCTAAAACTATAAACTTTCCAAATAACGCAGGCGTAGAAGATATAAGATCTGCATATTTAATGGCTCACGAAATAGGCTGTCGAGGTATCACAATTTACCGTGACGGTAGCCGAGAAAAACAAGTTCTTGAAACCAAAAAAGAAGCATCGTATTACGACAAACTCGATGGATCAAAAACTGAAAAAAACGAAATAATCGAGCAAGTTCCTAACGAGTTAATAAGATTAAAAAATAGACCAGATGTACTCAGTGGCCGAACACACAAAGTCAACACCCCATTAGGAAAGGCCTTCATTTCAATAAATGAAGATGATAATGGTAATATATTTGAAATATTCATTAATGTTGGCCGAGCCGGATCAGATATAACTGCCGATGCCGAAGCAATCGGACGTTTAATCTCACTGGCCTTTAGAATACCTTCAAATTATACTTCCGACCAAATCGCCCAAAAAGTCATCGCTCAACTTCGTGGCATCGGTGGCTCTGGATCAACTGGATTTGGTGCTGATCGTGTCAGGTCACTAGCCGATGCCATAGCAAAAGTCATCGAACACCACCAGGCAACAAAGACAACCTTGATCGTAAAAGAAGAAAGTCAACAAGTTGAAACCATATCACTTTGGGAGGCTCCAAAATCAAATACATTAACTGATATGTGTCCCGAATGTGGAACGGCTAGCCTAAGGTTTATCGAAGGTTGCCAAAAATGCGAATCATGTGGATTTAGTAAATGTTAATTAAAAAATAATAAGGAGATAAAACAATGAAAAAACAAATATTAACCTACGTTATAGTCGTGCTTGTAGCAATCGGAGTAATAGCTGGTGGTTTTTACGGATACCAGGCTTTAACTGCTAAAAAATCAGATTCAACAATAATCGCTAATAGTTGCGAAACATCTAATAACGGCCGAACAGTGACATACAAAGGAGAAGACGGAATAACCGCATTAGCTTTGTTAAATAAAAATTGCCAAACTGAATCTACCGGACAAGGCGAATCGTCTTTTATAACAAAAATCAACGGCGTTGAAGCTAATTCCAGTAATGAATTTTGGTCATTCAAAGTAAATGGCGAGATGGCAATGGTTGGCGCCGGTAGTCACACAACCAATAGCAGCGAAACAATAACCTGGGAATTAAGCCCTTTCTAAAGGATAAAAAATGAAAGATAACAAAACATTAATATTTAAAATCTTATTAGCCTCGACACTTGTAGCCATAGCAGTAACTTGGCGAATTATAAATCACAATTATAGTTTTGCGCCAAACCTAGAGCTTGTAACCGTTGGCGCTGTTTTGGCGGCAATTGCGCTAGGCGCCAGTTGGGCTATTATTGTGCCGTTGGCGGCTATAATAATCTCAGACTTAATCATCGGCAATTCGTCAATATTTATATTTACTTGGGGCTCATTTGCCTTAATTGGCGCCGGATCAATTTTGCTGGCAAAATTGAATAAACAACCAAAAAAACAATTGCTTGCATCAGCTGGATTTGCAGTTGCCGGATCTTTTACATTCTTCATCATCACTAATCTTGGCGTTTGGTTGCAAGGATGGTATCCGGCGACAATAGCCGGCCTGACAGCCTGTTTTACTTTAGCAATTCCGTTTTATCGTACAATGTTAATCGGCAATTTAATAATCGTACCTGTTAGCGTATCAATCTATCAATTAGTTCGCGCTAAAATAGTTGCAAAAAACCTAGTAATCGATTCCTCGGTTAGCTAAAATTTTGTCATCAAAGTGATGCTTTAATTGAGTCATGTCGGTAGCAATATCGACAAGATCAATTAATTCCATCGGAAAATCACGTCCAGTTAGACATAGATTAGTCATATTATTTTTATCGGTCATAAGCTTTTTAACATCATCGACACTAATCAAGCCTTCGTGAACGGCATTATTAATCTCGTCACAAATAACCAATTGGTACTCGCCACTGGTTGCCGCCCGGTAGGCTAAATCGTAAGTTTTACGCGCCTCGGCAATATGCTGTTCGGGTGGCAAGTTAGAGCTTAGCTCGCCAGCATTATAAAAACCAGCTCCTCCCTTATAAAATGTTATCTTGTCGCCGTAAACCGGCTTTATGGCATTAATAAAAGTGTGTTCACCTGAATCCCATAATTTTATAAATTGGACAAAAGCAACCTTCCATCCTGTACCTAATGCCCTAGCCATAAGGCCAACACCTGCGGTTGTCTTGCCCTTACCTGCACCTGTATATACCACCGTAACACTGTCTTTTTGTTTAAAATCTTCAAATACCATAACAAGATTATATACTATTTTGACCAAGGTAGCCATGAGTGTTACAACTAGAAAAAAGCCTTAGAAATAACCATTAGCGTAAAAATCATTATGATATAATGTAAGTGTCAACTAATAAAAGGGAGGTACATGTGAAAGCATTGAACATCACGGCATTAGTATTAACTATAATCGGCGGCATCAATTGGGGACTAGTTGGTTTCTTCAATTACAACCTAGTAGATGGCTTATTTGGCGCGGGCTCCACACTAGCAGCAATCGTATATATGATTGTTGGAATAGCCTCAGTCTGGGCTCTTGTCACGCTAATGATGAAATCTTCAAAAGAAGAATAGTCCTCACGACAATAAAAAATCGACTCTAAATGAGTCGATTTTTTATTTGGCGCAGTATATGAAAGAAAGTTTTCACGAAATAAACAGCGAGATAGGTTAATGGAGAGATATATTAGCAATTCCCTATCAAGAATACTCATTAAATAAGTGAGGCTTGAAACTTACGCTATTACGATACATAAAAACCCAATTGACTCAGTTTTTATAATTTTTACACAAAAGCTATTTGGTCAGTTCTGTCCTAGAACCCAAGGTATCAATTTCATAATGAATATCAAATTCTTTTAATAATGTATCACCAGTGTATGTATCCGTTACATTATCACCGACCCTAGATATTTTTATTGATAATTGACTAGATAATGTTTTACCGATACCAGATATAGCACCAAACCCAACTAGCTGATGTTTGAATGCCGTGCCATCACCTGCATCTAGAATTTCCACTGTAGTGAAGCTACCAGGTTCAGTGTCATTAATATTAGTCCATTTATATTCCATCCGCCATAAAACATTACCGGTATTAGTCGTAGTCGGCTGCCAGTGTATGTGTGGGTAGATGTCTGAGCCAACTTTCCACGCATGTGGCATTTGACCCAGAATAGCAATTGCTTGGATACCTGGCGCACCCGCCGTAAAGCCAATATTAGCCGTATCAAAAACCATCGCGTTTGCCGCGCCAGCTGGGTTAATGGCTGTCGCTGGAAACCGTAAATCTTCCCAAACTGTTGCATCACCATTAAATACTAATGTTCCATCGGTTTCAAATTGTGAGAAATTAACATCATCCGAACCGAATTTAGCACCAATTAGATTAACCGACAGGCCACTAGCTCCATTTAATAATGAAGTTCCGTTTAATTTAACAGATATAGTGTCGTCTGTTATATCAACACCGTTGCCGGCTGTATATGACCCTGCTGGACCCTGAGGTCCCATTGCGCCAACTGGACCCTGAACACCTTGAATTCCTTGGACTCCTTGTACGCCAGTTAGACCAGTCGCACCCTGTATACCCTGGATGCCTTGAACACCTTGAGCGCCAGCTGCTCCTACTGGACCCTGAATACCTTCCTCTCCCTCTTCGCCGCGCAAACCTTGGACACCTTGAATACCCTGAGCTCCTGTATCGCCCTTATCACCTTTAGGGCCTTGAATTCCTTGGACACCTTGTGCTCCGGTCGCGCCAACTGGGCCTTGGACGCCCTGTTCTCCAGTATCACCTTTATCACCCTTTAGCCCCTGGATACCTTGGATACCTTGAGTACCCTGAATTCCCTGAATACCTTGGATACCCTGTTCACCTTGGGCACCAACTATGCCAGATAATCCTAATGACGTCATGGCATATGAAACATGTTCTGTGCCATTATGTGCGAAATGCGTTGATTCACCGCCAACTGTGTTTTTGGCATATATTTTAACCACCAATCTATCAGTTGATTCCATAGCATCTGATCCGGAATACGTATAACCGGTGATAACTTCGGCAATCGAGGAGCTAGTAATATCAGCACTGGCAGTATTAAATAATTCCGTTTCAACCCCAGCCAAATCACGCCTGTAAACTCGATAAACTATATTACCGCTACCGCCACTAACATATGTATAAGTATGAAACTGCCACAATCCAACTGGTAACTGGCTAACACCTGGCACATTAGGCTCAGTTGCGTATGCGTCAACTAAATATTCCTGATTTGGATTCGCGATAATAGTTGATTCATCTTGTTCCATACCACCACCAGGGACACGCAAAAAACTTTCATACCCCGTAACATCTGATTCTACATCTTGGAACCAATATAATTGTCCTGCACTCTGACCATTAACACCAGCCACACCCTGAGCACCCTGAACACCTTGGGAACCCTGAGCACCTTGGACGCCCTGTGCGCCATCTGTGCCATCATCTCCGGCCAAACCAATCTCACCTTGAATACCACGCAAACCCTGAATACCCATCAAACCCCTCTCGCCCTGTAGACCAGTTAATCCAGTTTCACCCCTAGGGCCAACCGCACCAGTCAAGCCAATATCACCCCGAGGACCAGTTGCGCCAATAGGACCTTGTGGGCCGACCAGATTTGCCTGGTTTTCACTAATATTAAATGCTATGTTGCCCGAATCCGAATTACTAGATGATATAATTGTTGTGCCATCAGCCAAACTATTAATTGTTGAGGTATTTATGTCACTCAAATCAACTCGTCCAATACATTCATCATCTACTTCGACAAAAATACCACAATAAATATCACCAAAAACATGTGACAGGGCGTTATCAAAATCTGACCGAGAACCATTCCTCATGAACCAGATGCCAAAAACAATCAACAACACTACAACCGTGGTGGCAACTATAATTTTTTTGAATCTTGGTTTCATTTAGGCAATCCACCTAGTTATATTTATTATTGAGTATCATCTGTACTAACAGCATCTAGGCTAAAAGGTGCTATATTAATAATCTTTTTGATTGAAGGTCGGTACAATATAGCCTTTTGAGCAATCGTATAGGCCAACAATTTATCGCCGTTTTGTGCATCTTTGAAGAAGGTTTGACTAGATAGTTTATCTTTGTCAGTGACAGTGGCAACGGTAGGATCTTCGCCTTTAGGTAATACCATTAATTTGTTAACATCTTCAACCAATATGACAGTCTCTTGTTTGACAGCAGCAGTCGGATTATTTTTCAATTCCTGATATTCATTATAGAAAAAAATCATTCCAGCGATGCAAAAAATAACCAATAAAGCCCCTAATATCAAAATAATTAGCTTAAGACCAGATTTTTTGTTGGATCTTTTATGATCATTGTCCATAATTCCCCCTTTAAAGAAATATATACATACTTATAAATATACCAGTAATGGTAATAATTTTCAATTTATCGGAATTAAAAAACTGACCAAGCGGTCAGATTTTTAATTGGTGCGGGTTAAGAGACTCAAACTCTCGACCTCTTCCTTGGCAAGGAAGCGCTCTATCAACTGAGCTAAACCCGCGCACTTAGAGAATTATAGTGAAAAATAGCCTAAATTGCAAGGTCTATAATTATATAGATACACTGTTAATTGAAATTTTAGAGCTTTCTATTTAATCTCTTTTGCCATAAACTTCTTGACACTATCAACCGTATCCATAAATTGACTTGGGAAAATAATTGTACTATTTTTCTCAACTGCGATTTCTGATAAAACTTGAAGATTACGAAGTTGTAATGCAATTGGATGTGCTGCTATTGTATCGGCTGCCTCGCCAAGTTTTGCGGCACTTAATGCTTCACCTTCGGCTGCAATAATTTTAGCACGCTTTTCGCGCTCGGCCTCAGCTTCTTTGGCCATGGCGCGTTGCATCGAATCTGGTAACTGAATATCTTTCAACTCAACATTACTAACATAAATCCCCCACTTTTCCGTAGCCTGATCCAAAATCGCTTTGACTTTTTCATTTAATGCCGTAGTTTCACTTAAAACATGGTCGAGCGTAGTTTGACCAACGACATTTCGAACTGTCGTCTGAGCAATCTGATAAGTTGCTGAAACTACATTTTCAATCTCTACAATAGATTTAATTGGATCAACAATCTGATAATAAGCCACCGCCGCAACGTCAATCGAAACGTTATCTTTGGTAATTATTTTTTGAGTTTCAATGGGTAATGTAATTGTACGCATAGCAACTTTGCGCATTTGATCAATTATTGGAATAATAAATCGAAGGCCAGGTTCTTTTATAGTTTTACTGACCCTGCCTAAACGAAACACCACACCGCGCTCGTACTGATTAACGATGCACATACCGTACGCAATTATAATAAATATAACAAAACCTATAAGATAGTATAAAAATTCCATATTGCTCCTTTAATTACTAATTTAATTGTAGAACCGAAAACGAAATCGTGCAAGTAATTGGATCCTCCCAGTAAGCGGTCGGCTAAAGCCTCCCTATATCCGCTCATTCGTAAAAAAATGTAAACACTTTTTTACTTCAATCGCTTCACGACTGGGGTTATTTTGCTTACAGCAAAACCCCCAGTTCGAAACCGGGACGGAGTCCATCCAAAGAAAAATCCCCAACCCTTTCGGGTTGGGGATTTTTCTTTGGTGGCTCCTCCCAGGATCGAACTGGGGACACAAGGCTCTTCAGGCCTCTGCTCTACCGCTGAGCTAAAGAGCCACGCTAGCACGATTAGCACAAAGTATATTTTACTAGAGATTAACACTTTAAACAAGTTATAATAGTAACATGCAACGCGTACCATTAGCAGAGAGGATGAGACCAACCAAATTAAATGGCGTTATTGGACAGACCCATCTGCTTGGCGACAATGGTATTTTGCGCCAAATTGTCGATAGAAAAGAGCCAGTTAGCTTAATTTTATGGGGTCCACCAGGCAGCGGCAAGACTACTTTGGCGCGTATCATCGCAAATGAAGTAAATGCTGAATTTATTGAAATATCAGCTGTTACTAGTGGCAAAAAAGATGTCACAAAAATAATTGAGCACGCCCGCCAAAACTGGAATCTTAATCTACGAACAATATTATTTGTTGATGAAATCCATCGTTTTAATAAAGCCCAACAAGATGCTTTTTTGCCACACGTCGAATCTGGCCTAATAACCTTAATTGGCGCAACAACTGAAAACCCAAGTTTTGAAGTTATAACCCCACTACTGTCTCGCACAAGAGTTCTAGTCTTGCAGCCGCTAAGCAAGCCCGAAATTATAACAATCATAAAAAAGGCCCTAAAAACCGAGAAAAAGACCAAACGCATTACAAC
Organism: uncultured bacterium; assembly: GCA_903952435.1. GTDB lineage: Bacteria > Patescibacteriota > Saccharimonadia > Saccharimonadales > Saccharimonadaceae > UBA1547. Next base: position 30,850 of record CAJBFN010000011.1, read on the forward strand.
AAAAGCAATCGACTATATCGCCGAATTATCTGGCGGTGACTCGCGAGTAGCACTTAGTAACCTCGAGCTATCCTTAAGTATGGCCGAAAAAGTCACACCAGAAGTCGTCAAAACCGCCGCCCAAAAACGTATTCCAGGCTACGATAAAAAAGGTGACATGCATTATGGCGTCATCAGCGCATTCATAAAAAGCATGCGCGGAGGCGACATAAGCGCTGCATTATATTACCTAGCCCGAATGATTGATGCCGGCGAAGATCCAAAATTTATCGCCCGCCGAATGGTAATATTTGCCAGTGAAGATATAAACTTGGCCGGAAATGGCGCCCTAGGACTGGCATTAAACGCATTTATGGCCGTCGAGCGAATCGGCATGCCAGAATCAGCAATTATACTGTCACATGTCGTTACGGCATTAACAAAAAGCGAAAAATCACGAGTCACCTACGATGCCATGATCCGCGCCACCGAACTTGCAAAAAAATATCCCGATGCGCCCGTGCCGCTACATCTACGTAATAATTCAACCCAATTGATGACTGGTTTAGGTTATTGCAAAGATTACGAGTGGAAAGCCGGCTTTGAACATAGCAAAGGCTTCTTGCCCGAAGAATTACAAGATAAGAAAATTATCTAGTTTTTAGCAGCACGCTTGCGTTGATTTGGATCAAGATGTCGTTTACGTAGGCGCAAACTTTTTGGAGTAACTTCTAGCAACTCATCGTCTTCGATAAAATCAATACACTGCTCTAGACTTAAATCGGTAAATGGAGTTAGTTGAGTCGTGCCATCACTTGATGAACTACGCATATTAGTCAAATGTTTTGCCTTGCAGACATTCATCTCTAAGTCGTCGTTACGATTATATAAACCAACAATCATACCAACGTAAACTTGCGTACCGGGGCCAACAAACAATTCACCGCGCGATTCGCCCATCTCCAAAGCATATGGTGTAGTAACACCTGCTTCGGTAGCAATAAGTGCACCATTTCGAATCTTTTGTAATTTTGGCCCAAGTGGCTGATAACCGTGCGGCAGTGAATTCATAATAACTGTGCCCTTGGTATCTGTTAGTAATAAGTTACGAAGACCAATTAATGCACGAGTTGGCAAAATATAAGTTACGCGAGTAGTACCGCTGCTGGTTTGCTCTTGTTTTAACATAGCAGCTCGACGGTTGCCTAGTTCTTGGCTGACAACACCCAAAAACTCAGATGAAACTTCAACTAATAATTCCTCGACTGGCTCTTTTGTAATGCCATCCTCAATAATCGTTACTACTTGCGGGCGGCCAACTTCAAATTCATAACCTTCACGACGAAGCGCTTCAATCAAGACTGAAAGATGTAATTCACCACGGCCAGAAACCTTAAAACCAATACCATCATCTTCAACTCGCAAACTAACGTTAGTTTCAAGTTCACGCTTTAAACGCTCACCGATTTGACGAGAAGTGTTAAATTGACTTTCACGACCTTTGAATGGGCTAGTATTTGGACCAAGATAGATACTAATAGTTGGGGCCTCAACATCAATAACAGGTAATGCTTCAGGATTATCACGATCAGCGATAGTCTCACCAATATGAGCTTCTGCTACGCCTGTAATTGCCACGATATCACCGGCAATCGCACTATCAATTTCTTCACGACTTAACCCGCGATATCCAAAAACTTTATCAATTTTTGAGCTAATTTGTGTGCCATCGCGCTTCATTAAGGTGATTGGCATACCTTTTTTGACGACACCGCGAGTTACACGTCCAATTGCGTATTTACCAAGGAATGAATCGTATTGTAACGCCGTAACCAATAGTTGTAATGAACCGTTCTCATCAACTTTTGGAGCTGGAATATCATTAATAATTGCGTGAAAAATTGAGCCTAAATCGGCGTGTTCTGACAGATTATCTGGTAATTCTTTCCAAGCCTTACCATCACGACCAATCGCATAATAAACAGGATAATAAAGCTGGCTGTCATCTACCGCCAACTCCAAGAATAAATCTGATATTTCGTCCACGACTTCGTCGATTCGACGCGCTGGTTTGTCAATTTTATTAATAATGACAACCGGAGTTAAACCTAGTTCTAAGGCCTTCGACAAAACGAATTTAGTCTGTGGCATTGGACCTTCTTGGGCATCAACAACTAACAAAACACCGTCAGCCATATTCAAAGTTCGTTCGACTTCGCCGCTAAAATCAGCGTGACCTGGAGTGTCGATTATATTGATTTTGTAATCTTCGTAATAAACTGAGGTCTGTTTGGCAGTAATAGTAATGCCGCGTTCATGTTCTTGGTCACCACTGTCCATAATTAGCGACTGAGCCATCTCGGCCTGATTAGATCTAAAAGTATTAGATTGCTTTAAAAGACCATCAACAATAGTAGTCTTGCCGTGGTCGACATGGGCAATAATAGCAACGTTTCGAATTTTTGAACTATCTTTCATAGATTAAAACCATCTTTCATAAAAATATGCTCGCTTGGCGAGCTGCTTATCTCTTAATAATAGCACAAAATGTTACAAAATGCAAGTTATGTTTTGTCAAGTTAAGCAATAGTGAGCGCTGCATGCCATGGAGGGGCTCGGTCACAGATAATTTGCTTCGCAAATTTCCGCGACCCTGTCTCAACTTGGTGGCGTTACCGCCATCCAGGTTTCCGACTCTCAAACTGCCGACATGGCAGTTTTCGCCCCCGACACTTGGTGTCGGGAGTTTGAAAACCAAAGTGCGCACAAATTAAAATCCCAACCATAAAGGTTGGAATTATAATTTGGTGGGCGCTGAGGGGCTCGAACCCCCGACCCCCTCGGTGTAAACGAGGTGCTCTAGCCAACTGAGCTAAGCGCCCATAACTTAAATATAATAACCTAAAAATATCAGATATGTCAAGATAAGAAACAGATTCAATTGATTAATGATGATATAATTACTGTAATGCGCGCGTGCTGTAATTGGTAGCCAGGCTAGCTTGAGGTGCTAGTGTTTGCAAAAACGTGGAAGTTCGAGTCTTCTCGCGCGCACCAAATATTAAGGTGTTTTGTAAACCGTTCGATTGCCGACTGTCCAGTCTAAAATATTGCTATAGCGATCAATTGGTGAAATCAGGATGTTATCATCACCAACGGATTTAACATTTTTATTGCTGACATACTGCGCCGTTGATTGATATAAACCAATCGCTGGGACATCAGCTAGCCATTGTTTTACAAAGGTTAAATATTTAGCATTTCGCAGTGTCGGATCAAACCTGACTCTAGCTGATGATAATGAATCGTCGCTAATTATATTAGAGTAATTAGATAAATTAAAGCCCTGCGAAGTAGCCTGAGACGAATGCCAATAGGCATAAACATCTGGATCGGCGCCTATATTTAGCTGGTAAAGTAAAACATCATAATTTCGAGGCTGTAGTATGTTCTGAGAAAAGCCTTGATTTATATCACTAGGATCGACTACTTTCGTGTTAATTACAATCCCCAGCAATCGCCATTGTCCAGCTAGCACCTCTAATGCCCTTTCTAGTTCGTTATTTTTTACAGTAACGACGGATAATTCCAGCTGAACACCAGCTTTTTCTCGAACACCCTTATCATTCAAAGCCCAGCCGGCACCATCGAGCATTTTTTTAGCGACTTCGGAATCATATTTTGGAGCCTTTGACAAATCACCGAATAATTGGCTATTCGTAACAGGTAAATCAAGTTGTGGAGTTGTGATTGGAAGATTAGAACGAATAGCATCTGTGTTAGTAGCTATCTGAAGAGTTTGACGCAAAGTTATATCCTGAAGAATCGCACTTTTAGTGTTTAAAATTGCATAGACACCGATACTAACTGGATTAGATTCTATATTAAATTTTTTGTCATCAATATTGGCTATATCGGCTGGATACAAATCAGCAGCACCATTAACATCACCATTTAAAATTGCCCGACGAATTTCATCAGTCGTATTATATGACTGCAACTGAAACCTATCAATTTTTGCAATGCCGCCATAATAAGATTCGTTTCGAGTCATATAAATATTTTTACGACCAGAGTTTTTATCGACTTCTTGAATAAAACTAAACTTAAACGGTCCACTACCTATTGGATTATTACTAAAATTATTCTCACGTAAGGCACCTGGCGCCACACTACCTAATATATGTTTTGGTAAAATTGGAAAGTTTAGCAAATGCTCAAAGGCAACATATGGCGACGACAAATCAAATTCTACGGTGTAATCATCAATTAATTTTACATTTACTCCTTCTAGACCCTCTATGTTAGACCTTGTACTGGAATTTTTTATAAGACCTACAGTAAAGACTACGTCATCAGCCGTTAATTTTTGGCCATCGTGCCAGTTGGCATTATTACGAATTTTTATGGTATAAACCGTATTTAAATCATTAGCTGTAACGCTAGTTGCCAAATCGTAATTGAGATGTCCGGTAATATCATAATTTACCAGTCTAGAAAACATAAGATAATTAGCCGATTGCTCGGCGCTTGTTGTAGAAAACAAAGGGTTAATGATATTAATTGGACCTTTTACAGCCTCGGCATAAACACCACTATTAGCGCCTGTCTGATCTTGATAACCCTGCCTAAACCACATTAATTGCAAACCGGTTGCCGCAATTAAAATACCCATTATTACAATCCAAGTTATAATATTATGCTGAACTTCTAAAACATTACTCCAGCGCTTGATAATAAATTTATGTGTATGTTTAAGCGTTACGCCCTGGGCTTGGCGCATCTGTTTAGTTAGTTTTTTCTTATTAAAATTTATTTTAGGCAACCAAGACTTTTTTTCTTTATCATCTTCGGCCATAAATCACCGCCTACTTAAATGAGGGCAACAACAGCCCTGCTAATATCGACAAAATAAAGATTACCGCTAAAACTATGGTTATTTCAAATAAGTTTTTATCAATTCCACGACGAGTCGTATATAGCTCGCCCGAACTACCAAAACCAGCACCTAGTGATGCGCCACGTTGCTGTAATAGAATTGCCAAAATCATCAGCACTGCTGAAGCGATTGTAATTATTTGTAGAATACCGTCGATGTTCATATATTTCCCTGTTTAATATTTTTGCCTAAATTCAGATATAGCACTAACTTCTATTTTACCAGATTAAATAACATTATGAATATAATCTACAAACGATACTATAATTACTAGCTAACGAAATGTGACTTATTAGCAAGGATTAACCCCAGATAACTTTAGCAAATTTTTATTTTCGTACATGAACTTATTATAATTAGCAGTTAGTAATATAGCTAACCTATTAACTACCACCGCCACCCAATGGTGATTTTGATGCATCTTTTGGCGCAATAATTTCAGCTGGATGGTCTAATAAATATAGCTTACCATCGATATCTGGAACCTTATCATTTTCTTGATTATCAAAGTATGCTTTCCTGGCCTCTTCATATAGCGTTTTTGCCAGGTCAATATCGCCCGACTTGGCCGCGTTATCTGCCTGTATCTCATAGTCGGCAGCTTGTTGGGCAATACTCTGAGTCGGCGACGGACCTACAGATCGATTATTAAAAGCTCTTAATGTTATCACTGTAACTACAATTAATATGACGACAGTTAATACTGAAGCTATTATTATAAGTATCTTATTTTTTTTAGTCATGTTAATTTATTTAAACTCCTTGATTTAGTAGCTTGGCGCATATAAATAACCGCTCGTCTGCCTTCCGGTTGATGAACTTGTCCTGCCCGTGGTTATATTTTTACAATACATCTCGGTAGCCACTTGCCAAGGCATTCCAGGAGGATAATAGTAGCTACCAGACCCACTATTAAGTATCACTGATTGAGTAATTGTATTACCATAGTATTCGGAGGTATTAATGTTCCATATACCACTGTTGGCAGATGAATACCAACCAGCCGTCTGATAAGCTGCACTAGACCACCAAAATGTTTGACTGCCATAAGATGATGTCATCCATAAATCCAATCTAGAATAAAGATATGAACCACTGCTACATGAAGATGCAGCTGAAAATGATAATTGATAGCGCGAATCTCTAGAAATACCATAAGTTATAGTGCCCGGATATGATACTGGCCGTATATAACTAGAATTACCAGCTGAACCATAACTACTAGAAACGTAATTATTTAAGCATTTTGATTTAACATTTATAGTATATTTATATCCTTCGCTTGAGGTATTATATGTCGTTGATGTGCTAGATGTTGTGTAGTTGGAAGATATATAACCTCCACTGTAGTCTATAGCGTAACTGTATTGATAACTAGCGACCGTGCCCGCTGGACAAGTTGAAGCACTCCAAGAATAGGTCGTAATGCTTGAAGTAGTTGAATTCGACACTGTTGGTGCTGATGGAGTAGCGCTGATTGGATCGATATATGTGTATTCTGACCCATCTGCAAGGTCGCTAGCTATGCTACCGCTAAAAAAACAACGTGCTTGGGCTTGATAGCCATATTTAACTCCATCATTGGCCGGTTGTGAATATGTCAACATACCCGACCATCCACTATACGGCAACCAAGCACCATCATTAGTTCTGCTTTTTATTTGATATTGTGCTGTCGTTCCGGCATTACACGCAACCGGCATTATTGTAGCTTGAACATTTGAACTATTTAGATTTACAGATAAAGTTGGAGCTGCTGGGGCTGTTATAGTTGCAATATAAGTATCATTGGATTCTATATTGCTGCTAAATTGGCCAGAATTTACGCAGCGAGCTTGTATTTTATATCTATAAGTAGTGCCAAATGCGATCGATGCGGAATATGACGGCAAATTAATCGACCATACGCTATAGTTAGACCAATTATTACCATCTAGCGAAGTGCTACTGTTTCTATATTGCAAAGTACTACCAGCAGAACAAGATGTTGTATTGGTTATATTAGATATAACAGTTGACCCATCTAAACTTAATCCCAGGTTGACTATTAGATCGCCCGAAATAGCAGGAGCAGGTATAACCTGACAAAGACCCGCCTCAGCACCTTGAGAACCGCTATTCTGATCTATATGATAAGATCCTGCGCTAGGGTTTTTAATACTCGTGGCGCTAATACAGAAAGTAGTATCTGTTTGGTTCTCAATATCTGACATATCAACATCAGGACTATGCGCAAAAGTATCAGGTATAACTGATGGGTATCCACTATTGAAATTACGATAATTCTCCATGGCAGCAGCAACGCTGCTAAGATCGCTTTTAATCGCTGATGTCGCAGTTGATTTTTGCCAACCGTTATAGCTTAAAACGCCAATTGTCGCCAATGTGCCAACTACACTAATAACAACAACCAACTCGACGATCGTAAAACCCGTCCTGGGCAAAATAGCTAACGGCCGTCTATTTTTCACAAAAAAAATTCGATTGCGCATATGTTACATATAATTATAACGCTTTTGTTAAATTTAATGGAAAAATTACTTAATCTTATTTCTTAATAAAAGATGGTAGCTAATCGCAAATCGGTGTGATTCGTCACGAATGCGCTGCAGTAGCTTAATAATATGGGTTGAATTGGGAAGATTTATTATTTTATAATCGTCGCCATTTTTGATAATTATTTCTTCTTCACGCTTGGCTAGGCCTATAAACGGAATATTTTTGATTTCATATTGGCTAAAAGCCTTTAAGGCCGCATCTAGCTGGCCTTTGCCGCCATCGATTAAAACCAAATCTGGCAATCCCCAACTTTTTACATTTTTATCACTAAATCGCCTAGTGATAACTTCATTCATATTATAAAAATCATCATTTTTATCAACTCTGATTTTGAATTTACGATACTGTGCCCGATCACTGACGCCGTTTGTAAATACCACCATGCTGCCGACAACATTGGTGCCACTAAGATGAGAAATGTCATAACCTTCAATCCTAGTTGGCGCCTCTTCTAAGCCTAATAATTCAGCCAATTCTTTCAAGGCTAAATCCTTACTGATGTCCAAAAATTCTTTATCACCAAACATGATACGACGATTTAATTCGCGAAGATTATTTAATTTATTGCGCAAATTAGCCGCCAATTCAAATGATTGATTTCTTGCAGCTTTTTTCATATCTTTTTCAAGGTCTTTAATAATGGATTTTTTGTTACCTTTTATATAACTGATTAATTTCCTTAAAATTATTTTATATTCCGCACTAGTCACATCAATCGGTGACAATCCAAGATGCGAATCCAAATCTGGTTTTAGATTTTGCTGGTTTGGTTTTGTAAAATATGGAAAAATTGACCGCAAATATCGAAAGGCTTTTTTGACAGCATAGCTATTAAAATATGGGCCAAAATACTCCGCCCCGTCATCAGCCGGATTACGAGTGAAGCTGACATATGGCCAATCATTTTTTATATCAATCCTTACAAAAGTTGAAGACTTATCGTCACGAAGTAATATATTATATTTCGGCATATAGCGCTTGACCATCTCGGCCTCTAGAAATAGTGCGTCAATTTCGCTGTCAGTCTCAACCCAATCGGTGTCGTAAATATCAGCTACCAGCGCCCGAGTTTTAACATCCTTGGCATCTATATTTTGAAAATACTGCCTAACGCGGTTTTTTAAAACTGCCGCCTTGCCAATATAAATAATCTGCCCTGATTTATCTTTATGAAAATAAACACCAGGATTAGCTGGTAGAGTTCTTAATTTTATTGATAATTTAGCATCCATCACACTTATTATACTTTTTTATAACAGATACGTATATCTTTATGATAAACTGGTAACGTTATGTCAAAAAAATATTCACCAAAAAGAATTGTACAATTCCTACTCAGACTATGGAAAATTAGCCCAGTATTAGTTTGGGTCATGGTATTAATGCAAATTATATTTTCAGTATTAAACACGACTATCGCACCAATATTTGTATCTCAATTACTAGCCCATATCGCTGCCGGAACGGCAACTATGGACAATAGTATTATGCTATTAGTCGGATATTCTGTAATTTTATTTACCAGTGATGTTGTAGCGATTAGGGTTGCAATTGCTATATCATTTATTTCTGAAACTAAAATGCAAAGAATTGTAATACAAAAAATATTAAAGCACCTAACGAACAAAAGCCTATCATACCATTCAAACAAAATGAGCGGCGGCATGGTATCGGATACTAATAAATTAATTGGATCAATCGAGAGATTCTGGGACATAATTATTTGGAATGTTGTACCAATCGCCACATCTGTAATTTCTATATGTATAGCTCTTAGTTTTATTATGTGGCAATATGCAGTAGTGCTAGCAATATTGTCAATAATAGTCGTAATTGTCATGATAAAATCACAGTTAACAATTGCGCCGATCAGCAACCAGGTCGCAAAACGTAGCAGCAAAATGACAGCGTATTTTGCTGATACTATTAGCAATATTTCTGCAGTCAAAGCTTTTGCTAGTAATAAATATGAGTTAAATAAATACCAATCACTTACTGACAAATGGGCCAAAACTGTTATGAAAGAAATGAAAAGTGTAGTATTTGTAACAGGTGCTTTTGCGACCCTTATGACATTTGTAAACGTCTGTGCTTTTGCAGCCGCAATTTTTGCAACCGAATACCACATAGCTGAAATTGGTGCAGTCTACCTTGTAATCAGCTATACCCTAAATATTGTCCATCAATTATGGCAAGTGAATAATGCAACCAGAGGTTATTTACGAGTTATTGGCGACGCCGGACCAATGATAGCAACACTTGATGAAGATATCGAAATCAAAGACCCAGAAAACCCTGAAAAATGCATTATAGACAAAGGCAAAATTGAGTTAAATGATATAACATTTACACACAGTGAGAATAACAAACCATTATTTGAAAAATTTTCATTAATTATTAAACCTGGCGAACGAGTTGGATTAGTTGGTCGATCTGGTTCTGGTAAAACTAGTTTAACCAGATTAATTCTAAGATTTAGTGATATTAAAAACGGTACAATAAAAATCGATGACCAAGATATTACATCAATAACCCAAGATGACCTACATAGATCAATTGCTTATGTATCTCAAGAACCATCACTATTTCACCGAACTCTGCGAGACAATATAGCCTACGGTAAACCAAATACATCTAATGCCGAAGTACGTTACGCTGCCGCCCAGGCAAATGCCCTAGATTTTATCCAATCGCTAGAAAAAGGATTTGACACCCTGGTTGGAGAGCGAGGCGTCAAATTATCTGGCGGTCAGCGTCAGCGTATTGTTATTGCCAGAGCAATATTAAAAAATGCACCGATCTTGATACTAGACGAAGCTACCTCAGCACTAGATAGTGAAAGTGAAAAATTAATCCAAGATTCACTAGCAAAACTTATGCGTGGGCGCACCAGTATAGTTATCGCTCATCGTCTATCGACTATCTCTAAACTTGACCGAATAATCGTTTTAGATGATGGCAAAATAGCCGAACAAGGTACTCATGAAGAGTTAATCGCAAATAGTAATATCTACGCTAAATTATGGGCACATCAATCTGGTGGTTTTATAGAATAATAAACAAAAACTCCGCATAACGCGGAGTTTTTGCTTTAATTCTATTTTTATTTTTTAGCTTCAGTTTCTGTTGGTTTTGCATCTCCGGCAACCTCAACGGCCGAATCTTCACCCTCAACTGGAACTTCGGTTTCAGCCTCAGCATCGCCACCAGTGGCTTCATTAGCCGCTTGCAAAGCGCCTGGCTCGTAAACATTAGCGATGACTAGTTCCATATCTTGGTCCATATCATCAAATTCAACACCAGCTGGCAACTTTATATCAGCAACAGTTAATTTATCCTCATCAGTCGCCAAATCAACAATCGACAATTCAATTGATTCTGGCAAATCAGCCGGCTTAGCCTTAACCTCTATATGTTCGAGTGCCTGTAAAATAACTAGGCCTGCTCGTTCAGCCGCACTTTCGCCTTGACCAACTAAAATAATTGGCACTTCAGTTGTAATAATGTCGTTTTGGCTAATTGTATGAAAAGCCACATGTCGCAACGAATGCCTGACTGGATCGCGATCTATATCTTTAATAATAGCTAATTTTTTATGGCCATCAATTAATAAATCTAGTGGCGTATGTTTACCGACGCGGCCAACAACCTTAGCGGTTTCAGCTAGTGACGATTGTGTCATTATTGGTTGGTCATTACCACCATAAACCACGCTAGGAATAATTCCTGCCTGCCTTAATTTTGAGACTTTTTTACCTTCAGCGGTTCTGGTTTCTAATTTTAATGAAATATTACTCATCTTCTCCCTATCCTCAGTCGTTAATTTAGTAACTGCTGATATTTATTATAACATTTCATCTTACGATTATGTTAAAATAGTTAATAATATGATCCCTGGATTTGACCTTATGCAATTTGCCCAAACCGCTGGCCCGCTAGCAGCCCTTGCCGTTGTTGCAATTATAATTTTTGCCGAAAGCGGACTCTTGATTGGTTTCTTTTTGCCAGGCGACAGTATACTTTTTACTTTAGGTTTTTTAATACAAGGAACTAATACTTTTAATTTAGATTTAAACATCCATATTACAGTAGCAGTATTGTTCATTGCCGCCGCAATTGGAGATAACGTTGGATATGCATTTGGTCGCAAGGTCGGACCATATTTATTTAAACGGCCAAATTCGCTATTGTTTCGTCAAGAAAATGTACAAAAAGCACAAGACTTTTATGATAAATATGGTGGCAAAACTATAATTATAGCTCGTTTTATACCAATAGTAAGAACATTCGCACCGTTAATCGCAGGTGTTGCCAATATGAACCGAAAAACTTTTATGCTATTTAACCTTATCGGCGCTGCGCTTTGGGCTGCCGGAATTACATATTTAGGCTATTTCCTAGGCTTTTATCTACATAAGCTCGGAATAGATATTGATACAGTGTTATTACCTATAATTGTACTAATACTGCTTGTGTCAATCGCCCCGGCATTGTATCATTTACTTAAGGACAAGTCGCAAAGACAAGCTATTTGGAGCGCAACAAAATTGGAATTTCAAAAAATTAAGAATCGCAAAAATGGGTAAAAATATGAACACAGATATAAACAATATAGAACTCAAGAACATAAAAACACCCTGGACTAATAAAAAGAAGAAAATCGCCGCAATATCTTCGGCGTTAATTGGTATTTTAATTTTTTCAGCTTCTTATTTTGTAGCCACCAGCACAAACTCAATTAATAAATCCGTTTTAGACTTTATGTTAAGCCTACGACAAGAAGATTTGACTAATTACATAAAAATTATAACCATAATGGGTAGTTTATCGACAGCCGGCATTCTAACAATTGCAATTGCTGCCATTTGGGCTTCATATAAACGTGAATTTTGGCGACCAGTGTTATTAGTGCTAGCGATGTTAGCGACTGGAGCCGTAACTGTCTTATTTAAATCTTGGTATATGATTAATCGCCCAGCCGCAAAATTTATGATAAGACCATTAGAAACAGATTACGCCTTTCCATCTGGACACACAATTGCGGTCTTCGTGTTAGTTTTGGTTATTGGATATTTAATCTGCTCAAGACGATCTAGCCCACTTCGAGTATTTAATTGGCTAACGACAACACTAATCCTTACGGCAATTATGGCATTTATGCGTTTATATCTGGGTTACCACTGGCTAACCGACACAACAGCCTCGGTTGGGCTTGGGCTTATTATTCTTAGCTTTGTTATAATCGTAGATAAATTTATAACCAAAAAGTTTGTCAAGCTACAATAAATTTTTTAGATATTGACCAGTAAAAGAGTTCTTTTCTTTTGAAACATCTTCTGGTGTGCCGCTCGCAACAATATAGCCCCCTGCCAAGCCACCTTCTGGACCCATATCAAGAACATAATCGGCAGATTTAATAACGTCTAAATTATGCTCAATAATAATCATACTATTACCACCCGATACGAGTTTTTGCAGGATAGCTAATAACTTTTTGACATCGGCACTATGCAATCCTGTGGTTGGTTCATCTAAAATATATAAGGTCTTACCAGTCGATCTACGAGATAGCTCACTGGCTAATTTTATTCGTTGAGCTTCACCACCACTGAAAGTTGTTGCTGGCTGTCCTAATCTAATATAGCCCAGACCAACTTCAACTAAAGTATCTAATTTGCGCGCAATTGTTGGAATATTCTCAAAGAATTTTGCCGCCTGCTCAACTGTCATACCTAGGACATCACTAATTGTCATACCCTTGTATTTGATTTCCAAAGCCTCGCGATTATATCTTTTACCCTTGCAAACATCACAAGTCACATATACATCTGGCAAGAAATGCATTTCAATTTTTATTACGCCATCACCCTGACAATTCTCGCAGCGACCACCCTTGACATTAAAACTAAACCGGCCAGTTTTATAGCCACGAATATTAGCTTCGGCTGTTGCGGCAAATAATTCACGAATTGCCGTAAATACACCTGTATATGTCGCCGGGTTAGACCTTGGAGTGCGACCAATCGCCGATTGATCAATTACGATAACCTTATCTAATAATTTTATACCTTCAATATTTTTATGTGCACCAGGAACGGAACTTGATCGATGGAGCCTAGCCGATAGTTCTTTGGCTAAGATATCATTAACCAAAGTCGATTTGCCGCTGCCGCTAACGCCGCTAACTACCGTCATAACACCCAACGGAAATTCAACATCGATATTTTTTAAGTTATTTTCGCTAGCACCGCGGACAATTAGCTTTCTATCACTAATAATTGGCCGGCGTTTTTTTGGTATGCTAATTTTATCAAGACCACTTAAATAACGACCGGTTATGCTGTTATCATTTTTAGCAACTTCGCCTGGAGTTCCAGCCGCAACTACTTCTCCGCCCGCTATACCGGCTCCTGGACCGATATCCAACAGATAATCAGCATTACGAATCGTATCCTCATCATGCTCAACAACTATTACCGTATTACCTAAATCACGAAGATGTTTTAATGTCCCAATTAACCGGTGGTTATCGCGTTGATGTAACCCGATTGATGGCTCATCCAAAACATACAACACACCTTGTAATCCAGAGCCGATCTGAGTCGCCAACCTAATTCGCTGAGCCTCACCTCCAGACAATGTATTAGCTGCACGACCAAGCTCTAGATAATTTAGACCGACATTATTCATAAAACGTAATCTAGATATAATTTCTTTAGTTATTTGTTTAGCAATAAACATTTCTGAATCAGTTAATTTTAAATTATTCTCAAATAAATCTAATGAATTTGTAACATCAAGACTACAAATATCCATAATATTTAATCCATGGATTGTAACTGCCAAAACGACAGGCTTTAACCTTGCGCCATGACAAATATGACATTCACGCTGGCGCATAAATCGTTCAATGTCTTTGCGCATAAATTCGCTATCAGTCTCTTTATGGCGTCGTTCAAGATTCGGTATCACACCTTCATAAGTCGAGTCATAATCTCGACCGCTACCTAATTGAACTGTATACTTTTGATCACCAGTTCCATATAAAATCTTATCTAAATTTATTTGCGATAATTCACTAACTGGAACTTTTAAACTAAATCTATGTGCCTTGGCGACTTCAGTCAATTTTTTCATATACCAAGCGTCACTATTGATACGATTATAAGGACGAATTGCTCCCTCGGAAATAGTTAGATTAGAGTTAAAAACTAAACTTGGGTCAACCTCAAGCCTATTACCTAGACCAGTACAAACCGGACAGGCGCCTTGCGGCGCATTGAAACTAAATAACCTAGGCTCAAGCTCCGGGATGTCTTCTTCGGGATGATCTAGACAGGCATACTTTTGACTGTATATATATGTTTTTTCATCATCACTGTTAAAAATTTCAACTATACCATCAGCCATTTCAAGCGCCTGTTCAACTGACTGGGTAACGCGGCCGACCATATCAGGAGACATGACAATTCTATCAACTACAATTTCAATATCGTGTTTATAATTTTTGTCTAGTTCGGGGAACTCATCCAATACATAGATAATGCCGTCAATTCTAGCTCTAGCAAAACCAACTCTTTTGTATTGTTCTGGAATATGAGCAAACTCACCTTTTTTAGATTTAACAATCGGCGCTAATATTAATAACTTTGAACCCACTGATAATTTCATTATTTCATCAACAATACTCTCAGACGTTCGTCGTGTAACCTCTTTGCCACAAGTAGGACAATGTGGTATCCCAATCCTAGCAAATAACAAACGTAAATAATCATAAATCTCAGTCACGGTTGCAACCGTACTTCGTGGATTACGGCTAGTTGATTTTTGGTCAATACTAATTGCTGGACTAAGGCCTTCGATATAATCAACATCCGGCTTTTCCATCAATCCTAAAAATTGACGAGCATAACTAGAAAGGCTCTCAACATAGCGCCTCTGACCTTCGGCATAGATTGTATCAAACGCCAGTGAAGATTTGCCAGAGCCAGAAAGACCAGTAATCACAACTAATTTATCGCGTGGAATATCGACGCTAATATTTTTTAGATTATGCTCACGAGCACCGACAACTTTAATTACCTCTAACATAACCCGACAATTATACTCTAAAAGAGGTAACTTTTCTAGTCTATTCGTAACGCATAGCGTCAAGTGCGCTAATTTTGGCAGCCCTGCGAGCTGGATATAGACCAGTCAACAAGCTTATCATCAAAGATATAAATAATATAAATACAACAAGCACCGCTGGTATATAAAATAATTCAACAGCCTGGTTCCCAGATCCACTAGCTAAAGCAAATATACTGTAATTTAATATGCCACCAGCACCCAAGCCTATTGCTACGCCAGCAACGCTGCCAAATAGCCCAATAAGCATAGATTCAAGAGTAAATATCCAATAGATATTACTGCGCATAGTGCCAAGAGCCTTCATAAAGCCAACTTCTCTGGTTTTTTCTATCAAGCTAATCGTCAGTGTATTAAACATACCAAGACACGCAACTATAATTGCTATACCACCGAATGAAACCAATACCACCTGGAAGATAGCAAAGAACTGGTTAATTTGATCGATCGTCTCTTTGATTGAGGTCGTATTAAAGCCCATACTCTCAATTTGCAATTTAGCCTGATTTACATAATCCTTACTTTCCATCTTTACCTTAGCATTAGTGTAATTTACGACACCATTATCTATAAAAATGTGCAATGGAACATATACAAATGGAGCACTGGTATCATTTATGACACCTACGATTTTCAAATCTTCCTTGACAGTCTTAGTACCACTACCTTTCTCTAAAGATTCAGACCTAATAACAACATCGACACTAATATCTTTACCAATAATATCGACATCCGATACTCCGAGCTGTTTTTGTGCCGCAATATTAATTAAAGCACCATCCGAAGAATTGTCTTCATACTGTTCACCTAACGAGATCCTAGTATCATCTAATTTCAAATATGAATTATTTTTACCATAAATAACTCCATCAATACTTGAATCGCCAGCCTTTATCCTAGCTGCCGCGCTTACTTGAGGTTGAGCTTCGGAAACATTACCGAGTTTTGTAAATTTATCTATTGTCTCGTCATTTAATGACAAAATCTTTGACTTGCCTATACTAACGTCCAAAACCTGTAAAGCATTTATATTAGATATCTGATCAGTCGATATTCTCTGCAATCCCAATGCAAAAGATATCAAAAACACCACAAAAGCAACAGATATAGCCACGCCACTAGCAGTCAATATAGTACGCATTTTATGCGAGAATAAATTACGATATGATAAATACAAAAGATACGATGGTCTCATAAAACTTCACCTCGCGCCATAGCCAATAAATCGCTAGGATATTGGTCTTCGTCTACTTTTACATCTTTACGGTTGACTATTTTTTCGATAATTCCGTCTTTCATGTATATAACTTTTGTAGCATATTTTTCATATTCTGGATTATGCGAAACCATCAAAATAGTTCTTCTAGCTTGCTCATTGATAGTTTTAAATATACCCATAACCTCATCAGCTGAAACTGTATCAAGGTTACCGGTCGGCTCGTCTGCGACTATAATCCATGGGTTATTTATGATGGCTCGGCATATTGAAACTTTTTGTTGCTGACCGCCAGATAACTCGGTTGGCGTATACCTAGAAAATTCAGCTAACTTCAAAAGTTCAAGTGTTCTTTCGGCGCGTTTGATAGCAGCCCTGCGGCTATAACCAGATATCATTAACGGATAAGCTACATTCTCAACTACATTCAATGATTTAATCCAGTTAGCTTGTTGGTGTACTATACCAAACCTATCCTGACGAACTTTTGCCCTAGCGTCCTCACCTAAATCATATAATTTTCGTCCACGAATAATAATATCACCGGAATTAGGTCTTTCTAGGCCAATAATCGTATTTAAAAGTGTAGATTTGCCACAACCAGACTGTCCAAACAAAATTACAAACTCACCCGGCATAATATTTAAATCAACACCCTTTAGAACATCAACTTGGTTTTTTCCAACCTGAAAAGCTTTATTTATATTTTGTATGCCGATGATAGGTGGCCCACTACTTATACCCATATTACTAACTAGTATATCACTTTCCTATATTAAACAACCAGCCCAAAGACGATTGTAATGAGTTAATAATTATGTCAAAAACAGAAGATCTAGCTTGCTCGGTTAGGACAGACTGTTGTTCAGAGACGCCTTTGTTACCTAAAGCGTCTTTGGATGATGTTCTTATGCGGTAAACACTAGATGGTCGTAAGTTAGTTAAGACAACAACATGTGAGGTAGTTAGGTTGGCGTCTTCTTGGGTTTTGCTGCCGTAGCTATCACCAGTTACGCCAAAGTCGTATTCAACTTGAGATGTGCTAGGTTCATCAGTTTGCCAAGAGACAACGATTTGACTTTTGGCAGCTGTGCCAAATTCAGTGTTAGAGACTTCAGTGGTGACGTTGGCTGTAGCTGGTGGACGAGTGTCGTAGGCGGTTTTAATGCGTTGAGTATCAGAGATGGCGCTGTTGCCGAATTGATCTACGCCAATAGTATTCATTAGATAATATGTATCATCGAATAAGCCGTTGATTGTAATGGTGTGTTTGGTTTCAAGTTTAGTTTTAACAGTTTCTTGGATGGTGCCACCATCAGGCTTAAATTGAACGACTGATGTAGTTGGAACATTAGTGTCCCAGGTTACTTGGAAGGCAGCGGTGGCTTGATCGTTAAGTGGTTGAAATCTTACATTAGATATTTTTGGATATTTTTGAGTTTCGAAGGTGTAGTCGTCGGAGGTAATCTGGTTACCATCAATGTCGGTAATGCGAACTGCAAAATGGTAGGTGCTAGAATCTTCCAGCCCTTCTAATCTAACTGTATGAACAGTAGTAGCGCCACCGGATATATTCTTTAGTTCACTTGAGTAGTTTGTAGACTTACCATATAGTAGGTCGGATATAGCTGGCTCGGATGTATACCAAGTTAGGATGGCTGTATATAGTCGAATATCTTGAATTGAGACACGCTCAACGCGAGGCGCTGGTCGTGTCCTGAACATACCATTAGCACAAATCTTATTACCATCTTTGTCAGTTGACTTAACCCTATAATAATAAGTTGAGTCGGATTTTAATCCAGTCACTAGAACTTCATGGTCACTGACATGATCATCTTGACCTTGTGAGACACCGTAGACTTCTTTACAAAGTGTAGTCTCGGGTATGACAGTCTCGCCAATCTCAACGAATGAGGACGCCTTATGCTGATCAGATGTATCATCAGTAGAAGTCGTCCATTGGATATTAGCCGTCGAGACTTTAGCTGCGACCGCTGGGCCATTAGTAATGTCAGGGGCTCTAGTATAGCGACCAGTTGGAGATATAGGTAATGCCATAGTAGGCCCGTTTGTATTATTTGCACTATCCCTAGATCGAACTTCATAATAATAGGTTGTGCCGCCGGCAACTCCAGCGTCAACAAATGAGGTGCCAGTACTGCTGCCGATTGGACTGGCTGGATAACCAAAGTTAATGCCATCAATTGATCGGTAGATATCATAACCACTAACACCAATGCCTGAATTCTCAGCTGAGGGGGCTGTCCATTTTATAGTAACTGAATATTCTAAAGTATCGCGATTTGAGGTATCAAATAACTGGACGCTTGTTGGTAGACCTGGAGCGCTAGTGTCGCAATAGAATTCGACCTTGGCCATTTTAGATTCATTACCATAAGCGATTATATCTTGGCTTCCGTCAGTGCCAATCGCCATAACATAAAATGTATTAGCATTTGGCATAACCCTTGTTGCAGCTGGAATGTTTGACAGGGTTACCTGTCCGCTTGTTGTATTATATGTGGCCGCAGGTATTTTGCCTAAAATAACATCACTTAGTTTTATGAATACCGAATTAGTATCGGTCACAGGACTATTAATTGAATAGCGATAACCTATAATATCACCCTGATAGGCGCCTGCATCAGCTTTTGATGGAGGCAGCCAACTAAACGTAAATGAATTAGCCTGGGTTGGAACTATAGGATCGACAATCAAAGATAATGGTGCGGACGGCGCATTACCAGTGTAGTAAAAATTAATATCTTTAATAATACTACTTACATTGCCAGCATTATCAATGGCGCGTATATATAAAACATTTGTACCCGGATGAACTTGATTACTATTGGATAATGTTAATGTAGTGCCGACAGTCTGAGACGAACCAGACCAATCATCATCCGCATCATTTATCTTATATTGGTATCCCGCTATACCCGATTGACCTTGACCTAATAAATCGGTGCTGGCTGCCCAGTTGAATGTAAAGTTGTTATTAGATGACCAACCAAATGGATCAACAGTAAGCGAAGAGACGGCCGTCGGAGGTGTTTTGTCGTATTTATATGTAAATAAAGTGACTGGATCGGAAATATTGCCAGCGTTATCGACTGTGGCCACTCTTAAATAATAGTCGCCTTCATTAGATATAGCGGTTGATGGTGTGAAGATTTGTAGGTCTAGAGTATTAAAGGTATTAGGCACTGAGTCAGTTCGAGATTGAAAGGTACCGGCGGTATATGCAGCGGTATCGTCTTGGCCAAAATAAACATAATATCCATTTATTCCCGATTGATCAACCGCTACGCTATTGATTATATCGGGATCATTAGCACCATAAAATTTGAAAATTGGATTGGAATAATTAAAGAATTTTTCCTGAGTAATATCAATAACAACTCGTAAGCCTATATTATTTTGATCTGATAAAACATTATTATCTACATCGACATATTCACCTTGGCCATTGGTTTTATAAGTTGTTACTGTTAGATCAGTTGTACCGTTAAAAAGATTGACATTAGTTGGGCCCGTGGGAGCAATTATGTCGTGCATATACATAAGCGAAAAGTCATTAATCTTAGGAGTAACCAACGCATCAGAAGTAGCTAGAACTGCACGTATTTCAATATATCTTGATATAGGCAAGCTAGTTAAGTCGCCCGCGCCAGTAGTAGTTCCAGCACCAGTTTGATTGAATGATGTCCAATCAGACCAAGTTTTATTGTCGGTGCCAGTCCTAACACTAAAACTAATAGAAGTGCTAGCCGGTAAGGCATCAGAATTCCAATTAATTGAATACCCCCTTGTTTTTTTGCCAGCGCCAATATCTAAAGTAACGCCCGACAAAACACCTAGTTTTTCATATACTACACTATCTGCAGAAAATATATTGGTTTGAACCGGAGTGAGACGTTGGGTGATTGAGCCATCGCCTAGGCGTCCAGATGTATTAAGTCCCCAGCCCCAAGCGGTATCTTCATCTGGGTCAGCGGTGATACTATTTTTAATAGCTAAAGAATGAGAGCTCCCAGCGGATATGGTAGTTATACCGGTTAACCAGCCGGTGCCGGCGGTGTCTTTGACTTGAACTGGGCTAAGGCGCTGAGTGGTTGATCCGTCGCCTAATTGGCCATTTGAGTTCCATCCCCAGGCCCAGACGGTGCCATTATTTTTGAGAGCTATAGAGTAGGCACCCCCTGCTGCTGCAGATATGTCAGTAATACCAGCAAGAGCACTGATTTGGACTGGCTTAGTTGTATTCATAGGCAAACCTGAACCATTACCTACTGTTTCAGTAAGCCCCCAGGCCCAGACAGTACCATCGTTTTTAAGTGCTAGAGAATGAGAGCTCCCTGCATCTACAGAAGTGATATCAGCTAGATAACCCGTGCCGGCTGTGTCTTTAACTTTAACTGGAATTGACACAGTAGCAGTTAACCCATTACCTAATTGACCATTTGAGTTAAGACCCCAGGCCCAAACACCATCATCAGCAACTCGTATCGAAACATTGTTTTGATCTGATAAGACATTATTGCTTGCGTCAACATAAATTCCTGCAGTATTTGTTTTATATTTTTTAATAGCGAGAGAATGACTTCCTCCGGCCGCAATTGCCGTTACGCCGCCCAAATAGCCAATGCTGCTAGCATCTTTGACTCGAACTGGGGTTGAGCGCTGAGATGTTGAGCCATCACCTAGTCGGCTGTTCGTATTAAGCCCCCAAGCCCAGACGGTGCCGTCGTTTTTGAGAGCCAAAGAATGAGAACTGCCGGCGGCTATGGCAGTGATGCCAGCTAGATAGCCGGTGCCATCATTAGTATCTTTGACTTGAACTGGGATTGAGCTAGAAGTAGTTGAGCCATTGCCTAATTGACCGTTCGTATTAAGGCCCCAGGACCAGACGGTGCCATCATTTTTGAGAGCCATAGAGTAAGAGATGCCGGCAGCTATGGCAGTAATGCCAGTTAAATAACCGGTGCCATCATTAGTATCTTTGACTTGAACTGGGATTGAGCTAGAAGTAGTTGAGCTATTGCCTAATTGACCGTTCGTATTAAGGCCCCAGGACCAGACGGTGCCATCGTTTTTCACAGCCAAGGAATGAGAGCTGCCGGCAACTATAGCTTTTACATCGCTTAGATCAGTAAGTACATCTGATGAGTATACTTCATTAACTACTTGAAACGGCGTTAAGCGCTGAGCAACCGAATTGTCACCCAACCGACCGTTCGTATTAACACCCCAGGCCCAAATAGTGCCGTCGTTTTTGAGAGCTAGAGAATAACCGTTCCCATTATCTACGGCCGTTATACCAGTTAAGAATCCGGTGCCGGCGGTGTCTTTGACTTGAACTGGGGTTAGGCTCTCAGTTTGTGAATTATCGCCTAGTTGACCATTGGCATTATAGCCCCAGGCCCAGACGGTGCCGTCGTTTTTGAGAGCCAAAGAATGACTATTTTGAGCACCACCATCTACGGAAATAACGTCAGCCAGATAACTAGTGCCGGCGGTGTCTTTGACTTGAACTGGAGTAAGGCTCTGACTGTATGAGTCGTCGCCTAATTGACCGTTAAAATTTGATCCCCAGGCCCAGACGGTGCCGTCATTTTTTACAGCCATTGAGTGAGAGAACCCGGCAGCTATAGATGTTATACCAGTTAAAAATCCGGTGCCGGCGGTGTCTTTGACTTGAATTGGGGTTGTGCTAATTGAAACAAATGAATTAACGCCTAGTTGGCCCTCTCCGTTAACACCCCAGGCCCAGACGGTGCCGTCATTTTTTACAGCCATTGAGTGAGAGAACCCGGCAGCTATAGATGTTATACCAGTTAAAAATCCGGTGCCGGCGGTGTCTTTGACCTGAATTGGGGTAAAACTTGTATTAATTGAACCATTACCTAACTCACCATTATCACCAAGTCCCCAGGACCAGACAGTACCGTCATTTTTGAGAGCTATGGAATGATAGGCACCGACAGCTACGGTTTTTATACCAGTTAAAAATCCAGTGCCGGCGGTGTCTTTGACCTGAATTGGAGTAAGGCTCTGGGTTGATGAATTATCGCCTAATTGAAAACTACCGTTATTGCCCCAGGCCCAGACGGTGCCGTCATTTTTTACAGACATTGAGTGATAATAACCGGCAGCTATAGCTATTATATCAGTCAAATAACCGGTGCCAGCGGTATCTTTGACTTGAACTGGAGCAAGTCTCTGAGTTGTTGAATTGTCACCTAATTGACCGTTTGTATTAAGCCCCCAGGCCCAAACAGTGCCGTCGTTTTTGAGAGCTAAGGAATGATTATCACCAGCAACTATAGACGTAATACCAGTTAAATTATTCGCAGCAGTAAGCCTAGCTAATGCCAAATCAGACTCTGCGCCACTGCTTGCACATGTAATATCTGAATAATCATCTCCTGAAATCGCCAAACCACTAAAACTATTCATCTTGCAAGCGCCAGACTGACCATCAAGCACATTTTTATTCATGTAAAAATCAGCATTAGATGACCATGTTAATCTAGATTGAGCCTTTACTGTCATACTTGGCAAAAGCATACTAGCGAACATTGAAACTATAATAAAAAGCGTAGCTATAAAATAAAAACGGTGGCCTTTTGAAGACTTAAATCGCAAACAAGTAGCACGAACAGATTTAATTAATCTATTTATGAACCCTTTGAACACTCCCCGCATCTTTTGAAGCATAACTATATTGTAGCATACGAACAGATGACAGCCTAAGCATTTAAAATGTTATTTTTAAGATAAGTCAGGATCTATTTTTCCATCCCAAACAACCACCCCAAAGACGACTGTAGCGAGTTAATAATTATGTCAAGGATTGAGGAACGGGCTTGTTCGGTTAGGACAGATTGTTGTTCAGAGACACCTTTGTTGCCAGATGCATCGTTAGATACAGCTCGTAAGTGGTAAGCACTAGATGGTCTTAGATCAG